>JANQFX010000116.1 GCA_028277725.1 Thiohalocapsa sp.
GTTTCCGCTTCGCTCCATTGTTCAAGCGCTTGGGCGCTTGAACAATGGCGGGGCATCCTGCCCCGCACGGGCACCTCGAGTATTTCGAGGTGCCCTTGAGCTGCGATGCGGCGCAAGGGCTGGGCCTAGCGCGCGGGGGACGCCTGTCGCGGTGACCGATCGGCCGTCAGTGGTACATTTGGGCTGCGGGCGGCAACGCCCTCGGGGGAGTCTAGACCGAGCAGCGGCTTGAGGCGCCGGGCCGCGTCGTCGGCGTCGTCGGGTTGTGCAATCTGGGCGAGCTTGGCCAGGCGCAGGGCCTCGCGCGGGTCATTGCGCACCAGCAGCGCGGACAGTCGGCACATCATCGACCTCGAGGCCCTGCGCATGCCGAGCCATGGGTATGAAGCCGGAGCAGTTCCGATGCCGAGTTCGATGCAGCCAGGAAGGGCTGGAAGCGTCGCTCAGCGGCGGCGTCGTCGCCGCACTCCAGCCACACCCGCGCCAGCAAGGTCGCAACCTGGACGTCCTGTGGTCGTGACTTGCGCAGGGCGGCGAGCAGGGGTTCCGCCGCATCCCCCTGTCCCCGATGCAGGTGTGCAATGGCCGCGTAATAGAGGGCGCTGGCCTCTCCCGGCTGCTGGGTGAGAAAGGCATCTTAGGTGCTGCAGCGCCGTGCCGGTATCTCCTTGCGCCACTTCGCCACCGTCTCCTCGCTGACAACGTACTGGCGCTCCAGAGCGCCTCTGGGCAACAAGAGAGCTTAGCTCTTTTTTGGACAGTAATCATCCGGGACCAAACGGCTATTGCTCCAGTATCTGCGCTCCCTGGAGATCTCGGCATCTCCAGGTTCGCAGCAGGACGCGTGATTGTCTCACCCGTTGCCGAATCGAGTATGCTGGAATCGGCCATCTCGCAATGATTCCGGATTGCCCTCCAGTCCCGCGCGCGATTGCGTGGGGCCAAGCCGACGGTGTTCCGACAGCGGTCCTGCAGGCGCAACCGTTCGCACCCGCCGATGCTTGAGTCAGCGCCAGAGGGCGTGGAAGTGGTGGGTCGGGCCGTGCCCCTGGCCGACGTCGAGCTGGTCCGCGGCGGCGATGGCCCCGTCGATGTAAGCCTTGGCCTGCTCGACCGCGGTGCGGATGTCGCCGGTGACGGCGAGCCGGGCGGCGAGAGCGGAGGAGAGGGTGCAACCGGTGCCGTGAGTGTTGCGGGTGAACAGGCGCTCGGCCTCAAACCAGAACTCGCCCTCCGCGGTGGCGAGCAGGTCCGGGCTCTCGGGACCTGGTAAGTGCCCGCCCTTGAGCAGGACCGCGCCGGACCCGTCCGGCGGGCCCAGGGCATGGAGCGCGGTGGCCATGGATGCCATGTCGGCGCGGGTCTTGGGTTCCGGCAGCCCGAGCAGCTCGGCGGCCTCGGGCAGGTTCGGCACGATCACCGTGGCCAGCGGCAGCAGGTGTTCGCGCAGTGCCGTGACGGCGGCCTCGGCGAGCAGGCGGTCGCCGCCCTTGGCGACCATGACGGGGTCCAGGACGACATGCCGAGGCGGCTTGAGATCCCGTTGCCGCAGCAGGGCATCGGCGACGGCGGTGGTGATGGCGGCGTCGCCGAGCATGCCGATCTTGACCGCGTCCACCTCGATGTCCCGGAAGACGGCGTCGATCTGCTCGGCGACGAACCCGGGCTCCAGCAACTGGATGGCGCTGACACCCTCGGTGTTCTGGGCCGTCAGCGCGGTCATGGCGGCCATGGCATAGCAGCCGTTGGCGGAGATGGCCTTGATGTCCGCCTGGATGCCGGCGCCACCACTCGGGTCCGAGCCGGCGATGCTGAGGACATTCTTGATGCGGGGCGCGGTCATGCGGTGCTCCCGCCATCGGCAGAGGCCGTTGCAGCGGCCTTGTCCAGGATGCGGCGCAGCTCGGTCGCGGCGGCCTCCGGGTCGGCTGCGGCGCAGATGGCGGAGACCAGTGCGAGTCCATCACAGCCCGCCCGCAGGACCGAGCCGACGTGCTGGGCCTTGAGACCGCCGATGGCCACCGCGGGCAGCGGGGTCGCGGCGCGCACCTCGGCAAGGCCGTCGAAGCCGAGTGGGCGAGCGTGGTCGGGTTTGGTGGTGGTGGCGAACACGGGCCCGATGCCGACGTAGTCGACGTCGTCGGGGTCGAGCTTGCTTGCATGGTCGGGGGTCTGGATGGACAGCCCGACGACGGCCTCGGCACCCAAGAGGGCACGGGCACGGGCGACGCTGTCGTCGCCCTGGCCGATATGTACACCGGCTGCGCCGATGGCGGCGGCAACCTGGATGCGGTCGTTGATGATCAGTGGCACCCCGCTGCCGGCGAGGGCGTCGGTGAGCGCGCGCCCTTGCGCGATGAGGTCCGCGTCGGAGGCACGCTTGTCGCGCAGTTGCACGACGCTGACGCCCCCGCGCACGGCGGCGACCACGGTCTCGACGAGGCCGCGGCGAGCGCACAGGTCGGGGTCCGTGACCAGGTATAGCGAGAGGTCGACGGGGCGGTTCATGCGGTGGGCTCCTCGGTGGTGTCGTCCGGCAGGTCGAAAGGTGCGATGCGGGCGTCGTCGTCGAGTTCCTGCGCGCTCATGGTCGCCAGGGCGTCGATGAAGTAGATCGCGAAGCTCGCCGGGCCTTCGGCACCGACGGCCGCGCGCTCTCCAGCGAGCCCGTAGTAGGCGAGGGCGGATACCGCGCCATCGAAGGGCGTGGAGCCCGAGCCCAGAAAGGCCCCGACGACGCCGGTCAGCGAGCAACCGAGCGCGGTGACCTGCGGCATCATCGGGTGGCCGTTGGCGATGCGCGCGGCCTGCTTGCCGTCGGTGACATAGTCGATCTCGCCGGTGACGGTGACCACGGCGCCGGAGCGCTGTGCCAGCGCTCGGGCCGCGTCCTCGGCGGCCGCGACCGGGTCCGCCGAGTCGATGCCCTTGCCGGCGTTGCCATCACCGGCAAGGGCCATGATCTCGGAGGCGTTGCCACGCACCACCGTCGGCCCCAGGGCCAGCAGCCTGGCGGAGGCGTCGCGGCGCAGTGAGGTCGCGCCCGCGGCTACCGGGTCCAGCACCCAGGGTTTGCCCGCCTGGGATGCGGCCCGCGCCGCCGCGAGCATCCCCTCGACCCAGATTGGCGACAGGGTACCGATGTTGATGGTCAGGGCATCGGCCAGGAGCGCGAACTCGGCGGTCTCCTCCACGGCATGTACCATGGCCGGTGAGGCGCCGACGGCGAGCAGGATGTTCGCCATCGGATTCATGGCGACGAAGTTGGTGATGTTGTGTACCAACGGTGCTGTGGCGCGCAGCCGGCGCAGGGCTTCGCCGGGCGGGTGCAACGGGGTCGCAGATGGGTGACTGCTGGGGGACATGGGCGTGGTATCGGAGGGCCGGGCGGATCGGTGGCAGGGCGGGGCCGCGTGTGGGTGGTGCGTCTGACCGATGTGTCTCGCGGGTACGTCTCCAATGGTGCTCTGGAGCGGGCGGGAGCGATGCAGTCATCACCAAAAGGCGCGAAAAATAGCAGGGCGGTGCGCGTCAGGCCAACTGCAGAGATGGTTCTTGTCCTCGTTACTAGCGCGCATAGGTTGCGCAAACGACGCCGACTTTTCCCATGGGACCGGATGGGTTGGGGTTGCGCTTTCGCCGAGTAAAATAGTAGGTAATAGGCTGGGGCCGTGATGGCGATCAACGCCGCGGGATCTATCGGCTGCTAGCATTCCCAAGCTTGGTCCGGAGGGGGCTCGGCCCTCGTCCACCGTTGGGTGCCGGGCGTGGTGTCGCCGGGCCGGGTGCTCGAAGCCGTTGCAGTATCGCAATGTTGCATTGCACAAATCTGTCTAGAATGCGACGATGGGTAATAACCCGACAATCGTTGCGCCATCTGGCGGGTAGGGTCTGGCTGAGTCGTGCCGAACCCTGCGCCTGTGCCCAACAGTTTTTTCAGATCCTTTGAGTTGTCCCGAAACCCATGGCCGAGTACGCGTTGATCCTCGTCAGCACCGTGTTGGTGAACAACTTCGTGCTGGTCAAGTTCCTCGGGCTGTGCCCCTTTATGGGTGTTTCCAAGAAGCTGGAGACGGCCATCGGCATGGGGTTGGCGACTACCTTCGTGCTGACGCTCTCCGCGATCACCTCCTGGCTGGTGAACGAGTATCTGCTGGAACCCCTGGGCATCGAGTATCTGCGCACCATCGCCTTTATCCTGGTCATCGCGGTCGTGGTGCAGTTCACCGAGACCGTGATGCACCGGACTAGCCCGGTGCTCTACCAGGTCCTCGGGATCTTCCTGCCCCTGATCACCACCAACTGCGCGGTGCTCGGCGTGGCGCTCCTGAACCTGCAGGAGCAGCGCGGCTTCTTGGAATCCGCCCTGTACGGCTTCGGCGCCGCCATCGGCTTCTCGTTGGTGCTCGTGCTGTTCGCCGCCATGCGCGAGCGCGTCGCCGTCGCGGACGTGCCCGAGCCCTTCCAGGGGAGTTCCATCGCGCTGGTCACCGCGGGGCTCATGTCGCTCGCGTTCATGGGTTTTGCCGGTTTGGTATCGGTTTGAGTCACGCGCTGCCGCCGGCCGCAACGCCGGCGGTTGGCCCCTTTGCATCGGAGTACAGGCCATGTTGACAGCCATCGTCGCCATCGCCCTGCTGGCCGCCACGTTCGGTCTGCTATTGGGGTATACGGCCATCCGTTTCCACGTCGAGGGCGATCCCATTGCCGACCAGGTGGACGCGCTGCTGCCCCAGAGCCAGTGCGGCCAGTGTGGTTACCCTGGGTGCCGGCCCTTTGCCGAGGCCGTAGCCAACGGCGAGGCCGAGATCAACCTGTGCTCGCCCGGGGGCGAATCGACCATGCTGGCCATCGCCGATCTGCTCGGGCGTGAGCCGGTCGAGGTCGGCGAGGTGGTCGAGAAGCCCAAGGCCGTCGCGGTGATCGACGAGAACAGCTGCATCGGTTGTACCAAGTGCCTGACGGTCTGTCCGGTGGACGCCATCGTCGGAGCGACCAAGCAGCTGCACGGCGTCCTCTCTGTCGAGTGCACCGGCTGCGAGCTCTGCCTCGACAGCTGTCCGGTGGACTGCATCCTGATGGAGCCTGTACCGGAAACGGTCTCGACCTGGAAGTGGCCCTATCCGATGCCGCTGCGGGTGGCCTCGTCGCGCCCCGGACAGGCCGTCGGCTCGGACATCGAAGAGCAGCGAGAGGCCGCCTGATGCCCGCTGCCCCCGCGGCGCATCGGGGGATAAGGGCGGCGCTCACCGCCGCACAAACGCACAGAATGACACGCCGGCAAGCGGCGGAGCCTAGCTGAAGCCATGTTGTTTTCCGTTCTTAATCCTAACCGGCAGCGCCTCTGGCGCTTCCACGGCGGAGTGCATCTGCCGGACGAAAAGGCCCTTTCCAACGCAGCAGCGAGCGTGCGGGCGCCCCTGCCGGCACAACTCGTGGTGCCGCTGCAGCAACACATCGGCGCCCCGGCGGATGTGGTGGTCAAGGTCGGCGAGCGCGTGCTCAAGGGCCAGATGTTGGCCAAGCCGCAGGGCTACGTCAGTGCGTCGGTGCATGCGCCCAGCTCCGGTGTGGTCAGCGCCATCGAGCTAAGGCCGATTCCACACCCCTCCGGTCTGAGGGCGCCCTGCGTCGTCATCGATACCGACGGCGCGGACGCCTGGGGCGAGCTGCCCGAACCCATGCCGGACTTCCAGCAACGCGACCCGGCCGCGCTGCGCGAGCGCATCCGCCAGAGCGGCATCGTCGGCATGGGCGGGGCGTCCTTCCCGTCCAGCGTCAAGCTGAATCCGGGACCGGATCAACCCATCGAGACCTTGGTCATCAACGGCGCCGAGTGCGAGCCCTACATCACCTGCGATGACCTACTGATGCGCGAGCGCGCCGCGGATATCGTCGACGGCATCGGCGTCATGCTCCGCATCGTCGGCGCGAAGCGCTGCCTGATCGGGATCGAGGACAACAAGCCCAAGGCCATTGCCGACATGCGCGAGGCGGTCGTGGCGGCGCGCGGGCGCCTCGGCGAGGCGGCCGACCGGTTGCGCGTGGTCGAGATCCCGACCCTCTATCCGAGCGGCGGCGAAAAGCAGCTCATCCGCATCCTCACCGGTAAGGAGGTGCCGAGCCACGGCATCCCGGCGCAGATCGGTGTCGTCTGCCAGAACGTCGGCACCGCCTGCGCGGTCGCCGACGCGGTGCTGCGGGGGCGTCCGCTGATCGAACGCTACGTGACGGTAACGGGTCGTGCTGTGGCCGAGCCTCGCAACTACCGCGTGTGTATTGGCACGCCGGCGGCGGACCTGGTAGCGGCTAGCGGCGGCTACGTCGGCGAGCTGGAGAAGCTCGTGGTAGGCGGCCCTATGATGGGCTTTCGCATCGATGATGACGCCTTGCCCATCACCAAGGCGGCCAACTGCATCCTGGCGTTGACCCCGGACGAGAGCCCGGATCCGGGCGAGCCGCAGCCGTGCATCCGTTGCGGCCGCTGCGCCGAGGCCTGCCCGGCCAATCTGCTGCCGCAGCAGCTCTATTGGCATGCCCGCGCCAAGGACCTGGACAAGGTTCAGGACTACAACCTGTTCGATTGCATCGAGTGTGGATGCTGCGCCGTGGTTTGCCCATCGCACATCCCACTGGTCCAGTACTACCGCTACGCCAAGACCGAGAGCTGGGCGCGCGAGCGCGAGAAGCGCGCATCGGAGCATGCCCGCGAGCGCCATGCCGCACGCGAGGCCCGGCTAGAACGACTGGAGCGCGAGCGCAAGGCGCGCCTGCGCAAGAAGAAGGAAGCCGTTGCTGCCAAGGGCGGTGCGGGTCAGGACGCCAAGCAGGCCGCCATTAAGGCCGCCCGCGAGCGCGCGGCGCAGAAGCGTGCCGGGGAGCAGGCCGATGCCGGTGCGAAACCCACCGAAGAGGCACCGGAAAGCAAAGCGCCGGCGGACAAGGTCCGGGAGGCTAAGGCCTCGGTGGACAAGGCCCCGGTGCGCAAGGCCCCGGTGGACGAGGTAGCAGTAGACAAGACCGCGGCGGAGAAGGCGCCGCGGGCCCCCAACAACACAGGTGCGGTTGCCGCGCAGCCCGCCAGGAGCCCGCAGGCGCGGCCTGAGGTCAGGGCGGAGAGTCAGTAATGCAGGCAAGCTCGGGTTTCGTTTCTTCGCCGCACGCCACGCGCATCAACCGTGTCGACGCGGTGATGCTTCAGGTGTGCCTGGCCATGGTGCCGGGCACCCTGGCGATGGTCTGGTTCTTTGGTTGGGGCGTGCTGATCAACATGGCCCTGGCGGTGGTCTTCGCCGTCGCCGCCGAAGCACTCGTCATGAAGCTCCGCGGGCGCCCGGTGTTGCCAGCGATCAGTGACTACAGTGCTGTGGTCACCGCGCTCCTGTTCGCGCTCACGGTGCCGCCGACCCTGCCTTGGTGGCTGACGCTACTCGGGATTCTGTTCGCGATCGTCATTGTCAAGCAGCTCTACGGCGGCATCGGCTACAACCCGTTCAACCCGGCGATGGCGGGCTACGTGTTCCTACTCATCTCCTATCCGGTGGCGACCACCACCTGGCTGCCGCCGAACCTGCCGGAGGTGTTGGACGCCCAGGGCCTGAGCGCGCTGTCGTTCCTGGACTCGGCACGGCTCATCTTCACCGGTGCGCTGCCGCCGGAGCAGACCTGGGATGCCATTAGCGCCGCGACACCCCTGGACGAGATGCGTACCAAGCTCGATCAGGGCATGGGGATCGATGAGATCCGTGCCAGCAGCCCGCTCTGGGGCGACTTCGGCGGTCGCGGCTGGGAGTGGGTGGCCAACTGGTTCCTGCTCGGTGGCCTGTATCTGATCTGGCGGCGGGTCATCACCTGGCACATTCCCGTCGCCATGCTCGGCGGGTTGCTGCTGACCTCCGGTGCCTTCTGGCTGCTCGATCCGCAGACCTATCCGTTCCCCGCCTTCCATCTGTTCTCGGGAGCCGCCATCCTCGGCGCATTCTTCATTGCCACCGACCCGGTCAGCGCCTGCACCACAACGCGCGGCCAACTGATCTATGGTTTCCTGATCGGCGTGCTGGTGTTCGTGATCCGCACTTGGGGCGGCTACCCGGACGCGGTGGCCTTCTCGGTGCTGCTGCTCAACATCGCCGCGCCCATGATCGACCACTACACGCAGCCCCGGGTCTTTGGCCAGCGCCGACGCGCTTGAGGGCAGCCGCAGAACTAGTGCAAACAAGCGTCCGTTGGTGCGCCGGCCGTCGTCGTGTCGGCGGCTAGCACCCGGACCTTCGAGACATCGACCGCAAGAGGCAGTCCACACCATGAACAAGGGACCCATCCTGATCGCCGCCCTGATCCTCGGCAGCTTCGCCGTTGGCGGGGTCGGTCTCGTCGCCATGACCCACGAGGTCACGGCAGAACGGATCGCCGAGAACCAGCGCGAGGCCATGCTCGCCAAGTTGCGTGCGATCGTCCCCGCCGAGCAGATGGCCAATGATCCGCTCGAGGATCGTATCCAGGTCAGTGATCCGGACCTACTCGGCACTGAGCAGACCGAGGTCTTCCGGGTTCGTGGGGACAGTGGACCCGTGGCGGTCGTGCTGCAGCCGGTGGTGCCGGACGGCTACGCGGGCCCCATCCGGCTCCTGGTGTCGGTGTTGGCGGATGGCAGACTCGGCGGCGTGCGGGTGCTGGAGCACCATGAGACCCCCGGCCTCGGCGACAAGATCGACGAGAAGAAGGACGACTGGATCATCGAGCAGTTCAATGGCAAGTCCCTCGACGACCCGGCCCCCGAGCATTGGCATGTGAAGCGCGACGGTGGCGTGTTCGATCAGTTCACCGGCGCCACCATTACGCCGCGCTCCATCGTCAATGCAGTCAAGAACACGCTGATGTTCGTCGAGCGCGAGGGCGAGGCCCTGTATCTGCCGCCCGACCTGGAACGCACGCCGGCGCAGGATCGCGCGATCCCCGACGCCGGCCCCACCGCCGCGCCGACGCAGGCGGCGGTTGCCCCGAGCGCCCCGGCGGAGGCCGGCTGATGGCCGAGCAAGGATACGGCGGGCTCATCACCGACGGGCTCTGGACCAACAACCAGGCCCTGGTCGCCATGCTCGGGCTCTGCCCGCTGCTGGCGGTGACGACCACAGCGACCAACGGCCTCGGCATGGGGCTCGCGACCACCACGGTGCTGGTGTTGTCCAACGCCACCATTTCGCTGATCCGCAATCTGGTTCGCCCGGAGGTCCGACTGCCCGTCTTTGTGCTCGTCATCGCGTCCTTCGTGACGGCCGTCGAGCTGACCATGCAGGCCGCCTTCTATGAGCTCTACCTGGTGCTCGGGCTGTTCATTCCCCTCATCGTCACCAACTGCGCCATCATCGGTCGCGCGGAGGCCTTCGCGTCCAAGGCGCGGCTGGACCGGGCGATCGTCGACGGGCTGGCCATGGGTGTCGGCTTCTCGCTGGTGCTGATGGTGTTGGGTGGTATCCGCGAGTTCCTTGGGCAGGGCACGCTCTTCTACCAGGCGCATCTCTTACTGGGTGAGGGCGCCCGCGGCTTCGGACTCGACCTCGGCCCCGATTTCCAGGGCGCCTTGCTCGCGATCCTGCCGCCGGGGGCCTTTATCGGCCTGGGCCTGCTGATCGCGCTCAAGAACATCGCCGACAAGCGCATTGCGAGGTTCAAGCGAAGGCGCGTCGAGGCCAAGGCCTCGAGCCAAGCGCCCGCGGAGGGCACACCCAGCGCCGCCTGATCGAACGGTCCTCGACGCTCGCCGCTTGCGCTCGTCCGTCGGCCGCGCTCACTCCTGACTCTTCCCCGACCCGTGTCGATGGCCCTCCATGGCCATCGGCCCGTTCAGCGTTGTTCCCACAACCCGGGCACGGCCAATCGCGCTCGGGTGCAGCTCCGCCCGCCGTGCTATATTAGAAATTCTGCATTCTCACCAGAGCCTGGGCGGCAATCACTGTCCGCCGACGGTCCATGATCAGCGGTTATGGGGGTCGAGGCCATGCGCCCGGCGGCCCTAGTTCATGCCGCCCTGCGAGCCCTTGCGAGGTTCCGTCCGACACGGACCGAGGCCCTAATCCATAAAGACGGGGAGTTCACCATGTCCAAGAAGCATCCTGTCGTTGCCGTCACCGGTTCTTCCGGCGCCGGCACGACCACGGTCAAGCGCGCCTTCGAGCACATCTTCTACCGCGACGGCATCAAGGCAGCGGTCATCGAGGGCGATAGCTTCCATCGCTACGACCGTAAGGCAATGAAGGCCGAAATGGCCCGTGCTGCGGAGGAACACCATAACCTGAGCCATTTCGGTCCGGAGGCGAACCGTTTCGACCTGCTCGAAGAACTGTTCGCAACCTACGGCGAGTCCGGTGGCGGCAGAAAGCGCTACTACATCCATAGCCAAGAAGAGGCGGAAGAACATAACGCCCGCCTCGACACCAATCTGGAACCCGGCCAGTTCACGCCTTGGGAGGATGTGCCCGAGGGGACCGACCTGCTCTTCTACGAGGGCCTGCACGGTCTGGTGAAGGCCGCCGGCGCCGATGTGGCGCAGCACGTGGACCTCGGTGTCGGCGTGGTGCCCATCGTCAACCTGGAGTGGATTCAGAAGATCCATCGCGACAACGCCGAGCGGGGCTACTCCGCCGAGGCCATCGTCGACACCATTATGCGCCGGATGCCGGACTACATTTGCCACATCACGCCGCAGTTCTCGCTGACGGACATCAACTTCCAGCGTGTGCCGACGGTGGATACCTCAAACCCGTTCATCGCCCGGGACATCCCGTCGCCGGACGAGAGCTTCGTCATCATCCGCTTCCAGGACCCGGATAAGCTCGAGGTGGACTTCCCCTATCTTCTGAGCATGATCCACGACTCCTTCATGTCGCGCCGCAACACCATGGTGGTACCCGGCGGCAAGATGGGCTTCGCGATGGAGGTCATCCTGCAGCCGATCATCGAGCGCATGATGGACGCGCGCAACGTCTGATTCCCGTCCATTCAGCGCCACGGGCCGAGCTGCCCGCGGCGCGCCCGCCCGCCCTCGGGAGCGACTCCCCTCCCGCTGCTGACGCCCCTTCCCTGTGCGCGCCTAGACCCATCGGCCTATGCCGCGTCGTCTCGATCCATATTCGTTCCTTCGCCCTCTGCGGATCATCCGGTTGTCCCGCACTTGCGCGGACGAGCAGTCGGCGTGACGTACAGTGCGGCCCAGGCCGGGTTCTCGATCAGGCTGGCAGCGTGGAAATGCCGGCTTGATTCCATCTGAAAAAGCATTTTGGATGAATGCCTTCTGGCGTATACTCAATCCAAGTTATCAAACTCTTGCGACAAGCATCTGCGCCGATGACCTCGTCTCGTCTCCACACCCGCTTCGGTGTGACCATGCCCTTGGGCGCAGCGGTGTTCACGTTGGCGCTCGTGTCCAATGGCGTTGCGAGCGCCGCCCCCGCCGCCTTCGAGTCGGGCGTTCGCGGCTTCGTCGCGAGTCAGGCCTCGGAGCTCGGCTACAGCCAGGATGAACTCGCCGCGCTGATGGCCGAGGCCCGCTATCGACAGGACATCATCGACGCCATGAACCGGCCCTATGAGGCCAAGCCCTGGCGGGTCTACCGACCACTGTTCCTGACCGAGGAGCGCGTCGATGGCGGCGTCACTTTCCTGCGCCGGAATGCCGCTATCCTGAAGCGTGCCGAGGCGGCCTACGGCGTGCCGCCGGAGGTCATCACGGCGATCGTTGGCATCGAAACCAACTACGGCGGCACCCTCGGGAAGCACCGGGTGTTGGATGCCCTGAGTACCCTCGGCTTCGCCTTTCCGCGGCGTGCCGACTTCTTCAGCAAGGAGCTCGGCGAGTTCCTGCGCTTGACCAGGGAAGAGGGAATCGATCCCCTGACGGTCACCGGCTCCTATGCCGGTGCGGTCGGCACGCCGCAGTTCATCCCCTCCAGCTACCGCGCCTACGCTGTCGATTTCGACCAGGACGGACGCAAGGACCTCTGGGAGAGCAACGAGGATGTGATCGGCAGTGTCGGCAATTACCTTGCCTTGCACGGCTGGCGGCGCGGGGCGCCGATCGCGGTGCCAGCGAGCCTCGATGCCGGACGACCCGCCGGCATCCCCGTCGCCGAGAAGCGCCCGGTTCGCCCCGAGCAGAGCCTGTCGCGGCTCGCGGCGGCGGGGGTCGAGCCCGCGCAAGCCCTGCCCGCTGAGGTCCCGTCGAACCTGCTCGCAACGCTGATCGCGCTCGATGGCGTCGATACCGAATACTGGCTCGGCTTCGAGAACTTCTACGCCATCACCCGCTACAACCACAGCAACCTGTACGCGATGGCCGTTTTCCAGTTGAGTCGTCGGATCGCGGACCGCTCCGCGGGAGAGGCCGACGATGCCGCAGCCGACTGAACATCCGCCGACGGCACCCTACAACCGCCGTGCGGCACTGATCCTCTGCCCAGTCCTCTGTGCAGTCCTCGTCGCCATCGCGCTGGCGCTCGGCGGTTGCGGCGGCGCACCGAAAGAGGGTCAGGTGCGGATCGATCAGGTCGCCGGCGCCAAACCCAAGGCCGAGCCCAAGGCCCGCTACGGCAACATGCGCTCCTATGTCGTCTTCGGTAAGACCTACTACCCCAAGGCGAGTAGCCGTGGCCACACCGAGCGTGGCATCGCGTCCTGGTATGGCCCGAAGTTCCATGGCAAGAAGACCTCCAGCGGCGAGATCTACGACATGCACCAGATGACGGCCGCGCACAAGACGCTGCCGCTGCCGACCTATGCCCTGGTGACCAACCTGGAGAACGGGCGCAACCTCATCGTCAAGATCAACGATCGGGGCCCCTTCGTCGGCGATCGCATCATCGACCTCTCCTACGCGGCCGCCAAGCACCTAGGCGTCGATCGCAAGGGCACGGCGCGGGTGCAGGTGACCTCCATCGACCCGCGTGACCACGCCGGCAAGCCACCCAAGTCCATCGCGGTCGCGCAGGTGGAGCTGGAGCGCTATCGTGCCAGCGCCACCGCCGCGGAGGCCAAGCCGACGCGTTCCGCCAGAGCAGCATCGGCGTCTACGCGGAACCGGTCCGTAGCCAGCGCAACGCCGTCGATGATCCCCGCTGCGGCGAGCGACGAGCCCCCACGTGCGCGCTCCGCGGTGGCCACGACCGGTGGCGGCTATTCGCTGCAGGTCGGCGCCTTCGGCGCGCGGAAGAACGCCGATGAGATGCGCCGCCGCCTCCAGGGCCAGCTCTCCGCGCCCGTTACCGTCGACGCCGCCGCGTCCGAAGGCGCCGCTCGGCTCTACCGGGTGCGGGTGGGGCCGGTCGACTCCCGCTCCGACGCGGAGCAGCTGTCCAACCAGTTGAATGGCCTCGGTATCGGTCCGTCGCTCGTGGTGCCGCATTGATCCCACTCGGCGTCGAAGCGCGCGCCTTCCGCTGAAGCTACCCTTCCCCTCGCACCCGGAGCGGTTCGGTGGTCTGGCCGATCCGGAAACGCTCCGCCGCGGGCCTTTGTCGGCGAGCCTGCCGAGGTAGAATGCGGCCAAACCCAATACCAGGCTGCGCCGAGCCATCAGGACGGTGTTCGTACACCGTCATGAAGCATCTGCAGCGCGGCGCCCCCTTCAGGCCCTAGGACTGCCCCGATGCGTAAGGCCCTGCTCGCCTCTCTTCTGCCTCCGCCCTTGCCCCTATTCCCGTACCTGCTCGTGACCCTGGCGGTCGGCGCGGCCGCCGCCCTTGCCGAAGCGCCGCTCCCTCCGGTTCAGGGCGGCGGTGAGTCGATGATCGTCCGGGAGCCGCCGAGCCTGAACGCCCGGGGCCATCTGCTGCTCGACTACAACAGCGACGTCGTTCTCGCCGAGGAGGCCTCGACCGAGCGCCTCGAACCGGCGAGTCTGACCAAGATCATGACCGCCTACGTGGTCTTCCGGGAGCTCGCCGACGGCAATCTGACCCTGGACGATATGGTCACCGTCAGCGAAGACGCCTGGCGCACCCAGGGGTCCAGGATGTTCATCGAGGTCGGCAAACAGGTCAGCGTCGAGGATCTGCTGAAGGGCATGATCGTGCAGTCCGGCAACGACGCCAGCGTCGCGCTGGCCGAGCGCGTGTCCGGCACCGAGTCCGCCTTCGCCAGACTGATGAACCGCCACGCACAGCGTCTCGGCATGACGCAGTCCAACTTCGTCAACGCGACCGGTCTGCCCGACCCGGAGCACTACAGCACCCCGCGCGACATCGCCAAGGTCAGCGCTGCCATCATTCGCGAGTTTCCCGACTATTACGCCTGGTACGCGATCCCAGAGTTCACCTTCAACGAGATCCAGCAGTCCAATCGGAACCGGTTGCTGAAGCTCGATCCGAGCGTCGACGGCATCAAGACCGGACATACGGAGGCGGCTGGCTATTGCCTGGTCTCCTCCGCCGAGCGTGACGGTCGCAGGCTCATCTCGGTGGTGATGGGCACCGGCAGCGACGCGAAGCGCGTCGCCGACAGCCAGGCGTTGCTCAACTACGGATTCCGCTTTTTCGAGACCCATCGACCCTATCCGGGCGGTCTGCCGGTCGAACGGCTGCGTGTCTGGGGTGGCGACAAGAACGAGCTGCCGGTGGGACCGGCTCGCGATCTGTATATCACGATCCCGCGCGGGCGCTACGACGACCTCAGCGCGCGGCTGGAGCCGGTGCCGGACATCGTCGCCCCCGTTGCCTGGGGCGATATCGTCGGGGAGATCGTCTGCACCCTCGGCGACATCGAGATCATTCGCGTCCCCGCCGTTGCGCTGGCAGATATCGACCGCGGCGGCGCCCTCAAGCGCGGGCTGGATTCAGTGATGAAGCTGTTCTGACGGAACTCTGGCTCGATCCTCTCGGCTCGGCGCGGATGGGCGAACCGCGCCCGATGTCCTCCCGGGCGCGCGTCCTCACGTTATCCTAGAAAGAGCAGTTGGACGGTCGTCAGGGTGCGTCCCGCGTGGTGTCCAGCAAGGCACAACGACGCGGAATAGTCACTCTATTCCAAGGAGTTGT
>JANQFX010000009.1 GCA_028277725.1 Thiohalocapsa sp.
CTCAATCGCGCCAACAACCGCTGGGACGCCTACTGGGACGACTACATCAAGCAAGCCGCGTGACTGATTCGGCCGGCGCGTCAGTTTCGGTCGCACCCCTTGTATCGGCCCGAAGTTTTCCCTTGCAGCAACGCGCGATACAGTGCACATCTCCAACCCAGCCCAGTCTCGGAGCGAACGAACATGCTCGACCGAATCACCATCAACCCTGACAAGATGGGTGGTGTGCCCTGTCTTCGCGGCCTCCGTATCCCCGTATCGACCGTTGTCGGCATGGTAGGGGAAGGCATCCCAGACGCCGAGATCCTGGCCGAGTTTCCCGATTTGCAGCCGGAGGATAGCCGTCAAGCGATCCAGTTCGCCGCGCTTGCCGTGGACGAGCGCCAGTTGCCCCTGTTGACGGCGACATGCGATTCCTGATCGACAACGCATGGTCTTCCTCGGTCGCATTCATTCTTTTCCGCCGCTCGACCGCGCGCCGGGCTTCGCAACAAGTTCGATTGCTGCTCGCGAACCTACCGACCATTCAGGACGACCTGGCGCGCGGAGCCGTGGTCACCCTCGACGGGTCCCGCCTGCGTATCCGCAAACTTCCGATCCTCGGTGGCCCCTGAAGCCCGAGCGCCAGGCAGGACGGAACGCACCTTGGGTGCTCGACGTCGAGCGCGACTCCCAGTAACGACAGTGGCCTGCCTAAGGCGGCCGTCGCCGAGCCGGTCCCGCTGTCCGCGATCGACTTCCGCGCGCTGTGGGGCAGATCGTCACGCTGCTGGGGGAGCGCGGTCGGACGCCAGTATTCGGCTCCGGGTATCCACAGGGCTCGCGAAATGAGCCACCATCGGTGCGAGACTGCGCTGGACCGGCTGGGGCCTAGTCGGCCCGAGAGCCGCCGAACACCGAACGGAGGTGACGCCAGATGACGACGGCCAGTGATGGGCTCTACCCGCCGCAGGCGCCCGCACAAGACCAGGACGCGAGCGACGATGGCCGACTCTACCCCGGCGACACCGGCCAGTTGCCGGAGCCGGCGCGCTGCGCTCTGGTGCAGCTGCTGTCCGGCCCGTCGCTGGAGCAGCGCCGCCACCCGCGGCTGTGGCCGTCGCTGCTGCAGCACGAGGCGCCGATCCGCTCGCGCCTGGCGGACCTGTTCCTGGAGCTGATCCTGGACGCCGAGCGCGGCATCGCCTTCACCCGCCAGGCCGACACCGGTGAGCTCGAGGCGCCCAAGCTGCTGCGCCGCTCGCCCTTGACCTTCATCGACTCGGTGCTGATGCTCTACCTGCGCCGGGTGCTGGTGGAGGCGGAGCTGCGCGCGCAGCCGGCGCTGGTGGACCGCGACGAGCTGGCCGACCAGCTGCGCCTTTACGAGCCGGCCGACAACACCGACCGCGCGGGTTTCGAGCGGCGTGTGCACAACGCCATCGAGAAGGCCAAGAGGAACAGCCTGCTCGCTGCGCTCAAGGGCAATGCGGACCGCTTCGAGGTCTCCGCGACCCTCAAGCTCATCTTCGGCCCCGAGGAGGTGGAGCAGCTGACCGCCATCTATGCGGCGCTGGCCGCAAACCCGGGCGCCGAGCGCACCGCGCAGCACACCGAGGAGTATCGGCCATGACCGCCTCGATCGACGCCAGGGCCCACGAAGGGCACCGCGACAGGTCCCCAGGGCGCGGCGCCGGGCACGACGAGCAGTTCCGCCTCGCCAGGCTCAGCCTGTTCAACTGGGGCACCTTCGCCGGCCTGCACCAGGTGCCCGTTGCGCCCGACGGCTTCTTGATCGTCGGGCGCTCCGGCTCCGGCAAGTCGACCCTGCTGGATGCCTACACGGCACTGCTGATCCCGCCACGCTGGACCAGTTTCAACGCCGCCGCCCGCGAGGGCGACCGCTCCCGCACCGACCGCAACCTGGTGACCTACGTGCGCGGCGCCTGGGCCGATCAGTCCAGCGCCGACACCGGTGAGATCGCCTCTCGCACCCTGCGGCCCGGCACCACCTGGTCCGCCCTGGCGGCCGAGTACACTGACGGCGACGGCATGGTGGTGAGCCTGGTGCAGGTGTTCTGGCTGCGCGGGCGCGGCAACGCAGCGGCGGACCTGCGCCGTCACTACATGATCGCCGACAGACCCTTCGACATCCGGCGTGAGCTGGCCGACTTCGCCGAGGATCTGGACCTGCGCAGCCTGAAGCGCCGGCTCGCCGACGTCAGTCACTTCAGCGAATACGAGCGCTATGGCGAGCGGCTGCGGCTCAAGCTGCGCATCGAGTCCGTCATGGCGCTGAAGCTGCTGCACAAGACCCAGTCGGCCAAGAACCTGGGCGACCTCAACGGCTTCCTGCGCGAGTTCATGCTCGACCCGCCGCGCACCTTCGAGGTGGCCGACCGGCTGGTGGACGAGTTCGCCGAGCTGGAGCAGGCGCACCGCGCCGTGGTCACCGCCCGCGAGCAGATCGAGGTCCTGGCCCCGGCCCGCGATGCCTATGCGGCCCACGGCGAGGTCCAGCAGGAACTGCTGCGGCTGGATCGCCAACTGCACGCCATCGACCCCTTCCTGCGCTTGCGTCGGCGCGACCTGCTGGAGGCCGACCTGACGCGGCTCGCCGCCGAGGACCGCGCCCTGGCCGACCGCGAGGCGGTGCAGCAGGACCGGGTGGAGCAGGATCGAGCCCAGGTCGACCGGCTGCAGGAGCGCCACCGCGCCCAAGGCGGCGGGCGCATCGAGGCCCTGGAGAGCGACATCGACCGCGCCGCCCGCGAGCGCGGACGCCGGCTCGGTCATCGCAACGAGGCCGAGCGCCTGTGCCGCAACCTGGCCGCCGACGCCGCCACCGACCTCCCAGCGAGCGACCGAGCCGGCGCCGGGTCCGCCGGCGATTGGACCCTGCCGGAGAGTCCTGAGGCGCTGGCCGCGCTCACCGACCGAGCCCGCGACGTGGTGGAGCGCTGGCAGCAACGGCAGGAACAGCTGGAGCAGGAACGCGACGCCGTGCGCGACCGGCACAGGCTGGTGGTCGGGGAGCTCAACGAGGCCGAGGCCGAACTGACCGCGCTGCTGCGCCAGCCCTCCAATATCCCGTCGCGCATGCTGGCCCTGCGGGCGCGGATCGCCGACGGGCTCGGCTTGCCCGAGGCGGCGCTGCCCTTCGTCGGCGAGCTGGTGCAGGTCAAGCCCGACGCGGCCGACTGGCGCGGCGCCATCGAGCGGGTGCTGCACAACTTCGCGCTGTCGCTGATCGTCGACCAGCGTCACTACGCCGCCGTCTCCCGATACATCAACGAGATCCACCTGGGCCAGCGCCTGGTCTACCATCGCGTGGAGCGGGGCGCCGCGCGGACCACCACCCGGTTGTCTGCGGCCTCGCTGGTGGCGCGGCTCGACCTCAAGGACTCCCCCTACCGCGACTGGCTGTTCGATGAGCTGAGCCGCCGCTTCGACTATCAATGCGCGACGAACCTACGCGCCTTCCAGGAGGCCGACCGCGCTGTCACCATCACCGGCCAGGTGCGCCACAACCGCGCCCGCCACGAGAAGGACGACCGCCACCGCATCGACGACCGCAGCCGCTGGGTGCTCGGTTTCGACAACCGCGACAAGCTCGACCACTTTCGCGCTGCAGTCGCCCGGCTTCAGGGCGAGCGCACCGGGCTCGACCGACAGCTCAAGGGCCTGGCCGAGCGCCGCGACCGCTCCGGCCAGCACGCCCTGAGCTGCCGTCAGCTGATGAACCTGCGCTGGGAGGACATCGACGTCCTGTCGCAGCTCGAGCTCATCGAGGCCCTGCAGACGGAGCTGCGCGACCTGCGCGAGGGCAACCGCGACCTGGCGGAACTCGGCCGGCAGATCGATGCCGCGCGGACCGCGCTGCGCGCCGCCGAGGCAGAGCTGAATCGGTTGCGCGCTCAGCGCGACGACATCGATCGCAGCCGCAACGCGCACAACCTCGCCCTGGCCGAACTCGACCGGGACCTCGCCGAGCAGTCCCTCGAGCCCGAGCCGCTGGCGGCCCTCGGCGAGCGCTTCGAGGCCGAACAGGCACCGCTGAGCCTGAGTAACCTCGACGCCCGCGCCCGCCAGGTGGAGCGTGCGCTGAATGGCGAGCGCACCGGCAACCTCAACGAGCGCAACCGGCTCGCGACCCTGGTGGAGCGCCAGTTCGGTGCGTTTCGCCGCGGCTGGCCCATGGACGCCGGCGACCTCGACGAGACCCTCGCCTCCGCCCCGGAATACCTGACCCTGCTGACCCGCATCGAGCAGGACGGCCTGCCGCGCTTCGAGGAGCGCTTCTCCGACCTGCTCAAGGACCAGAGCACCGAGAACCTGGCTGCCCTGTCGCGCTACGTGGACGAGGCCCGCCGCCAGATCCGCGAGCGGATGCTGCTGGTCAACGAGGGCCTGGCCGAGGCCGAGTTCAACCCCGGCACCCACCTGCAGATCCAGGTCAGCGAGCGCCAGCTCCCGGACGTGCTCGGCTTCCGCGAACAGGTGCGCGAGGTGCTGGAGCACGTCTGGACGACCCGCCTCGACGCCGCCGATGCCGAGGCCCGTTTCCACACCCTCTCCGCCATCGTCGCGCGCCTGTCCGGCCAGGAGCCCGAGGACAAGCGCTGGCGCGCCCAGGTGCTCGACGTGCGCCTGCATGTGGAGTTCATCGGCCGCGAGCTCGACGCCGACGGCCGCGAGCTGGAGGTCTACCGCTCCGGCGCCGGCAAGTCCGGCGGCCAGCGCGAGAAGCTCGCCACCACCTGCCTGGCCGCGGCCCTGCGCTACCAGCTGGGCGGTCGAGACGGGGGTCTGCCCCTGTACGCCCCGGTGATCCTCGACGAGGCCTTCGGCAAGGCCGACAACGAGTTCACCGAGCTGGCCATGCGCATTTTCGAGCGCTTCGGCTTCCAGATGATCGTCGCCACCCCGCTCAAGTCCGTCATGACCCTGGAGCCCTTCATCGGCGGTGCCTGCTTCGTCGATATCCGCGATCGCAAGCACTCCACCACCCTGCAGATCGAATACGACCAGACCCGCCAGCGGCTGGCGTTGCCGGAGCGCGAGCGTCGGTCGCAGCCGAACCCACCGCCCGCGGAGCCGAGCGACCGGTCGGCGCCGACGCCGGTGGCAAATCGCTCGGACTGGACCGACCCGCCCGGAACGAGGCCGGGCGGCACCTTCAGCCCCAACCCGATCTACAACAACGGCGATGGTATTGACTGTCGTTCCGGCCAGCATCCGCTGCGGGATTCGTAGGGTGGACAAGCGAAGCGCCGTCCACCAACGTCGGAGTAAGGCACGGTGGATGCCGCCATTGGTCCTCTACCGACCGGCCCGCTGATCAAGCCCCGGCAATGCCCACCGCACAACTTGACCCGGACGCCGTCACCGCGCTGTTGCGCCGGCGCTGGCAGGCCGGTCACCGCCGCTGGCTCGACGGCGAGGGGAGTTGGCCCTTGCCGATCCTGCTGCATCCGCCCACCGAGCGCGAGGCGGCCCGCGACCCCGCCGGCCTGCGCAGCTGGATCGAAGGCTGGGTCGCTGCCGACGCCGACCCGGAGCGCCCCGGCGAGCTGACCTGGACCGAACGCCAGTGGCCCGGCCTGGGCCGGCAGCGCCTGCCGGAGCGGCTGACCCTCACTGCGCCGGAGCAGGTCGCACTGTGGCTCGGGCAGCAGGAGCGCTGGGCGACGGCCAGCGGGCGGGCCGCGGCCATTCGCGCCCTGCTGCGGCCGGCGGCCGCCCCATCACCCACCACCGCCGCACCGGGCGGCGGCGACGAGGCCCCGACGGTCGAGCCCAAACTGGCCCGCCTGTTCGACTGGCTCGCTTCCGTGCCGGACGTCGAACTGCAGCGCCTGCTCGCCGTGCTGCGCTGGCTACTGGCCCACCCCGACTCCGGGCTCTACGTCCGCCAACTGCCCATCCCCGGCATCGACACCAAGTGGATCGGTGCCAACCGCGGCCGTCTCGTCGACCTGCTGTCCCAGCGCGTGCCGGCCCCAGCCTCGGCTTCAGCTCCAGACCCGGCCCGCGGTGAAGGCGATCTGCACCGCCTCGCCGGCCTGCGCCGCGCCCCGGACCTGGTGCGCCTGCGCCTCCTCGACCCGCGGCTGCGCGCCCGGGTCGGCGGCCTCGGCGATCTCAGCGCACCGGTGGAGCAGATTGGAGCGGCGTCGCTGGCGCCCAAGCGGGTCTTCGTCGTCGAGAACCTCGCCACCGGACTCGCCTTCGCCGACCTCCCCGACTGCTTGTGCTTCATGGCCCGCGGCTACGCCGTCGAGGCCTTCGGCGCCATCCCCTGGCTGCAAGGCGTGCCCATCCACTACTGGGGCGACCTCGACACCCATGGCTTCGCCATCCTCAACCGCCTGCGGGGCTACCTCCCCGACGCCGGCTCCCTGCTGATGGACGCCGACACCCTGCTCAGGCATCGCGACCTCTGGCAGCGAGAGGACAAGCCCGCCAGCGGCCCGCTGGAGCGTCTGACGCCCGACGAACAGGCGGTCTTCGAGGGCCTGCAGAGTGGCCGCTGGGGAGAGCAAGTCAGGCTGGAGCAGGAACGGATCGACTGGGGCTATGCGTGGGCACGCGTTCGCGTCGCGGCCGGCGTAACCGCAACCGATGATTCCCACTGGCCTCCGATTGAGCAACCGGCCTCGGTCGCGCGATTGGTATCTGGCGAACCAACGATCGACTGAGCACATGGGCCGGGCTATGCTGGTGCGCCTAACGGTTGACAACGCCAGTCGGCTCGGTGACCGAATGAAAAGGATCGACGCCCATCTGCACCTCTGGGATACACAGGGCTTTCACTACCCTTGGTTTCAGCAGGGCGCCTTCCCCGACCTGCCGGACACCTACCTACTTGCTGACGCGATCGCCGACGCGGACGATGCCAATACAGCGTTCGTCGCCGTCCAGGCCGAGGTCGATCATTGCGCGGATCCGGTACGGGAGACAGAGTGGATTCAGAGTATCGTTGACAGCAACCCGGAAGGCGCCCGTCTGGCCGGGTTTGTCGCCTATGCGGACCTCGCTCGTGACGACGTCGATCGCGTCCTCGAGCAGCACGCCCGGTTCCCGGTGTTCCGCGGGATTCGGCAAGAGCTGTGGTGGCAGCAGCCGTCGCCTCGCCCGGACATTCTGGAGGAGGATCTGCTGAGCAGCTCAGCCTGGCGCAGCGGATTCGATGCGCTGGGCCGGGTCGGGGCGAGCTTCGACCTGACCTGTTGGCATTGGCAGCTCAGCGCATTCGCCGCGTTTATTGCCGGGCATCCAGGTGTACCCGTTGTGATCGATCACCTGGGTTCGCCGATTGCCAGGGACGCGGACGCATACGAACCCTGGGTCCGGGGAGTCCGTGAGCTCGCGGCCCTTCCGAATACCTTCATGAAGATCTCCGGCCTGTCTCAAGCCGACCCCGACTGGAGCGTTGACCGCCTGCGGCCATTGGTGTTCGAGGTGTTGGAAGCCTTTGGAGCTGAGCGCTGCATGTTCGGCAGCAATTTCCCGCCGGAGCAACTCTCATCGACGTATGCTGCGGTATGGTCGGCGTTCGAGGCGTTGAGCTCCGAGTTGTCCCAAGACGAACGCGCGTCGCTGTTCCATCGAAGCGCGGAGAAGGCCTACCGGCTCTCTGACGGATCGGCCGCCGAGTGACCAGTCCCCCAGTCTTGCTCGAGGCCAGGATCGGCTATCGAGGGGCTGGGCGCGGTGCCGAATAGCCTCCAGATCACGAGCCCTGTGTTCTTCGTGGCCACACAAAAGGGCCAGCGGTGCCGCAGCAGTGCGATTGCGGCGACTGGGACAGGGATGCTTGTCGGGGCAGGTAGGCCCCATGCATTCACCTATCCTTTATCTCCTTCCGCTGCCTAACAAGGTGTCATTCTGATGGGTGATAACGTCTGGGGGGGTGGACCGAAGTTCAACGCACGCTGGCTGCCGGCCAATGGTTGGACGACGTGCATCAACTTCAGTAGTCTCGGCAACCTCGTCGAGCAGATGAAAGATAAGAAAATAGGCCCGGGAGGCGTGGATAGACTGGGAATTGTCGCTCACGGTGACGCCGCCGGGCTGGTTCAGTTGACGGGCAAGTATATTCCCGGCGCCAAGGATCTCACCGTGGCGAACAGGCAGTACTACGCAAAGGACCTGCAGAAATTGAAGAGCTATCTGGCGCCTTCAGGATGGCTGATCTTTTTCAGCTGCGTCGCTGCTCGCGGTCGTGCGGGAGACAAGCTGTTGGGGATGCTCTCACGAGTACTTCCTGGTCGGACGATTGTCGGATTTACAACCTTCGGCTTCGTGCCTGTCCACCCGCTTATGGTCAATCCACTCGCAGCTGGCGACGTCTATGTCGCCGGATTCGACAGGTCGAGCAATCCAGCTCATTATAAGGGAAAGCCGCGGCAAACGATTTGGACTGCGTCCGCGAAGTGGGCGAAGAATGGATACATTATTCGTCAACCAGCTGATGAACTGAAGGCGTATCAGAAGCGGTTGCCCGACAAGCGTTGTGGTTCGGTTTTTTGCCTCGGTCATGCTCGGTTTGGAGACGTTTGCACGCCCTATAAGCGCCACCCTGAGCGCGATTTCTTCCACGCATTCGGCTTCAGGCCAATGCCGATCCCAGACGGCGCGTATTTCCAGCCGAGCCAGGGCGGACCGAAACGAAAACCTGGCCCTGTACGGTGATCGACTCCCGAGGCCAGCACGCTGGTGGAATCGCCGAAAGCTTGCGTCTTAGGGAGATGCGGATGATGGGCCATCCGTGGCCCAATCCGGCAGGGCATCCTGCCTCGCGGGGCAACCACCGAGAACTCAGCAATTCCTTGGGGGCACCTCGAAGTATTCGAGGTGCCCGTGCGGGGCAGGATGCCCCGCCATTGTTCAAGCGCCCAAGCGCTTGAACAATGGAGCGAAGCGGAAACCGCGTTTTCGCTTCGCGTCTTGAAAAACTGCCAGGACGACAATTTTTCAACGTCCCCTCAAAGCGCCCGACCCATCATCAGCGCATCCTCGCGCCGATTCGGATTGGCGTCGGCGCTGGGGTAATAGCCCTTGCGCACGCCGATGACGTCGAAGCCCTCGTCCTGATAGAGACTAACGGCGCCGGTGTTGGAGACGCGCACCTCCAGGAAGGCGGAGTCCGCCTGCCGTCGGCGCGCGAGCGCCAGCACCCGCCGCAGCATGCGCCGGCCGATGCCGAGGCGCTGGAACAGCGGGTGCACGCAGAGGTTCAGCACGTGGCACTCGCCGGCGGCGACGGAGATGATGCTGTGGCCGACGATCATCTCATTGGAATCGGCCACCAGGCAGTCGTAGCGCACCCGCAGGCAGTCGCGGAAAATGCCCTCGGTCCAGGGCGAGGCGTAGGCCGCGCGCTCACACACCAGCACGGCCGGCAGGTCGTCCTCGAGCATGCCGCGCAAAGTGATCGAGAGGTCTTGGGGAATGGCGGCCATGCGCGGGCCTCTCCGGCGCAAATGACGGATATCCAACGCGCAAGTGTAACCAAACCCGCCCGACCAATGGTCTGCATTCGCCAAGACGACCGGGCACTGACGCGAGTCATGCGTACGGGCGTTTCTCGTCCAGCTTTGGACGTGGGGCAGTGGACCACACGACTATTGGGGATATAGTGGGCTGTCGAACAGCACGCGTCGCATCCGATCCGGCCCCGTTTACCCGAAGCCGGTCGCGTGCGTCTGCGCGAGCCGAACCTGCAACACAAGCCTGCAACCCAGCTGATGACCGGACCGACCAGCGGACCATCCGAACCCGCTTGAAGGCGCCCCGACAGGTTACAACGCCTAGCATCACACCTACGCATCACCAACCCCCCCGAGATCAAGCCATGACGCAGCAAATGGTCACCCTAGACGGCAACGAAGCCGCCGCCTACGTCGCACACCTCACCAACGAGGTCATCGCGATCTACCCCATTACCCCAGCATCCCCGATGGGCGAGTGGTCGGACGAATGGTCGGCGCTCGGGCAGAAGAACCTCTGGGGGACCGTTCCGGACGTGGTCGAGATGCAAAGCGAGGCCGGCGCCGTCGCCGCGCTGCACGGCGCGCTGCAGGCGGGCTCACTGTCGACCACCTTCACCGCCTCCCAGGGTCTGCTGCTGATGATCCCGACCATGTACAAGGTCGCCGGCGAACTGACGCCGACGGTGTTGCATGTGTCGGCGCGCTCGTTGGCGGCGCAGGGGCTGTCCATCTTCGGCGACCACTCGGACGTCATGTCCGTGCGCTCCACCGGCTACGCCATGTTCTGCTCCGCCACCGTGCAGGAGATCATGGACTTCGCGCTCATCGCCCAGGCAACCTCGCTGGAGAGCCGGGTGCCCTTCCTGCACTTTTTCGACGGCTTCCGCTCCTCGCATGAGGTGGTTAAGATCGACAAGCTACCGATCGAGACCATCCGCGCCATGATCAACGAGGATCTGGTCAGCGCGCACCGCCAGCGCGCCATGAACCCGGATCACCCGATCATCCGCGGCACCTCGCAGAACCCGGACGTCTACTTCCAGGGCCGCGAGACGGTGAACCCCTTCTACGCCGCGGTGCCGGACATCCTGCAGGCGCAGATGGACAAGCTCGCGGGACTCACCGGACGGCAGTACAAGCTGTTCGAGTACGTCGGCGCACCCGACGCCGAGCGCGTCATCATGCTGATGGGGTCCGCCATCGGCGCCGCGCAAGAGGCCGTCGAGCACCTCGCCGCCCAAGGCGAGAAGGTCGGCATGATCAAGGTGCGGCTGTTCCGGCCCTTCGCGCCCAAGCACCTGTTCGCGGCGCTGCCCGTCACTGCCCAGAAGATCGCCGTGCTGGATCGTTGCAAGGAGCCCGGCGCCAACGGCGAGCCGATGTACCAGGACGTGGTCACGGCCATGGCGGAGGCCGTCGCCGACGGCAGCATGGCAGCCATGCCGCGGGTGATCGGCGGGCGCTACGGACTCTCGTCCAAGGAGTTCACGCCGGCCATGGTCAAGTCCATCTTCGACGAGCTGGCCAAGGACAGCCCGAAGAACAAGTTCACCATGGGCATCATCGACGACGTCAGCCACACCAGCCTGGACTGGGACCCGAGCTTCAAGCCCGAGACCCCCGAGGTGACTGAGTGCGTGTTCTACGGCCTGGGCTCCGACGGCACCGTATCGGCCAACAAGAACAGCATCAAGATCATCTCCGAGGAAACGCCGAACTTCGGCCAGGGCTACTTCGAGTACGACTCCAAGAAGGCCGGTGCCGTGACCATCTCGCACCTGCGCTTCGGCCCGCACCAGATCAACAGCACCTACCTCATCGGCGACAACGAGGCAAGCTTCGTCGCCTGCCACCAGCCCACCTTCCTGACCCGCTACGACATGCTGGCGAAGGCGAAGACCGGCGGCACTTTCCTGCTCAATTCGGCGACGCCGACCGACAAGGTCTGGGACGACCTGCCGAATTCCATGCAGCAGCAGATCCTGGACAAGGAGCTCAAGTTCTTCGTCGTCGATGCCTACGACATCGCCGAGAAGACGGGCATGGGCCGGCGCATCAACACCATCATGCAGACCTGCTTCTTCGCCATCTCCGGCATCCTGCCGAAGGACGAAGCCATCGCGCACATCAAGCACGCGGTGGAGAAGACCTACGGCAAGAAGGGCCAGAAGCTGCTGGACCGCAACTACGCCGCGATCGACGCGACTTTGGAAGGCCTGCACGAGGTGCCGGTGCCGGGCCAGGCCACCAGCACCTTCGAGCGGCCGCCGGTGGTGCCGGCCGATGCGCCGGACTTCGTGCAGCGGGTCACCGCGACGCTCATCGCCGGGCGCGGCAACGAGCTACCCGTGAGCCTGATGCCGCCGGACGGCACCTGGCCCACCGGCACCACCCAGTTCGAGAAGCGCAATATTGCGCTGGAGCTGCCGAAGTGGGAGGACGACCTCTGCACCCAGTGCGGCAAGTGCCCGTTGGTGTGCCCGCATGCGGCCATCCGCGCCAAGGTGTACCCGGCCGCTCTTACCGAAGATGCGCCGGAGAGCTTCCAGAGCATGCCCATCAAGGGCAAGGACTTCCCGAGCGACCACCGCGTCACCTATCAGGTGGCACCGGACGACTGCACCGGCTGCGGCCTGTGCGTGGAGGTCTGCCCGATCCGCGATCGCAAGGACCCCAAGCGCAAGGCACTGAACATGCTGCCGGCCGAGGAGCGCCATAGCATCGAGCAGCCGAACTGGGACTTCTTCCTGTCCCTGCCGGAATACGACCGTACCAAGCTCGACGGCACCAAGATCAAGCACGCCATGATGATGCAGCCGCTGTTCGAGTTCTCCGGCGCCTGCGTCGGCTGCGGCGAGACGCCCTACGTGAAGCTCGCAACGCAGCTGTTCGGCGACCGCATGCTGATGGGCAACGCCACCGGCTGTTCCAGCATCTATGGCGGCAACCTGCCCACCACGCCCTACACCACGGACCCGCACGGCCGCGGACCGACCTGGAACAACTCCCTGTTCGAGGACACCGCGGAGTTCGGCCTGGGCTTGAGGCTGGCCGTCGACAAGCAGACCGAGCAGGCACAGGAGTATGTCGCGCTGCTGGCGGACAAGATCGGCGGCGACCTGGCCGACGGCCTGCTCGGTGCCGACCAGTCCACCGAGGCCGGCATCTTCGAGCAGCGCGAGCGCGTCGCTGCACTCAAGGACAAGCTCGCGACCATCGACACGCCGGAGGCCCGCACGCTGCTCGGCGTCTGCGAGCAGCTGGTCAAGCGTAGCGTCTGGATCGTCGGCGGTGACGGCTGGGCCTACGACATCGGCTACGGCGGTGTCGACCACGTGCTGGCCAGCGGTCGCAACGTGAACCTGCTGGTGCTGGACACGGAAGTGTATTCCAACACCGGCGGCCAGACCTCCAAGGCGACGCCCATGGGCGCGGTGGCCAAGTTCTCCGCCGCCGGCAAGCCGACCTTCAAGAAGGACCTGGCCATGATGGCCATCGCCTACGAGAACGTCTACGTCGCCCAGGTCGCCTTCGGCGCCAAGGACGTTCAGACCGTACGCGCCTTCCTGGAGGCGGAGTCCTATGACGGCCCGTCGCTGATCATCTGCTACTCGCCCTGCATCGCCCACGGCGTGGACATGTCGAACAACCTGCGCCAGCAGGACATGGCCGTGAACTCCGGTCACTGGCCCCTGTTCCGCTATGATCCGCGCAAGACTGAAGCCGGCGACAACCCGCTGCGCATGGACAGCAAGGCGCCGAGCATCCCGTACCGGGACTACCTGGCCAGCGAAACGCGCTTCAGCGTGCTCAACCGCACCCATCCGGACGATGCCGAGCGCTTCCTGAAACTGGCGCAGAAGCACGTGGAGAGCAAATACTCGCTCTACGAGCAGCTTGCGCACCTCGCCTGGCAGAAGGCCGACAAGCCGGTGGAGAAGAGCGAGAGCTAGTCCCCGCCGTAGGTCGGGCCGAGCGAAGCTCGGCCCGACGTCAGCCCCGATTGCATGCGCACCGTTGGGCCTCGTGCCGCGGCCCAACCTACAAGCCTACAAGCCAGACAGAATCCCGGAGCCCACCATGGACCTGACCACTCAATACCTCGGCCTCGAGCTCAAGAACCCCATCGTGCCCTCTGCATCGCCGCTATCGAAGAGCCTCGACCAGTCCAAGAAGCTGGAGGACGCCGGCGCCGCGGCCATCATCATGTACTCCCTGTTCGAGGAGGCCATCACCGCCGAGACCGAGACGGTGAACCGCTTCCTGAACCAGCAGGACACCGGTTTCGCCGAGGCCGAAGACGGCTTCCTGCCGGACTTCGAGGACTTCAGCACCGGCCCGGAGCCCTATCTTGAGAACCTGCGGCAGCTGAAGGAGGCGCTGGACATCCCCGTCATCGCCAGCCTCAACGGCGTCACCCCATCCGGCTGGGTGGAACACGGCCGCGAGCTGGAGCAGGCCGGTGCCGACGCCCTGGAGCTCAACGTCTACTACGTCGCCGCCGACATCGACCAGGACGGCAACACGGTCGAAGAGCGCTACCTGGAGATCCTCCGCACGCTCAAGAATGCCATCTCCATTCCCATCAACATGAAGCTCTCGCCGAGCTTCAGCTCGGTAGCCAACATGGTGCAGCGCGTCGCGGGCGCAGGCGCCGACGGCGTCAGCCTGTTCAACCGCTTCTACCAGCCGGACATCAACATCGACAGCCTGCGGCTGCAGCCCAGCCTGCACCCGTCCACCTCCGCCGAAGCCCTACTCGCCATGCGCTGGATCGCGATCCTGTACGGGCGCGTCGACGGTCTGTCCCTCGGTGCCACCGGCGGCATCCACACCACGGAAGACGCCATCAAGCTTCTGCTCGCCGGCGCCGACGTCGTGCACCTGTGCAGCACCCTGCTCAAGAACGGCGCCGGCCAGACAGGCGTCATCCTCAAGGGCATCGAGCAGTGGATGGAGGAGCAGAGCTTCGAGTCCGTCGCCGACTTCCGCGGCCGCGTCAGCGCCCTGGCCGCGCCGAACCCGGCCGAGTTCGAGCGCGCCAACTACGTCAACATCATCGACAGCTACAGCTTCTCACCGGGCGTCATGGTCTGACGCCGACACCGCTGGCCTGGGCCTGGTGACCGGAAGGTCAGCACGTTGGCCAGGTATCTGGGTCGACCATGGCGACGGGCAGGTGGTCGGGCGACTCGGGGCGCGACTGTTCGGCAGCTGAAGGCGCGCGCTCACCCTAGGCACCTGCCCTGGCGTGATTGAGGCGACCTCGAGAACGGATTAGTCCGGTGCTTCGGTAGACGCGACGCGCCGTATTCCGGCAGTGGCGCGGTCTCTGCGGCGATGGGCTTGCATCTTTACTGCAAGCTTTGCGGGCACAATGTCGCGAAAGCCCACCGGGGCCGCCCATGACCCTATCGCTCCGCGCCAAGCTGTTCCTGACGCTGCTGTGCGTCAGCCTGCTGACCATCGTCGTATCGCACGCCTTCGTGCGCTGGACCTTCATGCACGGTCTGCAGCGCCTGGTCGCCGAGCGTCAGGACGAACGCCTCGACATCATCTCCGCGCGACTGCGCCGTCTTCACCAGATCGACGGCGACTGGCAGCAACTCGCGGAGAACCGAATACTCTGGCTCCAGGCGCTGGCCGGCCCACCGAGCTATCCCACACCCGAGAAAGGGTGGCACGGTCCGCGGCACGCACAGGAACATAGGGAGCAGATCCGCTCCCCGGATCGACACCTGCACGGCGGATACCGCCCGCCGCCGCCCTGGCTGCGAGAGGCCTTGCGTCGCGAACCCCGGGAGCCGAACAGTTGGCCACCACGCCAGGCACTGGCACACATGCAGGCCGGCGAACGGCCCCGCACCCTGGCACTGCGGCTCATGTTGCTGGACGCCGATGGCGATATCGTCTACGGCCGACCCACGCTGCTCGCGGACGCCGAACGGCGGCCGCTGTTGGACGGCGGCACACGCATCGGCACCCTCGCCGTCCTGCCGGGGCCGTCCATCATGGAACGCCCGGAGATGCGCTTCCGTGAGCGACAGAGCAGCGCACTGTGGCTGATCGTGATCGGCGTCGCCCTACTCGGCGCCCTGCTCGCCTTTCCGCTATCGAAGCGGCTCACGCGTCCGGTGCGGGAGTTCCAGCACACCGCACGACGGCTCGCCGCCGGCGACTACGACGCGCGGGCCGAGGTCACGGGCCGAGACGAGCTGGGCCGCCTAGGACGCGATCTGAACGCGTTGGCCGAGACGCTGGGCCAGACGGAACAGGCGCGCCGGCAATGGGTCGCGGACATCTCCCACGAGTTACGCACGCCGCTGTCGCTGCTGCGCGCGGACACCGAGGCCATGCAGGACGGCGTGCGTCCGCTGGATCAGGCCGCCCTCGAGCACATGCACGCAGATCTGCTGCGGCTCGGGCGCCTGGTGGACGACCTCTACGAGCTGTCGATGACCGACCTCGGCGCCCTGAGCTACCGCAAGGCACCCGTCGACGTCGCGGAGATGCTACGCGACGAACTGGCGTCGTTCGGCAGGGCCTTCGAGGAAGCCGGACTCCGGATTCGGCTGCAAACCGACGGCGCGGCCGACCTCAGCGATCTCCCGGGCAAGCACTGGCAGATCAACGGCGATGCCCAGCGTTTGTCGCAACTCTTCCGCAACCTGCTGCGCAACACCCTCGCCTACACGGACCGCGGCGGTGAACTCCGCATCACGCTGTCCAGGCCCGGCAGCCCGCTCAGCATCACATTCGAGGACAGCGCCCCCGGCGTGCCAGAGGCGGACCTCGGGAGGCTCTTCGAGCGCCTGTACCGGGTCGACGCCTCACGCAGCCGCGTCACCGGCGGCGCCGGACTCGGGCTCGCCATCGCGCGCAACATCGTGCAAGCGCACGGCGGGCGGATTTCCGCGGCGCCGTCATCCCTCGGCGGGCTGCGCGTCGTCGTGGAGCTGTGCGGAAACGACTCCATTGGACCCCACCAAGAGAAACAGCCATGAGCGATTGCATCCTGATCATCGAGGACGAGACGCGGCTTGCGTCCCTGCTGGCCGACTACTTGAAGGCCGCGGACTATCGCACGCACTGCCTGAACCGGGGCGACGGCGCCGTGGACTGGATTCGCGCCAACACCCCGGCGCTGGTGCTGCTGGACCTGATGCTACCCGGCACGGACGGGATCGAGATCTGTCGACAGGTGCGGACCTTTTCGGACCTGCCCATCATCATGACGACGGCTCGGGTAGAGGAGATCGACCGCCTGCTGGGCCTGGAACTCGGCGCCGATGACTACGTCTGCAAGCCCTACAGCCCGCGTGAAGTGGTGGCGCGAGTCAAGGCCGTGCTGCGGCGCGGCCAGCGGCGGGAGCCGGTGCCCGAGGGGCCACTGCAACTCGACGACGACAGCCTACGGGTGCGCGCGAGTGGCGGCGAGATTCAGCTCACCGCCGTCGAGTTCGCCTTGCTGCGCGCGCTCCACCGAGCCCCCGCCAAGATCCTGTCGCGCGGCCAGCTGATGGACAAGATCTACGACGACCACCGCGTCGTATCGGACCGCACCATCGACAGTCACGTGAAGAAGCTGCGACGGCGGCTGGCCGAGATCCTGCCGCCCGAGCAGGAGCTCATCCACTCCGTCTACGGTGTCGGCTATCGCTATGAGGACACGGGTGATCACGCCGATCGGAATTGACGCCGAACCCGACGCCGCCACCCGGCGGCCGCGTTACACCATCTTTGCGCGATGCCTGCCCGGACGCTGCAAGTTGCCCCGCTAATCTGCACACCATGGACGCGGCGAGCGGCACCGACCGCCGACGGCCATGAACCGACAACAGACAAGCGGAGACGACTATGTTCAAGACCCACTCAGTACCGTATTCCATCGCCGCCGCCATGGCCCTCGCACTCGGCACGGTCGGCGCGAACGCCCTCGCCAAGCCGCCGGGCGGCATGTGCGACCCCGATCGGGCCGAGACCCGCGTGGAATGGATGGCCGAGCAGCTGGACCTGACCGAGGCCCAACAGGAGCAGATTCGCGACCTCTTCGAGGAACAGGCAGTGACGCGGCAGCGCGACCGCGAGGCCCTGCGCGAGCAGATCGACGCCGTGCTGACCGAGGAGCAGCGGGCGCTGCGCGACGAGCACCGTCAGGGTCGACTGGAGAAGCGGCTGGACCGCATGGCCAAGCGCCTGGATCTGACCGACGCACAGCGCGCGCAGGTGCAGACCATCATGGAGGAACAGCGCGCGGAGCCGGGGCTGGCACCCGGCGAGATGCGTGAGCGCATCGCCGCGGTGCTCACCGAGGAGCAGCTCGACGAGCTGGAGCAGATGCGCGAGCGCCGCGGCGGTGGACCGCGCCACGGCGGGCGCGACTGGTAGTCATCGGGCCGGTAGAAAAGGGCCACCTCGAATGGGGTGCCCGGCTCATCTTGACCGGCTTCATCACCGCAACCCCGGTATCCCCCCAAGGGATGCGGTCCTTCCGGCGGCGCCACCGGCGCCGCCTTTTTTGGGCGTCACGTCTTCTGCATCAGGTCAGTCGGCGTCAGCACCCCTGAGCTTCAGCAGACGCCCGCGAATGGTCAGCGACACCACGATGGCCAGGAGACCGCCGCCTCCAACCACCACCAGCAGCAGCATGTAGTTGTCGTTGAGCCAGGCCAGGCCGACACCGCTCAGGACCAGAAAGATGCCGAACAGGGCCATCTTCCAGTCCAGATACAGTCCCGAGAGGATCGCCGCCAGTCCGACCAGATAGATGCTCACGAAGGCATCCTGTTCGTCGTTGAGGAAGTCCTGCACCGCGTGCGCGAAAAGGAGCTGGATGACCAGGACGACGGCGCCCCAGTGCAACACCTGCCGAAGGACATAGACCCACTTGGCGCCGCTGGTGGGCTCGGCCCAGCGCCAGCCGCCGAGGATCGAGACCAGGGCCACCAGCGGAATGAACATCTGCCAGTAGCCGTTCATTTCGGCGGCATTGTGGGCGGTCATGGCCACGAGCACGATGGCGACGGCGTACAGCAGCAGATACGGCAGTTGGTAGAGCAGGAAGCGCTTACGATCGAGTGATTGTTCGACAGCGGGCACGAGCACTCTCCTCAGGGTTGCGGAAGTCGACTGAACGGCACGGCACCGGGTCGTGGTGCCCCGGTACGCTTGCTGGGCCTCACCGGCCCTGACCCCACAGGATACCCGCGCCGCCACGGCCATGACAGCAAAACATGACGGCCCGAGTGGTTATGCTTGCGCGGGCTCGGAACGCAGGCGCAGGGGAAGCGCTGATTCATCAGCGCTTCCCCTGCGGGGCAGGATGCCCCGCCATTTTTGGCGCCGACCTGTTCAGAGTCAGGCGCTGAAAATGAAGGGAAGCTAAACCTAAGCTTCTCGCTTCCCACGCCGATTTTGGCCTTGGATGGCCAATAATCGGCATCTCCCTAGGCCGCGTTGTCCTCCTCCACGGCATTGCGCAGCCGATCGTACGCCTCCGGGAAGGTGTAGGCGACGCGGTTCCAGGACGGGATGAGCTTCGCCTCCTGCGGCCCCTTGCTCTGCATCCAGGCGTCCCAGAGGAAGCCACGGAAGTGGCTCGCGGCAGACTCTTCGGCGTACAGATCGAAGCGAAGGTCGTTGACGTCGGCGTCGTAACTGTACTTACGGATGTACTTGAGCGCCGTCTGGTAGTAGGTGTGCAGCAGCATATCGACGTAGGAGTCGTCCAGCGGCACGCCGTGGGAGCGCATGTAGGTGAGATAGAACTTGGCGATGTCCACCACCATGCGGTGCAAGCCCCTGCTGGTGTCATCCGGCGAGAGCTCCTGGTGCTTGTGCTCGTAGTTCGGGGCCAGGTCGATCTGCGCCACCTGGCGGCGCGTCAGTTGGTCATAGACCTGCGACAGGGTCGCGACCTCCAGACCCCAGTCATAGGCAATATTGAGCCCTCGGGCCAGATCGGACGTGAAGCAAAACTCCCCCGCCAGCGGGTATTTGAAGCCGCGGTGGTAGTCGAAGAACTGCTGCAGCTGCGGCATCCGCTGCTGACACATGATGTGCGACAGGGTATCGACGAAGGGCGTCACGAACAGCCGCGTCACCCGGCCCTTCATGCTGTGTTCGGTGGGCGAGATGCGCGCGTAGTAGCCCTTGCAGAATTGGAAGTCGTTGTTGGGGTTGGCCACCGGCTCGATTAGCCGTCCCAGCATGGTGCGGCTGTAGGTGACGATGTCGCAGTCGTGCAGCGCGATGATATTGGCCTGATCGCGCGCGAACAGGTAACCCAGCGTCACCCACACCGACTGACCCTTGCCCTGCTCGCCGGTGGAGATCTCCCGCTCCTGCATCTCCGCCAGCAGGGCCTGAATGCGGGGTCCGTCGATCCAGACCACGCGGACCTCGCAATGCTCCGAGGCCAGGCGGCCGAAATAGGCCTGGGCCTCGCGGAACTGCGCCTCCTCGGGCGCGCCGCCCAGGGCGACGACGACGGACTTCAGATAGCGGACCTCGGCAATACGATCGAGGATGCGATCGAGCACACCGGCGTTGCCCATTTCGCTGTAAAGAGACGGCAGCAGCAGCGCGATGTGCTCGTGCCGCGCATGGTGCTCCAGACGCCGCTCCAGGTTGGTCAGGTAGCCCTCCCTGTCGAAGGCCTCGTAGAGCGCGTGCAGCGTCGTGATCTGCGGTTCCTGATGGAAATCGGCCATGATCGAACCCTCGGGTCGGTGTCACTCGGGTGCCGGCAAGGCGACGCGGGCCATCGCCACTGGTTACCTCGACTGGACACACGCACCGCATGCGCCCCTGTGGCCGAGGGGGGTCAGTGCGCGCCCTTCTCGTGGGCGATCGGCTTATCCGTGAACAGGTAGTCCTTCAGCTCGCTATCGAAGGTCGGGTCCTTGCGGCGAATCCACTCCATGACCATGGCCGCGTGTTCCTTCTCCTCGTCACGGTTGTGGGCGAGGATCGCCTTCAGCTCGTTGTCCTTGCAAGCGTCGACCCGCTGGTTGTACCAGTCCACGGCTTCCAGCTCTTCCATCAGCGAGACAATGGCGCGGTGCATGTCCCGCGTCTCGTCAGACAGCTCTTCGATCGGCTCGTGATAGCCCTCGTTCGACATGTGTTCGCGCTCCAATTGTTGCTGAGACCAGCGGCGGGATGGGCGGGGCCGATCCGCGCCGGAGGATGCAAGGAGAGCATGCCAGAAATCCCGCCCCCGGTCCCGCATCCGCTCGCCGGCGCGCCAAGCAACGGGCGATGAGCCGAGGAGCCCGCTCGAGGACCTCGACGGGCCAGCGCACAAGGAGTTACCCGGGCCAAGACCCGATTCCGGTCCACAATGGCGCCTCAGCCATTTCCACCAACTGGGTTCGCCATGCTCCTTCCGCTGCTGATCGGCGCCGCGCTGGTCGTCCTGACCGTCCTGATCCACGCCTTCGGCGCCACGTCCCTCGTGCAACTGCTCGCGCGGCAATACATCGACGAACAGGGCTACGTGCGGCCGCGGCACGCGGGCCTCGCGCTCGCCATCGCCTCGATGGGCTTGGTCCTGCTGCACTGGATACAGATCCTGATCTGGGCCGGCGCCTACCTGCTGCTCGAGCCCGTATCGCCGATCCGGGACTTCGAGACCGCCGTTTACTTCTCCGCGGTCACCTTCACCACCCTGGGCTACGGCGACATCGTGCTGGAGTCCGCGCAGTGGCGGCTGCTGACCGGCATCGAGGCCCTCAACGGTGTGCTACTGCTCGGCCTATCCACGGCGCTGCTGCTCGGCGTGGTGCACAACGGCTGGAGGAGCCTCCTGAAGACGTCCGTTCCGTCCGAGCGCTGACCCGGACGCACGGGCGACGCGGGATTACCACCCCGTGCCGAACTCTTGCGAAAGGGCATGATCGCGTGGGTGTTCCCCGCAAGACCGAGCGATTGAGCGCGCAGATGCCCCGCCAGCGCGGTCCGTCGTGAAGGAGACGAAGCCGTCGAATTCGTGGGTCATCAGGGTGTTGGCTCTTGGGGCTGGCCCTTGCGCTGCGGCGGGCGTTTGAAGAAGCGGCGACGGGTCGGCGGGAGTCTAGCGGACAGGCACGGCGCCGGTCAGCGACCCTAGCCCCGGGTTTCGCTTCGCTAGGCTCGACCGCGCCGCTCAAACGCCTTCGCCGCGGACGCGAGCGTTGGATAGGTGGACTTGGCCGTCAGCTCCCGGCGGGCATTCAGCCAGCTCTCGTCGAACAGGCGCCCAATGGCATGCCGGCGCGCAGCCACGGCGACCGTGATGCCGCGGGCTTCCAGTGACTCGATCAGTTCCTCGACCTTCTTGAGCGCCGTGCTATCGATCACGTTGATGGGGCTCGCGTCCACCACGACCCATTCCACCGGTGTCTCCGCGGCGTCGATGGCCGCGAGCAAACAGCTCTTGAAGTAGTCCACGTTGTAGAACAACAGGTTAGCGCTGAACCGGAACAACAACAGGCCAGGCGTGGTGCGGGCCTCCGGATAGTCCTTCAGGTCGTGGCGGCCCTTCATGCCCGGCACCTTACCCAGCACCGAGACGGTGGGCTTGGAGGCAAGCATCAACATCAGAACCAGCGACAGGACGATCGCGAGCAGCACGCCGGGCAGCACGCCAAGCACCAGCACGCCGATGGTGGTGCCCACCGAAAAGCCGAGCTCAATGCGGCTCATCGCATACAACTCACCAAGGGTGGCGAGGTCGATCAGGCCGACGGAGGAGACGATGATCACCGCCGCCAGGGCCGTGTTGGGGACAAAGGCCAGCGGCTCCGTGAGGAAGAACAGCACCAGCAGCATGGCGATGCCGGCGACGACACCGACCACCTGAGTATGGCCGCCCATGGCGTTGTTGATGGCGGTGCGGGAATCGGCGCCGGTGACCGGAAAGCCCTGGGCCAGGCCCGAGGCGATGTTGCTGGCGCCGAAGCCATACAGCTCCCGATTGGCGTCGATATCGTAGCCGTTGCGCTGGGCGAAGCTCTTTGCAGTCAGGATGCCGCTGGTGAAGCTCACCAGTGCCAGACCAGCGGCGTCGCGGATGATCGTCGGATAATCGCCCGCCGGCAGCGACAGAAAGTTGGCGATGAAGCCGAGCCGGAACACGCCCATGGCCAGATACACCAGCCCGACGCTCAGGGTCATCACCACCACCAGCGCCAGGTAGCGCTCCGCGTCGCCACCCGCCAGCGGCGCGATGGCCGCCGCCATCATCATGCAGGTGGCCGCATCCGGGCCGACCATGAGCTGGCGCGAGGTGCCGAACAAGGCGTAGGCGAACAGCGGAAAGATGGCGGCGTACATGCCGATTACGGCCGGCACCCGTGCCAGCTCCGCGTAGGCGATACCCACCGGAAGCGCTACCGCCGCGACGGACAGGCCCGCGGCGATGTCCGCCGAGAGCCAGGCTGGTCGATACTCCGCAAGCGTCTTCAAACCGGGCGCAAGGCGATAGAGCGCGCCTAAGGCATTGGATTTGCGAGACATGGCAGCTCAGCTCGACTTGGGAAGGGATTGAGTCGATGCACCGCACCTGGCACCGATCACACACGTTCGGTGCCGCGAGGCATACCGGGCAAGTATCCTCCACCGGCAAGAAACGCAAGATGCTGATGTCGAGCAGAAATCTCGCCTGGTCAGGTCCTACCGCGCGGGTTGCAGGGGCTGCGTACGTTTCGCTCAACATCCGCACACCGCCGAGATCGGTGGCGGGCGCGACGATCACGAACTCCTTGCCACCGTAGCGGGCGAGTCTATCCGTGGCACGGATCTCCTCGCGCAAGCGGGCTGCCACAGGCTTCAGGACCCGGTCGCCCACCTCGTGACCATGATCGTCGTTGATCCACTTGAAGTGGTCCAATCACGACACGAGCCTGCGGCAACCGGGCAGGCTCGCTCGCAACAAGGACACCGCGGCGCCCTTGTGGAGAGGCTGCGCCCGCTACTCCTGCGCCGCCACATCTGCTCGCGGGAACTCCCAGAAGGGCCCGCCGGCGGAGATCAGCGGACGGCGCCGGTGACCGGGCGGCGTCCCGTTGACGACCAGCTCGACCAGATCGGCGCTGACCATCGGGTTGCTCAGGAAATAGGAGTGGCCGAACTTGTCGGTGCGCTTGCCCTCGAAGACGACGAAGTCGATGTTGTCGAACGCGGCGTAAAGGTCTTTTGAGGTCTGGCTGATTTCTTCCGGCCTGATCTGTCCGACACGCTCATCACTGCGGAACAGGAAGCTCGACAGCTTCAACGCGCGATCGCCGGGCGACGAGTAGACCGTCAGCCGGCCGCGAAAAAACCGGGGCAGCGTATCCCTGGACCAGCGTGACATGAGGTTCGGGTCGGAGACGAAGACCTCGATCTGCTGGGAAGCCACATCGGCATCGATGTCCGGAGACAGCAGAATCAGGTTCACGAGCTTGAACGCGTCGGCCGGGTCTTCGCCGGCGGCGATTGCCTGAAGGGTAAGCTCGCGGAAGGCGTTCAACATCACCGCCGTGCCACGACTATGTGCCAAGAGTTGGGTGCCCTTGACCCCCGGCGTCTCGACCAGGCTGCGAATCGTCTTCTTCAGGTGGCCGACCGAGAAGGTGGCGGACTCGGTGGTCTGGGTGTAGGAGAACAACGGGTTGCCACCCACCGCCGCGGGCCAGGTGAAGAAGGCACAGACGTGTCGGCGCCCGAAGAAATGGCATAGGTCGGCGGCGGTGTAGGCAGCGCTCGCGAAGGTTTCGTTGAAGCCGTGTACGTACAGCATGACCTCGCCGGACGGCGCGTGTTGCAGCTGGCGTTGCACCTCGGCCTGGAGCGCAGACTCGGCGCGCTCATGCCGCTCCATGACAATCGGGTCACGTTGCACCCCCTGCTCAAACCTCCGCACGCCGTAGGGCTCATCGGGGTAGCGCCCAAGCTCGCGCACGGCACCGAGTTCCAGAGCGATCTGTTCCTCGCGCGGATCGGCGAGGCTGTGGCCACGCAGGTCGTCCCAGTTCAGCTCCGGGCGTAGCTCGACCTCGACGATCCCGAACCCCAGCGACCTGATGCGCTCCTGGCCATAAGGCAACCCCGCGTCCGGTGCCGTCTTCGGCGCACGGTCCGTGATGAAGAGCAGCTCGATGTTCGCTGTCCGCCGCGCATCCGGCACCTGATCGAACAGCGCGCTCCCGTCCGCGGACGGGAGCGCCGGTGTCGGCATCAACTCCCGCACCTTGCCCGCACAGCCCCCGAGCGCGATGGTCGCGGAAAGGACGGCAACGGCGGCAATCCCACGGGATCTTCAGGTGAGGGTTCGGGTTCATATTGACGGCGTCTCTCTCAGCAATCCGGATCTGCGTAGGACTGAGTGGAGGATCGGTTGCCGACGAGTCAAGGGCACCTCGAAAGATTCGAGGTGCCCGTCCGGGGCAGGATGCCCCGCCATTGTTCAAGCGCCCAAGCGCTTGAACAATGAAGCGAAGCGGAAACCGCGTTTTCGCTTCGCGTCTCGAAAAATCGCCAG
>JANQFX010000110.1 GCA_028277725.1 Thiohalocapsa sp.
CCATGCGGCCCGACCCGGTCCGCACGGCTCCCCGCGATTCCCTAGCCTCGGCGCCCAACCACCGAGCGCCGTTCGTTTCGACATGATCCGGTCGCTGCACCGGGTCTTCAGTCCGAGCACGCGGGACCTGTCGCCGCGCGCCAATCAACCACCCAGAGCAATCACCCAGAGCCATCACTATGAAACTTTCGAAAGAGATCGCCGCCGCCCTGCTGACCGCGCTCGATCGCAACCTGCCGTAGTCCCATGCCTCTCACGGATCTCCCTTGTGCCGCCGGCGTCGGCCTGAAGCCCGAGTACTTCGCTGACGTCGGCGACCTGTCGCCCGGCGCGCTCTGGTTCGAGGTGCACCCGGAAAACTATATGATTGCGGGTGGCTTGCGACTTGAGGGCCTGCGCTCGGCGGCCGAGCGATTCCCGATCAGCTTGCATGGGGTGGGGGCATCACTCGGCGGTCCCCTGCCAACGCCCGCGGATCATATCGCCGGTGTGCGCAGGCTGATCGAGCTACTCGAGCCCGCGGCGGTCTCTGAGCATGCGGTCTGGTCACGATCCGCCAAACAGTACTATGCCGACCTGCTGCCGCTCCCTCGCACGACCGAGGCGCTGCGGCTGTTGGTCGATGGCATCGATCGCTTCCAATCCGGGATCGGCCGGCACATCTTGATCGAGAATCCGACGAACTACCTGTCCATTGCAAGCGAGATGGACGAGCCGGACTTCCTGGTGGAGGTCGCGGCGCGCAGCGGCTGCGGTCTGCTGCTGGACGTCAACAATCTCTACCTCAGCGCCCGGAACTGCGGTATCAACGCCCAAGCCTACATCGAAGCGATCCCTGCGGATCTGGTCGGTGAGATCCATGTCGCCGGATATAGGCCAGACGAGCAGTTCGGCCACTCACTATTGATCGATAGTCACGATGCTCCGGTCGCCGACGAGGTTTGGGACCTGCTCCATCTGGCGCTGCGGCATCTGGGCCCCAGACCTGTCCTGATCGAGCGCGATGCCGAGCTTCCTCCTTTCGCCGAGCTTCTGGGAGAGCGCGAGCGCGCCCAACACCTGATCGAGGGTACGGCGATTGCGGAGGCGGCAAGTGCTTGACGCTTACTTCGACGCCTTTGAGGACTTCCTGCGAACGGGTGATCGCAGTCGGATCGAGGCTTTCATCGATGCCGAGAGCAATGTCGCTGCCCTCAGCGTCTACCGCAATGGGTACCTCAAGACCTGTCGCGACGTCTTGGCTTCGAGCTTCCCGGTCGTGAGGATCCTGGTCGGCGACGACTATTTCTCCGCCCTGGCTCGCGCCTATGTCGAAGCGCACCCACCCGCGTTGGGAACGCTCATCGGCTACGGGGGGCAGTTCCCAGGGTTCCTGCGCTCCCGAACCGATGAGCGCGGGCTGCCCTATCTCCCGGATGTCGCGGTGATCGATGCGGCCTGGCTGTCCAGCTTCTTTGCGGCGGACCGGGCGGCGCTGTCGGCCGCGGAGGTGGAAGCGATTGCCGGCAATGGTGAGGACCTGTCGGCCATCCGGGTCGCCCTCACACCCCAGACCACCCTGGTCAGACTGCAATACGATGTCGTGACGACGTGGATGCAGATTCGTGAACAGGGTGAACTTCGAAGCAGACTGCGTCTGACCCGAGGAGATTACACGGCCATGCTATGGCGCCTGGATGGAAGGATCTTTATCAAGTCACTCGATCAGGGTGAGCTGACCTTATTGGATGCATTGAGCGATGGCGCAACGCTCGGTGAGGCGGCGGCGCTTGCTATTGACGTCGATGGCTCTTTCGACATTGCGTCCGCCTTCGCAGCATTGCTTGAGAACCAAATTCTCAGACTCGAGGCTTCTTCGACATGATCGCTGTCTTCAATCTCTATCGATCCGCGACCGACCTTGTTACACGCTATCTCGATGATCTGTCCCTGCTGGCCTTGAGAATCATCGGGGCAAAGGTCTTCTTCGAATCCGGTCTGACGAAATGGAACGGTTGGTTCGATTTCAACGAACAGAAGTACGATCTGTTCCTATACGAGTTCTTCTGTCCGGACCCCGTCCGCGCCGGTGCCCTGCAGCTATGCAACCCGGAGACGCTCGATTACGAGGAAGGCTCGTTCATGGTCCGTGCCATCGAGTCCTTGGCCTTCATGGCGGGGGTCATGGAGATTCTCCTGCCGATCCTTCTCGTGCTGGGACTGTTCACCCGTCTCGGGGCCTTGGGCCTGCTGGGTATGACCTTGTTCATCCAACTCGCGGTCTTTCCGACCTGGGATCACTGGTGGAACCCGGCGGTGTGGTGGGCGGTGGTGCTGTTTGCGGTCTTCGCCCGCGGTCCGGGCGTGTTTTCGATCGACCGACTCGTGGGTCTGGACCGCGGTGTCGGTCGCGCGGCGTGACCCCCGCTCCTTGTCGATCGGAGCAGGTTCAGGTCCCGAGGTCTCCCCGCTCAAGTTTGATGTCTGCCGATGCGTGCGACTGTCGCGTTGCGGGCCGCGCCCGATCGGACGCTTCAGATGCAACGGTTCCAGAAGGCGGATAGCGTCGAGGCTGTGTCAGCCACCCGCCTCGCTCATTCGGCGAAATGCAATCGGTGCGATGCCTGGGCCGAGGTCGCAGCCTTCCGGTTTGGCCCCCATCGCCGCGGCAATCGCACCCCGCAGCCGGGTGATGTCGCCAGGATGCGCCCGCAGCAGTGAACGCAGATCGAGCGAGTGTTCGTTGCCAAGGCAGAGCAGCAGCCGTCCCTCGGCCGTCACGCGCACACGGTTGCAGTCGGCGCAGAAGCCGTGACTCCGTGGCGAGATGAAGCCGATGCGAGTCTGCGAGCCTGGGATGCGGTAGTAGCGTGCCGGGCCACCGGTGGTCTCGGTGGTCGGAACAAGTGGCAGCTCCGCCGCGAGGTCCTCGCGGATGCGATCCACCGGGTAGTAGTTCTCGGGACGGTCGTGTTCGCCGACTTCCCCGAACGGCATGGCTTCGATGAAGCTGAGATTGATCGCCTTGGCGAGCGCGAAGCGCGCCAGGTCGAGGACCTCGTCGCGGTTGCGGTCTCTGAGGATTACCGCGTTGAGCTTGATCCGCTCGAAGCCGGCCGCGATCGCCGCATCAATGCCGCGCAGGACTTGGGCCAGGTCACCGTTGCGGGTCAGGGAACGGAAGCGTTCCGGCCGCAGGCTATCGAGGCTGACGTTGATGCGCCGTACTCCGCCGTCGCGCAGGTCGCTGGCCCACCGCTCGAGCAGTGAGCCGTTGGTCGTGATTACCAGCTCGGAGAGGCCCGGCAGGGCCGCGATCCGATGCACCAGCTGGATCAGGCCGGGCCGCGCCAGAGGCTCTCCACCCGTGAGCCGGATCTTGTGGACGCCGAGGCCCGTAAACGCCGTGGCTATTGCGGCCAGCTCGTCATGCGATAGCAAGCGATCCTGGTGAGCAAAGCGCGCGTCCTGCGTCATGCAGTAGACGCAGCGGAAGTTGCAGCGGTCGGTCAGGGATAGGCGCAGGTAAGTGATACGTCGACCGAACCGATCGATCAGCCCCGCGCCCGGCAGGGCATTCGGCCGGGGGCGTTCCGCCGGTATGTCAGGGGTCGTCATCAGGCCATGCTCCGCGTTCGATCCGCCTCTCCCTGGAGATTAGCAGAGCCGGGCGCCGCTCCGATCCCGACTTTGCTGTCCCTGCCCGGCACACGGTTCTCGCGACTCCGCCCGGTCCCACCCGACCGTCCTCGTTACACCGCATTCACATCTTTCTACCAGTTGTTTACAGGGCCTCGGAACCCTGTTTACCCCCCATCGCTATAACGACGCGGTAGACGGGCAAGTGGCGCACCGAGAACCTGAGGGTCCCTGATGATGAAAACGCTCGACCGGCGCGAGTTCCTGCGCTCGACCACGCTCTCCTGCGTCGGCGTCCTGGCGGGTGGCCAGGCCTGGGCCTTGAACGCCTTGAAGCCCATCGCCGACCCCCTCGGCAGCGAATACCCCTATCGCGACTGGGAGGATCTCTACCGGAACGAATGGACCTGGGACCACATCGGCTATGCGGCCCACTGCATCAATTGCCTGGGTAACTGCGCCTGGCAGGTGTACGTCAAGGACGGCATCGTGCTCCGCGAGGAGCAGCTCGCCGAATACCCGCAGATCAACCCGAGGGTGCCCGATGCCGACCCGCGCGGCTGTCAGAAGGGCGCGATCCATTCCGCGGCCATGTACGAGGGGGATCGAGTCCACTACCCGATGAAGCGCGTCGGCGCGCGCGGTGAGGGCAAGTGGCAGCGGCTGTCCTGGGACCAGGCCGCCACCGAGATCGCCGACAAGGTGCTCGACATCTTCGAGCACCACGGTCCAGGCCAGCTGATGACGCACACGGGCAGCGGCAACCTGAGCCATGTGCGCCTGGCCGCGCCCTATCGCCTGGCCTCGCTGCTGGGCGGCATCCAGCTCGACATCTTCACCGACGTCGGCGACCTCAACACCGGCGCCCACCTGGCCTACGGCGATCCGTTGCAGAGCTTCACGTCGGACGCCTGGTTCGACGCCGACTACATCATGCTGTCGCTGATCAACCCGAACGCGACCCGCATCCCGGACGCGCACTACATCTGGGAGGCGCGCTGGAACGGCGCCCGGGTGGTCAGCATCGCGCCGGACTACAACCCGAGTTCCGTGCATGCCGATCTGTGGATCCCGATGCAGCCGGGCGCCGACCCCTTCTTCAACATGTCCCTGATACAGGTGATCCTGAAGGAAGGCCTGTACAAGGAAGACTTCATCAAGGAGCAGACCGACCTGACGCTCTTGGTGCGGGAGGACAACCAGCGCCTGCTGCGGCAGAGCGATCTGGTCGAAGGCGGCAAGGACGACGTCTTCTACCTCTGGGATCAGCGCACACTGCAGGCCGTGCCGGCGCCGGGCTCCATGGGCAGCGAGGACAAGTCCATCGCCATCGACGACCTGTCCCCCGCGCTGCGAGGGATGTTTCTGGTCCAGGGGATCGCCGTCCGGCCGGCCTTCGAGCACATGCGCGCGGAGGCCATGAAGTGGACGCCGGAGGCGACCCGTGAGATCACCGGCGTGCATCCGGAGATCGTCCGTTCGGAGGCTCGCCATCTGGCGGCGGCCAAGAAGGCCGTGCTGCTGAACGGCTTCAACATCGGTCGCTATAGCAACGGCCTCTACACCGGCTGGGCGCAGGCCCTGCTGCTGGCCCTGACCGGCCACGGCGGCCCGAGCGGCGGCCTCGACACCTCCTGGATCGAGTGGAGCCAGCCCAAGCTCCTGGCACTCGCCCTGTTCGACTTCAAGAAGCTCCCGCGCCTGGAGGCGGGCGGTCTGGGCGAGTTCATGCGCGGCGAGATGTTCCGCGAGGCCAAGGAGCACTATGACCCGGTCAAGCTCAAGGAGCGGGTCGGCTTCGACATCGACGAGCTGCTGGAGATGATCCAAGAGAGCATCGACGAGCAGGGCATGCCGTACCACGGCAAGGTCAAGGGCCTGATCTCGATCGCAGACAACAAGTTCCGCCGCAACAAGGGCACCGACCGCTACCGCGAGCGCATCCTGGAGGAGGTCGAGGAGCTCTTCGTCAACGTCAATGTGCGCATGGACTCGACCGCGGAGTGGGCCGACTACGTGCTGCCGGCGGCCAGCCACTACGAGGCCTGGGATCTGCGCTCGGTGGGCTTCCACCGCTTCGTCAACGTCTTCACGGCACCGGTCGAGCCCATCGGCGAGGCCAAGCCGGACTGGGACGTCATGGCCATGCTGGCGCGCAAGATCCAGGATCGCGCCCTGGCCCGCGGGATCGGATCGATCCAGGACGGCGATGTCACCCGCGACCTGGACCGCATCTACGATGACTTCACCATGGAGGGCGCGCTGAAGACCCAGGAGGACGCGGTCCGCTGGCTGGTGGACAACAGTCCCGAGATCGACGGCCCCCTGGAGGACGGCGCCAAGCGCGGCTTTTTCGTCCTCAATGAGCATGGCGGCCCCATCCACAGCCCGCTGCACGCGGACAAGCCCGTGCATCCCTTCGAGCGCCAGGTCGTGGACAAGACGCCCTATCCGACCCTGTCCGGGCGCATCACCTTCTATTGCGACCACGACCGCTTCCTTAGGCTCGGGGCGCGCGTGCCGACGGCCCGCCACCATGCCGGGCGCGACGCCTCCCGCTACCCGCTCAGCTTCTACACGCCGCACACCCGCTGGGGCATCCACAGCAACTGGCGCTCGAACAAGTACATGATGCGCCTGCAGCGCGGCGAGCCCAACCTCTACATCAGCCCGCAGCTGGCCGCGCGCAAGGGCATCGCCGACGGCGCCCGCGTGCGCGTGTTCAACGGCATCGGCGAGTTCTTCGCCCAGGCCAAGTTCTACCCGAGCCTGCCCGCCGACGCGCTGATGATGGAGCACGGTTGGGAGCCGCACCAGTACGAGCAGCGCAAGCCGCTCAACAACGTCACCGCCACCATCCTCCAGCCGCTCGAGCTCGTCGGCAACTGGGGGCATCTGAAGTTCACCCTGTGGAAGTGGAACGCGAACCAGCTGGCGCACGAGAGCAGCGTCGACATCGAGCGGGCCTGAGCCCCTGGAGCACCCACCGATGACCAATCAACCCAAGCGCCAGCTGCGCATGGTCATGGACCTGAACAAGTGCATCGGCTGCCACACCTGCACCTCGGCCTGCAAGCTGATGTGGACCAACCGCAACGGCCGTGACTACATGTACTGGAACAACGTGGAGACCCGCCCCGGCGCAGGCTATCCGCGGGACTTCGAGGGCAAGGGCGGCGGCTTCGACGACGAGGGCCGGCTCAAGCTCGGCGCGGAGCCGCCGATCGAGGATTACGGCGTCCCCTGGGAGTACAACTACGAGGGCAGCCTGATCAACGGCAGCGACCCCAGTCTGCGCCCGAACGTACGCCCGACCTGGGGTGCCAACTGGGACGAGGACCAGGGCGCGGGGGAGTACCCCAACAGCCACTACTTCTACCTGCCGCGGCTCTGCAACCATTGCAGCAATCCGGCCTGCCTGGCGGCCTGTCCGCGCCATGCCATCTACAAGCGCCAGGAGGACGGCATCGTCCTGGTGGATCAGGCCCGCTGCCGCGGCTACCGCTATTGCGTCACCGCCTGTCCGTACAAGAAGGTCTATTTCAACGAGCAGATCGGCAAATCCGAGAAGTGCCTGTTCTGCTATCCGCGCATCGAGAAGGGGCTCCCGATGGCCTGCGCCCGCCAATGTGTCGGGCGCATCCGTTGGGTCGGCTATGCCGACGACACCGAGGGCCCGGTGCATCTGCTGGTCGACAAGTACCAGGTCGCCCTGCCGCTGCTCGCCGATCGCGGCACCCGGCCGAACATCTTCTACGTGCCGCCCGACTCGCCGCCCCGGCTCGGGCCCGATGGGGCACCGGAGGCGACCCGGCGCATCCCCATTGAATACCTGGAGGGCCTGTTCGGGCCGCGCGTCGGCGAGGTGCTCGACACCCTCGCCGCCGAGCGCAAGCGCAAGGCGCGCGGCGAGCCCTCCGAGCTCATGGACCTCCTCATCGGCCACAGCCACAAGGCCATGTTCAAGCTGAGTTGATGCCATGAACGAGACCAACCAGCCAAGCAACGAAACGGCTCGGGAGCGCTCCCGGGCCTGGCAGCTCCTATCGATTGCCTTCGCCCACCCGGTGCCGGAGAGCTTCTCGCAGCTCGCCGACGGGCGCTTTCAGCGCGCCTTCGAGCAGACCCTGGCGGCGACCCATGGGTTGCGCTCGGCGCTGCCTCGCGTCGGCGTCGATGCCGTCGAGTTCGAGGTCCAGTACATCAACTTGTTCGACACCGGGCCCAAGGGGCGACCGCTGGTCTCGCTGCGCGCGAGCGCCTACGACGCACTCCTGGCGGGCGAGCCGGTGCCGCGCCTGATGCAGAAGTACGCCCGGTTCTACCGGCACTTCGGCGTACAAACCCGCACCGATCAAGGCGATGTCGCCCTGCCGGATCACCTGACCTGCCAGCTCGACTGTCTTGCTTGGCTCGCCCATCTGGAGGGACGCGCCCAGGTGCCCTGGGATGCGGCCGAGGGCTACCGCCGGGCGCAGCGCGACTTTCTCGAGCGGCTCTTGGGGCCGCATTGCCGAGAACTCGCGCCCCGGCTGTCCGACACCTGTCGTCAGCGTGGCTTCGATCCCTTCTTCGCGGCGCTCGCAGAGGCCCTCGAGCAGCTGCGAGCCCTCGAGCTGAAACGCCTTCGATCCATGCTTCATGCCGACGATCCGAGACCGCCCGCACCCGTGGCGGTCTCGGGGCCGACGCAGCACCCCTGGGGATAGCCGATGTACAAACCATTGCGAAAGGCCGGTCTCGTCGCGCTGTCTGCGGCCATGTTGCAGCTCGGTCCGATCAGTGCCGGTGCCGCCGACCCGAATGCGCTGGCGGTCGAGCCGGGCGGGACCATCCCGTTGACCGTGTTTCCGAGCCGGGTCTTCCTGCGGGTGGCCAACGACCCGCGGGAGATCCTCTGGGAGCGGGTGCCCGAGTATCAGGTGGAGCTGGTCGCCGCGCCGGTCGTGCACCACTCGGTGGAGCTGCGCAAGGCCAGCGCCGGCGCGCCCATGCCGCTCTACTTCAGTGTTGCGAGCGACGGCGAGCGTCTCTACGTCAAGCTGCGCTGGCGGGATGCGACCCGCGATCGCGTGACCGGCATGGACCACGCCCGCGACGGCGCCGCCGTGCAGTTCGCGATGCGCCCGGGAGAGCAGACCTCGCACATGATGGGTGCCCCGAACAGGCCGGTAAACATCTGGTACTGGCACCCGGATGGCGACCGCGCCGAGAACCTCGGCGCGGGCGGCTTCGGCTCGGCGACGACCCTGCCGGAGCAGCCTGTGAGCGCCCGCAGCCACTATGGTACGGCGCGGGTCGCCGATGACAATCAGTGGACGGTGGTTCTGTCGCGGCCACTCGCCGCCGGCGGGGAGCACGACGCGCGCTTCGAGCCCGGCATGGTGCACGCCATGGCCTTCGCCGTCTGGCAAGGGGACCTCGACCAGCGCGATGGTCTCAAGCGCACCACCCAGGGCTGGATCAACGTCGATTTCAGTCCGCTCAAGGAGGGGTAGGGCGGTGCCGGCACCCGTCGTGACCTTGGACCCGCGGCCCCAAGCAGACCCTTCAGCCTGCACGCGCGCCCACGCCTGCAGCTTCTGTCCGGAGGAAGAGAGCTGCCGGCGCGACAAGCCCGCGCACGACCGCGACCTGGTCGCCACGCGACTCGGGGCCATGGACCGCATCCTGCTCGTGCTCGGCAACAAGGGCGGGGTCGGCAAGAGCACGGTCGCGGCCAACCTCGCCGCCGCCCTCGCGCAACAGGGTCATCGCGTCGGCCTGGCCGATGCCGACATCCACGGCCCGAACGTCGGGGTCTTCTTCGGCTGCCAGGGTGAGCGGGTCCGGGTCGGCAGCGCCGGCATCCGGCCCAGCCGGTACTGCTCGGACGACGGGGCCACGGGACTGGCGCTGGGCTCACTCGCCATGCTGCTGCCGGACCTGGACTCCCCAGTCGTCTGGCGCGACGCCTACAAGTTCGAGTTCATTCACCACCTGGCCGGCTCCTTCGACTGGGGGCCGCTCGACTACTGGGTCGTGGACATGCCACCGGGCACCGGCAACGAGCTGATCACCCTCTGCGACCTGCTCGACGGCCGTCAGGCCGCCGCGCTGCTGGTGACCACGCCGCAGGCGATCGCGCTGCACGACAGCCTCAAGGCGGCGCGCTTCTGCCGCGAGCGGGGCCTGCCCATCCTCGGCTGGGTCGAGAACATGGCCGGCGTGGTCTGTCCGCACTGCGGCGGCGAGATCCAGCTCTTTCCGAAATCCGAGCTCAGCGAGCGTCTGACCTCTGCCGGGTTGGCGATGCTCGCGCATCTGCCACTGTCACCGCGACTGGCATTCGGATCGGATGCAGGCGCCCCCGTCGTCGTTACGGACCCTGACTGTCCAGAGTCCCGGATCTTCAGCGATCTCGCCTGGCGTTGCATGGACTGGTCGGAACTCCCCTCGGGCGCGTAGATCGGGACGCGCCTGGAGGCGCGATCGCCCGGCCAGCTGTCGCGGGGCGAGCCGAGGCGCCCCGGATCATCGCATCACGGCTCACCTGCAGGCGCTTGCGGAGACCGAGCAGGCCGACTTTGGCCCCGGATCGGCAACGCGTTCGAGTTCAACGAGCGGGATGACCTGACCTTGCGGCCGTGTCGCGGCGGGTGCTGGCCGGGGTCTGGTGAACGCGGGTGCCGTTCGGATGAGGACGCGGCTAGTCGCTGTGAACCTCTGCCGCAAAGAGATAGCCGACGCCCTGCAGCGTGATGATCAACTGTGGCGCGCGCGGATCGTCCCCGAGCTTGCGGCGCAGGCGTCCGATCAGCACGTCGACCGTGCGATCGTAGGGGTGCCAATCGCGGTTGCTCAAGTGATCGAGGAGGGTATCCCGGCTCAGGGCGCGGCCGGGTCTGGCCGTGAGTACCTCCAAGAGGTTGAACTCGCCACGGGTCAGGTTGATGCGCTGGCCATCCACGGCCAACAGGCAGCGTTGGTGGAGGTCCAACGACCAATCCGCGAAGTCGCGGCGGCCCGGTTCTTGGTCCTTGTCGGTCTGCGCTTTGACGCGCCGCAGCAGATTGCGCGCCCGCACAAGGACCTCTCGGGCATTGAAGGGCTTACCGACATAGTCGTCGGCGCCAAACTCCAGTCCCAGGATCCGATCCACATCCTCGACGCGACCGCTGACGAAGATGACCGGCAGTTGTGAGTGCCGGCGAATCTCCCGCATCAGGCTGTAGCCGTCCTCTCCCGGTAGGCCGACGTCCAATAGGACGAGATCGACGCTCTGCCGCGCCATTGTGTCTCGTGCCTGTGCCGCATCCCCGGCCTCGGCGACCAGGTAGCCGTCCTGCTCAAAATAGCCTGCCAGCGTCGCACAGGTGACGGGATCATCGTCGACGATCAAGACACGGTTGGTTGGTTGTCGCGGCTGTGGATCAGCATCCGTAATCATAAGAAATTAATGAAATTCATATGCTTGCGCACCGTTCCTAAGCGTACAGCGCGATTCGTCCTTGCTCAAGTCCGCGATCGGGCCGCCATCGGTTTTCTTGGCGTTCACAACTTCCCACCTGCCATTTACAGGGGCCGCGTCTGCCGTTTACACCCGTCCGGTAAAAGGGATCTGTTCGAACCAGCGGCGTGGTCGCCGCACCTCGACCTGTCGAGCGGGGTCGCGGTATCCATCATGCAGGTAATCGCGCGCGTGGTGTCCCGACCTGCGCCCGCCGTCGCAGGGCCGACGGGTCTGCCATGCCCTGCCCTTTCATGATCGTCGGGCAGAACGCGTCCGACCTGCAGGAGAAGCCCAATCAGTTCGAGAACGACCGGCGAGGGAACGACTGCGGACGCCCGATGCGCAGAGTCGCCGGGCATCTCACACCGGGGGAGATCCGAGCGGTCGCGCAGTGTGTCGCAAGCACGCGTGACCAACACGGCCGATAGAGGGGAGACCCAGCGATGAAACACAGAGTGACGGAGAGAGTGCTCTTGGCAACGGTCCTAGCGGCCGGTGGGACCATGCTGCCTGCAGCCGCGAGCGAGCCGAAGCAGCCGTGGGCACCTGGCATCGAGTCGCCTGGCTACGTCTGGAACGAGCAGAAAGGCGAGAAGCTCCTGGCGTTGAAGGCAGAGGGCAATGCCGTCCGCGGTGAGATTGCCTTTGAGGTTTGCCAGAATTGCCACGGCTTCGGTGCCCCGGGTGATGTTGATGGCAACTACCCGCGCCTTGCCGGACAGCACGCCTCGGTGTTGATCAAGCAGATGACCGACGTGCGCGCTGGACGCCGCGACTATCCGACCGAGTATCCCTTCCTGACAGAGCATATTGTCAGTGTCCAGGAGATTGCCGACGTTGCCGCCTACCTCGAGGGCCTGCCCTTGACGCCCGATAACGGCAAGGGTCGCGGCGACGACCTTGAGCGCGGCAAAGAGCTCTATGTCGAGCACTGCGAGACCTGTCACGGCGTACACGGAGAAGGTGATGCCGAGGGGTTCTATCCACGCGTGTCGGGCCAGCACTATGGATACTTGCTCCGCGAGTCACGCGACATCCGCGATGGGCGCCGGCGCAATGCGAATCCGGAGATGGTCGATTCGATCAACGACTACACAGACAAGGACGTCGAGGCCGTCGCGGACTTCATGTCCCGTCTGCCCATGGGGGTTTCGCAGGCGAGCAGCTTCTAAGGGGGGCGAGTATCACGGCGCCCAAGTACGATCAAAGCGGTCGCAGCCGGAGCCGGACGCTGCCTGGCTGCGGACGCGGCGCCGGTCGTGCACCACTCGGTGGCGCTGCGCAGGGCAAGCGCGGAGATCAAGACGCACCCGGAGCGCCGGCGCCTTGCAGCCTGTCGCGGGTCTGCTTAGGCTCAACCGCGTAGATCCTCGACGACCGAAGGCGCCGTGATGACGCACTCTCTCCAGCAGCGGCTTTCCGATTGCATCCGTCGGCATGAAGACCGACTCGTCGAGCAGGTCATCGACGCGGCCAGGAAGACCGGCTATTTCCAGTACACACCGGCACTGACCCGCGCGTGGCGCGAATCGATCGTCGGCCTCAGTGCCGACTTGGCCGCGGCACTGGCGGCACAGGCGGACCCGCAACCGATCGTCGCCGACGCCGACTACATCGATGATCCGCATTGCCGATTTGCGCTGGAGACCGGTCGCAGGCATCGCGCTCGGGGCGTCACGCTGGGCCTTTTCCTCGGACTGATGAAGCACTTTCGGGGTTGCTACCTGGATTTGGTCAGGGCATGCGATCTGCCGCCACGCGACAGGGAGCAGGGGCGGCGCATCGTGGAGGGCTTCTTCGACCGCGTCGAGATCGCCGTGTGCAGCGATTGGTCACGTCCGGACAAGGACGCGGTGATCGCCGAGCTGACCGCGAAGAACCGGCTCCTGACGAACCAGAAGGACAAGTATCTGACGCTCTTCGAGAGCATCCAGGACCCGGTCTTCGTGCTCGATCCGACCGGTCGGGTCGAGAACCTGAACGCCGCAGCCTGGCGTCTGCTCGGGATCGAGACCGACTCGGGTGAGGCCTATTACGGCCGCGATAGCGAGCTCCCCGAACAGCATCTGCTCGCAGCGCTGCTCGACGGCGAGCCGCTTGAGGATGGGGCCACCATCAGGGTAGAGACACCGCAGGGACAGCGCAGCTTCGATGTCCATCGGCGTGCCATCCTCGACACCGGCGACAAGTACTCAGGCTCGGTGCTGGTTCTAAGTGATGTCACGGCTCACCTGCGGGCGCTCGCCGAAACCGAGCAAGCCAATCGGGTCAAGACGGCCTTCCTCGCGACGATCAGCCACGAGATCCGCACGCCGCTCAACGGCATCCTCGGTGCGGCCAGGCTGCTCGGTCGCGATCCACTCACGCGCGAGCAGCAATCCTATGCGAAGGCCATCGCCCGTTCGGGTGAGCGGCTGCAGACCCTGATCGACAACGTGCTCGACTACTCGTGTATCGAGGCAGGAAAGCTCACGCTGGATCTGGGGCCCTTCAGCCTGCACGAGATCCTCGACAACGTCATCGCCATCATGTCGCCGCGTGCCGAGGAACTGGGTCTGGCGCTGGTCCTTGATGCCTCCGCCCTGCCGAGCCGGGCCTTGCGCGGCGACGCCTGCAAGCTCCAGCAGGTCCTGCTGAATCTGGTCGGCAACGCGCTCAAGTTCAGCGAGCGGGGTGCGGTGACCTTGCGGCTGCGTCGCGGTGCCGGCGATCGGATGCGCTTCGAGGTCGAGGACCGCGGCCCTGGAATCTCCGCTACGGAGCGCGAGCGGCTGTTCCAGCCATTCACACAGTTGCGGCGGGCCGCATTGGCACGCGACCGCGGCAGCGGGCTCGGCCTTGCGATCTGCCGGCATCTGACAGAGATCATGGGTGGGCGTATCGGCGTTGTTTCGGCGCAGCCGCATGGGAGCCTGTTCTGGCTGGAGGTCGCGTTGCCGCCCGTCCGCGAGGTTGCGGCACCGGCCTGTCCTGCGGTCGAAGCGCCGCAGCCCTGCCGGTCGCTCTCCATTCTGCTCGTCGAGGACGAGGAGGTGAATCAGCTCGTCGCGCAGGGCCTGCTCGAGTGTGCCGGGCACCGGGTGAGCATAGCGAGCAGCGGGGCCGCGGCCCTCGCTGCACTGCGCCGGGGTCGAACGCCGGCCTTCGATCTGGTCATGCTCGATATCCGCCTGCCGGACATGGACGGCTTCGAGGTGGCCGAGCAGATCCGCGAGCTAACCGAGTGGCGCTTACCGATCGTCGCCGTCACCGCCCATGTCGCCCGCCAGGAGCTCAAGCGCCGCGAGACAATCGATGCCCTGATGCTCAAGCCCTTCGATCCAGACGAGCTGCAGCGCACGCTAGCGCGCCTCACGAGCGACGGGGTGCGGTTGCCTTTCCTTGATCGTTCCCTACTCTGCGGGCACCTAAAGCAGCTGGGCGTGGCGAGCACGGAGAAGATCGTCAGTGCCTTTGAGCGGGTCTGTGCGGACACCCTCGCCGAGCTTGACGCGGGTGACAGTGCAGCGCCGGCGACGATCACCGCAGCAGCGCACCGGCTGCGCGGGGCCGCCAGCGGGCTCGGGCTGCGCCACTTGGCACGGCAGGCGGCCAAGGTCGAGACGGCTGCGCAACCCGGCCAAGTCGGACTCGATCCGCTATTGGACGACTTGCGGGTGAGTGCCATGCGCTCGCGCCGGGTGCTGGCCGCGTCCTGGAAGGCCATGGCTTCAGGGAAGGAGACCCCGATCAGTGACGCTCGCCCCTGGTCGCGAACAGACAGCCCACGCCATGCAATCTGACAACGCGTTGCGGCGCACTGGGGTCGTCGCCCGGCCGCTGGCGCAGTCGGGCGATGGGCAAGTCGAGGACCCCGAGATGCTGCGCATCGACCCGATTCCAGCCTTCGACGACAACTATATCTGGCTGCTGCGCGATGCCGCCGGGGTCGACTCGAGAGTCGCGGTGGTCGATCCCGGCGATGCGGAACCCGTCGTCGAGCGGTTGCGCGGCGAGGGGCTGTCGCTGGCCAGCATCCTGCTGACCCATCACCACTTCGACCATCAAGGCGGCGTGGAGGACCTCCTGGCGCTATGGCCGGAGACGCTGGTGGTCGCGCCGGAGGATCCACGCATCGGTGCCGCGACGCTGCGGGTTGCGGAGGGCGATCGGGTGAGCGTGCCGGGCATCGATTCGCAGCTCCGGGTGCTGAAGGTCCCCGGACATACGTCCACGCACATCGCCTATCTTGCGGACGGCACACTGTTCTGCGGCGATACCCTGTTCGCCGGCGGGTGCGGGCGGGTGTTCGACGGGACCTTCGAGCAACTCGCCGCCTCATTGCGGCGCATCGCGGCGCTGCCGATGAAGACCCGCTGCTACTGTGCCCACGAGTACACGCTGGCCAACCTAGGCTTTGCTGAGTGGGTGGAGCCGAACAGCCCGGCCCTCGCGAAGCGCCTCGCGGGGGCGCGCGCGCTGCGTGAGGCGGGTGAGCCGACCGTGCCCTCGACCCTGGCGGAGGAGTTGGCGACCAATCCCTTTCTGCGCACATCGGAGCCCGCTGTTGTGGCTGCGGCGGAGGCGTTCGCTGGAGTTACGTTGGAGGACGAGACCGCCGTGTTCACCGCGTTGCGTCAGTGGAAGGACGCTCGCTACGACTGAGCCCGCCGTCGCTGCGCTTGTGGACTGGATGGGCGGCTCGGGCGATCGTCCGCGGCCTTTGCGGCTATGATGCGCGCCGTCGCCGCATCGTCCGGGCGGAGCTCCGCGCCGCCGTCCGGCCGACAACCCGATCCGTTGCCGTCCGTTTGCGCCCATGTCTGCTGAAAGCCCCTCTCTGAGCCCGCTTCTGCGCTGGGCCCTCGCCGTCGTCGCCGGTGCGCTGATGGTGCTGTCGTTCGCGCCCTTCGGCTGGTTCCCGATGGCGGTGCTGAGTATCGCCGGGTTCTATCAGCTGCTCCCGCCGCAGCGTCGTGGCGGGTTTGCGACGGGCTGGTTCTACGGGCTCGGGCTGCTCGGTTTCGGCGTGTTCTGGATTCGTATCAGCCTGAACGAGTTCGGCAATATGCCCGTGCTGGCGGCCAATGCACTGATGCTGTTGCTGGTGGCCGCGCTGGCGCTGTTCTACGCCCTGGCGGGCTGGCTGGTGACGCGGCTGCGCCCGGCCGCGGACGGCCCCCGCTGGTGGGTCGGCCCGCTGCTGCTGCTGCCGGGCGTTTGGGTGTTGCTGGAGTGGGTCCGTGGCTGGTTGTTCACCGGGTTTCCCTGGCTGTTGGCCGGCAATGGGCAGATCAATGCCCTGCCATGGATCGGCGCGCCGCTCGCCGGTCTTGCCCCCGTGTTCGGTATTCATGGGCTGAGTCTTGCGGTCGTCCTGTCCGCCGGCCTGCTCTGGGTCGCGGTGCACCGCGCCGGTCTTGTGCGACCGGCGGCGCTGGCCGGCCTTTTGGGCCTCTGGCTGATGGGGGGGCTGCTGGCGCGGATCGAATGGACCCAGCCGACCCATGAGCCTCTTACGGCAGCGGTGCTCCAGGGCAATGTGGAGCAGTCCCTCAAGTGGGCACCCGACGGTCTGCTGTCGACGCTGGAGATCTACGTCGACCTGACCCGCGATGCACTGGACGCCGCGGACGTCATCGTCTGGCCGGAGACCGCCATCCCTGCCTTCCTGCATGAGGTCGAGGCCGGTCTGATCGAGCCGCTGACGGCGGACGCGAAGGATGCCGGCGCGGAGGTGGTGATCGGCGTGCCGGTGATGGAGACCGCGGAGCGCTACTACAACGGCCTGATCAGCATCGGCAGCACATCGGACCGCTACGACAAGCGCCATCTGGTGCCCTTCGGCGAGTTCCTGCCCTTCAAGCAGCAGTTGCAGCCGCTGATCGATTGGTTCGATGTGCCCATGTCCGACTTCAGCCGCGGCGAAGCAGAGCAACCCCTGCTCCAGGTTGGTCCGCACCCGGTGGGCGTATCCATCTGCTACGAGGATGTATTCCCCGAGGAGGTCCGCCAGGCGCTGCCCGAGGCGCGCTATCTGATCAACGTCAGCAACGATGCCTGGTTCGGCGATTCCCTCGCACCGCATCAGCACCTGGAGTTCGCCCGGCTGCGGGCGTTGGAGAACGGCCGGCCCTTGCTGCGGGCAACCAACACGGGCATCTCGACCATCATCGATCACCGCGGCCGGGTGACGGCAGCTGCGCCTCTGTTCGCGCGTGCAGCGCTCATCGGGCGCATCCAGCCCCGCACGGGCGAGACGCCGTTCGCCCGCTTCGGTGGTGCGCCAGCGCTGCTGCTGGCGGCGGCAATGGTGGCTGTCGCGGTCGGCTTGGGCTGGCGCCGATCGGACTGACCCCGCAGCGCGCCCAAGGGGACGGGGCGGTGCGGCAGCTCCCCCGTGCGCAGGGCACCCAAATGCGTCGGCTTGGCGTCGTCGCGCGCGCGCGGGGTATCATGCGACGCTGTTGTTCGGCCTTAGGTCCCGCCTGTTTTGCTCTCGCTGATCCAATTCTTCGTCGACCTTTGTCTCCTGCGGCGCAACCCGCAGGATTTGCCCGCGTCGCCTGCGTTGTTCGGCGTCGTGCTCTCGGTGGCCCTGCTCGGCGGAGTGCTCCTGTCCGTGACCGCGGGATCCGGGGTGGTGGCGGCCCTCGCCCAGAGCATGCTGGACCTGCTGCTATTGCTCGGCGTCCTGCACCTGGCGCTGAAGGTGCTGGACAAGCGGGCGCGCTATCTGCAAACGGCCACGGCCCTGCTTGGCGCGGACGCCTTGATCGGCTTCGTCGCGCTGGTGCCCGTGGGGCTGGCGGCGCCGGCCGGCGGTGCAGGGGAGCCGGGCGCGGAGCTGCTGCTGGCCGGGCTGATGTTCCTGGCACTAGTGGCCTGGAGTGTGCTGGTGGTCGGGCACATCCTGCGCCACGCCCTCGGCTTGACCCTGGCGCAGGGCATAGTCATCGCCATCGCCTTCGACGTCTTCAGCTTCATCGTCATCAGCAGCCTGACCCAGGGGGCGGCCTGACATGCATCTGCACATCCTCGGTATCTGCGGAACCTTCATGGGCGGCGTGGCCCTGTTGGCCCGCGGCCTCGGGCACCGGGTGACGGGCTCCGACGCCAACGTCTACCCGCCCATGAGCACGCAGCTGGGGGCGGCCGGCATCGAGCTGATGCAGGGCTATGACGCATCGCACCTAGACCCGGCGCCGGATGTCGTCGTGGTCGGCAACGCCATGAAGCGCGGCATCCCGGCGGTGGAGTACATGCTCGATGCAGGGCTGTCCTATGTCTCCGGGCCGCAATGGCTGGCGGAGCATCTGCTGCCCGGACGACACGTATTGGCGGTGTCCGGCACCCACGGCAAGACCAGCACCTCCAGCATGCTCGCCTGGGTGCTGGAGGACGCCGGGCTGTCCCCCGGCTTCTTGATCGGCGGCGTGCCCCAGGACTTCGGCTTGTCCGCACGACTCGGCGAGGGCGACTGTTTCGTTGTCGAGGCCGACGAGTACGACACGGCCTTTTTCGATAAGCGCAGCAAGTTCGTCCACTACCGTCCGCGCACCCTGGTGATCAATAACCTGGAGTTCGATCACGCCGATATCTTCGACGACCTCGGCATGATCCAGCGCCAATTCCACCATTTGGTGCGGACCGTGCCCGGCAGTGGGGCGATTGTGCATCCGGCCGATGAGCCGGCGGTGGATGAGGTGCTTGCGATGGGATGCTGGACGCCGCTGCAGTCCGTCGGCGACAACGGCGATTGGCATGCGCAGTGGTTGGAACCGGACGGCTCGGCCTTTCGCGTGTATGCGCCGGACGGCGCCGTGGCGGAGGTGCGCTGGGGTCAGAGTGGCGCACACAATGTACAGAATGCGATGTCGGCCATGGCCGCGGCGGCGCATGTCGGCATCGGGCCCGCGCGCTCGGCCGAGGCTCTTGGGCGCTTTCAGGGCGTGAAGCGGCGCATGGAGCTGCGCGGCGAGGTACGCGGCGTGCGAGTCTACGACGACTTTGCCCATCACCCGACGGCCATTGCCAGCACGCTGCATGGTCTGCGGCGCCGGGTTGGCAAGGACCGCATCATCGCGGTGTTGGAGCCGCGCTCCAATACCATGCGCCTTGGGGTGCACGCCGGTGCCCTGGCCGCGTCGCTGGAGCACGCGGATCAGGTGCAGGTCTATGCCCCGGCGGATCTGGACTGGGATGCAGGCGCGGCCCTAGCGCCGCTGGCAGACCGGTTGCGAGTTGCGACGGCGATCGAGGAGATCGTTGCCGCGGTGAGCGCGGACGCCCGCCAGGGCGACCACGTCCTGGTGATGAGCAACGGCGGCTTCGGCGGTATCCACCAGCGGTTGCTCGATGCCCTCGGCAACGCGGCCAGCGCTCCGACCTGATCCAAGCCCCTGCCGTTTGCTCGAATCCATCCGGCAGGGGAGGGGGCCGCCGGTGGGAGGCGACTCCAGCCGGCGGTATCGGACTCAGGCCACCTGTGCGAAGGACTCCGCCGCGGCGGCCAAGGTCGCGTCGATCTCCGCGTGGCCATGGGCGGCGGACACGAAACCGGCCTCGAATGCGGACGGCGCCAGGTAGACGCCGCGCTTCAGCATGGCGTGGAAGAAGGCGTTGAATTGTTCCTGGTTGCAGGCGGTGGCCTGGGCGAAGTTGGTCACCGGACCGTCGGCAGTGAAGAAGATGCCGAACATGGCGCCGGCGCTGTTGGTGCTCAGCGACACACCGGCGGCATCCGCTGCGGCCTGCATGCCGCTGGTGAGGCGCTCCGTGGTGGCGGCGAGCCCCTCGTGGAAGCCGGGCGCCGAGAGCAGTTCCAGGGTCTTGAGGCCCGCGGTCATGGCAATGGGGTTCCCGGACAGGGTACCGGCTTGATACACCGGGCCCAGGGGTGAGATGTGCTCCATGATGTCGCGCCGGCCGCCGAAGGCACCGACGGGCATGCCGCCGCCGATGATCTTGCCGAGTGCCGTCAGATCCGGCTTGATGCCGTAGAGTGCCTGGGCGCCGCCGCGGGAGACACGAAAGCCGGTCATGACCTCATCGAAGATCAGCACGGCGCCATGCTTGTCGCAGACTTCGCGCAGGGTCTCGAGGAAGCCCGGCACCGGCGGGATACAGTTCATGTTGCCCGAGACCGGCTCGACGATGATGCAGGCGATCTCGTCACCCACCTTGTCCATGGTGTCGCGCACCGCGTCCGCGTCGTTGTAGGGCAGCGTCAGCGTTAGCTCCGCCAGGGCCGCAGGCACGCCAGGCGAACTCGGCTCGCCTAGGGTCAGCATGCCCGAGCCGGCCTTCACCAGCAGCGAGTCGACGTGGCCGTGGTAGTTCCCCTCGAACTTGATCACCTTGTCGCGACCGGTGAAGCCGCGTGCCAGGCGGATGGCGCTCATGGTCGCCTCGGTGCCGGAACTGGTCATGCGCACCAGCTCCATGCTCGGCACCAGTTCGCAGACGCGGTCGGCCATCTCGGTCTCGAGCTCCGTCGGGGCGCCGAAGGACAGCCCCTTCTCGACCCGCGCCATGACGGCCGCGATGACCTCGGGGTGCGCATGGCCGAGGATCATCGGACCCCAGGAGCCGACATAGTCGATGTAGCGCTTGCCGTCCGCGTCCGTGACATAGGCGCCGGAGGCGGACTCGAAGAACAGCGGTGTGCCGCCGACGCTCCGGAAGGCGCGCACGGGCGAGTTGACGCCGCCTGGAATATGGCGCTGGGCGGCTTCGAAGAAGTCTTGGGAACGTGACATCGGGCGACCTCCGGGATGGTGAGATTGCGGTGGCGGGTTGGGGCGCGGGCTTGAGTTAGCACCGGGGTGGCGCGGCGCCTCGAATAAACAGCCAATGGTAACAGTTCGGCCCGGTGTCCTGCGTGCCGGGCGGGCAGGTGATCCGTCCACCGCGCTGGCTCGGAGGTTGTTGCTCACGGGCCGGGCGCAGATTCCGGGCAGGTGTCTAGTCGGGCCCGCGCGGCGACCCCCGCATCAGGACTTTCATTGAAAAGCCGGTCCTAGTGCCCGACCTGACCGGCGCCGGGGGCGGCGGCGACACTCTGTCGTATCCCGCTCGCCCGAGAACATGATCGACGCGACACGATAACGGAGACCACAGCGTGAATCGGTATATGTGTATGGTTTGCGGGTTGATTTACGACGAGGCCGAGGGATGGCCGGATGATGGGATTGCGCCCGGAACCAAGTGGGCCGACGTGCCCGACACCTGGGTCTGTCCGGAGTGCGGTGTGGGCAAGGAAGACTTCGAGATGGAGGAGCTGTGACGTCCGCCTCGGCGTGAGAGTAGGGCCATCGTGCCGAGTTCGGGCCTGTTCGTCCGGTAGAATCAGCGTGCGGCGCTATGTTATTTTCGGCGTTTGGCTACAGACTCACCAGACACTAGGAGCGATCGCTTCCATGGCAGATCTCACCGACGCTGACCTCACGCTCACCGGTGCGGCGCAGCAAAAAATGGCCGAACTCTTCGCCGACATCGATGACGGCGTCGCCGGCGTCCGCGTCTATGCCACGCCGGGCGGTTGCAGTGGTGTGAGCTTCGGCATGACCTTTACAGATGCCATCAGCGACAGCGACGGTGTGCGCGACTACGAAGCCTACAAGGTCGTCGTCGACGACGGCACGCTGGGCTATCTGCGCGGCGTCGAGATCGATTTCGTCGATCGCGGTGACGGCCAGGCCACCTTCGTCTTCAACAACCTGCCGAGCATGGGCGGGGGCTGCGGTTCCTGCGGATCGAACACCGGCGGCGGCTGCTCTTCGTCTTGAGCACCCTGCACTACTGATAGCGGTATTTCGATAACATCATGGTATCCGTTGGAATTGTCGGCGGCACGGGCTACACCGGGTCCGAACTGCTGCGGCTGTTGGCCACCCATCCGCAGGCACACGTGCGCTGCGTCACGTCCCGCACGGACGCCGGGCAGCGGGTCGATGACCTCCTGCCCTTGTTGCGCGGCCACCTGGATCTTCGCTTCACGGAACCCGACTCGGCACCGCTCGCGGACTGCGATCTGGTGTTCTTCGCCACTCCCAACGGGACGGCGATGTATCAGGCGCCGGCGTTGCTCGATGCCGATGTGCGCGTGATCGACCTCGCCGCAGACTTTCGTATCAAGGATGTGGCGCTCTGGGAGCGGTGGTATGGGATGGAGCACGTCGCGCCGGCTCTGGTGGACGAGGCGGTCTACGGCATGCCGGAGCTTCGGCGGGAAGAGGTCCGGTCCGCGAGACTCGTTGCCAATCCGGGCTGCTACCCGACCGCCATTACCCTCGGCCTGTTGCCGTTGTTGGAGGCGGGCAGGGCGGAGCCGAAGGGCATCGTCGCCGACGGCAAGTCCGGCGTCAGCGGGGCGGGCCGCAAGGCTTCGGCAAATCTGCTCATGTCCGAAGTCGGCGAGAGCTTCAAGGCCTACAGTGTCGCTGGACATCGACACTGCCCCGAAATCGAGCAGACGTTGGGGCTGGCGACGCATCAGCCGATACAGCTCACCTTCGTACCGCACCTGGTTCCGATGATCCGAGGTATCGAGGCAACCCTGTACGTGACGCTGCGCGAGTCCGGGGAGGACCTCGACGAGCTGTTTCGGAAGCGCTACGCCGACGAGCCCTTCGTCGACGTTGTGCCCTCCAACCTGGCCCTGGACACCCGCTCGGTGCGGGGCTCCAACATGTGCCGACTCCAGGTCATGGAGCCGGGCGGCCGCGGCGTCGCGGTGGTGCAATCGGTCATCGACAATCTCGTGAAGGGCGCGGCTGGCCAGGCCATCCAAAATATGAACTTGATGTTCGGGCTGGACGAGTCCGCTGGGCTGGGTAGCGTTGCGCTCGCCCCCTGATCCCAAGTCCCGCCCATCCCTCGGTTCGTCGATCGGTTTGGGCGGTTCGATAGACCCCGTTGCCGCACCGAACGCTCCGCGCCGGAGGCGCGGGCATTGGGGTTTGCGCCTGCTCCTGGCATTCGGCTGGCTCACTCTGCTGTCGGCCGCCTTCGTGTTCGGTTATCTGCTTGCGGAGCACGATGCGCGACATCTGCTCGCCCGCGTGCAAGCACTGCAGACCGAACGTGACATGCTGACGGAGCAGATCGCGGCGGAGAGGGAAGTGCGAGTCAGGCTGGAGCGATCCCATCAGATCGATGTGCAGGCCCGGCGCTCTGCACAGGAGCAACTTAACGCGCAGGAACAGGAGAAGCTCCGGCTGGCGCAGGATCTCGCGCAGCTCAAGGCACTCGTCGCCGCTACGGGTCACGGCGTCGTGGAGGTGAGGGATCTCGTGGTGGCGCCGGTAGAAGGCGACGACTACGAGTTCAGTCTCAAGCTCGATCAGCTCGTCCCCAACCTTGGTGAGATAAGGGGCGACGCTGTCCTTTCGCTGGTTGGGCGCCGGGAGGGCGAGCTGGTGGAAGTGTCACCGCTCGCCGGATCCGACGGGGTAGCGAGCGAGCATGGGTTCGCCTTCGAGCACGGGGGGCAGGTGTCGGGGCGCTTCGCGGTGGCCCCCGACCTCGAGCCGACCGAGCTGGTCATTGAGATTCTGCCCAGGGGCGATACCTTCCTCCCATTCAAACGCGTTGCGGCCTGGAACGAGGCACTGGATAACTCGGCGCGCTCGACGGCCGCGGGCCCAGAGCCATAGCGAATCGCCGCCGCACTCTGATCAAGCGCCTGGACGCCAGCGCTCATCGCCCTTCTCACGATCGTTACACCGAAACAGAGGACAAATCCATGAGCGACGTCATCGCCGAAGAAGCACCCCTCGTGTTCACCAATCAGGCCGCGGCCAAGGTGGCTCAGTTGATTGCGGAGGAGGGCAACGACGACCTGATGCTGCGTGTCTATATCCAGGGCGGCGGCTGCTCGGGCTTCCAATATGGCTTCACCTTCGCAGAATCCGTCGACGACGGCGACACCGAGGTCGTCACCGACGGCGTCAAGCTCCTCGTTGATCCCATGAGCTTGCAGTACCTGATGGGCGCTGAGATCGACTATAGTGAAGGGCTGCAAGGCGCCCAGTTCGTCATACGCAATCCCAACGCATCCACGACCTGCGGTTGCGGCTCCTCCTTCGGCGTCTGAGTCGACTGGTTGGCAGGTGGCCTCAGCGGCCAAGGGGTCATAGGAATCTGACGCGTTGCCCGCCGACCTAGGGAGGGGTGCGAAGTCCGCGGCCGGCGGTGCCGGAACGCCATACCCTCGCAGAACGTCCGTGACCTCCAGCCCGTGATCTCGGCCCCGTGATCTCGGCAGTGGGCGCTAGACCTCCTGGACCTCACTGATCGCTTGGCGTCGTACGCGGCAGTGACGGCGGAGGAAGTGTCAGTGGAATGGCTTCGGGACTTCCCATCCCGGATTGGGCCATTTCGGCTTGTTCCTGCCCCGGGTCGGTATGCCGTAGCAGCAGGGCAGCGGCGAGGCCCAGCGCCAAGACCACGATGGCTACGGCTAGCAGTACACGCCTCATCTTCGGTGCTGAGCGTTGACTGTCGAGCCCCGACCGAGCGCCAGCGCCTGCGGACTTGTAGTCTCGCATGTAAACTCCACTCCTGTTCTCTTGCTCCAGCTCGCCAGTCTAGTCGAACTGCGCATGGCCCGAAAGCGCGTGCTGCAAGAGTGAATCTCGTGGCGGCGCCGTCGGCGCTGCCGTACCGTTCGATTGTTGAGGGGAGTCCGGGTGACTAGATCCGACGCGCAAGACGCGCTCGCACTGTTATGGCGTGGTACGGCCGAAGTTATTGGCTTCGACGCGCTGAAGAAGAAGCTGGACAAGGGCGACCGCTTGCGGGTCAAGGCCGGTTTCGACCCGACCGCGCCGGACTTGCATCTCGGGCATCTGGTGCTCCTGCAGAAGCTGCGTCAGTTCCAGCAACTAGGCCACGAGATCCTCTTCGTCATCGGCGACTTCACAGCGATGATCGGAGACCCGACCGGCAAGAACGTCACGCGCCAACCGCTCTCTCGCGAGGACGTCCTTCGTAACGCCGAGACCTACCAGGAGCAGGTGTTTCGTGTCCTCGACCCGGACGCGACCCGAGTCGTCTTCAACTCCGACTGGCTACGCGACCTCGGCGCGGATGGTATGGTCCGCCTCGCAGCGCGCCACACCGTCGCCCGTATGCTCGAACGGGAGGATTTCGCCAAGCGCTTCGGGGCGCAGCAACCCATCGCCATCCACGAGTTCCTGTACCCGCTGATCCAGGGGTACGACTCGGTTGTGTTGCGCGCGGACGTCGAACTCGGCGGTACGGACCAGAGGTTCAATCTGCTCGTCGGCAGGCAACTCCAAGAGGGCGATGGGCAGCCGCCGCAGGCCATCATGATGATGCCCATCCTCGAAGGACTCGACGGTGTGCAGAAGATGTCCAAGTCCCTCGGCAACTATGTTGGCATCGCTGAAGCCCCGACCGAGATGTTCGGCAAGCTCATGTCCGTGTCCGATACGCTCATGTGGCGGTACTTCGAATTGCTCAGCGACCGGTCCTCGGCGGGTATCGACGACCTGCGGGCGTCGGTGGACGCCGGGACGAATCCGCGCGACATCAAGCTTGCGCTGGCGGGTGAGTTGGTGGAGCGGTTCCATGGTGTGGGGGCAGGTGATGCGGCCAGGGATGCCTTCCTTGCGAGGTTCCAGCGCAAGGAGGTGCCCAACGACCTGCCGGAGCAGCTGATCAGTACCGATGAGGCGGGTGGCAATACCCTGGCCCAAGTGCTCAAGGCGGCAGGCCTTGTCTCGAGCACGTCGGAAGCACATCGCCTCGTCAAACAGGGCGCCGTCAAGATCGACGGTGAACGTGCGGGAGACGGTAATGCCCCCTGTGCCGATGGCGAGGCCCACCTCTACCAGGTCGGCAAGCGGCGCTTTGCCCGTCTGCGCCTTGCCTGAGGGTGTGGCGAGTGGGGGGGCGGCCCGTTTCTGCACCTAACTTGAAAAAACGTTGCCGAAGGTGTTGACAGGGTCCGCGGTAGGCGTAAAATAGTCCGTCTTGCTTTGGCGGGAACAGTTCTTTAACAACGAATCTAGTCAGCTTGTGTGGATGCTCCGTTGAGGCGAAGCGATGCGAATCGCA
>JANQFX010000008.1 GCA_028277725.1 Thiohalocapsa sp.
TGCTTCCCATCGCTCGTTCCCCCCACTTGGATTGAGTGCGGGGTGAACTCTGCCCGATCGCCCGGCGCATGGGCAGGTGGGGTTTGGGGAGCGCTTACATCCAGGGAGCACGAAGGAAGTTATCGATGGCTGAGAACGAGACCCTCGACCTTAGGCGAAGCCCGCGATGGAAACAGGCCCGGCAACTGCTGCGTTGCGGCGCGCCTGCCGATCAGCTTGCCGACGAGATCCTACGGACTGTCGGCGCAACGCTAAAGAGAGTGGCGAAACTGCTTCCGACAGCGACGAGAATCCGGAAGATCCGGAATGTTCCAGTGAAGAGCAACATGACGAGGTCTATCCACTGTATCTGACGGATATCGACCGCTTCGAGCTTTCCTTGGCAATGGCTCATGGGCACCGGCATCATCGTGGAGGAGCATCAGGCCAAGCCGTGGCTTGCGGTGCTCTGGCGCTATCGCTGCGAGTGGCTCCGGCTTGCACAAGCACATCGCCACGCGGCCCTTCCGTGGGCCAAGCGACTCATCCCACACGACGACGAGAGCTACGCCAATGCGTCAGGTTTCTGAAGCCGATACCGGCGTCATCGCCGCGCGCCTGCTGGAAGCGCGCAAGGCGGCGGGGCTCACTCAGCAGGAGGCCGCCGAGCAATTGGGGGTGAGCCGCCCTACGTTGATCGCGGTGGAGAAGGGTACGCGGGCGGTGAAGCCCAGTGAAGTCATCAAGCTCGCGGCGCTGTACGGGCGCACCGTGAACGAGCTGGTCCGTCCCGGCGCCGAGCCGCAGCCCATCGAGCCGCACTTACGCGCGTCCCTGGGTGCGGACCGGGACTCGGAGCTGCAATCCGTCATCGGCGAGCTGACCGCCTACGCAGACGACTACCGGGCACTGGAGCGACTGACCGGCAGCGCGCCGCGTCGGCAGTTTCCGCCGGAGGTCTCGGTCTCGCAGCGAGTCGCGGTCACTACCTTTGCCGAGGACGTGGCTATCCGTGAGCGCTCGCGGCTGAATCTGGGGGATCAACCCGTGTACGAACTCCGATCTCTAGTGGAACAGATCGGCGTACACGTTTTCTATGGCGGCCTTCCGTCGAGACTCGCCGGGCTATATGCCTTCGTGCCGGACCTAGGCTACTGCATGCTGATCAACCGCAAACACCCTCCCGAGCGGCGCCGCTGGACCCTGTCGCACGAGTACGCGCACTTCCTCGCGGACCGCCACAGACCCGGCGTCGATCACGTCCACGCGCCGAAGCGGAAGCCCTTGTCCGAGCGCTTCGCGGATGCCTTCGCCGCAAGCTTCCTGATGCCGGAAACGGCCGTCCGCCGGCATTTTCTCGCCGTCACTGAGCAGAAAGGAGACTTCCAGACCGCCGACCTGAGCCGGTTGGCGCACCATTTCTACGTGTCCGTGCAGGCGGCGGCGTTGCGGCTGGAGGATCTGGGCCTGCTGAGCCGAGGCACCTGGGAAGTGTTGATGGAGCGCGGCTTCAAACCCGGCACCGCCCGCCAGCTGCTCGGGCTGCCGATCCGCCCACCGTCGGAAGACCCATTCCCGGAGCGCTACCGGTTTCTGGCGGTCCAGGCCTACATCCAAGCAGCCATCAGCGAGGGCCAGCTCGCCCGCTTTCTGCGCACCGACCGGGTCACGGCCCGCGAGATGGTCGATGCCACCCTGACCTCCCGCGACCTCGACGCGGACGGCCATGAGCAATCGCTGCAGATGCCGGAGCAGTTGTCGCTGTTCGATCTGGCGTCCTGACAGCTTCGGCGACCATGTCCGATACCGCCGTTTTGGATGCCTGCTGCCTGATCAACTTGGCCGCCGCCGATGCATTGGATGCCTGGCTCGGCGACATCGGGCCAACTTGGATGCTGCCGCAGGCGGTATTGGCCGAGGCGCTGTTTCTCCGCCGACGCGGCGAACCTATCTTGGAGGACGGCGACTCGACCCCGATAGAACCGACCCGAGAGGCGATCCTGCTGGGCCCACATGCCGCAAGTGGTCTGCTGAACGTCGTCAAGCCCGAGACCGAGCTCGAGCTATCCGCCTACGTCGCCTTCGCTTCGGCGTTGGACGATGGCGAGGCCATGGCCCTCACCATCGCCCAAAGCCGCTGCTGGCAGCTCGCCACCGATGACCGCAAGGCGATCCGAATGGCTGGCCAGGTCGATGTGCCGGTGTTGACGACGCCGGCGATCGTCAGGCGATGGGTGGAGCAACTGGGCCCATCGGCCAGGGACGTCCTCGCCGCGCTGATCGCCATCCGCGACCGGGCGCGCCTCCTGCCGGGCAGGCATGACCCACTCTATGATTGGTGGATGGATTGGATGGAGCCATAGTGTTTTCCGAGCTGGCGTTCGCGCACCCCGGTGAGACGCGCCGGTGCGCGTGGCAGGCTCTTCGGCTCGTTGAGCTTGCTCAGGGTTGGACGCGGTTGGGTGTGTCGACCTGGAGGTCGACACTCCGGCCATGCCGGCCAGGCCAATAGCGGCGGGTGGTCTCCCCGTGCTTGCCGCAACCCTGTGCGCATGACCAAACAGCGCCACCTGAGCGCCGACGAGCGCGGATTCTTTGGCCTGCTCTGCGAGACGGTCTACGCCAACCCCTTCGGCGCGGATATGGGCGGGCTCGCACGGCTGGTCGGCGAGGCCGTGACCGACACCGGCTCCCAGGCTTCGCACTATCATCGCCTCATGCCGGCGATCGACCAGCGGATGTCGGCCCTGGCGGGGCGAGGACTCGCCCGGCTCGAGGACTTCGCCGACGAGGACCTGCAGCTGATGCGCCGGGTGTTCCTGTTCCACTGCTACCAGCGCTTCGCGGAGCGCTTCGATGCGCTGATCGGGCAGCCCAGTGCCAGCCGACCGCGGCGATTGCTCGCGGAACTGGACGATGCGTTGGCGGACTACGGCTTCGCGAACGCGGAGCGGCGGCGTTGGGCCGCGTTGTATTTTCAGCTGCGGCGCGCCTACTTCTTCATCGACGAGGCCCTGGTGGGGCGCAGCACGCCCATGCGCGGGCTGCGCCAGGCGCTCTGGAACAGTGTCTTCACGGCGGACCTGGCCACCTACGCGCTACTGCTCTGGGAACGGCTGCAGGACTTCCCGACCCTATTGCTCGGCGAGACCGGTACCGGCAAGGGCTCGGCGGCGGCGGCCATCGGACGCTCCGGGGTAATCCTAGTCAACGCCTCCGGCGACGCCTTCGAGCGCGGCATCGACGCGGGCTTTGTGGCAACCAATCTCTCGGCCCTGTCCGAGAGCCTGATCGAGTCCGAGCTGTTCGGTCATCGCAAGGGTGCCTTCACCGGCGCCGTCGACCACCACGAGGGCCTGTTCGCGCGTTGCGACGCGCATGGAACCCTGTTTCTAGACGAGATCGGCGACTTGTCGATTGCGGTCCAGACCAAGCTGCTGCGGCTCCTTCAGGAGCGAACCTTCGCGCCGGTCGGCAGCCACGAGGAGCGGCGCTTCGCCGGCCGGGTGGTCGCGGCGACGAACCGGCCACTTGCGGAACTGCTCGGCGACGGCGGCTTCCGGCGCGACCTGTTCTATCGCCTGTCGGCCAACATCATCATTCTGCCGACGCTGCGCGAGCGCCTCGCCGCGAGCCCGGCGGAACTCGGCGAGCTGGTCGACGCACTGCTCTCGCGCCTGGCCGGCGAGGCGGCCGCCGCGCTGCGGGAGCCTGTCATGGGAGCCCTGGACCGGCTACCGGCGGACTATACCTGGCCCGGTAACGTGCGCGAGCTGGAGCAAGCGATTCGGCGCATCATCCTCACCGGCCGCTACAAGCCGAACCCCCTACCGCAGCAGACGGGCTCGGGGTCGACCGGCAACGACACCTGGCTCAACGACGCCGCTCGCGGCCGGCTCGATGCACCGGCCCTGCTCGGCGGCTAATGCAAGCGGCTGTATGACGACCTTGGCACCTATGAGGCCGTGGCCCGCGTCACCGGGCTGGATCGGCGCACCGTGAAGCGCCACTGCGACGGCTGAGGCCGATCTCGGGATGCTCCGACGCTCACCGCGCCAGTCCGCGTCGTCCAGAGGGGAACGACCGATCGCGGCGGCGCGCATCACCTATCGGCCCTAGATTCCAGCGGGCTACAATGCCCGCATGCTGCTCTCCCCGAAACACAGATTCCTGTTCGTGCACATCGCCAAGACTGGCGGTACCAGTGTCCGTGCGGCCCTGCAGGGTCGGCGTTGGTCGGACCCCTGGTACTGGCCCATGTTCCTGTGCAGCCGGTTCAGCCACCTGAGCGGGCATCGCATCGGTACCAAGCTGCCTCGCCACGCCAAGATCGTGGCCGCCAAGGAATTGCTGCCGAAGGAGTGGTTCGATGCCTTGTTCAAGTTCGCCTTCGTTCGCAACCCCTGGGATCTGCAGGTGAGCTCCTTCCACCATATCCGCCGCGAGCGGCCGCAATTCCTGGGCGGACATGACAACTTCGCAAACTTCCTGCACTGGAAGCTGGACCCGGAGCGGCCCTACCAGTTCCACATCGACACCTCCATCGAGTTGCAAACGGACTACCTGATCGACCTGCGTGGCGACATGGTCGTCGACTTCATCGGCCGCTACGAGCGGCTACACGAGGACTTCGACACGATCTGCGAGCGCATCGGCCTGCGCGGCATCGCGTTGCCACACCGGCGCCAGGCCAAGGACCGGTCACGCGACTACCGCGGCTACTACGACGATGTCACCGCGGCGTTGGTGGCAGAACACTTCGCCCGCGACATCGACCTGCTCGGCTACACCTTCGATCGGCCCGGCGACTGACGCCGTTCGCGCGCGTCGGCCCGTCAGCGCGAATGGACTGGTTCCTGCTCTCGGTGCTCTGCGCCTTCAGCCTGGCCTCTGCCGATGCTGCCACCAAGGCCTGGCTCGGCGGCTATTCGGCAACCGAGATCAGCGTCGTGCGCTTCACCTTGACCGGCCTGCTGCTCGCGCCGCTCCTGGCCGGCATGCCCGAACCCTGGACCCTGCCAGCGCCCTTCTGGGGCTGGGTCGCAATCATGCTGCCGCTGGAAGTCGCGGCAATGCTGCTATACATGGCGGCAATCCGCGACCATCCCCTGTCGCTGACGGTGCCCTATCTCGCCTTCTCGCCGGTATTCGTGATTGTCATCGCCGACTGGCTGCTCGGCGAACGGGTATCCCCCCAGGGTGCACTCGGCGTTGTGCTCGTCGTGGCCGGCGCCTGGCTGCTGAACCTTCGCCACGCGCAACTGCTGCGTCCACGCACCTGGCTCGCGCCCCTCGTTGCCATCCTGCGCGAGCCCGGCGCGCGGATGATGCTCACGGTGGCACTGCTGTTCGCCTTCACGGGAACCATGGGCAAGGCGGTGCTGGCGTACTTGCCGCCGGAGCAGTTCGGCCCGTTCTACTTCCTACTGCTCGGGCTATTGATGCCGGTGTTCTGGGCGTTCGCGGGTTTGCTCGATCGCGCCCGCCCCGCACGGGCTCGCGCATCCGCACCGCACCGAGGCCGGCGCAACCTATTCCGCAGGCCGGGGGCTGTGCTCGCCGTGGCCCTGCTGAACGGGCTCATGGTGTTCACCCATTTCCTTGCGATCGCACGGGTGGAAGTGGCCTACATGATCGCTGTGAAGCGCACCAGTCTGCTGTTCGGCATCCTGTACGGGGCGCTGCTGTTCCGGGAGCGAGGTCTACGGCAACACCTGGCGGCGGGGGCATTGATGGTCGCCGGGGTGGCGGTGATTGTCACCGGTGGCTAAGCGAGTGTTTACAAATTGCAAACACCCTCGCACGGCGCATGGATGCGCCGCCATCTTGTTCGCGAACAGACGACAAGACGAAGACACTAGGCGACCACGCTGTTGCGATTCCGCACCGACCAATCCCAGGAATGGGGTTCTGTGAACACCCTCTGAGTCCATGGCAAGCTCGCGCAGGCCAAAGCCCAAACCGAGCGGCCCGGTACCGATCCGGTCCGCCTTTCCACCGATCCTCGGCGGCGATCCGCGACTGCTGATCCTCGGTTCCATGCCGAGCGAGGCGTCGTTGGCCGCCGGCCGCTACTACGGCCACCCGCGCAACGCCTTCTGGCCCATCATGGAGGCCCTACTCGGGCTACCCGCCGGCAGCGACTACGCCCGGCGCACCGAGGCGCTGAGCGCGCAGGGCATCGCGCTGTGGGACGTCATCGCTGCCTGCGCCAGACCGGGTAGTCTGGACGCCGACATCCTGTCCGACAGCATTCGTTGTAACGATTTCGGCATGCTGTTCGACGAGCAGCCCGGAATTCGCTGTATCGCCTTCAACGGCGGCACGGCGGAGCGGGAGTTCCGGCGACGCGTCCTACCCCTGCTGCGACCGGAGCACAGCAGCATCGAGCGCCTGCGCCTGCCCTCCACGAGCCCGGCCCACGCGGGCATGGGCTTCGAAGCCAAGCTCGCTGCCTGGCGGCAGATCCTGGATCGACTGACCCGATGGGATGGGGGGCCGGGGCCAGGTTCCTGATGGGCGCGTCACGCAGAGAGCGAAGTACGCCATGCCACCTTCTCAATCCACAGCGCAGAATCGAAGACAGGTCAACGACCTGCATCGATCCAACCGCGACAGGTGGAGGGCAGGAATCGACTCGGCACCGCGCGGAAGGTCGAATGCGGTCCGCAGGTCCATTCGAGCAGTCCGTCTCCCCGGTCGATGGCCTCCAGCAGAATCGCGTCGACGTTCTCGTCGATCTCGCTCCAGAACTCCACCGTGGGATAGACGTGGATCACCAGGCGATCATCGCGGGGCCGCCAGAAGGTGATGCGGCGAATGAGCGGCGTGGGCCTCTGGATCTGCGCCCAGGTCGGCATGCTTCCTTCAACGAGATAGTGCTCGGCAACGGCCGAGCGGTAGGACGCGGCGAAGGTGATGATCTCCGTCGCCCGAGCACGGATCAGGATGTCCTTGTAGCGCGGAATCGCAATGGCGGCCAGGATGCCGACGATTGCGACCACGATCATCAACTCGATGAGCGTGAACCCCCGCACCCCATGCATTTCAACAGCCGGTTTCGGTGGTGGAATCGACGTTCTCGGACCACCATTGCTGATAGGCCGGGTCCGGGGCGACGACGCGTGCGGTGCCGGTGGTCAGGACCGCCCCCTCGGCGTCGGCCACCTCAATGACCATGTCGACGATCCCGCCGCGGCCGATGCGCTCGATGGCCAGGCTCACGTCGATCTCATCGCCGGGGCAGACGGGCTTTCGGAAACGCTCCACGCAGAAGGTCAGCCCCAGGGTGCCGTCGCCGGGGAAGAGCGTGCCGAACAGCGCCGAGATCGTGGTCTGGATGAGCCCGCCGGGGACGACGATGTCCGGACTATCGGGGAATCGCTTGCGGGCGGCATCGATGTCGCGATGGATCGCGTTCTGATCGCCGACCAGCTCGCAATACCGATCCACCTGCTCGCGGGTGAACGCCAGGCGCGCCTCGTGGCGCATGCCCCGCTCCAACATCTGCGCCGTCAGGCAGCGGGATTGAGTCATCTGTCCCTCTCGATTGAGCAAAAAGCAGTCCGGCATTTTAGCCGCTTGGCGCTGGCCGTGCGCCTACGGCTGCGGCTGCGGCTGCGGCTGCGCGATAGGTGCTCAGGCGTTCGCCGACCATTCCAAGGCAGCTCCCGGATCGAACAGCTCCAGCCAATGCACCACGGGCACACTCGATGCCTCGGTCAGGTGGGTCTGGCAGCCGACATTGGCCGTGGCGATGAGCACCGGGGCGCCCTGTTGCAGGGACTCGAGCTTGCGCTCGCGCAACTGCCCGGCCAATGTCGGCTGGAGCAAGGAGTAGGTGCCCGCCGAGCCGCAGCAACTGTGCGCATCACGTACCGGCGTCAGCTCGAAGCCCGATTGCTGCAATAGCGCCTCGACCCGACCCATGAGCTTCTGCCCGTGCTGGAGCGTGCAGGGCGGATGGAAGGCGATGCGGCGCGGGACGCCCCGCTCGAAGGGGCTCGGCAGCCGCGCCAGGTCGTCCGCGCCGAGCAGCTCCACCGGGTCGCGCGCGAGCTCGGAGACCCGCGCGGCCTTGTCGGCGTAGTCCGGGTCGTCGCGCAGGTGATGCCCGTAGTCCTTGACCATGGCGCCGCAGCCGCTGGCGGTGACGAGGATGGCCTCGGCGGGTGACCGCGAATCGGGCGTGACATGGGGCCACCAGGCGTCGATATTCCGGCGCATGAAGCCCCGCGCCTCGCCCCCGGCTGCGAGGTGTTCGCTGACCGCACCGCAACATCCGCCACCGGGGCGAATCACCTCGATGCCCAGGGCATCCAGCACCCGAACGGCGGCGCCGACGATGCCCGGTGTGAGCGTCGGCTCGACGCAATGCTCCAGCATGATGACCCGGCGGGCATGACGGCGCCGGGGCAACGGGCCCTGCGATCGAGTCCCGCCCACTGGCAGCTTTGCTCGCATCCTCGAGGGCAGGAGCGGTCGCAGCACCTGCCCGAACCGGAGCATGGCGCGAAATCGCCGCGGATGCGGCACCACGAAGCGTAGCGCACGCCGCATCAAGCGCTCTGCCCAGGGGCGCGGCAATCGTTCCTCTATCAGCTCCCGCCCGGTGGCCAGTAGCCGGTCGTACTGTACGCCGGAGGGGCAGGTGGTCATGCAGTTGAGGCAGGTGAGGCAACGATCGAGATGGGTCTGCACCGAGCGCGTCGGCGCGTCCCCCTCCAGCAGGGATTTGATCTGGTAGATGCGCCCGCGCGGGCCGTCCAGCTCATCGCCGAGCAACTGGTAGGTCGGGCAGGTGGCTGTGCAGAAACCGCAGTGGACGCAGCTGCGCAGGATGCGGTCGGCCTCGCGGCCGGCGTCCGTGTCCTTCAGCGTGGAGACGAGCCTGGTTTGCATGGGACTAGAGGTCGGGGTAGAGCCTGCCGGGGTTCAGGATGCCGGCCGGGTCGAAGGCGTGTTTCAGGTTGCGATGCAATCGCAGCGAGATGTCGGAGAGCGGTGAGAAGACCCCGTCGACGGGTGCCCCCTGTACACCCTCCTGGGCACGCCCCTGGACACCAGGGCGGAACAGCGTCGCATGTCCGCCGGCGGTCGAGGCGACCTCCCGAACCCGCACCGCGGCGAAGTCGCCGCGGAGCCAGCGCAACGCGCCGCCCCACTCGACCACCGGCTCACCGACGCCGAGCGGCGCCGTGACCTCCGCCGCGCTGGCCGGCGGCAGCGACAGGCGCCAAAGCGATGCCTCGCCGGCGAAGGCCCCGTGCCGCTGCTCGCGCAGGTCGCGCCAGAACTCCTCGGCGCCCTGCTGGGGTAGGCCTTCGACGAGGCGATGGGTCTCGGCCAACGCCTCCTCGCCACCGTCGATGCGCAGGTACAACCGCCCATCCAGCCAGGCGGTGGCGGAGATGGGAAGCGCCTTACGCGACCAGCGACGCAATAGATCGAGCGCACGGCCCAAGGGCTCGTCACGCACCAGCGTCAGGCTGCCGGGCGGCCTGGGAATCACCTTAAGCGACACCTCCAGCAGCACACCCAGCACCCCGAGCGAACCCGCCATCAGCCGGGACAGGTCGTAACCGGCGACGTTCTTCATCACCCGCCCGCCGACCTCCAGCGCCTCGCCGCGGCCGTTCAGCACCCGCGCGCCGAGCACGGCGTCGCGGACGCTCGCCGCGTAGGGCCGCCGAGGACCGGACAGCCCGGCGGCCACCGCACCGCCGACGGTGGCCACCGAGTCTGCCAGGGTATCGCCCAAGCCGAAGTGCGGGGGCTCAAAGGGCAGCTGCTGGCCATGCGCCGCCAGCAGCGCCTCGACGTCTGCGAGGCGGGTGCCCGCGCGGACCGTGATGGCGAGTTCGGTGGGCTCGTAGGCGACGACGCCAAGGTGCGCAGTACAGTCCAGCACCTCGTCCGCGCTGACTGTGTTGGCGTAGAAGTCCTTGCTACCGCCGCCGCGGATCAGGAGCCGCCGCCCCTCGGCGGCCGCCGCGCGGAGTTGTTCAGCGAGGAAGGGCTCGGCGTCAGCGACAGCCCGGGGAATGCGGTCGCTCATTGTATGCCCGTCTGTTTCCTGGCCCAGCAGAGGACCGCCTGCAGCCAAGCCGCAACACCGCTCCTATTGAGCGGGCCGGGCTCCACGAGCCCATAACGCATCTCGACCGCGTAGGGATTGAGCTCGTCCAGGCAATCCGCGTAAGGCGGCCCGGAGAGACCGTTGTCTTGGATCAAATCCAGCAGCTCGGCAATGTCGTGTGTGCGGCGGAAAACCAGACGCTCGCGGGCAAGCACGGCTTTCAGGGCCTTCTCAACGGTCTGCTGCGCGTGGAACCCGGCGACGGAGTCGTGCATGTCAGGATCGGCGGCTAGCTTGTCGTAGGCCTGCCGGTCGCGCTCGGCCGCCGTCAGGAGTATCCGCGCAAGGTCTGGCTCAGCCATAGACCACCCGCCCCTCGCGCAGCGCCGAGTACAGCGCACTGCCGGGCTGCTGCCCCCAGCGCTCGACATCGGCCTCGGAATGCACCAGCACATCCGCCGGGATGCGCAGCGGGCGCAAGGCCCGTCGCAGCCGAACCATCTCGGCAGCACGATCCTCCACGACCTGCTCGATGACCAGCAGGTCCAGGTCTGAGTCGTCCTGCGCGTCGCCGCGGGCGTGGGAGCCGAAGACGAGGATCTGCTTCGGGTCCGCGACCTCGGCGAGTCGCCTGACGGCCATGTCGATGTCGGTTTCGGTGATCATCGCGTTTTCTGCGGCATGGCAGACGAGGCCTGCTGGCTAAGGATAACCGGCGGCTCAGTCGCGCGGCAGCTTGTAGCTCACCTTGTCGCCATCCAGCGCGACATAACCCTGTTCTTCGAGGTCCCGGATCAGCTGGCCGATCTCGGCCTTCTCCAGTCTAGTTCTCGCCGACGAAGACTTACATCTGGTAGCCCTTGTCCACCAGCAGTGACAGGTTCTTCGGCTGCACGTTCTCGAAGCCGATGAGGACGTGGTTGTGCTTGGCGGGGCTGTCGGGCATGGGTCCGGCCTGGGTCGGGGTGATGTCTGCGGCTGCACACTGCCCCGCTGGTCGCGGGCGATCGCGGAGCGGACAGCGCTCCCATGAGGCATCAGAACCTCGGCAGCTCCGGGAACCTGAGCTCACCGTGGTGCACGTGCATGGCACCGAACTCGGCGCACCGGTGCAGCGTCGGCACCGCCTTGCCGGGGTTCAGCAACGCGTGCGGATCGAAGGCCGCCTTGACCGCGTGCATCTGTGTCAACTCCTCGGCGTTGAACTGCACGCACATCTGATTGAGCTTCTCGACGCCGACGCCGTGCTCACCCGTAACCGTGCCGCCCACCTCGACGCACAGGGTCAGGATGTCGCCGCCCAATTCCTCCGCGCGGTCCAGCTCACCGGGGATGTTCGCGTCGTAGAGGATCAGCGGGTGCAGATTGCCGTCGCCGGCGTGGAAGACATTGGCGACGCGCAGACCATACTGATCCGACAGTTCGGCGATGCGGTTCAGCACCGTCGGCAGCTGTTTGCGCGGAATGGTGCCGTCCATGCAGTAGTAATCCGGCGAAATGCGCCCGACGGCCGGAAAGGCCGCCTTGCGGCCCTTCCAGAACACCAGCCGTTCGGCATCGTCGCGCGCGGTGCGCACGTCGGAGGCGCCCGCCGCGAGCAGCAGCTCGCGCACCCGCATCACCTCCACCGAGACCTCGGCATTGAAGCCGTCCAGCTCGCAGATCAGGATGGCCGCCGCGTCCACCGGGTAACCGGCGTGCACGAAGTCCTCCGCCGCGCGGATGGCCGGGTTGTCCATCATCTCCAGCCCCGCCGGCACGATGCCTGCACCGATGATCTCGGCCACGGCGGCGCCGGCGGTCTCGACATGATCGAAGGCCGCCAGCAGCGCCTGGGCGCGCTCCGGTTGGGGCAACAGCTTGACGGTCACCTCGACGATGACGGCCAGCATGCCCTCGGAGCCGGTCATCAGCGCCAGCAGGTCGAGCCCCGGCGAGTCCAGCGCCTCGCTGCCCACCTCGAACAGCTCGCCGTCGATGGTGACCAGCTTGAGCTTGAGGATGTTGTGCACCGTGAGCCCGTACTTGAGGCAGTGCACGCCGCCGGAGTTCTCCGCGACATTGCCACCGATGGTACAAGCGATCTGGCTAGAGGGGTCCGGCGCGTAGTAGAGCCCGTGGGGCGCCGCCGCCTCACTGATGGCGAGGTTACGCACGCCGGGCTCGACTCGGGCGGTGCGGTTGTCCGGGTCGATGTCGATGAGGCGGTTGAACTTGGCCAGGGACAGCAAGACTCCGTCGGCCAGCGGCAGTGCGCCACCGGAGAGCCCGGTGCCGGCGCCGCGCGCCACCACCGGCACCTGCATCTCGCTGCACAGTCGCAGCACCGCCTGCACCTGCTCGACGGTCTCGGGCAGCGCCACCGCCAGCGGGCGCTGCACGAAGGCCGTCAGCCCGTCACACTCATAGGGCCCGACCTCCTCCGGCGCGGACAACACCGACGCCGCCGGCAGGATGCGCTTCAGCCGCCCGACGATCTCGGGCTTTGGGTTCAGGGGGCGTTCGTCGGCGATGCGGGGCATGGTGCTGGCTCGGTTGCCGCAATCGATGCTGTTCGATCGGTCAGGATGTGGAGTGTAGCCAATCCGGGATGACATCGGGCCGATCCCAAGGAACGCCGGCCCGCAGAACCGACCCTACAGATCGCCGGCGAACCGCGTCGGGTTCAGCGAATGGTCGCGGGCGGATGCATCGCCTCGGCCCATGTCCATGACGCGAACCACCTCCGTCAGGGCGTCGTCCCCGCCGACGTTACCCGGAAAGATCACGACAGGCAGGTCCGGGAAGCGCGGATGGTCCGCGGGGCAGCGCACGACCGAGCAACCGGCCCGGACCTGGCCCAGCACGCGGGCTGTGGCGAGGGCCAGGCCCTTGCTCAGGGTGTCGTTGGAGGTGATGCCGCCCTTGCTGATGAGGAAGCCGATGTCCGCCGGCAGGGCACGCACGATGCGCACCAGAAGGTCCGAGACCCGCTCACCGAAGGCCAGCCGCTCGTCCTTGCTGGGGAAGGTGCGCTCGCCGCGGCTGGTGTATAGCACGGCACTCCGGCCATCGGCTCGGGCCGTCTCCGCGCCGGCCACCAACTCGGAGACGAGGGCATCCGGGTCGTCGAGCCGCCCCAGGTCGATCTCCAACCGAGCGATGTCGGTCGTCGCCGTCAGGTGCTCCAACTGGCGGGTGGACTTGTCCACATGGCTGCCCATGATCACCACGCCGGGGCGCCCGCCGCGGCTGAATCGGTTCATCTCCGCGGCCGGCACCGGCTGTGGCGGCAGGGCGGCGAGGGAGGTCAGCAGGCTCGCGGCGCTGCGGAACAGGAAGCGCTTGCCCAGTCCCGCCGCTGTTCGCACGGCGGTGGCGAAGGCGTCCAGGTCCGACTGCTGCTCGGCATCGACGACACAGCAGGCGTTGCCGCCGAGCCCAAGGAGCCGGCGTTCCAAGCCCGCCGCGTCGCCGCGCAAGTCAGCGAGGCCAATCCTCTCCACCTGACCCGCCCGGATGCGCCCGCCGGTCTTCTCTTGCACATAGTCCGGCAGGAAGGCGGTGCCGAAACCGAACACCGAATCCCGCGCGAACTCGGTCTCATGAACCGGCACGGGCCTGACCCCATCCGGCCGGTCGACCAGCAGATAGTGGGTGCTGCCGCGGGTGATGCGCCCACCCTCGAAGAACGCCGGCACCAGAAAGTGCGCATCGAATGGCCCGAGTTCGGCGGCAATGACGTCGGTCTCCACCGGGTAGTGACCGCGTAGCGTGCTGTCCGAGCGGCTGACGATCACTGGCCGAATGGGCGTGCCGGCGGCGTCCAGCTCGGCCAGGGCTTGCCCCAGGTTGACGCAGATCTCCCGCGTCACCACCGCTGCCCGCTCCGCGTCCATACCGCGGGTATTGCTGAGGACGAAGAACAGCGGCGCCGCGTCGCACAGGGCATCGACCAGCGTTGGCATGCCCCAGCGCGTCAGGAGAAGACACCCGTGCACCGTCTGCGAGCCGGTCGGGTCGTCGTCGATGACGATGATCTTGGTTGTGGTCATTGCTGGCGTTGTTCTTGTTGGCGGACATCCGGCCCGGATCAAGGGGTCCCGGTGGTGTACCGACGCGGCGCTAGGCCGCCAACAACGCGGTGGACCACTCCGCCAAGGTCTCACCGGTGATGCCGTTGCAGGCCATGATCTCCGCCGGGCTCGCGGTGGTCTCGCCGCGCTGCCAGGCGACGAGGTCGCGCGCCCTTGCACGGCTACGCAGCAGCACCGGCTCCAGTGCCGTGCTGCCGCCACCGCTCACCGCGAGCAGGGCATCGCCGTCGAACAAGCTGGCAAAGGCGTCATCGGTCATGAACGCGCCATCCGACTCGGCGCTCAGCCGCCACGCGACATCACGCGGCCGGAACAGCCGGCGTGGGTTGGCCACGGCCACGATGCGCACACGCTTGCCCGTCGCCTCCAGGCGATCCTTGGCCTCGAACACCGGCAGCAACGCCATGTCGCCGGTCACTGCCACGACCACGAGCGGGCCTTCCCCAGCCGATTCGTACAGTCTTACCGCGCCTTCACGGATCGCCTGTTCGGCCTGTTCGGGCGTGGTGTAGACAGGCAGCAGGGACTTGCTGGCGACGATGCTGATGCACTTGTTGAACTGCCCCGTGGCCCAGGCGTAGGCGGCCTGGATCATGTTCGCATCGCTCGGGTAGAGCAGGTAGACGTTGCCGTTGCGCATCTGCGCACCGATGTAGTTTTCGATTTCCGGGCGCTGGTGGGTCCAGCCGTTGCGCCCCTGCTCCAGGGCGCCCGCGGTGAACATGGTCACCATGGCCGGCGTGCGTCGCCGCAGTTCCGCCATGGCCTGGCCGACGGTCTGCACGATGGGCCAGCCGTTGATGGCGAAGCTCTCGTAGCTGAGCCACAGAGAGCGGCCACCGAATAGCGCGATGCCGGCCGCCAGTCCGGCACAGGCGTCTTCCGACAGGGGCTCGTAGACCTGGCCCGTCGGCCCCTGGTGATAGAGCGCGTCTGGGGTGGGATGACGGATTCCGAGGCGCTGATTGATGACCTTCATCGCGCTCGCCTCGGTGCCGTCGGCGTTGCTGACGATGAAGCCTGGGTCGCGTTCACCGAGGGCGGCGATCATCTGCGCCATCGTGCTGGAGGGCACCGCCTTCTCGCCGACCGAAAGGGCCTGGGTCGGCAGCGTGCCGATGTCGGCCAGCGGACGCTCGTGCTCGGTCACCGCCACTTCCGCCGCCGGCCCACCGCCCGCGCGGAAGAGATTGGTGCGCACCAGCGCCCACTGCTCGTACGACAGGGCGCCGCGCTGCAAGGCCTGAGCGATGCTGGGCTTCTCCGCCGTGTCACCGGGGTACAGGTTGTGGGACTTGGCGCCCTGGGCATGCATGCCGGCACCCTTGAGCTGCTTGACGATGACCACGGTGAGCGTGCCGCCCATCGCGCTGTCGGCGGCCTCGCGCATTGCCTCCAGCATGCCGCGGGTGAAGTCGCCGCGGGCCTGCTGACCGAACAGGGTGCTGTCCACGTAGGCGCCCGGCTGGCCGGCATCGTCGTAGTCCTTGGCGTCGATCAGGATCACGCGATCGAAGTCGTGCGCCCGCCAGAGTTCGGCCATGGACTTGTTGTCCATCAGCGACACCATGGCGTGATGCTCCTGGCTGTAGCCGTTCCAGACCAGTACCGGTAGGAAGTTGGTCACCTCCGGGAAGGCCGTATGGAAGTGCTTCATCGCGCTCAGGACATAGGGTTCGCCGAGGCCGCCGTCGCCGATGGTGCAGGGGAACAGGCGGTCACGGTGGAGATAGGCGCCCGCCATGGCGAAATGCTGCCCCTGGCCCAGCGGACCCGCCGGCGCCAGCAGGCCCGGGATGGCGCCTGACAGGTGCCCGAGCAGGCCATCGCGCTCGCGAAAGCGGGCCTGAAGATCGGTCATGGTGCGGATGCCCATGGCCTCCAGGGAGCCGTCCAGGAACATGGCGCTGTAGTAGCCGGGGGCGTGGTGCCCGACCTCGGTGACCAGGTTCTTCTGCCCGAGCATCAAGAGCGCCGCGATGGCGTCGGCCGAACTCGCAAAGCCACCGGGGTGGCCGGACTGCTTGGAGGCGCAGAGTTGCAGGGTCGTGTAGCGCAGGGCATCGGCCAGCAACCGCGTCTGCCAGACCGCGGCCGCATCGATGGCACCCACGGCGATCTCGCCGGGCGCGATGGCAGGCTCGGTGACCCGAGCGTCGCCCGAGCCCTCCGGTGTCGCGAGGTACAGCATGCCGTCACAGAACCCTGGCATGCTGTCGACAGCGGAACAATCGGATCGAGACAGGGCGGCGGCCATGGCAGGGCTCCAGGGTTGGTTGGGTTGAGCGGGGTGTGCGGCATCCGGTCCGCTAGACGTCAAAGACGCTGTAGCCGCCCAGCCTGTTCCACAATCGGCAAGCGATTTCACAATGTGAAATTGTCCTGTTGGCCGTGCCCAACCCCCGGCCGAATCGCTGCTGCGCTTCGCTGCGCCGGCCAGTCTCCGCCTGTCCCCATGGTGCAAACAGAACCAAGTTGCCGCTGTTGGACTAGCCAAAGATGAGCCAGCACACTGTGCCCTTTTGGGTCGCGCTCAAGATGGTTCTGGTTCCGTATCGCGGAACGTCCAGTACGTGTTGAGCATGTAGTTGACCAGCATCGCCGGCAAGATACCGACCAGCTGACCCCATTGCGGCGGCAAGTCTGGGAAGATCTGCGAGAACATAACGAACACGCTATAACTCACCCCGAGCGCGAGAAGCGAGACGATGTTGAATTTCAACCCCTTGATCCGAGCCCGGTCCTTGGTCCGCCGCCACCGGAACGTCCAGTAATTGTTGAGTAAGAAATTCCAGATAATGGACAGCTCGATGGCGACCGGCGACGCCAGGTATTTGTTCATCCCCAGGGCGAGTAGCAACGTAAACGAACCCAGGTTGACGACAACCCCGGACAACCCGACCAAGGCAAATTTGATAAAGGTCCTAAAAGTGCGCAGACGAATCCACCAGGCATTCAAAATGAACTCAATAATATCACGGATTCCAAGCTTTGACTCTCCGGCGGCCCGGTCCACGAAGTCGACGGGGATCTCGACAACCTTCGCACCTTTGATCACTGCCTCATGCAAGAGTGCCACTTGGAATGCGTACCCCTTAACGCGAAGCGCATCGAAATCGATGTCACGAAGCAACGGAACCCGGATGGCCCGAAACCCCGCTGTGCAGTCACGGACACGATAGATTCCGGCCACATACCGGGCGACGACATTGCCGTAAAGGGAATTCAGGCGGCGGACAAGGCCCCACTCGGTCGGTATGCTCCCGCCCCGCACGTAACGACTACCGATCACAAAATCCGCTCCCTCGTCGACCTCATGCATCAACCTGGGGACATCCTCCGGCCTATGCGAGAAGTCTGCGTCCATCTCAAAGACGACTTCGGACCCGAGTTCATCCATGCAATACCGCATACCGCGGAGATAAGCCGCACCCAGCCCCTCCTTCTCACCGGTAATCAGCCAAACATTCGAGTACCTTCCCTGAACTGCACGCACACGATCAGCCGTCCCATCGGGAGAGTTGTCATCGACGACGAGAATGCCCATGTCGTGGGACATGCGATCGAACTGGGCTTGCAACGCGTCGATCAGGGCGATAATGTTCTCCTGCTCATTATAGGTCGGAATGATGATCGTCGTCTTCACAGCTCTAGCCTAGGTTAGGATCTTGGATTTCAATTGCGTGCAAGAGTGTTGCGGGTGGGGTTAACCCCGGAGTCAAAACGTACCGCCGTTCGAGCATCATACCTATAAGCTCAAGGCAGGCAAATAAGCGACACACCCTTGCGGACGGAGTGCTTCAGCCAGAGGTCCGCGAAGTCGGTCTTGAGTCTGGGTGACCACGCATACAACCTGGAACCACCGCGTCAGAACCGACCCGGACGCGTGGCATCGTAGGTCTTCTGGCCAGCCATTGCGTCGACAAGCGTCACTGGGAACCCCGTGCCGTTCGAGCCCCCGAGAACGGCCAACGGGTCGGCAACGCCTCCGTTGTTCAGCCTGTGTCGGATAGTGCCAAACCGGCATCATGACCGCCCCATGATCGTCGCCGGCCACGAGTTGGTGTAGCCGATGCGCGACAACGGCTGGAAGTCGGCCGACCGGCACCGCTGCAAGCGGCCTGACGGGCAACGGGGGCGGCAACGCCCCGGCCAATGCGTTATGTTTCGAACATGAGGACAGGCCGAACATCGACGACGCATCCCAAGAACCGCTTGCCTGCGATCCTTTTCCTGTTCCTGCTGGCGCTTGGTCCGATTGCGCTCGCGAGCCACGGCATCGCCTTGGCACAATCGCCGCAGCCAGCGGAGCGGCCTGCCTCCGGACAACCGGCGATCCACCACGACAGCCACGCACACCTGATCGACGCCCAGGCGCATCGCATCGCGAAGGACATCGCGGGCGACATCGCGCGGGTCGAGCCCTATCTGGAGCGATATGGCTACTGGGCAGTGTTCGCGGCGGTCGGAATCGAGGGCATCGGCATCCCCGCACCCGGTCAGACCCTGCTGGAGGCCGGCGCCCTGGTTGCCGCGGTTCCAGACAGCGAACTCCATATCGGCTGGCTCCTGTTCGTCACCATCCTGGCGACATCCCTAGGGCAGGCCATCGGCTATCTGATCGGCCGAACCGGTGGCCGCGCGGTGCTCGATCGCATGCCCATCCCCACCCACAACCTCCAGAAGATCGAGAACGCGTTCAACCGCTACGGCGGCTGGCTGGTGTTCTTCGGCCGTTTTGTCGACGGCCCGCGCCAGCTCATCGGCGTCTTGTCAGGCGTGCTCGCGATGCACTGGGGGCGTTTCATGTTGCTGAACATCGGCGGAGCCATCCTATGGGGCAGCTTCTGGGCGCTCGGTGTGTATTACCTCGATCTCCACTTCGACGCGGCGGTCACGGCCCTACGTCAGCTCAATCCCTGGGCCGCAGGATTCACGGTGATTGGCGTCATCGCCATACTGCTCATGGCGCTGGTCGCCCTGTTCCGCCGGCGGCGCGCTTAGGCAACACGCCCCTCGGCACCCTCGACGACCGAGGCATCGTCCGGGGTAGGCGCTTGGTACCATGCCGCCATCGCGCACCGCATCGGCCATCATCGAGCCCACCCAACCCCATGACCGACTCCACCCGATTCTGGACCCCCACCGCCTTCGCCGAGATGACCGGCGGCCGCTGGCTGACGCCGCCGGCCGATGCCGACACCCCCCTTGCCGGGCTCGGCATCGACAGCCGCGCGCTCGCGCCCGGAGAGGTCTTCGTAGCCATCGCCGGCGAGCGGTTCGACGGGCATGGGTTCCTGGACCAGGTGCAGGCGGTGGGCGCCGGGCTCGCCATCGTCGAGCAGGACACCGCCCCGCCCGCCAACGGCGCGCTGGCGCTGCTGCGCGTCGACTCCACGATCAAGGCGCTGCAGGCGCTGGCCGCGCGCTGGCGCGATCTGCTCGGTGCCGAGGGCTGCCGCATCGTCAGCATCTCCGGCAGCAACGGCAAGACCACGACCCGCCATCTGGTCCATCACGTCTTGAGCGCGGGCGGTCTCACCGGCACCCAGAGCCCGAAGAGCTTCAATAACCACCTGGGTGTGCCGTTGACCCTGCTGGGCGCGCGTGCGGAGCACGACTTCCTAGTCGCCGAGATCGGCACCAATCACCCCGGCGAGGTCGCTGAGCTTGCGGCCCTCGTGCGACCCGACATCGCCGTGGTCACCAGCATCGGCGAGGAGCACCTGGAGTTCTTCAAGGATCTGCACGGCGTCGCCCGCGAGGAGGCCACCATTCTGGATCATGTGGCTCCGGGCGGCCACGCCATCGTACTCGCCGAGCAGCGCCTACCCGTGCCGCTCGCCATCCCGGCCAACCTGCCCTGCGCCGTCCAACGCTTCGATCTGGACCCAATCACCGTCGGCCTTCCGCTGCCCGGCGAGCACAACCGCCTCAACGCCTCCGCTGCCAGCGCCGTCGCGCGGCTGTTCGGCATCCCCGATGCCCGGATCGAGGCCGCCTGGCCCGAGGCCGACCACGCACCCATGCGCGGCGAGGTCATCGCCGCCGACGACCCGAGCCGACCCACCGTCATCAACGACGCCTACAACGCCAACCCGACCTCCATGCGCGCTGCGCTCTCGGTGCTCGCAACCTACCCCGAGCCGCGCGTCGCCGTGCTCGGCGACATGCTGGAGCTGGGCGACGTCACCGACGCGGCGCACCGAGAGATCGCGGCCCTGGCGGTGGACATCGCCTCACACTGCGTGCTGATCGGTCCACACTTCGCGGCGGCCATGGACGCCCTCGCCCAGAACGCCTCCGGCGTAACGGCCCATGCCGAGTGGTCGGACGCCTTGGCCGCCGACATCGCCGCCGACATCCCAGCGGACGCCACGCTGCTGCTGAAGGGCTCCCGCGGCATGGCCCTGGAGCGGCTGCTGCCCGCGCTGCACGCCCACTTCGGCAACGGCTGACTACGCGGCCGAGTCACGCCCGATCGCGACAGGTCAAGCCGACGATATCGGCCCCCATGACCACCGACGCCGAACACGGGGGCGCCCGCATCCAGGTCATCGACCGCGCCGTGGCCCTGCTCGACGCCATCGGCCGCTACCCCGAGCCGGTGAGCCTGAAGGTGCTCGGTGCCGAGACCGGTCTGCACCCCTCCACCGCCCACCGCATCCTGGCCTCACTGACGGCCAACGGCTTCGTCGAGCGCGACCAGTCCGGGCATTATCGATTCGGTGTGAAGCTGCTTCGGCTCGGCGTCCGACTGCACGCGGACGTGGATATGCGCGCGGCGGCCTTGCCTGTGATGGAGGCCCTGCGCGAAGAGACCGGGGAGACCATCAATCTGACCATCCGCGAGGGCGACGAGGTGGTCTACATCGAAAAGGTGTCGCCCAATCGCAGCCTGATCGCCCAGCGCCTGGTCGGCACCCGCGCCCCGCTGCACGTCACCGCGGTCGGCAAACTCATGCTCGCCGCCGGTGGCGAGGCGGCCATGCGCGCCTATGCCGACCGCACCAACCTACCGGCCTTCACCCGAAACACCATCACCGATCTCGACGGGCTGACCCAGGCCTGCATTACCGCCCTCGCCGAGGGCCACGCGCTGGACGACGAGGAGGCGGAGCTCGGCGTCGGCTGCATCGGCGTCATCCTGCGCGACGGCGTCGGCCGAGTCGCGGGCGGCTTGTCCATCTCCGCCCCCATGCACCGCCGGCAGCTGGAGTGGATCAAGCCCCTGCGCGCGGCGGGTGATGCGATCTCCGGGCAACTCGGGGCGAAGGCCGGCCCGCCGCCGGGGGCACAAGAGGCCTAGCGATCACCTGCCCGCGGGCACTCGCCAGGGCGCGCGACCTCCCCTCCGGCCTGCAAGCTCCACCGCTTGGGCTTGCCCGGCCTTCTGTTCGGCAGCAACGTCCCACCTACGCCATACCGAGCCCGCCCGGGCACTCTTCTTCCGGCCTCCACCCAAGCAAGGCAGGGTTACGGCTGGGGGTCATGGCTTGCCCAGGATCACATAGCCCGTCGTGTCGCCCTCGCCGGAGAACCCGAGGCCGAAATAGAAGGGGCCGAGCCAGGTGTCGGCGCCGAAGAAGAGGCTGCTGCCGTAGCGGGTCTTGCTCGGGTTGAGCTGGTCGATCACGTCCCACTGGCGCCCGGCCTCGAGCGATGCGCCTATATAGAGCCCTTTGCCCAGCGGCGGCGTAAGCGTGGTCAACTGATGCTGGAAGACCAGGCTGCCGAAAGCGTAGTCGTTGCCGCGGAACTGCTCGATGGCGTAGCCGGAGAGCTTATGGAAGCCGCCGAGGGGGAACTGGTCGTAGTAAGGCATCTCGGCGCCGAAGGCGGTGCCGCCGCGCAGGCTCAGCAACAGGGTATTGGCGCCGCGATTGACGGCCTGCCCGGCCTGGAGTTCGGTCCTGAAGTACTGCTCCTCGGCGCCCAGGGACTCGAGCGGTGCGAATAGGCCGGCATCGACGAAACCACCCCTGCGGGGCAGACCGCCGCTGTCGCGGGTGTCGTAGAGCAGGCGGGCGCGCATGCCCGTTTCGTTGGACCGCACCTGAGATACCAGCGGGGAGCCCGTGTCCAGCTCCGCGTCGACTTGGCCTGCGACCAGGCCGACGCGCAGTTCTGCGAAGCGGCCCAGGTTGGTGCCTAGGTCCAGGCCAGCGTGGTAGCGCGTGACGTCGTATCGAGCGACACGGTTGTTTCCCTCGAAGACGCTGAGCGGCAACTGGAACAGATCGATGTAGGGTGCGACGAAGATGCTCTGTGCAGTGTTCAACGGCTGATACAGCTCCGAGAACAGGCGTGGCTCGTTGCCCAGGTCGATCGTACTGAGCCACTCACCGCCCAATTCGTTGATCCAGGTCTGGCGATAGGTCGCGCGCAGCCCGAAGCGGCTATCGCCCTGGAAGTCGCTGTTGAGTCCCAGCCCAAAGCTCAGGTAGCCAGGCCCCCATGCCTTCTCCAGCGCGTCGACGATCAGCACGTTGCGGCCGTTCTCACGCTGCACACGGTAATTGACGCGCTCGAAATCGCCGCGTCCGTAGATGCGGTTGAGATCGCTCTTGAGCTGTGGGCGGTCGAGGGGCTTGCCCTGATGCTGCTCCACCACGGGCTCGAAGAGGTCCCGGCTGACCCGCTCCAGCCCCACCACACGGACCTCGTCGATGTGCTCCACCGGCCGGCGCTGCTCCGCCACCGACGCCCGCCACGCGGCATAGGCCTCCGGGCTCACGCCCAGGCTTGCGAGCTGATCCGCGACCCGGCGCGCGGCCTCCACCCCGATTGCAATCGCCTCCGGCCCGCGGTTGAAGTCACCTGAGCCGATGTCGCCGAGCTGGGGCCGGACCAGGATGTCGCGCTTCGGGTCCACCTCCTTCAGCGAGCGGTCCTCATTCTGCGCGAAGACGAAGTTGATCATCTGCCCGATGCTGCCCACCACCGTGCTCAGCTGCGCCCTGGTCGGCGGGTTGGAGTCCAGCTTGACAACGATGAGCCGGTCCACCCCCATCGCGCGTGCGATGTCGACGGGTAGGTTGCGCACCAGGCCGCCATCGACGTAGATGCGCCCATCGGTCTCCAGCGGAGCGAACACGCCCGGCACCGCCATGCTCGCGCGCATGGCGAGCGGCAGCGGCCCATCGTCCATCACCACCATCTCGCCGGTCTCCAGATCGGTGGCGACGGCCCGGAACGGGATCGGCAGCTGGTCGAAGGTCTCGATACCCTCGGCTGAGGCGGTGAGCTGGCTCAGGTACAGAAGCACCTCCTGCCCCGAGATCGCCCCCTTGGGCAGGCTGAATTTGCCGTCGCGCCGGCCGATGGAGAAGCCCAAGGTCGGGTGCAGGCTCTGCTCCTTGCGGCGCATCGGCCACTCGGCCCGTGGCGGATCGTCATCGAAGAGCTGGTTCCAGTCGACGGAGGTGACCGCCTCGTCCATCTCCTCGGCCGTCAGGCCTGCCGCGTAGCCCCCACCCACCAGCGCCCCCATGCTGGTGCCGGCGATGGCGTCGATGGGCACACGCAGTTCCTCGAGCACCTTGAGCACGCCGATGTGGGCGGAGCCCTTGGCCCCGCCACCAGCCAACACCAGGCCGATTCGTTCGCGAGAGTCGTCAGCCGCGGCGTTTGCGCAGGCTGCCAGTAAACAGAGGGTCGCAAGGGCGTACTTCATGGCTCAAGGCTGATTCCGGGCAATGCGGGGCTAAAGGTGCCGAACCAGGTCTCGGGCGATCGCCGATACGAATTCCGGCACAACGAGCCACAGCGTCGCGGTGACGACATGGAGTAGGACGATCAGCCAGTAGACCACCTGGTAGCTGGTCTTCAACGTCTTGTGCCGCATCATCTGCTGTGCCAGATAGGCTCCCGGCCAGCCGCCAAGCAACTCGACAAGATGGAGCGACGACTCTGGCACCCGCCATCCACCGCGAATCGCGCTGAGCTTATCCCTTGCGTATATCAGGTACGCCGTCAGGCTCATCAGCGGGTAAAGGGCGAGGATCCACCCCGTTGTTGCGAACCGCACGGAGGCCGCAACCAGGCACAGCAAGGTCGCAGCGGCTACGAGCCAGGTTGCCAGGTTCAGCGGCGGAGCGCGCAGGGTTTGGTCGCGACGTGCTGCGCGAAGAGCCCGCGCATACTCGCTCTGGTTGCTCTTGCGCCGCCCTGAACGGGCCTTGCCCGGCCGGTGGCGCGGGGCACGGGAGGCGTCGGGTGTCTCCGATGCGCCAGGGGCGGCAAGGGACGGCGGCGCTTCGCCCGCTGCCGGCGCCGCCTCGGTCACCCGCAGCCCGCGCCCCTTGGAATCGACCTCGGCATTGAAGACCCAGCGACTGCCGAGCGACGGCGGGCCAAGGCCCCCCAAGCGGCTGATGTGCAGGAACACGTCCTTGCCACCGTCGTCGGGTCTAATGAAGCCGAACCCCCGTTCGTCGTTCCAACGGACGATATGCCCTTCACGCAGCGCGCCTGGACAGACCTGCACGGCAATGTCGCCCTATTCCGCCGCCGCCAGCGCCTGATCCAGGTCGGCGATGATGTCGTCGATGTGTTCGATGCCGATGGACAGCCGGATCAGGTCCTCCGAGACGCCGGCGCTGGCGAGTTCGTCCGGACCGAGCTGGCGGTGGGTCGTGGTGGCCGGATGGCAGGCGAGGGTCTTGGCGTCGCCGATGTTGACCAGGCGCACGGCGAGGTTCAGGGCATCGATGAACCTGGCGCCCGCGTCACGCCCACCTTTGATGCCGAAGGACAGGATGGAACTGGCCTTGGCGCCATCCATGTACTTCTGTACCAGCGGATAATCGGGGCTGTCCGGCAGGCCGGCGTAACGCACCCACTCCACGTTCTTGTGGCCCTTCAGGTACTCGGCGACGGCGACGGCGTTCTCACAGTGGCGGTCCATGCGCACATGCAGGGTCTCGATGCCCTGCAGGATCAGAAAGCTGTTGAAGGGCGAAATGGCGCTGCCCATGTTGCGCAGCGGCACGACGCGCGCGCGGCCGATGTAGGCCGCCGGCCCCAGGGCGTCGGTATAGACCACGCCGTGGTAGGAGACGTCCGGCTCATTGAGCATCGGGAAACGCTCCGCGTGTTCAGCCCAGGGGAACTTGCCGGAGTCCACCAGCGCACCGGCGATGGTGGTGCCGTGCCCGCCCATGTATTTGGTGAGCGCATGCACGACGATGTCGCCGCCGTGCTCGAAGGGTCGGCACAGATAGGGCGTCGGCACGGTGTTGTCGACGATGACGGGCACGCCATGGCTGTGGGCCATGTCCGAGATGGCCTTGAGGTCCGCGACGTTGCCGGCCGGGTTGCCGATGGACTCGCAGAACACGGCCTTGGTCTTGGCGTCGATCTTGGCGGCCATGGCATCGATGTCGTTTGGTGCCACCAGGCGCACCTCGATGCCGAGCCTCGGCAGGGTGTGTGCGAACAGGTTATAGCTACCGCCGTAGAGGGTGCTGCCGGCGACAATGTTGTCGCCCGCCTGGGCGATGGTGAAGATGGCGTAGGTCACCGCGGACATGCCGGACGCCAGCGCGAGGCCGCCGACGCCGCCCTCCATGGCCGCAACGCGCTGCTCAAGCACGTCGCTGGTGGGGTTCATGATGCGAGTGTAGATGTTGCCGGCCACCTTCAGATCGAACAGGTCGGCGCCGTGCTGGGTGTCGTCGAAGGCGTAGCTGGTGGTCTGATAGATGGGCGTAGCGACGGACTTGGTGGTCGGGTCCGGCTCGAAGCCCGCGTGGATGGCCTTGGTCTCGATCTTCATGTCGCGTCTCCTCGGTGGTGTTCTTTCGCCGTCTGACTGCGGTGTTGGGATCTCGAAGTCTTCGCGGTGCCCTGCTGATGCGATCGCGGGCGGCCTAGCATAGCGCAAGGCACCCGGGACGCAGACACGGCAGCGCACGGCGAGCCCAAAGCGGGTGGCGGCGAGTCGGGGCAAGGCCGGGCCCTGTGCTAGATTTTGAGGTAACAACCCGACGCAATCAGCGCAGGCAGAGCAAGGGCCATGATCGACATCAAACACAGAACCTCCGGCACGGTCTTGGCCAGCATCGATGCGGACAGTCTCGTCGGTGCGGACCTGCGCGACATGCGACTCGACGGCGCCGATCTGTCCGGCGCAGACCTCTCAGGCGCACGGCTCGATTTCAGCGACCTCAATGGCGCCGATCTCTCCGGCGCGAGCCTGTGCGGCGCGCAGCTCATCGGTGCGCATCTCATCGACACGAATCTGACCGGGTCCAACCTCGCCCGCGCCCGGGCCGGTTCCGACCGCCCGGCGCTGGCGCCGGTGCTGCGCGGCGCGACGCTCGACCGAGCCAATCTGGAGGGCATCGACCTGCGCAATGCCGAGGTGCGCGACGCCAAACTCGAAGAGGCCAACCTGGCGTTCGCGGACCTGCGCGGCACGGACTTCTCCAACAGCAATCTATGTCACGTGACTGCGCACAAGGCGCTGTTCATCCAGGCCAACCTGCGCGAGGCCGACCTCTACGGCGCCGACCTGCGTGATTGCCACCTCAACGACGCCAACATGGTGCGCGCGAGCCTGCACGATGCGGACCTCACCAGCGCCCTGTCCGGTGGCTTCACGGTGGTGAATCTGGCCAACTTGGAGGGCGCCGACCTACGCAACGCCCGATTTACCAACGCATCGGTCCAGGACGTGAACTTCCGTAACGCCAACCTGTCGGGCGCCGACTTCAGCGGCGCGGTACTCGGCGGTGCCATCCTGCGGGGCGCCAACGTCGCCGGCGCGAACTTCAAGGATGTGGAACTGGCCAGCGTGACCATGGAGTTCGCGAACTTCTCCAAGGCGCTGAATGCGGTGATCCCGAGTTACAAGCGGAATCTGCGTTGAGATCCAGACAGCCGATTCACTCGGCTCGGTGTCGGGTCGGCTCAGTGTCGGGCCGTGGCGTTGTCATCGGTTTCACGCAACGACGCCACGGCGCAACGGATCTGACGCCCATGCCGAGCTGAAGGACGGCCCAGCTGTAGGTTTTCCCTATCGACGGGCGTGGCAGATTCGCGCGGAGCAGAAGCTAGACAATACCTGTTTGACTTCTGTATGGGAGGATGGTCGAGGGCCGCTTGGCCGTGCCCATCAGCTGTGATCGCCGGGTTTCATTCCTCAACTCAGCCCAGGGGCTCGGCTCATTGTCAGGCCGTTGCGCCGTTGCGTGAGCACCCTCCCTCTCACCGGCGAACAAACCGTTGGAGTTGCTGAACGAGCCTCAGCGCGCGAGCCGCGTAATGCGCATCACAGGTGATATCTGCCGCAGCCGGCGCATGATGGTCGCCAGGTGTTTGCGGCCCTGGACATTGATGGTGAAGTCCAGGGTCGAAGTCATGCCGTCCTTCTCGCGGGAGTTCACGTGCTCGATGTTGGAGCCCTGCTCCGCGATGCCTGCCGCGATGGTGGCCAGGGCGCCGCGACGGTTGTCCACCTCCACGCGGATCTCGGTCGCGAATTCGGCCTTCGGATCGTCGTCCCACTCCAGGTCCAGCCAAGTGTGGCGCTTGGCCTGGAACTCGCCCAGGTTGCGACACTCACCGCGGTGCACGACCATGCCCTTGCCGGGGCTGAAGAGCCCGGTGATCTCATCGCCCGGAATCGGTCGACAACATCGGGCTAGGGTCACGACCATACCCTCGGTTCCGCGGATGGCGAGCCGCCGCGGGCTTCCCTCGTCCATCGATGCGCTGTCGCCCGCGGCCTTGTCGGCGCCGGCCAGGCGCCGCGCCACCAGCAGAGGCAACCGGTTGCCGAGGCCGATCTCGACGAACAGCGCCGCCGGCGTCTCCAGGTTGACCTCACGGGCGTAGACAGAGATCACGGACTCGCCCACCGCGCCCACGTCGAGCCCGAAGCGCGCCAGCTCGGCGTTGAGCATGCGCTTGCCGAGGGCCTCGGCCTCCTGCGTCTGGAGATTCTTGAGGTAGCCGCGGACCGTGGCCCGCGCCTTGCCGGTGACGACGAAGTTGAGCCAGGCGGCATTCGGCTTGGCACCCGGCGCCGTGATGATCTCCACCGTCTGGCCGCTGTAGAGCACCGTGCGCAGCGGCGCCAGACGGCGGTCGATACGCGCCGCCACGCAGGTATTACCGACGTCGGAGTGGATGGCGTAGGCGAAGTCGACGACGGTCGCACCCTTGGGCAGCACCAGGATGCGCCCCTTGGGTGTGAAGACGTAGACCTCGTCCGGGAACAGGTCGATCTTGACGTGCTCCAGGAACTCCTGAGAGTCGCCCGAGTCGCGCTGCATTTGCAGCAGGTTCTGCAGCCAATCCTCCGCCAGCGCGGTGGCGGCGGCACCCTCGACGGCGTTCTTGTACAGCCAATGGGCGGCGATGCCCGCATCGGCCATGCGATGCATGTCGCGGGTGCGGATCTGCACCTCCATTGGCGTCCCGTTGGGGCCGAACAGGACCGTATGCAGGGACTGGTAGCCGTTCGCCTTGGGGATGGCGATGTAGTCCTTGAACTTGCCCGGCACCGGCTTGTACAGGTTGTGTACTTGACCGAGCACCCGGTAGCAGGTGTCCACCCGGTCGACGATGACGCGGAAGGCGAACACGTCCACCAGCTCTTTGAAAGCCCGCGCCTTCTCACGCATCTTGCGGTAGATACTGAACAGGTGCTTCTGGCGCCCGCTGACCTCCGCCTCGATCCCCTCGTGCTGGAGGCGGTTGCGCATCGCCGTCTCGACGTTGGCGACCAGCTCGCGCTGGTGCTTGCGCTCGCGGGCCACCGCCTGCTCCAGCACGTGGTAGCGCCAGGGCCACAGGTGCCGGAAGCCCAGATCCTCCAACTCCAAGCGCAGGCTATTGATGCCGAGCCGGTTGGCGATGGGGGCGTAGATTTCGAGCGTCTCGCGCGAGATGCGGCGCCGCTTCTCCGGCAGCATGGCGCCGAGGGTGCGCATGTTGTGCAGCCGATCGGCGAGCTTGATGAGGATGACCCGGATGTCGCGGGTCATGGCCAACATCATTTTCTGAAAGTTGGCCGCCTGGGCCT
>JANQFX010000097.1 GCA_028277725.1 Thiohalocapsa sp.
CGCGTGAATCCACCCGACAGTCCGCGCACCAAGGAGATGATCCAATCCATACCGGTGAGGCGCATTGGCTGCCCCGAAGACGTGGCGCACGCTGTCTCCTTTTTCGTCGATGAGAAGGCCGGCTACGTTACCGGGCAGGTGTTGTATACCTGCGGAGGACTGTCTGTCGGCGTTGCGCCGATCTAGCCGCGCGGAAAGGACCTGGACGCTCGGCCTCCTGGGCGACTTGGCGGATTGGAGCTGCGGCCGGCTGCGGTCGGGGCGGTGAAGGCGCTACCGTCCCATTCCTCAGAACCTGGCATATGCCGCCCGCGAGACACTCTGCGGCCGTAGCGCCACAGGGCGCGTAAAGGGACTATGTCGAATCCGAGTGCGCGACCTTTCGCCGAAGACCGCGCCCTTGGGCTACGATCATCACGCTGTCTCGACCGGCCAGCAGGTATAGACGCCGCAGGATCCAAGGAAGCGTATAGATCGGGAGATGAATAGCCGCAAAGAAGAGCATCACCTCGGGCGTTGCGGCAACGCCCAGATTGGCACAAATCACCGACATGTTTCGGTTGCCGGCGAGCAGGCCGGCCGTTGCACAGTGCAGCCTGCCAAATCGAACGAAGAGAAGGCAGCTGACAGCCTGAAAAGCCAGGTTGGTGACATAGGCGACGACAACGAACAACAGAACCCGCGCTGGCTCGGTCGCAATCTCTTCCCGGACGACGGGCATGAGGGAGGCGCCGTAGGCGACGAGAACAATCACCGAAACACCGCTGAGCTCGTTCGATCGCTTCATGAGTCGATCACGACCGATGATCCTTTGAGCCGCCCAGGCGACTGCGGCGGCTGAGGCCATGAAGACACCGACCCGCAAGGTCAGTGTCAGAACATCAATGTTCACGGAAAGGCCGGTAAGAAGCAGGGCAAGAGGCGGTGCCGTCATCGGCATTATCAGCATACACACGATGGTAACGCCCATCGCGAGAGCACCATCGAGCCTGAGCAGCATGGCAAACACAGCGGCGGCGATCATCGGAGGCGAGGCCGCCCACAACACGATTGCCTGAGCGAGGTAATCGGGAACCGAAAACAGGCGGATCACCAGCGCCAGGACGACAGGTGATATCCCCAGGCACCAAAGGCTCAACAAGAGGGGAAGCAACGGCCGCCGCCAAGCCTGGACGATGTCAGCGGTCTCAACCTTGAGAAAGCACACAACCGTGAACGTGAAGACCAGGAGCGGGAGAAGATCCAAAAAAAAGTCGGCCGGCCCCGGTAAGATCAGCCCCAAGACAGCGCCTACCGCCAGGGCAGCGGTCGCCCTCTGCCCGAGCCAAGCGAGAACGTTCACTATCCTGCCCTTGGAGAAGAACCGCACTCAGCGCGCAAGTCAGACAGATCCGATGGAGAACTATCCCAAGCCACATCCAGTAGATCCGCCACCGTCGCGGCGATGGCGGATGCACTCACTCGATACTGCGCCTCCAGCGGCGGGGCATAGCCTACGGGGATCCGCGGCGAGGCGATTCGGCGGATCGGCGCATTGAGAGTCTCATGGAGCTCTTCGGCCGCGGTTGCAGCGATCTCGGAGCCGAAGCCCACGTCCTTTACGCTTTCGTGGGCAATGACGAGACAACCGGTTCGCGCCGCGGACTCCAGGACAAGCTGCTTGTCCCAGGGCCAAAGCGTCCGAAGGTCGATGACCTCCACGGAAACACCGCTTGCAGCGAGCAAGTCCACCGCATCCAAGGATGCTCTGACCGTCGTAGCCCAGGCTACGATCGTGGCGTCGTCGCCGGTCCGGGCGACGCGGCCGACTCCGAAAGGCAGCCCCTCGGCCGACTCCGGCACGTCGCCCTTGGACTGCCAAAGCTCCTTGGCCTCCATATGGATAACCGGGTCTTCGCAGCGCAGCGCCTGCAGCAGGAGCCCGTAGGCATCGGCCGGCGTGGCAGGCACGGTCACCACAAGGCCTGGCATGTGCGCAAACCATGCCTCGAGACTCTGGGAATGCTGAGCAGCCGAGCTTCGCCGTAGGCCCGAGGGCAGCCTTATCACGGCGGGCACCTTGCACTGACCGCCCGACATATAGCGTAGCTTGGCGGCCTGATTGACCAGTTCGTCCATTGCCGACAAGGCGAAATCGGAGAAGCGGGTCTCGACCACAGGCCGATTGCCGACCAAGGCTGCGCCTACGGCCGCGCCCACCATGGTCGCCTCGGCGATCGGCGTATTGACGATCCGCTCGGGCCCGAACTCGTCGACCAGCCCCTTGTACTGGCCGAAAACTCCGCCGTGCTGGATATCCTCGCCGAGCACGAAGATACTGGGGTCCCGGCGCATCTCTTGCCGCAGTGCACAGCGAGCGGCTTCGGCGACGGTCATCATGGCGTTTCGAATCTCCCCGCGTCCTGAATGTCGCGAAAGGCCTCGGCGGCGGCTGGCCAGGGCGCGGACGCCGCTAACTCGACCGCCCCTTTGACGGCTGCCTGTTCTTGGCTCCAGGCGGCGGTAATGTCCTCGTCGCTGACTCCAAGGTCGCGGAGCCGTCTGTGGCAGCGGCGAACAGGATCATGACGAAGGTTCGATTCGAGTTCCGTTCGAGGACGGTACGAGGCGTCGTCGACCACGGTGTGGCCGCGCAGCCGGTAGGTTCTGCAGTGCAAGAACCTCGGCCCGCTGCCGTTCCTGATCTGGTCTACGGCAACGCTCGTGGCCCGGTCGACGGCCTCGACGTCATTGCCATCGACCGCGGCGCCAGGCACGCCCAGCGCTTCGGATCGCGCCACGAAGCCAGGCCCTGCGGTAACCGTTGATATCCGGGTTGTCGCCGACCATCCGTTGTCTTCACAAACCAGAAGGAGGGGAAGCCGATAGACCGCCGCGTAGTTCATTGCTTCCAGGCACTGTCCACGATTCATGCCGCCGTCCCCGAAGAAGGCGACTGCAATCGCAGCGGACCCTTGAAGCAAGAGCCCCTGCGCCGCTCCGGCCGCGATCGCGACGCTGGCTGCGACAACTCCGTTGGCACCAAGCAAACCCGCGGGGAGATCGGCGAAATGCATCGACCCGCCCTTGCCGCCGCACACACCGGTGGCACGACCGAACAACTCGGCCATCGCCGCGGTCACATCGATGCCCTTCGCGAGAGCGTGATGGTGATTGCGGTGCGTGCTGGTGACGACATCGTCACGACTCAGATTGGCGCAAACACCGACGGCAACCGCCTCCTGCCCGACGGCTGAGTGTGTCATGCCATGGATGAGCCCGGTGCCTCCCTGTTCCTCCGCCGCTTCTTCGAAGGCTCGAATCCGCACCATCAAGCGATATTGGTCGAGAAGACGTTGAGTGGATTTCGCACTGCGCGGGCGCGTCAAAGTGAGCATGATTCCTCTTTTTTTGCTTGGTTATTTTATTGAATTCACCACATAGTATTTCGACTCATCCAAAAAGAAGTCAACGCCAGAAGTGCGACTTTTCAACAAAGGTAACGCAAACTTCCGTTAAACAATTCATTGCGGAATTGTAAAAAATAGCGATTACCTGAACGAATTATAAAACCGCCCCAAAAGGACTTGAGCGATTTCGGCCAGAGGTGATTCCCTTCGGCCGCCAGACCGCACGAGGACCACGGTGCCTTGAACCGAGTTCATCCGACCCGTCCATGCGCCGCAGGCGCTGCGCGGCACCATGGAGTGTCCGAGGCCCGCAAGCCGAAGGCCCTGGAGGAGGAAAAGCGCCAGCCTAAGAAGCGCCTTGCAAAGTCGATGCTGGACCTGGCTTCGCGGCGCGAGAGGCTCGGACCATCGCTGATGCCCCGGGGTGGCGGAGGAGAGCCGTGGCCTGGGCCCTTGCCGAGAAGTGCTCTTCGCAGCGCTGTGCTTCTGCGCCGCCCGGATCGCGCCGAAGACCTATGGCGGAAAGCGCTGCGCCGGGGTCGTCCTACACCGCCAGCGGACAATAACGGCCGAAAAGGTCGGGTCGCACCCAAGGGCCAAATCGCGGCCAAGGGCCAAGTCGCGGCGAAGACCTGCCGCCGCGGCTTTGCCGAACGGCAGGAACCGGACGCGATCCCTAGCTTGTGTGCCTCGACTCGATTATGGAGGCTTGCTTGGCGGCCTGCCGGATGAGGCCCGCCAGTTCCTGCAGCCCCAGGCGTTCCGCCTCGGCCGTCAGGTAATGCAACGCGGCGGAAATCCCGGAGGTGCTGTCTTCGACAGCGCCATCCCGGAGCGCCGTGGTTTCCTCAGGTTCAAGCATGGCCGACCTCTAAGCTACGAGCTGCGCCTTGTCCAAGAGGACCGGCGCGCTGACATCCAAACGCCGCCGGACGGCCGCGAGCACATCGGCGGAGACCGAGATATAGGCGGCCGCGGTGCGATGGCTCGCCAGCTCGCGAATTGGCCCCAGGAACTCGACCGGACAACCGGCCGCCATGATCACCTGCCTGAAGATGCGCACCGGCATGACGCTCAGATAGCATTGGATATTGCGACTGATTCCGAACTCCTGGCAGGCGCAGATCATCTCGGCAACGACCCGCCGCCGCAGCGCGGGCTCCAGATCCCGGTCGCAGCCGAAGCGGGTCGCCTCCCAAATCGAGGGGCTCTCCGGAAGCAGGTCATCGACCAAGTCCGGCCAGACCTCTTTGACCATATAGGCACCCGTCGTCGGTATCAGCCGTGTGACACCGCGGGCGGCGCCGCTCTCGTCGAGCCAGAGCAGATATTTGGCCGCAGGGGTGTCGAATTGATCGTACTCCAGGCCGTTGTAGGTCGGCAGGTTCCAGCCCTGACGCTCCACGAAGAGGCGGTGGCGAAGCCTGTGGTGGGAGATCCAAGCCTCCCCGTGGATATGCGCTGTCTCCCAATCGAGGCAGACCACAGACATCGGCACGCATCCGATCAACTGGACGACGGAGACTGAAGCCTATTTGGCGCCGCCGCGCGCCTGCCCACCTGGGTAGTTGTGAAAGGTGACTGGCA
>JANQFX010000034.1 GCA_028277725.1 Thiohalocapsa sp.
CGAGCAGGCCCAGTACCTGAAGCCCGCGGCCGTCAGCCTGGTCTTCGGCGAGCTCTTCGCGACGCCGATCACGCTGATCCTGGTGCCGGTGCTGTTGACGCTCGGGCGGGGCCGCTTGCAGAAGGACCGTACACAAGGCAGCGTGGCTCGGAACAGGCGCGCAATACTGAAGGAGGCATGAATGGAACGGGGCACAGGCCCATCTGGCCCTGTCGATCAACGAACGCAGTCGCGCGTATCAGCTGCGCACGTGCTTTGCCAGCGCCCTTGCGGTGCCCGGCGGCCCGCCCGATCCGCGTGGGCGCCTGGGGCTGGTTCGTCCGACGCCGAGCGTGACACGGAGGGCGTGGGCCAGCGCGGATCGAGGTGATCTTCAGCAGCCCAACGCCGGGCTCGCTCGCGAACCCGGCGCTTCGGTCAACGGACCGCCAGGGCGATACGACTGCTGTGGTCGGGCACGACCAGCGTCCGTTCGGTAACGGGTCCGAACAGATCTTGCGGCTGCTGCACCGCGTGCTCGCCGAGCTGGATCGTAATCGTGCTGCCCGGCTCCACGTACCATATGTGGAAGGTGTCGAAACTCCCCGGTCGGCGAGGCTGCGTACCGAGTACCTCCCCTGTCTCGGTATTCAGCACCCGCGCATAGGGTGCTTGGTTCGGATTGGGCACCATGATCCGAAAGTCCGTACTGCCTGCGCGCGGGACGATATCGAGATCGAAGCCGAAGGCCATGCCGTGGACCGCATCCGGATCGAAGCTCGCGGCGCGCCCGCCGACGTTGGTCTGCACGGGCATTGCCTTGGCGACCGTATAGGTATTGCCAGGGACGCTGGTCAGGCGGTAGCTATTGCCTTCGATCCTCCCGGCATCGCGCCCCTGGTCCATAAACGGATACAGCGTGGGGATGTAGCGCTGCCCCAACCAATCCTCCAGGGTCTGTCCACCGTTCAGATCCGGACGATAGCCCTCGACCAGCGCCAACGCACGCGGCTCAAGCTCCGCGCGCGTCCGCAGGACGGTCCAGTCTTCGTCGGGCAGGTTCGGTCGTTGGAAGTATGTGGCCGACCTGCTCATGATCTGATCGTCGCCCTTGAGGTGCACGTAGCTGATGACGGGATGTTGCGCGATCTTCAACCCCGCGGACCACATGGCCTCGACCACCGCATCGGCGATCTCGCGGGCCGACTCGAGCTGGTAGGCTGCATAGCCGCTCTCATCGAACGCACGCATGTACTCGAGAGACAACAGGGCTTGGGCCAGCACGGCGCGCCATTGGTCGCGATACTGGTCCACATATAACCAGTAGTCCTCAAGGTCGCTGACCGTCTCGGTGTAGAGATGCGCCTCCATCAGCATGGCCAGTGTTCCGTGGCCGCCGACGACTGCCGTGCGAATGCCGCGCACCGCCTGGGTGACGTCTGTCACATACCGCTCGACCAGCGACTCGGTCGGCGGATTCTCTTCGGTCCAGAATCCGATCAGGTTGAACAGATCCTCGATCTGCGGCAGCACCAGCAGCCGAAGCGTATTGTCGTTGCTGCGGAAGGTGTCCCACATCGCCTTTGCGGTGGCATCGTCGATCTGGTCGACGAGTCGGTCGAGCTGGAGTGCGATGTCGTCCATCTTGTCGTGGATCAGGACCATCGAGGCATCCAGGTCGCGCAGCGCGGATTGCATGTTCTGTAGCGTTGCCTCCTGACCGTAGCCCAGCAGATCAAGGATCTTGCCCATGCCCTCCTCACCGACCTTTCCGATCGCACCGCTGAACAGGCCCTGACCGACGACTCGGGCAATCTGGGTCCAACCCATCGCCCTGTCTGTGGAATGGAGAGCGGAAGGCCAGGTCTCACGTGGGCCAAAGATGGTCTCGTAGTACTCCAGGCTGTCCTCGAGCCCTTCCGCGATTGCCAGGAGCTCTTCGTTGATCGCCTGATCACGCTCGAGCAGGTAGTGGCCGTCAGGGTCGATGATCGTGATCGCCTGCGGCTCAGACTCGTTGCAGCCGTCGGCGTTGCACAGGACCGTAGACAGCGAAAACTCGCCGCCGTCGCCGAACGACAGGGTCGTCCCGCCGCTGGCAGCGCCGACCGGGTCGATGCCCAGGACCCGCATTGGCACGCCGTCCACAAGGTACTGGACGCTATCGGCAGGGTCGCCGCCCATCTGATGCCAGCTCACCGGGACCTCGACATCATGGCCGGGCGCCGGGAGACGGAACTCCGTCTCGTTGATCTCGAGTCGTGGCTGGCCCGGTGCCGCGATCGCTCCGGAGGACGCCGCCAGCACGGCGGCAGCAAGGACTGCCATACGGAATGCGGATCGCCGACTTGATCGGCTCCATCGGAGCGTATGTGTGGTCATCGTCGTTTCCTCTTCTGGGCCGGAAGGCCGTCGTCGGCAGACGAGGTCGCCGCTCTGGAGGGGACACGCGTGCCGGTGCCCGGCAATGAGTCGCGGGGCCGTGAATCGACCAACCTGGCGACTCTTCGTAGGGTCAAGTATCGAATCCGACGGGTTACGGGAGTTGGGCCAGCAGGTTAAATCGCTGTCACCAAGACTTGGGCCACCAGAGGCTTGGGCCTCTGGGCATCGAGGAAGGCGCCGAGAGGCTCATCAAGGGTTGCGTACAGGACACTACGGGTGATGATGGAACGCGTGGGGCGGCGGTCATCATCACTTCATCGACAGCGCCTGCAGTTCGGCCTCGAGGGCCTCGATGCGCCGCCGCTGCTCGGTGACCTGCTGGCGGTAGAAAGCCAGGGCGAAGAAGTCCCCGGGGGTGATGCCGCCGCGGCGATAGCCCGGCGGGAACAACGACCCGCCGTGCATCTCCCAGCCGTCCCAGCCGGGCCAGGGAACGAAGCCGGCGAGGATCGCGAGCAGTCGCACGGCCGTGGGACTGGGTTCGCCGGTCTGGAGCCAGCGACGATAGGTACGCGGCGACACGCACAGGGCCGATGCCGCCTCCAGGGGGGTCAGCCTGGCGCGCTGTTGCAGGGGTCGGAGGGTGGACAGATTGGCCGCGAAGCCTTCGGCCAGGAGTTCGTCATCGAGGCCGCGGAACCAGCGTTGGCGCGGGATTGGGGAGTCCTGCCCCTGATCCTTGACTGCGCAGAATGTATATTATGTAAAGTCATAGATCTAGAAGGCTGTGCTGATCTTCGTCTAGCACGCGGTCACTACGCGAGCACGCCCGACAAGACCCTACTCCGACGGAGCGCTTCTGCCTACTCCATCATGTCGTTGATGACGTTCTTGAACCAGCTGTGGGCGTAGCTGACCTCGCGCTTGCGGATCTCGGGGCTGGCGTTGGCCGGCGAGACACCGCCGGAGCCCGGGATGGGTTCGATCATGTTGGTTGCTGCGTCCAGGCTGTAGACAGCGGCGACGGAGATGCCGAAGTCCTCGCCGACGACGCTGTAGCAGGTGTTGACGAAGGTCGGATCGTCCGGAGCCCTGTCGTGGAACCCGGCGACGATGGCCGCCACGGCGACCTTGGCCTGTGAGTTCGCGGCATAGGCGGACTTGGGCATCCGGGATGCACTGGACGCATCCCCGAGCACGTAGATGCCCTTGTGGCGGCTGGACTCGAAGGTGCGCTTGTCCACCGGACACCAATCGCCTTCCACCAAGTCGGCTGCGAAGGCGATGGCGCCGGCCTTCTGCGGTGGGATGATGTTGATGACGTCGGCCTGGAAGTCCTCCACGAGCCCGATCAGGGTGCGCGTGCTGGCGTCGAGTTCCTCCACCGCGCCGCCTTCTGCCGCGCTCACCCACTGGATCATGCTGTCGTCCGTGCCATAGCCATAGAGCTTGGTCCAGCCTTCGGTGTAGAGGCCCTGTTTCGAGAAGGCGTCCTTGGCGTCCAGGATGCTCACCTTGGCCCGCGGCTTGTGGTGTTTGCAGTACATGGCGATCTGCGAGGCGCGCTCGTAGGGGCCCGGAGGACACTTGAACGGGTTTGGCGGGGCCACGATGATGACGTGGCCGCCCTCGGGCATGGCCTCGATCTGATCCCGCAGGAGCTGGGTTTGGGGGCCGGCGTACCAGGCGTGGGGAATGCTCTCGTTGGCGATCTGCTCGCCATAGCCCGCGATGGCGTCCCATTTGAAGCCGACGCCCGGTGACACGATGCAGGCGTCGTAGCCGAAGCTGTTGCCCCCCGCCGTCTGGACGTTCTTCGCAACCGGGTCGACGCCGACGACGGTATCTTGCACCACTTCGACGCCATACCGGCGCAGGCCGTCGTAGCTGAACACCAGTGTGTCCAGCGTGCGCTCACCGCTCAGTACCTCATTGCTCATGAAGCAGGAGGTGTAGGTCGGCTTTGACTCGATCAGGGTGACGGAGATGGCCGGGTCGAGCTTGCGCAGGTACTTGGCCGCGGTGCAACCGCCGACGCCGCCGCCGATCACCACCACGCGGCGTGTCGCGCCCAACACCAAGGACGGGAAACCCAAGGTGCCCAGGGCCGTGACGCCGCCTGCGGCTTCAATGAAGGTTCTGCGCGTGAGGTCTGTCATACTGCTGTCTCCGCCGCCGCCCTACTGCTGGCTGCCGTAGTAGTTGATGAGCGCGGGGATGGCATCGTCGCCCGCTTCCTCGATGGCGGCGTCGACCTTGCGCTGCATCTTCCGCGGCCATTTCCGCTTGCCGTTGAGGAAGTCCTCCATCGTGAAGTGCAGGTAGGGCATCCATTGGCCTGCGAGCGTGCCGGCGTCGCCCGGCCGCCCGCCCTGCTCGTGGCACTTCTCGCAGTAATCGTCGTGCAACTCGGCGCCCCGCTCTGCCAGGACGGTGTCATAGGGCTGCGGGAACAGGCGCAAGCGTTGGCTTGCGAAAAACCAGGCCATCTCCTGGAACTGCTCGTCGGTGTAGGCCTTGGCGATGCGATTCATGATGGTCGCGTTGCGCTTGTCCTCCCGGTAGGCCTTCATGGCATCGACGAAGACTTCCGGGTCCATACCGGCGATGGCTGGCATGGAGGGTCCGACGCTGGAGCCGTCCGTACCGTGGCAACCGGCGCAGGTGAAGGACATGGCCTGTCCCGACGGGCCCGCGCATACCCAAGCCGGGGCCAGCACCAGCATTGCGATGATGGCCAGCGACAGGATGTGCAGGCGCGCGCTCAGACCGATTGGAACGGCTGTCGCCGCGATGACGCTCTGGTTGTTCTTCATGTGCTTCATCCGCCTAACGTGGCAGCGTGACCAGCCCGATCAGCACGAGCGTTAGCAGGGCCAGGCCGGCCATGATCAGCACGGTGGTGATGAACGAGGCCGCCAGTGACATCCGTCGTGACGGGCGATGCACCAGGTGCTTGTCCAGTTCACCGGCCTCGACGAGGCGCTCGTACTCCAGCCGATGGTCGTGCTTGAACTCGTCGATGGGGATTACGCCGGTGAAGATGGCCGTGCTCATCGGGAAACGCTCGGGGCGGAAGTGCACGTTGAAAAAGTGCACCGAGTTCAGAAAGATCGCCGCCAATAGGGCTTCCTCGGCATGCACCAGGTTGGCGATGTTGAAGGTCCAGCCCGGCAGGATGAGGGAGGTCTTGTCGGGCATGAACAGGATGAGACCCGAGATGCCGATGACCGTGGCACCCCAGAACGGCGCCCAGTAGTCGAACTTCTGCCAGTAGGTCCAGTGGCTGAACTGCGGGCGCGGTCCGCGGCCCAGGAACCACTTGAACATGTCCCTCAGGTCGCAGAAGTCCTTCATGCTCGGGACCATCGATGTGCTGCCGAACCACTCGAACGTCTTGCGCTTGCGCCAGATGTTGCTCGTCGCGATGGCCAGGTGGGCGATGAAGATACTCAGCCAGATGACGGCCGCGGTGCGGTGGATGATGCCCTCCATGCGGATACCACCGAGGAACTCCACCACCGCCTTTGCCCAAGCGGTGTGCGAGAACAGCAGGGTCGTCCCGGTCAGGATCAGGACCATGGTGGCGATGGCGAAAAGGAAGTGGATCCAGCGCCAGACCACCGGGAAACGGCGGAAGTAGACGAGGTCCGGTTTGCTCAGATCCTCGACGAAGCCTTTGCCCTGGCTGCGGTCCATCAGCTCCCGGAACAGCCAGAGGAGCACGTGTACCCAGAAGAACGCCATGACGGCGAAGATCAGAATCTCCATGAAGACCCGGAAGCCCCAGAGCTCCGGATAATTCTCGCGATCGTGGGCATCGCCGTGCGGCCAGAAGGACAGGAAGTTCTCGTTGGCCTCCTCGTGGCAGTTGCGGCAGTTCTCCAGGCGATTGTCAGCGTGGATTTCGGACGTCGGATCATCCTCGCCTTTGACGAGATGCCCGCCGTGACAGTCGTGGCACTTGGCCGCGTCGGTGTAACCGAGACGGTGGACCTGACCATGATAGGACTTGAAATAGGTCCGCTGCGCCGCCTCGTGGCAGTTGCCGCAATTCTGGGTGATCGCGAGCTTGGCCTTGTCCGTCTCAGCCGGCGCGATGTCGTGGGTGGTGTGACAGTCTGAGCAGACCGCCGCGTCGCTGTCACCGTCCTCGAGCACCAGCTTGCCGTGGGTCGAGGTACGGTACTCGTCCAGCTGCGCCTCGTGGCAATCGCCGCAGACCTCGGGATTGTTCAGACGAAACTCTGCACGCTGAATACTGCCGAGTTCGCCGACGTTGTGGCCCTGGTGGCAGTCGTAGCAGGTGGCGTTGGTATGGGACTGATCCAGCGCGTGGGGCTGGGCATGAATAGATTGCAGGTAACTGTCGATCTGCTCGTTGACCACCGCCAGCCGTTCATACTCCCCATCCGGATCATCCTTGTGTTCCGCCCAGGTCTCGCGGTGGCATTCGACGCAGCCGACGATCACCGCCGGCGCCTCGCGATGCGGAACGCGGTCGATGGTGACGTGGCAGCTGGTGCATTGGAGCGACCCGTGCACGCTGCTCTCGATCTGCTCGCGATGCACGAAGATCTGTACCGGCGAGCCGTCGTCCCGCACGTCCGTCTTCTGTTGATCATCGCCGTGGCAGATCAGGCAGCGCTCGTTCGGGATGATCCGCTTGCCGGTCTCCGGATCAAAGTGGTCAATCATCAGACCCTGGTCGGCATCCGTCGTCGTGGCGGCGGCAACGGGAACGATGATCGACCCTAGGAGCGCCGCCAAGAGGCAGACGACTCCCGTGCTGGCGATGCGGCTCGGCATCGTGGCTCCTCCGGTGTAGTCGTTCTTACTTCGGCAAGCGGTCGGGTGGACTGGGGTTGCCGCGGTACTCGGCGCTGGACGGCCACACATCAGAGCGCGGCGAAGTCGACCATCAGCCGAATGTCAGTATTCTTGTCGCGGGCATTCTGCGTGTGGGCCTTGAAGAATATCAATCGTCCCTTCGGGCCGGGCGCTGAGTTTGCTGACGCAGATCAAGCCGGCCAAAGCCCGGGCCTAGCCTCGAGATCGAGATCGAGCTGCTGCGGTAGGATCAGGCAGTTTGCGCTGTCAGAGCGCGTTCGTGGGCACCCGCACCCAGCCTTCCATCAGCACACGGGCGCTGCGGCTCATGACGACCTTGTCGATGCGCCACTGACCATCCTGTTCGGAAGCTGCGGCACCGACTTTGAGCGTGCCGGACGGATGACCGAAGGTGACGCTGTCGCGGCGCCCGCCACCGGCGGCCAGGTTGACCAAGGTGCCCGGGATGGCCGCGGCGCTGGCGATGGCCACGGCGGCCGTTCCCATCATGGCGTGGTGGAGCTTGCCCATGGACAGCGCGCGGACATTGAGGTCGATGTCGTCTGCGTTGACGATCTTGCCGCTGGAGGCGGTGAAGCCCTTGGGCTCCGCGCAGATGGCGACCTTCGGCGTATGTTGGCGGGCAGCGGCCTCCTCCACCTTGGCGATGAGACCCATGCGCAGGGCGGCATGGGCGCGGATGGTCTCAAAGCGCTCCAGGGCGGCTGGATCTTCGTTGATCGCGGGCTGCAGTTCGGTCCCGTCGTAGCCCAGGTCGGCGGCGCGCAGGAAGACCGTGGGGATGCCGGCGCTGATCATGCTCACCTGGAAACGCCCTACCCCCGGCACGTCCAATTCGTCAGTCACATTGCCGGTCGGAAACACCGGCTCGCCCTCGTCGATAGGGCTGACGAACTCGACCGGGATCTCCGCCGCAGGAAAGGCGACACCGTCCAACTCGAAGTCGCCGGTCTCCTGCACCTGGCCATCGCTGATCGGCACCCGGTTGACGATGGTCTTGCCGATGTTCTGCTGCCAGACGCGGACCTCGCAGACGCCGTTGTCCGGGATGCGCGCCGGATCCACCAGGCCGTTGGTCACCGCGAAGGCGCCCACCGCGGCGCTCAGGTTGCCGCAGTTGCCGGACCAGTCGACGAAGGGCGTGTCGATGGACACCTGGCCGAAGAGGTAGTCGACGTCGTGGTCCGGACGCTCGCTCTTCGACAGGATGACGGTCTTGGATGTGCTCGATGTGGCCCCGCCCATGCCGTCGGTGTGTTTGGCATAGGGGTCCGGACTGCCGATGACCCGCAGCAGCAGTCGGTCGCGCGCCTCGCCGGGCACCTGCGCTGCCTCGGGCAGGTCCGTGAGCTTGAAGAAGACACCCTTGCTGGTGCCGCCGCGCATGTAGGTGGCGGGGATTCGGAGTTGGGGCAAATGGGCCACGGTATTTCTGTCCTGGATGACGCCGCCGACGAAGCCGAGTGGCGTTTGAATATGGAGAAAAGCGACTAGGGAGACGCTGAAAAATGGGCTTCCTGCCCATTTTCAGCACGCAAAGCGAAAATGCGATTTCCGCTTTGCTTCATTTTCCGCGACGCACGTCGCCAAAAATTGCGGGGCATCCTGCCCCGCACGGGAAGCACTGATAAATCAGTGCTTCCCTAGCGAGACCGCAAAAAGTCATCTGGCGAGATGTCGGCCTGCTTGAGGATGGCTCGCAACGTCCCTTCCGGCATCTCGCCGGGGTGGTTAGGGATCGTGGTGTAACTGTTCGTCGCCTGGTTGAACCAAATCTCGTGACTGCCGGCGGCCTGCCGATCGAAGACAAAGCCGAAGCGCTTCAACCGTCGAGCGATGTCTCGGTAGCGGAAGCCGGAGAGTCGCCCCATCAGGAACCGACGACCAGCGGCAGATCGAAAGACTCACCAAGCGGGCTGAGCCGGGATGCGCCGGAGCGCTCGCTTTGCGCGTCCAACAGCCGTCTCGCTACGTCCCGGGCGATCTCTAGGGTCTCGGTTACGGTCCGTCCCTGCGCCACCAAACCGGGGATGTCGTCGGACGTTGCGAGGTACACGCCTTCAGGCAGTTTCTCGATGTGCAAATTGGCGATCTGTTCCATCTAAGGGCTCCTCGAGTCTCGGGTTTGGGGGTGGAATAGCCGCAGTAGGTCGGGCTGAGCGCAGCGAAGCCCGACCGCCTCGCCACTTACGCGCGAATCGGTGGGCACGCTAACGCTTTGCCCACCCTGCGCCACGAAGCATCGTCGATGTAGGTAGAATAAGCGTAGCGGCTCCACCACGGACCTCATGGGTGCTGCCGCCCCAGCCTGGCATAGGTCCCCACGACATGCGCAACGGGCCGATCATCGCCCTCCGAGAACAGCGAGACCTCGCCGATGATCAGGGTCCGGCCGACCTTCAGCAGACGGCAGTCGCCGATGATGTCCGCCTCGCCCGAGGGCATGCGCAGGAAGTTGGTCGTCAAGTTCGTCGTGGCGACGTCCGTGGTCAGCCCGACGGCGCCGCAGATGGCCACATAGAGCCCGACATCGGCCACCCCCATGAGCACGGGCCCGGACACCGTGCCCCCGGGCCGCAGCTCATCAAAGCCGATGGCGTGCCGCACCCGGGCGCCGCCGCCCCCGACGGACTCGACCATGACCTTGGTTTGCGGGAATTCCTGGGCCAGAAAGGCCGCGAGCTCCCGGGTCGTCGTCATCGGCGTCGATCCCTATCGCGACACATCAGGCGACAGAGGCCAGGAAGTCCTGCGCGAAGCGCTGCAGCACCCCGCCGGCGGCGTAGACCTGCACCTCCTCGGCGGTGTCGAGCCGGCAGGTGACGGGAACCTCGACCTGCTCGCCGTCGGCCCTATGCATGACGACGGTCAGGTCGGCCCGCGGGGCCAGCTCGCCGACCACATCGAAGGTCTCGGTGCCGTCGATGCCGAAGGTCTTGCGGTTCTCGCCGTCCTTGAACTGCAGCGGCAGCACGCCCATGCCGACCAGGTTGGTGCGATGGATACGCTCGAAGCCCTCGGCGACGATCGCCTGGACGCCGGCGAGACGCACCCCCTTGGCGGCCCAGTCCCTGGATGAGCCCTGGCCGTAGTCCAGGCCGGCGATGATGCACAGCGGCTGGCCGCGGTTCATATAGGTCTCGATGGCTTCCCACATGCGCATCTGCTCGCCCTCGGGCTCCACCCGGGCGAGTGAGCCCTGGACCACCTCACCGGCAGCGTCGCGGCACATCTCGTTGAGCAGCTTCGGATTGGCCAGCGTCGCACGCTGTGCCGTGAGGTGGTCGCCGCGATGCGTGGCGTAGGAGTTGAAGTCCTCCTCCGGCAGGCCCATGCGCGCCAGGTACTCGCCCGCCGCGCTGCTCGCCAAGATCGCGTTCGACGGCGACAGATGGTCGGTGGTGATGTTGTCACTGAGCACCGCCAGCGGCCGCATGCCTTGCAAGGTGGACTTGCCGGCCAGGGCACCCTCCCAGTACGGCGGGCGGCGAATGTAAGTACTCTTTTCGCGCCAATCGTACAGCGGGCTCTCGGCCTTCTGCCGCTCGCCGAGCTCGAACATGGGCGCATAGATCTGCTGGAACTGCTCGGGCTTGACGGATTCCGCGACGATGGCGTCGATCTCGTCATCGGACGGCCAGATATCCCTGAGCCCAATGGGCTTGCCGTCGGCATCGATGCCGAGCGCGTCCTGTTCGATGTCAAAGCGCATGGTGCCGGCGATGGCGTAGGCCACCACGAGCGGTGGCGAGGCCAGGAACGCCTGCTTGGCATAGGGGTGGATGCGGCCGTCGAAGTTGCGGTTGCCGGACAGGACCGCCGTCGCGTAGACGTCGCGGTCGATGATCTCCTGCTGGATGGCCGGGTCGAGGGCGCCGCTCATGCCGTTGCAGGTGGTGCAGGCGAAACCGACGATGCCGAAGCCGAGCCGCTCCAGTTCGGGCAGCAGCCCGGCCTTCTTCAGATACAGCTCGGCGACCTTGGAACCCGGCGCGAAGGAGGTCTTGACCCAGGGCTTGCGGACCAGGCCCAGCTGGTTTGCGTTGCGCGCCAAGAGCCCGGCCGCGACCACGTTGCGCGGATTGGAGGTGTTGGTGCAGGAGGTGATGGCGGCGATGATGACGGCACCGTCGGGCAGCTTGCCCTCGCCCTCCTCGCGCGCCGCGGCGTCCAGGTTGCCGGCGATGCCGCGCTCGGCAAGGGCCGAGGTCGGCAGACGCCGATGCGGGTTCGACGGACCGGCCATGGTGCGGCCGACGGTGGAGAGGTCGAACTCCAGCACGCGCTCGTACTCGACGCCCGCGAGATCGTCCGCCCAGAGCCCGACGGTCTTCGCATACTGCTCCACCAGCGCCACCTGCTCCGGCTCGCGGCCGGTGAGCTTCAGATACTCGATGGTCTGCTCGTCGATATAGAACAGGCCGGCGGAGGCGCCGTACTCGGGGGTCATGTTGGAGATGGTGGCACGATCTCCGATGGTGAGCCCGCGGGCACCGTCGCCGAAGAACTCGAGATAGGCGGAAACGACCTTGGCGTTGCGTAGGAACTCCGTCAGTGCCAGCACGATGTCGGTCGCTGTGATGCCCGGCTGCCGCCGGCCGGTCAGCCGCACCCCGACGATCTCGGGCAGCCGCATCATGGTCGGTCGACCGAGCATGACGGTCTCGGCCTCCAGGCCGCCGACGCCGATGGCCATGACGCCCAGGCAATCGACATGCGGGGTATGGGAGTCGGTGCCGACGCAGGTATCCGGGAAGGCGACCCGTCCGCCCTGCCCGTCCGGGCGCACCTGGATCACCGGCGACATCTTCTCCAGGTTGATCTGGTGCATGATGCCGTTGCCCGCCGGGATCACGTCCAGGTCATCGAAGGCCGTCTGACACCAGTCGATGAAGTCGAATCGGTCGGCGTTGCGCCGGTCCTCGATGGAGCGGTTCTTCTCGAACGCCTCCGGATCGAAGCCCGGCGCCTCGACCGCCAGGGAGTGGTCGACGATGAGCTGGGTCGGCACCACCGGGTTGACCTTGGCGGGGTCGCCGCCGCCCTGTGCGATGGCGTCGCGCAGGCCGGCCAGGTCAACCAGTGCGGTCTGGCCGAGGATGTCGTGACAGACCACGCGCGCCGGATACCAGGGGAAGTCCAGCTCGCGCTTGCCGTCGATGATCTGCCGGAGCGAGTCTGTCAGCGCGGCCGGATCGCAGCGACGCACCAGTTGCTCGGCGAGTATCCGCGAGCTGTAGGGAAGCCGGGCATAGGCCCCCGGCGCGGTGGACTCCACGGCCGCGCGCACGTCGAAGTAGTCCAGGTCGGTGTCCGGTAGGGCTTTGCGGTACTCGGTGTTCATCTCTCTCGTGGCGGTGCAATCTGGCTTTGGTGCTGGATAACGGATGGTACGAGCGCCGGACGCCCAGCGCACCCTAAAGTCGCAAGAAATCGGCCATTTCCCTTCAATTCAGAGCATTGAACCTGGTTGGAGCAGTTGGACGGTCGTCAGGGTGCGTCCCGCGGGGCGCTGAGCAAGGCACAATGAGGTTGAAGCCCTAAGAGCGACCGATCCCGCAGGCGCAATGATCTGTGTTCGCGCGGCCGATCCCAGCCGAGTGCTTCGCACCCCATTCGCGCCCGTGCACTTGGCCGAACCCGTTTGCCTGAACCATCTCGTCCATGCACTTTGCCTCGATAACGTGATACAGCGCACGAAGCGCCCCGGGATATTCCGCTAGGCTCGGCCGCGCAGTAGTCCGTTGTTGTCCAAACCCGCGTCTGACCGTGAAGGCTCGCTTTCCGCAGAACTTCGACCGCACGAACAGCACCCGCAGAGGCGCCGCGCCCGACGGCTGCGCTCGCCTGCGACCTTGAGCCGACGCCGAACGATCCAATCACAACAGGATTCCGAACCGATGCAAGACGACGTCAAGCGCCAGAACCAACCGCAGACCTCTTCGGACAACCTCGGCCTGGATCGCCGGCACTTCCTCACGGGCGTTGCCGCGGGCGGCGCCCTCGCCGGGGTGATCGGGCCGGGACAGGCGCTTGCCGGCCACGACGACAGAGACGATGACGATGGCGGCCGGCCGAAGATCGCGAAAAAGGTCCTGCCGCCGCCGACCATCAACGTCGACCCGTCCAGGGAACGTTATTGGAAGAAGGTCCGCAAGGCATTCCTGCTGGACCGCGACTACATCCACATGAACACCGGCACCACCGGCTCCCAGCCCGCGTTCTCGGTGAACAACCTGGCCGCCTACAACCGCTACAAGTGCGAGGACCCGAAGGACTGGGAGGCCAACCTCAACGCCGACTACCCGGATCTGGTGCCGCAAGGCCCGTCGCTGTTCGGCCCCTCCGCACTGGCCGCGCGTCAGCAGCAGGTGGCCGCCGCCTACAACGCGGCGGAGACGAGCGAGATCGTACTCACCTACAACACCACGGACGGCTGCAACCTCATCTTCGCCGGCACGCCGTGGCAGCCGGGCGACCGCATCGTCACCACCAGCTTCGAGCACCCGGCGTTCACCGGCCCCATCGCCTGGGCCGAAGCGGCCCGCGGCGTCGAGGTGGTGAAGATCGACATGGGCCTGATCTCGCCCTTCACGTCCGACATCACGGTGCAGGACGTCTTGGACCTGTTCGAGCCGGCCCTGGCCGCGCCGCTTGCCCCCGGCGCCAAGCAGTACCTCGCCTTCTCGGAGATCTTCTACAAGAACGGGTTGCGGCTGCCGGTGGAGGCGCTGTGCGCCCTGGCCCGCTTCTACGGCGCCTACAGCATCGTCGACACGGCCCACGGCTTCGGCATGCTGCCCATCGACTTCCAGGCCTACGGTGCGGACTTCGTCGCCGGAGCAGGACACAAGTGGCTCTGCGGCGGCCCGGGGACCGGCATCCTCTACATCCGCAACACGGGGGATAATCTGCCGCCGTTCGACCTCGGCAACTTCTTCCTCTACGCGATCCTGGGGCCGGACGCCATCGGCGCGCGCGCCTACGATCCCAGCGTGTGGGTCCAGTTCCGCGGCGAGAACAACCGCCCGGCCCTATTCGCAATGACTGACTCGCTGTCGTTCTTCGAGGAGATCGGCATCGACGCGGTGTATCGGCGCGGCGTCGAACTCGGCAACTATCTCAAGGCCAAGATCGATGCCCAGTGGCCGGGCTCCCTGTGGGTGGAGGCGCGGGAGCCCTACAGCCCCTTCGCCACGGCGCTCACCTCCTTCAACCCCTTTGTCGGCCGCGAAGACTCCGCCAGCTACGGCGCGGTGCGGCAAGCGATCAGCGACGTGGTCAACGCGCTGGCGGCAGAAATGCCGAAGGTCTACATTCGCTTCGTCACCTGGCACTCCAGCATCGCGGCTGACAGCGACGACCGGGTTGGCTTCCGCGTCTCCACGCACGGCGTCTACAACAACTACGACGAGGTCGACTACGTGTTCGGACGCCTCGTGGATCAGGTGCACCAGACCGGGCTACCGACGATTTGATCGGCCTGGTGCCGACCGGCTGCTGCTCCACCGCACAGGGGCGTGCAGCGGCGGTCGGCGCCTTTCGAGCTGGTCGACGCGCTGGGTGAGAGCGCGTCTGACCGGCCGGGTTCTGAGCAATCGATCTCCAGGCGACGACCGATCAGCCGGTTCCACCTGTCCCGTGACGAACCATGGGCCCGCTTGCCCGTTGCAATAGGGACACCGCCTCGTCGACGGAGTCGGTCACCGTCATCTCGACCTCGCCGTGCGAGATCGTGCCGGCCTCGAACAGCCGTTCCAGTGCCACGTCCATCAGCGGCTGCCAGAAGTCGCGGCCGAGGGCGATGCACGGGAAGGCCTGGAGCTTGCCGGTCTGAATCAGGGTTAGGGTCTCGAACAGCTCGTCCATGGTGCCGAAACCACCGGGCAGGAACACGAAACCTGTGGAGTACTTCAGCAGCATGACCTTGCGGACAAAGAAGTAGTCGAAGGTCAGCGTGCGGTCCAGGTAGGGGTTCGGTGCCTGTTCGTGCGGCAGGTGGATGTTGCAGCCGACACTGTAGCCGCCGGCCTCCTGCGCGCCGCGGTTGGCCGCCTCCATGACGCCGGGGCCACCTCCGGTCATGACCGTGAATCCGGCGCGGGCCAGCGCACCGCCGAGGTCGCGGGCGAGTCGATAGGTGGGGTGGGTCTCCGGGAAGCGGGCCGAGCCGAATACGGTCACCGTCGTGCCCAGCGCATAGAGCTGGCGATAGCCGTGCACGAACTCGTTGAAGACCGTGACCGCCCGATCGAAGTCCGCGAGCAGGTCGTCGGGCCCGCGCAGCAGTTCGCGCTCGCGGTTGCCGGGCGGCGACGCATCCGGCCATGGATCGAGGCCATGGGGCCTATCCGCCAAGGACATCAGAGCGCCCGCAGGATGCGCTGGATCTGGCGTCGGTGCACGCTGTTGTGCACCGCAGCCAAGGCGTGCCACTCGGAGGCCGAGAGCTTGCCGAACCAGGGGTGCGACAGGGCGATGCCGGCGCGGAGGTTGCCGAGCTTGTCCACCAGATCGGTGTAGCGTTCCACCACTCGACTCAGGTCCTCGAGCTGTTCCGGTCCCGCCTCCGGCACCGGCTTGACCTCCTCGATGCGGACCTCGCCGGTCACTTCGCGGCCGGCGTAGAGCCTCGGCAGGGCCGCGGCGATGGCGGAGTTGACGATGACCAGGTGCTCCAGCGTCATGTAGATCGACCAGTGCCGGCTGCTGTCCTCGATGCCGAAGAAGCGCGGCAGCAGCACGCGCCGACCGCCGAGTTCCGCATCGACCCCGCGGGCCAGCTCCATGGCCTGCTCCGCCTCCTCGCGGAACAGCTCTGTGATCCGATCCTTCGACAGGAAGCGTGCCGCGGCGCGCAGGCCGAGGCCGATGACCTGCCGCTCTAGCAAGGGAATGCCGGCCCCGGGTGGTGCCAGCTGCGGTGCCGGCTTGGGTGTGTCGCTCATACCCTCTCCGTCGCACGCGACACGCCGCCGTCCCGGGCGAGCTCAGCCGCGCTTGGTTTGCTGCTTGCCCCAGGTGTCCTTCAGCGTCACGGTGCGATTGAATACCGGTGCGTCCGGCGCCGAGTCGGGATCGACGACGAAATACCCCTCCCGCTCGAACTGAAACCGCGCGCCCGGCTCCGCCGACCCCAAGGACGGCTCGACCACGCAGCCCGTGAGCGTGCGCAGCGACTCGGCATTGAGGTCATCGCGGAAGTCGCCGCCGCCCGCGCCGGGCTGGGGCACGTCGAACAGCCTGTCGTAGAGGCGCACCTGCGCCGGCACGCCCTGTGCGGCCGAGACCCAGTGCACCACACCCTTTACCTTGCGGCCCTCTGGTTTCTTGCCAAGGGTGTCGGGGTCCACGGAACAGCGCAGTTCCACCGGCTCGCCGTCACCGCCCTTGATGACCTCGTCGCAGCGGATGACATAGGCGTTACGCAGGCGAACCTCGCCGCCGGGGATGAGTCGCTTGAAGCCCTTGGGCGGTTCCTCGGCGAAGTCAGCGCGATCGATGAAGAGCTCCGCCCCGAAAGGCAGCTCGCGCGTACCCATGTCGTCCAGCTTCGGGTGGTTGCGCACCTCGATGCTCGCTGGGGCATCGTCGGGCATGTTCGTGATGACCACCTTGAGTGGGTGCAGCACCGCCATAGCACGCGGCGCCGCGGCATCGAGGTCCTCGCGGATGGTGCTCTCCAGCAGGCCCATCTCCACCAGATTGTCGGACTTCGTGACGCCGATACGCTCGCAGAAGGTGCGGATCGAGCCGGGGGTGAAGCCGCGCCGCCTCAGGCCCGCAAGGGTCGGCATGCGCGGGTCGTCCCAGCTGTTGACGATGCCCTCCTCCACCAGCTGGGTCAGCAGGCGCTTGCTCATGACCGTGTATTCGAGGTTCAGTCGGCTGAACTCGATCTGCCGGGGCTGACAGGGCACGGAAACGTTCTGCACGCACCAGTCGTAGAGCGGGCGATGGTCCTCGAACTCAAGGGTGCAAAGGGAATGCGTAATGCCCTCGAGGGCGTCGGAGATCGGGTGCGTGTAGTCATAGGTGGGATACAGGCACCATTCGCTGCCGGTCTGGTGATGGATCACGCCATGGCGGATGCGATACAGGACCGGGTCGCGCAGGTTGATGTTCGGCGAGGCCATATCGATCCTGGCGCGCAGCGTGCGGGCGCCGTCCGGGAACTCGCCGGCGCGCATGCGACGGAACAGGTCGAGATTCTCCTCGACACCCCGGGTGCGATACGGGCTGTCGCGGCCGGGCTCGGTCAGGGTGCCGCGGTAGGCGCGGGTCTCCTCGGCGTCTAGATCGCAAACATAGGCGAGGCCCTTCTCGATTAGCTCGACGCCGAAGCCATAGAGCCGTTCGAAGTAATCGGACGCGAAGTACTGGCACTCGCCCCAGTCGTAGCCGAGCCAACGCACATCGGCTCGAATACTGTCGACGAACTCGACGTTCTCCTTGTGCGGGTTGGTGTCGTCGAAGCGCAGATTGCAGATGCCGCCGTAGTCCTGCGCGATGCCGAAGTTCAGCACGATGGATTTGGCGTGACCGATGTGCAGATAGCCGTTCGGCTCCGGCGGGAACCGGGTGCGAACCGCTCGATGGCGGCCCTGGGCCAGGTCATCGTCGATGATCTGGCGGATGAAGTTGGTTCGTGGGGTAGCGTCGCTCATGTCGGTAGTGTTCAAGTTCCCTGACCGCCCGGGTCGGTCGCCGCAGGCTGTGGCCCAGGCCCGGTTCGTCGTCGCAAGCCTCGGCGCGGTCGTGACGAACAGGCGAGCATACTTGCTTGTGACCATGTCGAGAAGGGAAACCGCTGGCCCGCCGACCAGAGCCGAATTCTAGACCCGCGATCAGCCGGAGCATTTGCCAGCGCAGTTCGTGACAACTAACCTGTGCCGTGGCCGATCCCGGGAATCGGCACTCGGGTGATCACGCAGAGACGCGCACTGGCCTTTTCCCACCCTTGAGGAGACACCTGTCATGCAGAGACTTACCCACATCGCCGTCGTCGCCCTTTGCGCCGGCCTCGGCGCACAGAGCGTATTCGGTCAGCCCGGAGAGGCCATGCCTGGTTTCGCGGCTGACGAGGCCACGGCCAAGTTCATGGAACAGCTCGACACGGACGGTAGCGGCGACGTGTCGCTCGATGAGGCGCTCGCCCCGCAAATGGAGCGCTTCGGCAAGACCGACACCAACGGAGACAAGTTCATTACCTCTGACGAGGCAGGCGCCGCCTTCCGTTCACAAGTGCCGCCGGAGATGCTGGAGGCGATGGAAGAGCGCGGCATGCCGGACCCGGGCGAACGCTTCGTTCAGGGACTCGATCAGAACCAGGATGGCAAGGTGGACGAAGACGAGTTCATGGCGCCGTCGAAGGCCTCCTTCGAGGCCATGGACAGCAACGGCGACGGCAAGGCCGACAAGGACGAAGCCACGGCCTACTTCGAGGAACTCGGCGCCAAGATGCAGAAGCAGATCGAGCAGATGCGGCAACAGATGCCCCAGCCGCCGGCCGCTGCGGAGTAAGCGACGCCTGAACGGCACTGTACCGGGCCGCTCGGCCCCGGTGCAGCGCCACAGCCAAGGCAAGAGTCAAGAGGCCGGTTGGCCTGTCGTTGCGTGGACACCCGCCAGATCCAGATCGAACAGGACATCTGCACCCATACGAAACTGCCGCGCGGGCGGACGCACGGCGGCCTCAAGCCGGTCCAGCCGCGGCAAGCGAAGCCCCGGCGTGCCCTCGCCGATGATCACCGGTGCAATGGTGACCTGGAGCCGTGTCAGCAGGCCCGCCGCCAGGAAGCGTGACACCGCAACACCGCCGCCTTCGATGAACAAGCGACGCAGGCCGCGCCGCCGCAGCAGCGCGAGCAGGCCGCCGAGGTCCATCTGCGACAGGTTTGCCGTCTGTGGCGGCACCCCCATGACCTCGGCCTGTCCGTGCCTGTCGTACGGACCCTGGACCGTACACAACAGGGTCGGCGCTGCGCCGTCCCGGAAGACGCGATAGTCGGTCCCCAGTCGGCGCCTGGAGTCGAGCACCACGCGCAACGGATTGGGCCCGGGCACCAGCCGGGTGGTCAGGCGCGGATCATCCTTCTGGACGGTTCCGGCGCCGACCAACACGGCATCGCAGAGGGCACGCATCCGGTGCAGGTGCGCGATGTTCTCCGGACCGGTGACGAAGCAGGACTCGCCTGCATGGGTGGCGATGCAGCCGTTGAGGCTCTGTCCCAGGTGTCCGACAAGCCACTCTGCGCCCGAAGCGCCTCCTCGGCAGAGCGGCAGATACAGCGACAGGAGCTCCCGACTCTCCGGCGGTGCGCCTGGCGCAATGCGCAAGGCGTCGGGATGCTTCGGGTCGATGTGGCGAAACGAGCCCCCCGGCAGCGGCATGCGGCCGATGGCGGCGAGCAACTCGGACCACGCGCGGTCGGCTTGGGCCGAACTTGGTGCCTCCATCGATTCCATCAGTGCTGCCGATGTTACAAGCCCTGGCTAGAGCGTCACCTTAGACCAGCGACTCACCCCGGCGCAAACGGCACCGCCGCGGAACGCGCGCCCTGCTCACTCGAAGCCGACACCGGCGCCGTTGGTGTAGTCGAAGGTGATCTCGTCGCCGACAGCGATGGCCGTCAGCGCGTAGAGATCGAAGCCATCGAAGTCGGCGTTGGGAGTGGCGCTGTGGTTGAGCCAGCGCAACAGGTTGCGGCCGCTGCGACCATGCCAGGACTCGCCGTCCTCGCTGACCCAGAGCACATAGGTGCCGTCGCGGCTGGCCGGGGGGCCTTCATAGGTGCCGATGTAATCGCCCGGCGCTAGCTCGACGCAGGCGAAGCAACCTTGGCCGTGGATGGGCGACGCGGCGCGGCGCACCCGATCGCGCAGCCGACCGGCCGGAGGCGGCGCGGAGGCGACCGGTTCAGCCCCTTCGATCAACTCGCCCACGTCGTTCATCCGCACCGATCCAATCGAGAGGGCGCCCTGCATCGCTCAATCAGCACCTGGCCCGACTCAGTCACGCCGCGCGGCGGCGAAGGCCGCAGCCAGCGCGCCGCCCGTGGCCTGCTCCTTCGGTGCGCGCTTGTCGCCGCGCCCGTCTCCGGTATTCCCCCGGCGCTTGGGTTCGAGACGCGTACCAGCCCCCTGCCCCGTCCGCTTGCCGCCGCCTCCGTCTGCGGCGTCCTCCAGCGGCTCGTCCAGGCGCATGCTCAGCGCGATGCGCCGCCGCGCCAGGTCCACGGCCACGACCTTCACCTTGACGATCTGACCGGAGCTGACCACCTTGTGCGGATCCTCGACGAAGCGATCCGCAAGCTTGGAGATGTGCACCAGTCCATCCTGGTGCACGCCGACGTCGACGAAGGCGCCGAAGTTGGTGACATTGGTCACGGTGCCCTCCAGCACCATGCCGGATTCCAGGTCCTCGGGCGCCTCGACGCCCTCCTTGAAGACGGCGGTGGTGAAGGCCGGCCGCGGGTCGCGGCCGGGTTTCTCTAGCTCCACCAGGATGTCGCGCACCGTCGGCACGCCGAACAGCTCGTCGGCGAAGGCCCTGGCATCGAGCGAGCGCAGGGTCACGCGGTCGCCGATCAGGGCGGCCACGCCCTTGCCGGTGCTCTCCACGATGCGCCGCGCCAGTGGGTAAGCCTCCGGGTGCACGGCGGATGCGTCCAGCGGCTCGTCGCCGTCGGCAATGCGCAGGAAACCGGCGCACAGCTGGAACGCCTTGCCGCCGAGGCGTGGGACCTCCTTGAGTTGGGCGCGTTTGCGAAAGGGGCCGCGTTCGTCACGGTGCCGGACCAGGTTCTCCGCGAGCGTCTCCGAGATGCCGGACACCCGAGCCAGCAGCGGCGCAGAGGCGGTGTTCAGATCCACGCCGACGGCGTTCACGCAGTCCTCGACCACCGCATCCAGGCTGCGCGCAAGGCCGGTTTGATTGACGTCGTGTTGGTACTGGCCGACGCCGATGGACTTCGGGTCGATCTTGACCAGTTCCGCCAAGGGGTCCTGGAGCCGACGCGCGATGGAGACGGCGCCGCGCAGCGACACGTCCATGTCCGGCAGCTCCTTTGAGGCGTACTCGGAGGCCGAGTACACGGACGCGCCGGCCTCGCTGACCATGGCCGAGCGCAGTGCCAGCTCCGGGTGGCGCCTGATCAGGTCGCGCACCAGGCGTTCAGTCTCGCGTGAAGCGGTACCGTTTCCGATGCTGACCAGCCGCACGCCGTGCTGCTTGCACAGCGCCGCGAGGGTCGCAATGGACGCGTCCCACCGATTGCGCGGTACGTGCGGAAAAATGGTGTCGGTGGCGACCGCTCGGCTGGTGCCGTCGACCACGGCCACCTTGACCCCGGTGCGCAGCCCGGGGTCCAACCCCATGGTCGGCATCCGACCCGCCGGCGCGGCGAGCAACAGGGACCTCAGGTTAGTGGCGAACACCCGCATGGCCTCGGACTCGGCGCCCTCCAGCAACCGCGCCTTGAGATCCAGGTCGAGGCGGGTCAGCAGTTTGATACGCCAGGCCTTGCGGACGGTTTCCACCAGCCAGGCATCGCCGGGACGTCCACGCTCGGCGACGCCGAGGTGGGCGGCGATTCGGGCGCGAAAGCCCAGCTCCGCGTCCGGATCGCCGCCCGGCAGCAGCTCCAGGCTCAGCACGCCCTGGTTGCGACCGCGGAACAGGGCCAGCGCGCGGTGCGACGGAACGGCACGGATGGGCTCCTGGTAGTCGAAATAGTCGGAGAACTTGGTGCCCTCCTTCGCCTTGTCCGGCAGGACCTTGGAGCGCAGCAGGCCGCGGTGCCAGAGCAGTTCGCGCAGCTCGCCCACCAGCTCGGGGTCCTCCGCAACCCGCTCCATCAGGATCTGGCGTGCGCCCTCCAGCGCCGCCGCCGCGTCCGCCACGCCCTGATCCGGGCGCACATAGTCGGCGGCGAGGTTCTGTGGGGCCAGATCGGACGTCGCCAAGAGTTGATCCGCAAGGGGCTCCAGACCGGCCTCCCGAGCGATCTGGGCCTTCGTCCGACGCTTGGGGCGATAGGGCAGGTAGAGGTCTTCCAGGCGCTGCTTGCTGTCCGCGGCTAGCACGGCCTCGCGTAGCGCATCGCTGAGCTTGCCCTGCTCCTCCAGGCTCTTCAGTATGGCCCCTCGACGCGCCTCGAGCTCGCGCAGGTATCCGAGCCGCTCTTCCAACAGTCGCAGCTGTGCGTCGTCGAGACCACCAGTGGCCTCTTTGCGATAGCGGGCAATAAAGGGCACGGTCGCACCCTCGTCCAGCAGGCGGACAGCGGCTTCGACCTGGATGGTATTGGCGGAAAGCTCTTCCGCGATGACCTTAACGATGGACTGCATGCGATTGAATGTCGGACCAAACAATGGGGTCTTCATTCTAAGCGCAGCACAACCTGGACGTCATCCGGGGTCGAGGGGCGGAAGCTCAGTCCACGCGGCAGTGCCCGCCGTAGACGGCCATGACGGACTTGAGCTCGGCGAGGACCCAGGCGCGCTCCGATGCGGATAGGTCAGCGGTCTCGGATAGTTGCTCGCCGCGGTCGAGTCGCTCGATGGCGTCCCAGACGAGACGGCAGCCGCGCTCGCAAATGGTCTCGACCCGGACCTCGAGAACGGGGTTCTGCAACGCGGCCAAGGTAAACCTCCGTTCCCGGCGAGCGGGGCGTCGATCGGTCTCAGGTATGCGCTGGATTATGCGCGCCTCGACCTCGGCTGTCAGCGATAACCGACACCGCTGCTCGTACTTCTACGGAGTCGGGGTCGGCACCGAATCCCGCCGCTCTCAAGCCGCCAGCCCTGTGCCGGTGCTTGTCAGCGAAGGCGCCGACGCCGACAATCGCGCCATGATTCAAGACACACCACCAAGGCTGGAATGGCGCCCGGCTGCGCACGTGCCCACCCTGGACGAGGACAGTCTGCACCTCTGGCGGCTGGACCTGGACGACGACGCCAGCTGGGACGACGTGGCGGCCCTGGAGGCCATGTCCGACGCCCAACGCCGACGCCACGCGCGCCTGCACCGGGCCCTGCATCGCCAGCGCTACCTGCGCGCACAGTTCGGCTGCCGGCTCGCGCTGGCCACCTATCTGGGGCTGTCGGCGGCCGAGGTTCGCTACCGATACGGTGCCGCCGGCAAGCCGGAGCTCACGCAGGACCTGCTGGGTACCGAGCTCGGGTTGCAGTTCAATCTCACCGCCACCGACGACCTGGCGATTGTCGCCGTCAGTCGGCACTGGCCGGTTGGCGTGGATGCCGAACGGCTACGCCCGCGAGCCGACATCCATGCCGTCGCCCGTCGCATGTTCACTCCGCAGACCGCGGCATCGCTCGTGACGCTGTCGGCACAGGACCAATTGCCGGCCTTCTATCGCCATTGGACGGCACTGGAGTCGCGCGTGAAGGCCGACGGACGCGGCCTCGCGCGGCATCGGAAGCCCGATCTGCCGGGCCTGCGGGTGGCACATTTCGGTCTTCGTGTGCGCCCCGGCGAGGAATTCGTCTGTGCCGTCGCCCGTCAGCACATGCCCTCTCCCTCCCGTTGGCGAGCGTTCCAACCGGACCCTCGGGTCAGCCGCTAAGCCGTCAACGTGAGCCGCCACCGTACGCCGGGTCATGGGCGATTCGCGCTATCCTGTCCGGTGATGCCCACGGCCTATCGGGGCGTTATTCAGACCGACATCCAACCCGAGGGCGCGGCGCATGTCCGCGCGTCTTTCCATGACGCACGCTTCTCCTGAACAGAACCGGCGACTGGCCGACCCCAGACTGCCGAACAGGGATGTGGATTTGGTCTGCCGGCAGGCGCTTGGTCGCACCGCACTCGCAGCGGCAGTTGTGGCGCTGGTCGGGCTGGGTATCGGCGGCTGGCTGCTCGCCGAGCCGCCATCGAAGGGGGCCGACTCAGCGCTCTGGGTACTACCGGTCTGGGGCCTGACGCTGGCGATTATCGGCCTACTCTTCGCCCGCACGCTGCGCCGCTTTCAAAGGCATCTTTCGTTGATGGCGGAGAGCCGGGAGCGCAATCGTGCCATCGTCGACAACATGGTCGACGGTGCCATCCACATCGACAGCGATGGACACCTCGTCGCGCTCAATGCCGGTGCGGAACAGATGTTTCGGCGCGTGAGCGCCGAGGTGCGTGGTCACGGCATTTCCATGCTCCTGGCCGAGCAGCATCGAGACGAGCTGGAGGACCTGATCCGCGGCGCGGCCGGGCTCCGCCAGGGCAACTCCCAGGGGGCGCCGGATGGACTGCTGCATGAGGTGCGCGAACTCACCGGCGTTCGCAGCGACGACAACGAGTTCCCGCTCTACCTCGCCTTGAGTCAGGTCGATGTCGGCAAACAGCCGGTGTTCACGGCCATCGCGCGGGATCTCAGCGAGACGCGCAGACGCATGGAGGAGCTGGCCTATGCGCGCGACCAGGCCATGGCGGCCGACCGGGCCAAGAGCCAGTTTCTCGCAGTCATGAGCCATGAGATCCGTACACCCATGAACGGCATCCTCGGCATGCTGGACCTGCTGCGCGACGGCACCCTTACGAAACAGCAACGGGAGTTCATCGAGACGGCCGAGCAATCCAGCCAAACGTTGCTCGGCATCATCAACGACATTCTGGACCTATCGAAGATCGAGGCCGGCAAACTCGAAATACAGCACATCGACTTCGACCTGCGTTCCACGGTCGAGGAGGTCGCAGCGCTCGCCGCCGGCTACGCCCGCGAGCGCGAATTGGAGATCGTCAGCTACGTGGAGCCCAGCGTGCCGACCAGCGTCGTCGGCGACCCGTTCCGGCTACGACAGGTCCTGACCAATCTCACCAACAACGCCGTCAAGTTCACTCAGAAGGGCGAGGTCGTGGTACACGTGAGCGCCGAGACGGTGACCGAGACCAATGCAGTGGTCCGAGTCCGCGTCAAGGACACCGGCATCGGCATCGACGACGAGACCCGCAGCTTGCTCTTCCGCCCCTTCTCCCAAGCCGATGCCTCGACCACGCGCCGCTTCGGCGGCACCGGCCTGGGGCTCGCCATCTCCAAGCGACTGGTGAAGCTCATGGGCGGAGATATCGGCGTCGATAGCGAGCCGGGCATAGGTTCCACGTTCTGGTTCACGGTACCGCTGGAACGCGCCGAGGAGCCCGCGGAGTCATCGACCACACAGTTGCGCGATGTCGACATACTCGTTGTCGATGACAACGCCACCAACCGCCTGATCCTCGAGAACTACCTGCGCAATTGGGGCGCTCGCAGCGAGAGCGTCGAGAGCGGCGTCCAGGCGCTCAGGGCCATGCAGCGCGCAGCGGATCAAAAGCGCCCGTTCCGCCTGGCGATCCTCGACATGCAGATGCCGGAGATGGATGGCATCGAACTCGCCCAGCGCATCAAGGGCGACGCTTCACTCGCCGATACGCACCTGTTGCTGTTGAGTTCGCTGGGTTTTCCCGGCGACGAAGCGCGCCGCGCCGGCATCGAGGTGAGCCTCCTGAAGCCGGTGCGTCAGAAGATGCTCCAGGACGCCGTACTGAAGCTCCTGGGCAAACACTCCAGCGAGGCGGTGGCGCTGGTGAAGCCAGAACCGCGGGCACAGTTCCGTGCACGCGTCCTGGTCGCGGAAGACAACCTGGTCAATCAGCGGGTCATCGGCTTGATGCTCGGCAAGGTCGGCATCGAGACCACGTTCGCCTCGGATGGTCGCGCGGCCGTCGAGGCTCTGGCCCCGGATCACGGCTATGACCTGGTGTTCATGGACATCCATATGCCCATCATGAACGGCCAGGAGGCCACCCGCGAGATTCGCAACGCCGAGGCGCGCTATGGGGGGGCATCGGCACCGATCATCGCCATGACTGCCTCGGCAACGGCCAACGACCGCAGGGCCTGCCTCGATTCCGGCATGGACGACTTCGTCAGCAAGCCGGTTCAGCGCGAGGCCCTGGAAGCCGTGCTTCGGCGGTGGCTGCCCCAAAGCGCGCTGCTCGATGCCCCGGCTGCGACGTCCGCCGACGACAGCACGCGCACCTAGAACACCCGTCCCGAGCATCACGCAGACCACGCATCGGCGCACCCGCGGCCGACCGTCGCTGCCCACCATCCTCGTCCGACAGCGACTCGCAACCCAGAACCCATAGGAACCCAATGGACAGTATCCAGATCGCCCTGCTCGCGTTTGTCCAGGGACTCACCGAGTTCCTGCCGATTTCCAGCTCCGGTCACCTGATCCTGACGCCGCTGCTGTTCGGCTATGAACTGCAGGACCTCTCCTTCGATGTCGCCGTCCACCTCGGTACCCTGCTGGCCGTGGTCTCCTACTTCCGCCGGGATATTGCGAGTATGGCCCTGTCCATGACCGGCGGCCTGGTCGGTCGAGAGTTGGCACCGGAGCGCACCAAGGATGCGCGCCTGGGATGGATGGTGGTCATCGCCACCCTGCCCGTCCTGGTGCTCGGGCTGCCGCTGAAGGGCGTGCTGGAGGTGCTGCGCACCGACGACACGCTGATTGCCCTGATCATTGCCAGCACCACCATCGGCTTCGGGCTGCTGCTCTGGTATGCCGACTGGCGCGGCAGCCGACGCCTGGACGAGTACGCCATCAACTGGGTCGCGGCGCTGATCATCGGCCTGTTCCAGGCCATCGCCATCATCCCCGGCACCTCGCGCTCGGGCATTACCATGACCGCCGGGCTGTTCATCGGCCTGACGCGGCATGCCGCGTCGCGCTTCTCCTTCCTGCTCTCCATCCCGACCATTCTGCTCGCCGGCGCCGTCGCCACCAAGGACCTGCTGGATGCCTCCGGCCCGGTGGACTGGACCGCCCTTGGGCTCGGTGCGCTGCTGTCCTTCATCGTCGCCTACCTGACCATCCACTTCTTCCTGCGCTTCATCGAACGGGTCAGCATGCTGCCCTTCGTGCTCTACCGGCTGCTGCTCGGCGCGGTCATCCTTTGGTTGGTGTTGATGTAGTCCGGCCCTCGCGCAGCCAGACAGGTAGCAAGGCGAGCACGCGGCAGCTCGTCCCGGCGTTGCTCAGGAAGTTCGAAGCGGCCAGTCCGGTTGGCCGGGACTAGGCGGCCTGAGGCCGCCCGCCTCGCGATCCGGCGAGCGCGACTCAATCCGCGGTGCTGATGGCCTCGCCCATCGGGGCCGCGCCTGCAGCCGGCGCCTCTCCCGCCAGCAGCTTCTTGGCGGTGCCCGGCGGCAGATCGAACTCCTCCTCCACCATCGCGTTCCAGGCCGCGCGCTTGAAGGTCTGCTCGCTCGGCACCTTGCGGTGTACGAGATTCATGTGGCAGTCGATACAGCTCTTGCCATCGGTCTCCTCCTGATGGATGGCGGCGGTGTTGGCGCGGGTGCCCTGGATGGCGTCGAGCGCATGGCAGCGCTGGCAGGTGGCGGAGTCGCGCTTGCGGAACCAGTCCCGCGCCGCGAACGCTGCCTCGGGCAGGTGCAGCAGGTTGACCACCGGGTCGTCGTAGTCGGCCTTGCCAAAGAGCTGTTTGATCAGATCCTTGGTACCGACGGCGTGGTCGTAGGTGGCCATGATGACGCCCTCGGACACATGGCAGTCACCGCAGCTGGCGCGCACACCGGAGGCGGAGTTGTAATGCGTGGACTGCCGGTACACGTCCTCGGCGTAGGTCATGGAGTGGCAAGTGGTGCAGAACTCGTTGGAGCTGGTGTAGTGGTCGAACTCCAAGAGGAAGAACATGAAGGCAACGCCGGCAACGCCGCCCGCGACGAGCGCAAACAGCACATGGCGGGTAATGAAGGCCGGCAGGTCGAGCTGGATCATTGCTCGCCCTCCTCCGCCGCGGCGGCCATGGCCTCGTCACCGGTTGCTTCGGTCCTCGGTGCGCTGTCATCGGCCGCGGCTTCCTCGGCGACAGGCTCCGGGGCCGGCGGCGTCCAACCGAGAATCGGATTGCCCCGCCCCGCATCCGACAGCCAGGCATGTCCGCCTGCCTCCAGGTGCGCATCCACCAACTCGGCGGCCTGATCCCCTGCAACGGACCGCGCCTGCGGCAAGAAGCGGCTGTAGAAGTTACGGCCCACCAAATACATGCCCTCCCACCAGGCGTGGTTGGGGCTCATCATGGAGGCGCCGTGGCGGGCGCGGGCACCCTCGTCGTGCCAGAGCTCCCAGTAGGTGAATTCCAGCGGCTCGTCGAAGGGTAGCGGCGTCAATAGACCCTGGTCGTAGAGGGCCGCCATGATGGCCGCAGCGGGCTCACCGAATTTCTGGTTGTAGAGTTGCACGACGTCATCGAACTGGCGCATGAACCCCTCCGTCATGGTCTTGGAGTGGCACTCCAGACAGACCGTGGACATCACCAGCCGACGCCGTTTGGGCGTCGCCACCATCTTGACCTTGCCGGTGGTGCCGTCGGCCTTGGTCAGTGCGCTGCCGCGCTTCGGCGCCTTCGCGTCCGCTGGCAGCTCCAGCTTCGAGCCGTCCTCCAGCACCACGAGGTATTGCTGCTGCGACACCGGCGTGTTCAGGCTCCAAGCATTGCGCAGGCCGACGTCGTGCGTCGCCGGCACCTTGCCCGCGGCGCCCATGTGACAGGTCACGCAGGTCGGGGCGGCAGTGTAGTCCTTGCCGGCAATCCAGGTGTCCGAGTCCAGGTTCATCGCGTCGCGCTGGGCCGCGTAGATCATGCCGTGCTTGGATGCCTCGAAGACCTCCTTGGCGGGCGAGTCCGGCCCGGAGTGGCAGCGCACACAGGCCTCGGGCTCACGCGCCTGGGCCTTGGAGAAGGCATGCCGGCCGTGGCAGGAAGAGCAGCTGCCCTTGGAGCCGTCCGGGTTGATGCGGCCGATGCCGGAGTTGGGCCAGGTGGCCGGGTCCAGCGTGCCGTCGCCGCGCACCTTCACCTGCGAACCGTGGCACTGGTCGCAGCCGGCGGCCTGCATCTCGGGGCCGGTCACGTTGTGCGCGAGCGCCGGGACGCGGTCCTCGATGATGGCGTAGGCCTCAGCATGCACCGAGCCCGCCTGTTCTCGATACTCCTTCACGTGGCAGCGGCCGCAGTCCTTGGGCGAGACGATGGTGGCGATCACCTGCCCCTCGTGCTCGATGGCATCGAGGTCCGCGGTCTCGGCCTGGTGGCAGTCCATACAGTTGACGCCGGCGCTCTTGTGCGCGCTGTCGTGCCACTGCTGGGCGATTCCCGGGGAGGCCTTCTCGTGGCAGCTGACGCAGTTCTCGCCCTCTGGATGGCCCCAATGGTCCGGGTCGAGCTCGACCTTATCAGCCAAGGCCACATGTCCGAATCCGATGCCGGCGAGGAGCAGACAACGAAAGAGTGGACGACGCAGGGAGGCGCATCCACGGGCGTGCGGCCGGCGGGCGGCGGTTGCTTTCATTCTGGTGTTTGGCCTGGTACTGGGTTGCAGTTCGGCTGCCGGTGGTCGGCGCAGCCGTTCTCCGTTTGTCGTGCTCCGCGCCATGGAATCCCCGCAATGGAGGGACGCACCCGCTACTCAGGCGAATGACGGACGCGAATGGTTATTATTGAGTCAATCAGAGGTTGCTTATTTAATTATTCACTGCGTTCGCCAATGCGCTCATGCCGCGAACGCTCACCAGCGGGAATTACAGCAGGAACCCCAACGACCGGCAATAAACAAGATTGATCCGGCTCATGTGAATAAGCGGCGCCACCCGCAACAATGCCGACGCCGCAATCAGCAGGTAATAACCATGGGAGGAGCTGGTGAAATCACTGCATCGACTGGGTGGCCTTGCGCTGTCCGCCCTGGCGTCCGTCGGGGGCTTCTGGGTCGGCTCGGCGCAGGCCGAGGAGAACATCCATCACCTGTCCTCGGAGGTGTGCGCGAACTGCCACCAGGACATCTACAAACAGTGGCGGGGCTCCATGCACGCCAACAGCACGGCGCTCAAGGACCCGATCCACGGCACCTTCTATAAGATGGTCATCGGCGAGCCCACCGAAGAGGGCGTGACCATGAAGGGTACCGACAAGTACCCGATCTGCCTGCAATGCCACGCGCCCAACGCGGCCAAGGACGGCAAGACCAAGCTTGATGCCATGGCCGCCTACAGCGAGGGCGTCAACTGCGTCGCCTGCCATACACTGAAGCGCTTCAAGGGCGTGCGCGCCGACGACGGCAAGCTACGGCTCGGCCTCAAGGCCTACGAGATCAGCGACACCCTGCAGGCGCCCCAGGGCATCAACAACGGCTTGGCGCAGCTGGCCTCGGCGAGCGATGACCTGTTCGGCGGCCTCGGTGTCGGCGGCGGTGCCGACTCACAGAAACCGAATCCGCACCTGGGCGAACCGGTGGAGTTCGAAGGAGAGGAGATCCCGGCCCTGCCGATGGAGGCCAACCCGCGCTTGCTCAAGACCTCCGAGTCCTGTTGGGGCTGCCACGACCAGCGCAACAACGCCCACGGGGTGCCTCTGTGCCAGACCGGCAACGAGTATATCGACAGCAAGACCAATGTGAACTGCCTATCTTGCCACATGCCCATCAGCAACGGCATTGCCGATCACAGCATGGGTGGCGGCCACGACCACGCCATGCTCAGGCGCTCCGTGGTGTTCGATGTCGACAGCAAGCTCGACGGCGATGTCCTCAAGACCAGCGTGTACCTCAAGAACCAGCAGCCGCACGCCATGCCGACGGGCGCGCCCTTCCGCAACATCTATGTCAAGCTCACGGCCTACGACGACACAGGCGAGCCGATCTGGCAGAACGCCGAGGACCACCCCGCCAAGTCCGATCCCCAGGCCTACCTGTCCTATGCGCTTAAGGACGACGAGGGCATGCCCGCACCGCCGCCGAAGGCGACCCAGCCCGGCGACGACACCCGTCTGAAACCGCATGAGGAGCGCGTCCTGGAGTACGAGATCCCAGCCGAGGGTGTCGCCCTGGTGCGCGGCGAGCTGTACTACAACCTGCTCTGGCCGAGCCTGGTGGAGAAGTTCAGCCACCTGCCGGAGGATCTTACCGAGCCGGTACTGATCGCGGAGTCGGAGCAGTCCGTCGACACGCAGTAGCCTAACGAGGCCAAGGAAGGCGATCTTACGGGGCGCGGGACGCGTCCCTGTCCACACCCCGCTGCAGAGTCCTGCAGGGCGCGCCGTTCGCATCCCCGCCCGGGGCGCAACGCCCCCAGCGAACGCTGACGGATCATGGTCCGACGAACGGTACCCGAGCCCGACGAGTGCATCGATTCCTGGCAACAGTGCGACCGGTCGCACAGCGATGGCTGTGCCGATCCACTAGGATTTGGGCTACCTCAGGCGTTCGTCGGATCGTGCGTCCCGACATCAGCCTCAGCAGATTCGGTGGCGGTCAACCATGAACACCCATCCAACAGCAACAAGTTCCCCCTGCAGCTCGCGCCGCCCTTGTGCCATGCGACGCCAGGATGCGCCTCGCCCCGCAGCGCGAGCCCGCGCAGGCTTCACGCTCGTGGAACTGATGATCACCATCTCCATCAGCGTCATCCTACTCACGGTGGGCATGCCCGGCTTCTCGGCGATGATCAAGAACCAAGTCCTGTCCGCCGAGGCGCGGACCTTCTCCATGACACTCGCGTTGGCGAGGTCGCAAGCACAATCGCGAAAGACACAGATGGTGCTCTGCAAGAGCCCCAACGGAACCAGTTGCAGCAGGCTCAGCACCGACTTCTGGGAGTCTGGCTGGATTCTGTTCGTCGACGCCGACGTCGACGGCACGCGGGACGTCGGCGACGACGCCGAGACCATCCTGCGTCACTTCGAGGGCCGGGGCAACGGATTCCGCCTCAGACCAACGGCCGCATACACGAACTACATCGCCTTCGGGCTAGACGGACGGGCCTTCGGTAGTGGCGATACGACCCCTCCGACGTCGGGCAGCTACCGTTTCTGCGACGCTAGGGGTGCCGACCATGCTCGTACCGTCACGATTTCCCCAATCGGCCGCAGCCGCGTGGCGCAAGGTCTTGGCGCTCCGTCATGTCCCTGATGCCCGGCGGTCTATCCATTTGGAGCATTGACCGTGGTGGACGCACCCAATCCACGCATCCGCACGCAGCACCGGCGGTTCCCGTCACAACAGGGGCTCTCGATGATCGAGGTCCTGGTGGCCGTCTTCATCTTCGCCTTCGGCGGCATGGCCGCGGCAACCATGCAAATCCTCGCGGCGCAGGCAAATCTGGAGGCGATGCAACGTACCCAAGCAGTCCATCTTGCAACCGACATACTCGAGCGCATGCGCAACAACGCACGGGCGCTCGCACAGTACGACAGTGCTGCCGACGCCGACTGGACCGTCCTCGGTAACGCGACTCGAGGCAGCGAACCGACACCCCATTGCGACACGGCCGCCTGTTCCTCGTCCGAAAGGGCTGCGCACGACCTCTGGGTCTGGGAACGCGCCCTCGACGGATACGACGTCGAGCGCGAAAACGGCTCGCCTGCCGGCGGCCTCATCCGGCCCACCGGCTGCATCCGCAACACCGGCAACGGACGCATCGAGCTCGCCGTAGCTTGGTACGGGCGCCGCGACAAGGTGAACTCCCATGTCGCCACCGAGTGCACCGCAGAGGGCCGCTATGGGGATGCCGATCAGTTTCGGCGAGTCCTACGATTCCGCACTTACATCACGCCGCTATGACCATCAACCGCAAGAGCGCAAGAAACATGCGCCCGTCCCTCATCCAACAAGCTGGCCTGACCCTGGTCGAGCTGATGGTCGCGATGCTGCTCGGCTTGTTCATCGCCGGCGGATCCCTTGGTCTATTCGTCACAAACAAGGCCGTCTACACGGACACCGGGCGCAACACGGAGCTTCAGGACAATGCCAGATTTGCTCAACAGTACCTCACCGACGATATCCGTCATTCGTTCCTGTTTGGCGGCGCCACCAGGGATACCACGAGCATCCGCAACGCACTCGCGTCCGCCAATGCCTCCATCGCCGGCTACTGTACCGAAGACTCCGAAAACCCAAGACCAATGGCGGGGGCCTTTTCCCTGGGCTCAGCGGTCTACGGGACGAGCGCCGTCTCCGGCGAGGCCATCCGTTGTATTGCCGACGCCGCGCAAGTCAGTGGCCTACCGTCCGATGTATTGATCATAAAAATGGTCGATCGTGAGCCACTCGATACCAAAACCGCCCTCACTCCCGGTTCTGTCTATCTTACCGCAAACACGATCGCTGGGGACTTGCGCCTCTTCTCCGACTCCAGCACGGCCATGCCGGTCGTCTCCAAGAACTGTAAAGGACTAACGGACTGCTACCCCTACGGCCTCTACTGGAGATTCCTGTACCACGTCTACTACATCCGTGATGCCAATCCCCTGGACGACCAACCCCCGACGCTTTCCCGCAAAACTCTACAATGGACGAGCGAAACGGGCATGACACTAGAGGTGGAGGATCTCGTAGAGGGTGTCGAAGCCATGCGCGTGCAATTCGGCGTTCGCAAAGACGAAGAATCGGACACGGACACCATACTCCACTTCTATTCTGCGGCCAACGTTCCCGATATAGAATGGGAAAATCAGAGGTTCGAAGCAGTCCGAGTAGCCCTGTTATTGCGAAGTTTACATCCGGACCGATCATATAGCGACACGTCGACCTATGTCCTCGGAGACGTCGAGGCCGACTTCGCCACTGGCTCGTTCGCAACGAATCTCAGCCAAGGGGCTGAACTGCGCAATTTCCACCGTCGAGTCATCACGGATACGATTTGGTCTCGCAATCGTTCTATCATTGAATGATGCGCCCGGAACAGGCGCAAATTCAGGTCGGGTCAGCAAGACCCTAGCTCCGCCACGACAGATGTCACCGCCACATGAGAGATTGGACGAGATTTATGCCAATGACGAGCACCCCCGACTCTCGTGGCTTCGCGCTCGTTACCAGCCTGATCATCCTCGCCATGCTCGCCTTGCTCGGAGCTGCAGCGATGACGGCGACCAATACCGAGCTACGCGTCGCCGGCGACTCCGAAGACAGGGCCCGTTCGTTCGAGGCGGCCGAAGCAGGACTCAATGCGGCTTTGACCATCGTCGCCACCGACCTGGCTCGACTGCCCCTTTCGGGTGGCAGCCTCGACATAGATTTCACGTCCCTGGGCGATCAGAACCCATTACAGCACCTTCTCAGTGACGCCGCGGGAGCTGGCTCCAACAACAGCGATAACGATATGCCTGTTGTTACCGCCACCATCAGCGGAGATCCGAAGGGCAAGTGTGCGCGATCAGCGGATGCCTCCAGTGACGATCTCCTCGGTTGCAGCGCGTTCGCCTTGACGAGCACACACCACAAGGGGACCGAAGATGATCCCCGGGGGCATTTCTCGACAACGGTCCAGATGGGCGTAACGACCCAGCGAATCAAGGACTGACGACCGTTCGAGATCCGAAACTCTGCATGATACTGCGACACTACATATCGACTGCAGGCGGATTTGCAGATCGCGGCCGCCAAAGATATCCGTGCGGTGCGTTGGTATATTCGGGTGGACGAGCCGCCCAGAACGCACTCGAATGGGGAAACACCCAATGACTCGCCGTTCCGCTCTCTGTCTCAGCTTCTTCTTGGGCTTCGCGCTAGGTTGTCCGACACTGGCTGACGACACGGAGATCTTTCTAACGCAGTTCAGTGGGACCGGCCAGAGTAGCGGTCGGCCAAAGGTGCTTATTCTCTTCGACAACTCCGGAAGTATGCGCGACGGTGTTCCCAACGCCAAGCCCGACTTCGACCCGGCAATCGACTGGACCACCTACGACGGTGCCCCGGACAACTTCGTACACTCGAGGATCTACTGGTCCTTCGACGGCGACCCACCGATCGAGTCCACGGATCGCTATGTGCCCAGCACCTCGAATCAATGCGCGACCGCTGTGACACCCCTCACCGAAACCGGTCGTTACACAGACTACGTCCGCGTCTGGCGAGAGGGTCAGGGAATCATTGGCACGGAAACTTGGGACGAATGCGATTGCCAGTATCGGTTCTCCGGTTCGTCGAGATGGTATCGCTCCCGTTATCAAATCGGCGAGGAGGACTGTCTATCCCGTAATCGACCCGGTTTGAGGTACCGCTGGCGGTGCGAAACGAGAGAACGCGACGTATTCGGAACACGCGATATGTGGCGGTCCGTTGAGGACAACAACGATACCAGGGCGACGATCCATCTGGAATGCGCTGCAGATATTGACGCCGACGACCCGAGCAACCCCAACGCCGACGATGGATGGGCGAGCGATACGGATGGGCCGTTCCGCGTGAGTGCCGTCGGTGCACCTTGGGCGAGTTGGGATCAGCGTCATGACGGAGACCTCGTTAGGACCTTGTTTACAGGCAACTATCTCGCCTGGTACTACAATGACGACTTGATCGAGAATCGGACCAAAATGGAGATCGCACAGGATGTTGTCACTGAAATGATCGCGAACAATCCGCAGGTCGATTTTGGCGTTATGTTGTTCAATCATAACGATGGCAATGACAGCAACGACGAGAACGGCGGACGCGTCGTCCGCCATGTGACGCGCATGGAGCAGTCCGACCGTGATGCGCTAGTGAGCCTTATCGAAGGGCTTTCGCCGGAGACCTGGACGCCGTTGTGCGAGACCTACTACGAGTCGTATCGCTATATCGCCCGTCCGGGCGGGCGCGATCAAACGGTTCTGTTTGGCGACGATGACAGCACCCGGCAGCCTTATCGTGACCCCTGTGCCGAGAATGAGGCGGGCAGCTGTTCTAATGACGGCAGCTACAATTCACCGATGGGAGATTGCGAGAACCTCTATGTCGTCGTGATGACCGATGGCAAACCGACCTATGACACGGCCGCTAATTCACGCATCAAGTCGCTGCTCGGTCTGTCGGAGTGCGCGACATTCCCCACGGATCACAGGAACGACGACTTGCAAGAGAATTGCATGCCGGCGCTAGCTCGACACATGTTCGAAAGTGACCTCGACGACGACTGGAAGAACGGTGATCAACGCGTCATTACGTATACAATCGGATTTCTGATCGATCAGGACATTCTCAGCCAGACGGCGGAGTTCGGCGGTGGCACTTACTACACCGCCTACAATGCCCACGAACTCGCGGACGCGTTCCAGGCGACGCTGACTGAGATACTGTCCAGCAATACCTCTTTCGCTGCTCCCGCCGTCGCCGTGGACGCCTACAACCGGACCAAGAGTCTAAACGCCGAGTACATCGCGATGTTCCGTCCAAAAGCGAGTCCACGCTGGCCGGGCAACCTGAAGAAGCTAGAGATGCAACGAATCGCGGGGACCATCTACGAGGAAGTTGTCGACAAGAATGGCGTTCGAGCCATCGACCCTGTCTCCGGACATATCAAGGACACGGCGACGACCTTCTGGACGACCGAGGGCGTCGATGGAATGGAGGTCGATCAGGGCGGCGCCGGCGAGCGTTTGATCCTGCGCAACCCCACGACACGCACAATCTTCACCAACACCGGCGAAGACGGGACATTAGAGGACTTCGTAGTGGGCAACGACAACTTGACAGCCGCAATGGTTGGTGCAAGTGATGCTACGAAGAGGTCCAATTACATCAACTGGGCACGCGGTATCGATGTGCTCGACGAGGATAGCGACGACGACACCACGGACGCACGCCCATGGATCCTTGGCGACGTGATGCATTCCACTCCAGAGGCGATCAACTACGGCGGCTCCGGCGACGCCGACGTTCGTATCGTATTCGGCACGAATGCCGGCTTCCTGCATATGATCGACGCCGAGACCGGCGAGGAGTCCTGGGCCTTCTTCCCCAAGGAGCTGGGCTCTATCATTTCCACGCTGTACGACAACGCCCCGCACGAAGAGCATCCCTATGGTATCGATGGAAGCCCAGGGGTCTGGATCAATGATGTCGATGGGGACGGCGATATCGTCGTGGCGGACGACGATCAGGTACTGTTGTTCTTCGGTTTGCGCCGTGGCACCGAGAGCACGGAGGCGACCGGCGGCGGCTACTACGCCCTGGACATCTCGGACCCGGACAACCCAAGCTTCCTGTGGCAGGTGGATCAGAGCGACATACCGGAGCTCGGCCAGTCCTGGTCTCGTCCCGTACCAACCTTCGTGCCTGGCCACGATCACCCGGTCGTGGTGTTCGGCGGAGGGTACGACAGCAACAAGGACCTGCTGAGTGTCGGTACAGCAGACAGCGTTGGGCGGGGCATTTTTGTACTCAACGCCCTCACGGGGGAACTGGTATGGAGCGTTTCCCCCGATGCCGGCTCCGACACAAATCTGCAAGAGACACGCCTGCTCCATAGCGTGCCGGCACGGGTCACGGTTCTGGACAGCAACGGCGACCACGTGACGGACCGCATGTACTTTCCGGATACGGGAGGTAACCTTTGGCGGGTGGACCTTGTCAACGGGAACAAGGCCAACTGGAGCATCTTCAAGCTCGCGTCCCTCGGCGGGAACACCCTGCAAACCGACCGCCGGTTCCTCCACGGCATCGATCTCTCGGTGACGAAAACGGGCGCACTCGACTATGAGGCGCTCGCCATCGGCAGCGGCAATCGCGCACATCCGCTGGACCGGGACGCGCAGAATCGCTTCTACCTGTTGCGTGATACAGGTACCCAAAGCGCAAAGCATATACCCAACGATGGCGATTCGAGTACCAATGCCTGTGAAAGCGCCAACCTTGAACCGGCCGGCTTGCCGTGTCGTGAAGTTCCGGCCCTGATCACGGAAGCCGATCTCTATGATGCCACCGACAATTTGGTGCAGGACGGCACGGATGAGGGGCGCGGCGCGGCACGCTTGGCCTTGGCGTCGGCTGGTAGTGGCTGGTTTATCGATCTGGAGCGGACTGGTGAAAAGAGCCTGTCGCGTTCCATCACGTTACAGGGTACCCTGTTCTTCACCACCTACGTGCCGCCCGACCCGCTGGACCCTGAGGCGGAACACGTATGTCGCCCGTCAGAGGGCACCGGCTTTCTGTACGCCGTGGGCCTGCACGATGCATCGGCGAAGTATGATTGGGCGCAGCCCCAAGACGGCGATCTCCGCAAGGCCGACCGAAGCAAGAAGATCAAAGACCACATTCCCGACCACCCGGTCGCTTACTTCGGTAAGGTCGAAATCGGTCTCGTCGGTGTCGGTGCGGGTACCGATAGCACTGGAATCGAACGGACCAGCCTCGCGTTGACTGTGGGGCCCGCGTACTGGATGCAGCAGCGGGACTAATTCCCGCGCTGCATAGACAGAATCTGAAATGACCAAGAGATCGCTTATCAGTGCCATGCTGGGCGCGGCCGTGATGTTCTCCGGCGCCAACTGCGCGCTCGGCCAATTCATGCCACCGCTGAGCGCGGACACTCCAGAGTACAAATGCCATGTGCTGTCGTCCGTGAACGGAGTGACAGTAATCCGTTTCTACGACCGTCGCGATCTGCCCGCCCGTTTCTCGGACGCGGAGACGGTCGGACGTGCAGCGATTCCGGACTCCTTGCGCAACACGCTGAGCGCAGTCTACGAATGCGTGTTAGCCTCCGAGACCTTTTCCAATCCCTTCGCCAATTCCCTGGAACAACAGGTACCGCAGTGATACACCTCGAACGAGAACTGGTCGCTGTATTCAACGCGAAGAGATCAGTCTTCCGCGGCTATTCACTGATCGAGGTGCTGGTGGTCGTGGCGGTCGTCGGTGTCTTGGCGGCGATTGCCTATCCGAGCTATCACTCCCAGGTCATCAAGACCCGTAGAACGGAAGCGCAATCCCTACTGCTCGACATTGCCGCTCGACAGGAGGCTTTCTACACCGACAACAAGACCTTTACTGTCGATATGACAGATTTGGGTTTTGCCTGCGACCCCGTATTCAACGAACAGTGCGAGACCAATCCGTCCACCAATTGCGATCCCTGTGAGGCAGATCGCCCAAACGTCCACTACCGAGCCGATGCCGTCGCGGGCGACACGGGGGATATCCGTACCAGCTTCGTCGCTACGGCGGTGCGCGTCAATCAGCAAACAGCGGACACCACCTGCTACGATTTCACGGTCGATTCGAATGGCAATCGGGGTCTGACGAACTTCCCGGATTCCGATGACAGCTCGGCCGCTGCGCCGACGAATTGTTGGTGACAGGAGGCCCGAGTCTAGCGATTGGTTTCGCGGTCGGACGTCGGCTTTGGTTACGACAACTGTAGCGGAGCGCTTGCATGGCTAGGCACTATTGGCGCGACGAAACCAGGGCCGAGAGCCCTGTCTACGCATATTCCTAGACGGAGTAGTTGACCGCGCCGACGTCTGTGCAAGGCACTGACTTGGTTCTGGTTGCGCGGCGTAGTTCAGATCAGCCATTGGGCGACGGGCGCTGCGGTCGCCCTGGCATGCACCGCGGGGCATCCAGCTTCGTTGCAACTCCTTGGAACAGTGTGACGATTCCGCGTCGTTGTGCCTCCTGGGCCAATGTGGGATCAGGCCCGCGGGACACACCCTGACGACCTTCCAACCGCCCCATCTGGGAGAATGCATGCTCTCAGGGTACGAAAGACGATCACTATTCTCGGTACCGAGTCGATCGGTTGTAACCCCGTCGATCAACACCTCTACCAAACACCTATGGCGACAAGAAGAGGCATACGCGTACTTGTCCATCAAGGCAGGCTCGGCGATGCCGAGGGCCTGGAACACGCATTCGTCACCGCCTGCGTCCACGCAGCTCGATCCAACTGCCGGCTGTTGGTCCTCCCCGAACTGCACCAGTCCGCCTACTTCTGCCAACGGGAGGACCCGGCGTGTTTCGACCTGGCGGAATCGATCCCTGGCCCAACCACGGAGCGCTTGGGTGCGCTTGCGGCCGAGTACCGGCTGGTCATCGTCGGTTCCCTGTTCGAACGACGGGCCGCGGGCCTCTACCACAACACCGCGGTGGTCCTGGACAGCGACGGCAGCCTGGCCGGGGTCTACCGCAAGATGCACATCCCGGACGACCCGGGCTACTACGAGAAGTTCTACTTCACGCCCGGCGATCTGGGTTTCGTGCCCGTCGACACCTCGGTCGGCCGACTCGGTGTGTTGGTCTGTTGGGATCAATGGTATCCGGAGGCGGCTCGGCTCATGTCGATGGCGGGCGCGGAGCTGTTGCTCTATCCCACCGCCATCGGCTGGGACCCGGCGGACGATGCCGCCGAGCGCGCCCGACAACTCGATGCCTGGCGCACAGTACAGCGCGGCCACGCCGTCGCCAACGGCCTGCCCGTACTGGCTTGCAATCGGATCGGATTCGAGGCCGCGCCCGACGCCTCCAGTCCAAACGACGGCATCCAATTCTGGGGTAACTCCTTCGCCTGCGGGCCGCAGGGTGAGCTACTCGCCAGTGCCTCTGACACGGAGCCCCAGAACCTCGTCGTGGACATCGATCTCGCTCGCGGCGAGGCCGTGCGACGCATCTGGCCCTTCTTCCGCGACCGCCGCATCGACGCCTATGCGGACCTCCTTGAGCGCTGGCGCGACTGAACCGACGGGGCGCGGCTTGAACCCCACAGATATAACCCCGACGTGGCCATGGTCTGGCGGACTCCGCCCCACCCCAACTGACCTGAGCATTCACGAGTGATGAACGACACCCAACGCACCATGCGCTCCATTATCCAGCGCATCGCGACCGGCCCAGAACTGTCCAAGGACATCTCGATGGACGAGGCCCGAGTCGGTATGCAGGCCATCCTCGACAACGAGGTGGACCCGGTACAGGCAGGCATCTTCATGATCGCACTGCGCATGAAGCGGGAGACGGACGACGAACAGCGCGGCGTGCTCGACGCCGTGCGCGCAGCGACGCAGCACATCGTCGCGGACGTCGACGAGGTGGTCGACATCGCCGATCCGTACGACGGTTACAACCGCTGCCTGCCCGCCTCGCCTTTTCTGGCCCCGGTGCTCGCAGAGTGCGGCGTGGCGGCGGTGAGCCATGGACTCGATGCGGTCGGCCCGAAATTCGGCGTCACGCACCGGCACGTGCTCAGCGCCGCTGGGCTTCCGGTAGACCTGACGCCCGCCGAGGCCGCCGCGCGCGTCACGGACCCGGACTGCGGCTGGAGCTATGTCGACCAGCGTGCCTTCGTGCCCAAGCTGCATGGTCTGGTACCCCTGCGCGGCACCATCGTCAAGCGCCAGGTGCTGACCACCGTCGAGGTCATGGCGCGGCCCATCCACGGCCGCAAGAAGACCCACCTGGTCACCGGCTACGTGCACAAGCCCTACCCGCGCATCTACGCCCTGCTGGCGCGCCACGCCGGCTACGACTCGGCGCTGCTTGTGCGAGGTGTCGAAGGTGGCGTCGTGCCCTCGCTGCGCCAGACCGGCGTCTGCTTCAACTACCAGCAGATGGGCGAGGAGCAGTCCTTCGATATCGATCCGGCCGCGCTCGGCATCGAGCAGAACCTGCGCTCCGTGCCCCTGCCGGAGGATCTGCCCACCAACAACCGCCCCGGCGACGACATCGCGGTCGCCGTAGACGTGCCGGCGACGGCTCGGGCCGCTGCCCAAGCCGGTCTCGCCGCGCTGGAGGGGCAGCGTGGACCCACCTACGATAGCCTGGTCTTCGCGGGCGCCCTGATCCTCTGGCACCTGGGCCGGGAGCACACTCAACAGGCCGCTGCGGATCGCATCCGGGCGGCGTTGGACTCTGGCGCCGCGACGCGGCGCCTGCACTGAGGGCGTCCCGATGGAGTCGATACTGATCGACGTCGGCGCAGCCTCAGATGTCACTCCGGGCAAGTTTGTTGCGGTGAAAGCGCAGGGCCGCGCGTACATCGTCGCCCGGGTCGAGGACCGATGGTACGCCGTCGAGGACAACTGTAGCCACGAGGACTACCCCCTCTCCTACGGCTGCCTGGACGGCGTCCGCATCAAGTGCTCGCTACACGGCAGCTGGTTCAGCCTGGAAACAGGTCAGCCGCAGGAGCCGCCGGCCGAGGATGTCATCGCGACCTTCCGTATCGAAGAGCGCGACGGGCGCCTGCTGCTGGACCCGACACCCATAGTGCCTAGCGCGGGTGGCGGCACGCAGACCGCTTCCGCGGGGTCCTGATCAGCCTGTATTGCGCATGCCTGCGGCGATGGCGTTGATGGAGCGCAACAACGGGTCGAGCCACTGCTCCGGGTCGTCCCCATTGCCCGCGTTACGGGCGATACCGCTGCGGTAGCGCTGCAGCAGCGCAATTTGGACGTGATTCAATGGGTCCAGGTAGGTGTTGCGCCGCGCCAGTGAGAGCTGCAGGTCCGGCGTTTCCTCCATCAGCCCGTGAAGGCCCGCGATGCCGAGGACTTGATTGAGGGTACGCTCGTATTCCTCGGCGATTCGGTCGTAGATGACCTCGGCCCGGCTGCTGTCCCCGGCGAGTTGGCTGTAGCTGGCGGCGATGTGCATCTCCGCCTTGAACAGCGACATCTGAGTGTTGCTGAGAATGGCACGGAAGAAGGGCCACTCCTCGTACATGCGCTGCAGTTTGGCGAGCCGCTCCAGATCGCTGCCGCGCCATCGCTCGATGGCGCTGCCGATGCCGTACCAGGCCGGGAGGGTATGCCGGGACTGCGCCCAGCCGAAGACCCAGGGAATGGCGCGAATGGAGGCGAGTGAGCGATCGGCCCTCTTGCGGTGCGACGGCCGTGAGCCGATATTGAGCAGCGCGATGGCGTCGACCGGCGTGACCTCGTAGAAGTAGTCCAGCAGGCCGTCCTGGTCGATGAGGCCGCGATAGGCCTCTTCGCCCAGCTGAGCCAGTTCCTCCATGATGCCCAGGAAGTCCTTACGTGGCTTCGGCGGCGGCTCGATGACACAGCGGCTGGCCTTGATCAGGCCGCTGATACCCATGGTGAGTTCGTAGAGCGCCGTTTCCGGATTGGCATAACGGTAGGACAGCACCTCGCCCTGCTCGGTGAACTTGATGCGCCCATGCACGGTGTCGTCCGGCTGCGACAGGATGGCCTCGTGCGTCGGGCCGCCGCCGCGGCCGATGGTGCCGCCGCGGCCGTGGAACAGCCGGCACTGCACGCCACGGCCCTCCGCCAGCGCCACCATCTTCTCCTGCGCCTCATACAGGTTCCAGGCCGAGGACAGGATGCCGCCATCCTTGCAGGAATCCGAGTAGCCAAGCATGACCTCCTGCAGGTTGCCGGACGCCTTCAGCAGTGCGGCGTAGGTGTCGTTGTCGAACAACGCCGACATGACGTCGTCGATGTGCTCCAGGTCCTCGATGGTCTCGAACAAGGGCGCGACCCGCAGGTCGCAGAACCACCCCTGGGGCGTCTTGCCGGCGAGACCGGCGAGGCGCGCCAGCAGCATGACCTCCATGACATGGCTGGCGGTGTGTGTCATGGAGATGACGTAGGAACCGAACACGCGCTCGCTGATCTCGGCGCGCATGTGCCCCATGACCTCGAAGACCTCCAGGGTCTCACGCGTCTCGGGCGTCAGCGTGGCCTTGTCGACGTGGAAGGGATGCGGATGGCCGATGGCACCGGCCAGCGCGACCAGCTTCTGCTCCTCGGTGTAGGACTGATAGAGCGGCGCCCCGGGCTGGCGGACGAAGAGCTCGGTGACGGCGGCGGTGTGCCGGGTGGACTCCTGGCGCACGTCGAGCTGCACGAGATGGAAGCCGAAGCTCTCCACCAGGCGAATCAGGTCCGCGAGCGGCCCATCCGCGGCGCTGGCGTCGCCGTGGCTGATGATGGAGTCGCGGATGAGATAGAGGTCCTCCAGCAACGGATATTCGTCGTCGTAGCCCTTGACCTGGTCCGCCGGCGCCTCGGGCTCTTCGATGCGCGCCTGGACCCGCGCCAGATTGGCCTCCAGGCGATGGCGCACGATGGCGAGCTTGCGCCGATAGGGTTCGTGGAAATAGCGCCGCGGCGTCTGCCCCATGGCGCCGAGCCAGTAGTCCTCGTCGTCATCGAGGCTGTCGAGGAAGCCCGGCGACGGCTGGCAGAGGGTGCTGGAGTGGCTCAGGATGCGGGTCAGCTCCCTGACGCGCCGAATGTACTCCGTGAGCGCCTCCTCGCAATGCATGCGCACCGAGAGCGCTGTGGTCTCGGGCTTGACGAAGGGGTTGCCGTCCCGGTCGCCCCCGATCCAAGAGCCGAAGCCGATGAAGCTCGTCACCCGGATGCCCGAATCGGCGCCGTAGGCCCGGCGCACAGCGCGTTCCAGGTTGCGATAGACCACCGGGATGGTCTCGAACAGCGACGCGTGGAAGAAATACAGCCCCTGGCGCACCTCGTCGGTCACCTGGGGCTTGTGCACCCGCACCTCGTCGGTCTTCCAGAGGATCTGGATCTCACGCAGGATCTCGGCGATGCGGTCCTGCTGCTCCTCCTCGTTGAGGGCGGAGCGGCGCCAGTCGAGCATGAGCAGGAAGATGCGCCGCTGGGTCTCCAGTGTGGTGCGCCGCTTGGCCTCGGTGGGGTGCGCGGTGAACACGGGCAGGTAGTCCAGCCGGTCCAGCAGGGTCTGGAACTGGTCCGCACTGACACCCTCCTCCGCGAACTGCCGCAGCGTATGGTCGAAGGAGCCGCGCCACAGCCGCCCGCCGGCGCTGATGCGGGTGCGCCGCGCCAGATAGCCCTGGACCTCCTCGGCGATGTGGGCGAGCGAGAAATAGATCGTATAGGCGCGGATCACCTCGGACAGCGTCAGCGGATCGAGCTGGTCGATGCGCTTCATGAGCTTCGCGCGCAGTTCCGGGTCGTCGTGCTCGCGCAGGGTCAGGAAGCCGTCGCGGAGGCGCTCCACCACGACCAACACTCGCTTGCGGCTGTGTTCACGCAACACCTCGCCGAGCAGGTTGGCGAACAGCGCGATGTCCTGCTCGGCGCTAGGGGCCGATAGGGTCAGAGTATCAGAGAGATCGGTCATGGTGAGGTACTGCGGAGAAGATCGCCGGCGGGGGACGTTCGAGCCGACCACATGGACAAGAAGTCTACCCCGTACCGTGCCGCTCACAAAGGCCGCGACGAGGCCGGCAGCGGCAGCCGCGCAGCTCAGGGGCCGAGTGGAAGGAGACACAGACGCCGGAACCGCCCGGAGAATCGCGACGCCCAGGCTTGCCATTTTCGTCCCATGGCGCAGACTCTGGATAGCGACGCCGCGTCAGGCGCAAGCCCCTCCCGACCACCCGCAGGAGCGCTCGAATGAACGATAGCGACAAACGCGACCAACAAGACCAGGCATCCGAGCGCCTGGTGCAGGCCTACGAGCAGATGCTGGAGCGCACCAAGGAGGCCGTCGACCAGGCCCAGGAGGCGACCCCGAAACTGCGGCAGATGCTGGAGCAGGTGCGCGACAACATGGTGGAACTCGGCGAGTTGAGCCGCGAGGAGGGCGCGAAGATCGCTGAGTATGTGGAACGCGATATTGCCGACGCTGCCCATTGGCTGGTGGACACCGGCGAGGAACTCAAGAACTGGTGGCGCTTCGACCTGGAACTCATCGAACAGCGTTGGCTGGAGGCCTTTACCAGTGTTGCAGACCAGACCAGCCTGCAACTCAAGCAATGGGCGGAGCGCGCCCGCGACGCCACCCTGTACCAGGCGGGCCAGATCACGGGCCCCGGCACCTTGGTCTGCGATAAGTGCGGCGCCGAGACCCACTTCACCCGCAGCGGCCGTATCCCCTCCTGCGCCGAGTGCGGCAGCCTGACCTTCCGCCGCCCACAGCAGGGTTCTGCTGACGACGACGCCGCGGACTGAAGCCGAAACGCCCGGGCAACGCTGTCCGTCGGGATTCGTACCTCAGCCCGACCTGCCGCGGTCTTCGTAGGATGGCCAAAGCGCAGCGTGCCCATCAGCTCGCCCAGCATCCCTCGCAACTCAGGCGCGCGGGGCGCCGCCGCCAGCCTGCGACACGGGCGGCGCCGAGCTATTCATCGATTCATGTGCAGGTTTGTTCGGCAACTAGCACCCGGCGATATCGGCAGACGACCGAGCCAGATCCCGCTAACTCGGCGCTGTAGAACGGCAGCGAGAACCAGCGCCGGTAGTCGTAGTCGGTGTGGCCGACGTTAGCGGCGGCGGCCAGCAGCCAGGCGCCGATCTCGCGCTTCAGCGCGATGCCGAGGTCGTAGGAGCGACCCTCGCCCTTGGAGAAGCGCTGACGGACGTCCTGCTCGCCATACGTGGCCGAGCCGCCGAGGAACCAGCCCTCGCCGATCTGTTTCTGGGCGCCGATCTGCAGCGCCCAGGTGTCACTGGTGGTGCGCGCGCCGCTGTCCGCACCGCTCTTGACCTCGTTGCCGCGGGTCATCCGCGCCCAGGCACACTCGGCCTGCCGCAGTTCGGTAGCCTCGCCGGTAAACACCGGGCAGCTCAGGCTGCGATTGAGATTGGCGCTGGCACTGCCGAGCGCATTGTCCGCGCCAACCAGGCCCTTATCGGACGCGTACATATTCGCCAAGTCCTGGGCGATACTTGCCGCTTCGGCCTTGGTCTGATACTGGGCCAAGCCGGCGAAGAGCATGCCATAGCCCTCGGCACCGTCGGCGCTGAAGCCATCCGCGCCATGATCCCAGACCAGCTGGAGGTGTTCGGCGATGGCCAGGCCAGCATCACTTGCCAGCAGCAGGGGGACCGCGCTCGTGAATCTGGCGCGGTCCACGCGCAAGGCCAGCTCGCGGTTACCGCTCCGCCGATCCGCGGCATAGTCGAAGAAGACGGAGTCCCGTGCTCGTCCGCTCCAGTCCAGATCTTGGGTCGCAGTCAGCACCGTCGCCACCTTGCCAGGCAGCAGTGCGCTGAAACGCGGCACGATCTCACCGCCTACCGTCGCCGGGCCGGTCACCTCGACGCGATCGCCGTAATCGTTCTGCATGTCCAGGTCGACCACCAGCGTGCCCGACTGTGCATAGGGACCGATCACGCGGGTCGTCAGCGCGCGATTCGGGCCGCCCGGCTCCAGGGTGCCATCGACCTGCAGACCGACATCCCGAGACCTGATGTTACGAGTCGACAGCCGCACCAGCGCGCCGGCGTCGAACCGGCCTTGGGGGGTGACCAGCAGGTGATTGTCCGGTCCATCGCCCAGGTCGACACTCCCGACCAGGGTGCCAATCACGTTCACCGTGGTCGCTGCCAGATCGCGCCCGACGATGGCGTTGCCATCGACGCCCTCGCCTGCCTCGAGGCGCCCTCTGCGATCGATCTCCACAAGGTTGCCTTGCCCGCCCACCAGGAACACCCCCGCGGCATCGGGACCGGTGCCGCCACGGACGCTACCGTCGATTAAGACGCGGCTCGCGTTGCTCCCCCCGCCGTTACCGGTCGGCGTAGCCACCGACATGACGCCGATCCCCCCGGAGCCGCTCGCCTCGACCTCGCCCGTTTGCTTGACGCTGACGGTGACGTTGCCAAGACCCGGCCTGCCAGAATCGCGCATCTCGATCACGCCTTCACGCAGGCCCCCGCCCGATAGGTTCATGGCAAGGACTCCGACGCCATGCTCGCCACTGGCCAGAACGCTGCCGGCGACGTCGATATCTAGACGACCGGTGCCAATCCCACTGCTCGACGATGCATCGGTCTTCACGACCCGGTCCAGCATCGTCAATGGCCGCCCCCAGCCGGCGCCGACCAAGCCGCCGTTGCCGCCCAGCACCTGTGCGACGACGCCCGCCGCATCAAGCCCCCTGGTCTCAACCCGGGCGTTCTCATGGACATCAACGTACAGGTTCCCCGCGCGGCTGCCGCTCGCCGCACCGGGGATGCTGACCGTATCCGCCGGCGGGCCGACAAGCCCGCCGCCCCCGCCGATGGTCTGGGCGACGATGCCGTGGGCGGCTGCACCCTCAGTAACAATCTCGCCATGGTGGCGCACCACCACCGCGCCGGAGCGCGCACCATTGGTGGCATTCGCCGCGCCGAGTGCCACCGCATCGGCGCGTCCCTGCCCCGTTACGCCCAGCACCAGCCCGCCCCCGCGCCCGATGCTCTGGGCCACGATGCCGAGACTGCCATCACCGCTCGTATTCAGCTCGCCGTTGGCGGTCACCCTAACATCCGACGCGGTGCCGATCGCCGACGCCGCCCCCAGGTCGACCCGCGTTGTCGTCCCGATCTGCTCCAGCGCCACCAGACCGCCGCCGCCAGCGATGGACTGCGCGACAAGGCCCGGCGCACCGGCGCCCGTCGTCTGGATATCGCCGCCGGAGACGCTGACCTGCCCGCCGTAGCCGCCGTTGCCCGCCCCGGCGATGCCCAGCCGCACGCCCATGTCGGTGATCCGCCCGCCGCCATCGCCGGCGCTGCCCGGGGACTTGCTGAGCTGAAAGCCGAGCCCGATGGGCTTGTCGAACGAGAAGCCGCCACCGAGCTCAAACCAGGCGTTGGCGTTGCGGCTTGCCGTGCCGGCGACACCGCCGCCGCCGATGCTCTGGGCAAAGATGCCGTAGGCGCGGTCGCCGAGGGTGTTGATCGCGCCGTCGTTCACAACGTCGACCCGACCGCTGACGTTGCCGGAGCCGCCCTGGCCGCCGAAGTTGAAGTTGGCGCTGAAGGTCAGGAACTGCATCAAGACGTCCTTGCCCACGTTCTTGCCGAAGTCTTTCCACGGGCTATAGGTGTCGCGATAGGCTCGCAGGAAACGGCGGTGGCTCTTAGCGCTGATACCGTCGCCGCCGCTGCCGCCGAGCGCGACGCCAACCGACATCGCAAACGCCGGAAACTTCGGGAAGGCGATCGTCCACGCCTTCGCCGTTGACGACCCGGCCCGACCGCCGCCACCGCCGACACTCTGGGCGAAGACCGCCTGCGCATCGTCCGCGCCGGTCGAGATGATGCCATCGTTGGTCACCGAGACCGGACCGCCGTGCCCGCCGCCCCCCCGCGACCGCCGAGGCCAACGCTACCGCCGACCACGGTGCTGGCGGCAAATGCTTGCGCATCTCCCGCTTCGCCACCACCGCCGCCGATGCTCTCGGCGAAGATGCCGGTGGCGTGGGTGCCTTCGGTGTTCAAACGGCCGGCATTGACGATGCTGATCGCCCCGCCGTTGCCACCGCCTCCACCGTTGCCCCCACGCTGACCGAGCCGAATAACCCCCAGGTCTTGGTGCTGGCCGCCTGTCCGCCGCCGCCGCCGATGCTGCGCGCGACCAGGGCGTGCGCCCCCGAGCCCCGGGTCCCGGCCGTCCCCGCCGATGGAGACGAGCCAACCGCTGTCGAAGCTGCCGTTGCCGCCGGTGCCACCGGCGGCGCGCAGCGACATGGCGGCGACCTCGCCGCCGCTCTGGCCGGTCAGCGGGCCGTCGATGGCCCCGAAAATGCCGGCATTGATGCTGCCGCCGCTGCCCCCTGCCGCACCGGGCTTGCCGCTGCCGGCGATCTGCGGCTGACCGAGCATCGAGCCTCCGTTGCCGCCGTTGGAGATCAAGCTCAAGGGGCTTTGGGTCGATTCCTGCAATAGGTTGCCGACGGCGAGCGTGTAGTCGATGGCAGCGCCGCTCCCGCCGCTCACCGGCGCCCGCGAGCCAAACAGCTCATGCTCGCCATCCGCTCCATCGGCACCGGAATGGTCGACCGTCAGTGACCCCGGGTCCGCACCGGAGCTGCCAAAGGGAGCCAACCAAACCAGCAGCCCAACGAGAAACCAAGGGCTGACCGTCGGGAGAGGGAGGCTCGGAGATGGTCCGGACATCGAGGCTTACCGCATTTTTACTGTGGATTTGGTCGAAGCGGCAGTTTAGCTGACAAGCAGTGGTGCGACCGCGGCCTAGGTCTGCTTTCACGGCCTCGCGAAAGGCCAAGTCAATGCGTTACGGAGAAGACTCGGATTCTGTTGCGCTCCTTCCGGATCTAGGATGGGCAGAACAAAGCGTGCCTATCCGTTTTCCTACCCCCGAAGGCTTGCATAGACTCCCAGGGCAACATTCGGCGACACTACAAGCCTGGGCCTGGCTACATCGGGCCTCGCCGAGAGGTCAATACGCCCGACTTGCACCCGCCAGTCCGTGGAGAAGATCAACGATGGCCATCGACATCGAAGCGCAGGTCGACAGGATCCTGGAGGATGCCCGCGAGGAGCTCCTGGCCGTGGTCCGAGCTGAGGCGCAGCGCGTTGCCGCGGCTGACGACGCCGCGGAGTCGGCGGAGAGCCCCGCCGCGGACACCCCTGCGGCAAGCGTCGAGCCCCAAACCGGCGCCGGAACCAGCCCCAAGACCGGCGCAACCCTACCGGATCACCCGCCACGCGTCTCGGTCGAGCATGAGCGGCCCTTCATTTACGATTATCCGAGCAAGACCCCGGACGGGCGCTTCGTGCCTGTGTCCTGGGTCGGACCCATTCCTGGTCAGTCGGCCATCACCGCGGACGACATCGCAGAGCTGGCGGACGTCTGGAACATCGACCCCTGCCACCTGCGCGCCGGGCGCTGGGCGGCCTTCGCGAAGGATTACAACGGCCCCGGCTTCCGCAAGAACCGCTACGACGAGAAGCTCGCTGCTGCCGCGCGCCGCTGCCGCTGACACCGGAGTCGGCTGAGTCGGTCCGACAGGCTCCAATCCAATATCGCGTGCCGAAACCCGCCGCTTGGCATCCCCCGCGGCGGGCTTTATAGTCTCGGTTCGGTTTCGGGGCCGCGGGAGAGACCGGCAGTAAGCCCACAGGGGCCTATTCGCCGGCGCCGAAGGCGCAACACCGCCCGGAATCGCTCAGGCAAAAGGACCGCGGCATCCACGTACCGACTCTGGAGAGTGGCCGGCCCCATGGCGCTGGCCCACCGACGGGGCAGCGACGAGCGCCGGTGGTCACAGCGGGGACAGAGTTCCTCACAAGGTATCCACCGATCTCGCAGCAAACTCTCAGGTCCAGGACAGAGGGGCGGCCCACGGACACCTCGTCCGTGCGTCGTCGTTCGTCCACCGCCCGGCCTCGCGGCCCGGCAGACCGGGAGGCCCCGCATGGGTTCCAGAACTCCTCTGTACGACCAGCACGTCGCCCTCGGCGGCAAGATGGTCCCCTTCGGCGGTTGGGATATGCCGCTGCACTACGGCTCGCAGCTCGAGGAGCACCACGTCGTGCGCCGCGACGCCGGCATGTTCGACGTCTCGCACATGCAGCCGGTCGACGTCACCGGCCAGGCCGCCAAGCCCTTCCTGCAGTACTTGCTCGCCAATGACGTCAACAAGCTCGCCGAACCCGGCAAGGCCCTCTACAGCTGCATGCTCAACGAGCATGGCGGGGTCGTCGACGACCTGATCTGCTACTACCTTGCACCCGGACGCTACCGGCCGGTGGTCAACGCAGCCACCGCCGACAAGGACCTGGCCTGGATGCAGGATCGGGCCGCGGGCTTCGACGTGACCATCCGCCGCCGGGACGACCTGGCGATGATCGCCGTGCAAGGCCCCAACGCCCGCACGAAGGCCGAGCCCCTGTTGCCGGAGGCGGTGCGCAGACCGGCCATGTCGCTTCGGCCCTTCCACGCGGCGGAGGGCGACGACTGGCTGGTCGGGCGTACCGGTTACACCGGCGAGGACGGCTTCGAGATCATTCTGCCCGTCGCAGAGGCCGAGTCCCTCTGGCGCGGCCTGCTCGAGGCAGCTGTCGTTCCCTGCGGTCTCGGTGCGCGGGACACCCTTCGGCTGGAGGCCGGCATGAACCTCTATGGCCAGGACATGGACGACGCCACGGACCCGCTGTCTGCGGGCCTCGGCTGGACCATTGCCTGGCAGCCGCTGGAGCGCAATTTCATGGGGCGCCGGGCATTGCAGGCGAAACGCGAAGCGCCGGACCTGCCCAGATTCGTCGGCCTGCTGCTCACCGGCCGCGGCGTGTTGCGCCCGCACCAGCGAGTGCTGCTGGACGACGAACCGGTGGGCGAGACCACCTCCGGTGGCTTCTCCCCGACCCTGGAGCGCTCCATCGCGCTCGCACGCGTCTCCCCCGACGCCGCACGGGCAGATGAGCTCAGCGTCGATATCCGCGGCAAGGCCGTGCCGGCTCGCATCGTCCGCCCACCCTTCGTGCGCAACGGCCAGGCCAAGATCGAGACCTAAGTTGGAAGCCGATTATTGGCCATCCATGGCCAAAATCGGCGCGGGAAGCGAAAAGCTTAGGTTTGGCTTCCCTTCATTTTCAGTGCCTTGCGTCCCTAAGAATGGCGGGCATCCTGCCCCGCACGAAAACCGCTGATAACTCATTTCCACTTCCCGAACCAACGATCAACCCGCCGCATCATTTAGGAGTCAGCCATGAGCAACATGCCTGCGGAACTCAAGTTCACCAAGAGCCACGAATGGGTCAATGACAACGGCGACGGCACCTACACCGTCGGCATCACGGACCATGCCCAGGAGGCGCTCGGCGATCTGGTCTTCGTCGAACTGCCCGAGGTCGGCGCCAAGCTGGCGGCCGAGGACGGGTGCGCCGTGGTCGAATCGGTCAAGGCCGCGTCCGACATCTACGCACCGATCGCGGGCGAGGTGACCGCGGTCAACGATGCCCTGGACGGTGCGCCCGAGACCATCAACAGCGACCCCTACGGCGACGGCTGGATCTTCAAGCTGTCCGCCGGCAGCGGGGCCGCCGACGGCCTGCTCGACGCGGACGCCTACCAGGCGGTCGTCGACGACGAGGGCTGATCGGGCGCGATGGGCCACCGCACCCGGGGTGTGGTGGTCCGACAGAACCCGCTCCGGTGCCGCAGGCCGATACACCAAACAAGCAGAGCACAGCGACCCATGCCGTTCATTCCCCATACCGACGCCGACGTCGCGGAGATGCTCGACGCCATCGGCGCCGGCAACATCGACGAACTCTTCGACGAGATCCCGCCCGCGCTGCGCGCCGGGGGGCTCGACGGCATTCCGTCAGGCCTCACCGAGATGGAGGTCTCCCGGCTCATGCAGGGCCGCGCCCGCGCCGACGGCCAGCCGCTGTGCTTCATCGGTGCCGGGGCCTACGAGCACCACATCCCGGCGGCCGTCTGGCAGATCACGACCCGCGGCGAGTTCTACAGCGCCTACACGCCCTACCAGGCCGAAGCGAGCCAGGGCACGCTGCAGGTGGTGTACGAGTTCCAATCCATGATGACGGCACTGACCGGTCTGGATGTCTCCAACGCCTCGCTCTACGACGGCGCATCCGCCCTCGCCGAGGCCATCCTGATGGCCGTTCGCGCCAACCGGAAGAGCAACTCCAAGCGCGTGCTGTTGCCACGCAATCTGCACCCGGCCTATCGGCGCACGATACGCGGACTCGTGGGCAATCAGGGCATCGAGCTCGTGGAGGTGCCCTTCGATTCCACCACCGGACAAACGCCCGTGGCCCGGTTCGACGCGGCCGCGGCCGGCGGGGACTTCGCCGCCGCCGTGATTGCTCAGCCCAACTTCTTCGGCGCACTCGAAGACGTCGACGCCATCACCGACTGGGCGCACGCACGGAACACGCTGGTCATCGGTGTGGTCAATCCGGTGGCCCTGGCGGTGTTGTCGCCCCCCGGAGATTGGGGAGAAACGGGGGCGGACATCGCCTGTGGCGAGGGCCAGCCGCTGGGCATGCCGCTGGCCTCCGGTGGACCCTACCTCGGCTTCCTGACCTGCAAGCAGGGCTATGTGCGCCAGATTCCCGGGCGCATCGCCGGCAAGACCCTGGACGCCGAGGGCAAGGTCGGCTACACGCTGACGCTGCAGGCGCGCGAGCAGCATATCCGCCGCTCCAAGGCGACGTCCAATATCTGCACCAACCAGGGCCTGCTGGTGACGGCGGCGACCATCCACATGGCCATCCTCGGCGCGGAAGGGCTGGAGCGGGTCGCCGCGAGCTGCCACGCCAACACCCGCCGCCTGGGCGAGCTGCTGTGCGAGATCCCGGGCGTGGAGCCGGTCTTCGACGGCCCCATCTTCCACGAGCAGGCCCTGCGCCTGCCGAGCGCGAGCACAGAGGTGCTGGGCAAACTGGCGGAGCAGGACATCCTCGGCGGATTCGACCTCGGTGGGGACTATCCGGAGCTCGCCCCGGCCATCCTGATCTGCGCCACGGAGCTTCGAACCGAGGAGGAGATGCTCGCCTTCCGCGACCAACTCGCGGCGATCCTCTCCAACGCCTGAGCGGCGGCCACACGCGGCGAACAGAACCCCCAGACTTCCGTCGGCGCGGGGCCACCGAGAGTCCCACGCCCGCACGACCCGACCCAGCACCCGATCCAGGACCCGAGCATGCTGATCCAAGAGCAATCCCGCCCAGGCCGCGCGGCGACCGCACAGGCCCCGCAGCACATGGCCGACCTGTCTGACCTACCCTCGGGCCTGCGCCGCAGGAAGCGCGCCGCACTACCCGAGGTCTCGGAGCTGCAGGCGGTCCGCCACTACACGCGGCTATCGCAGAAGAATTTCTCTATCGACACGCAGTTCTACCCGCTCGGTTCCTGCACCATGAAGTACAACCCGCGGGCCTGTAACAGCCTCGCCTCCCTGCCCGGCTTCCTGGCCCGACATCCGGCCGCGCCGGCGTCTCACAGCCAGGGCATCATGGCCTGTCTGCACGAATTGCAGGACATCCTGAAGATCGTCACCGGCATGCATGCGGTGTCGCTGGCGCCCGCCGCCGGCGCCCAGGGCGAGCTGGCCGGCGTCATGATGATCCGTGCCTACCACGACGCCCGCGGCGACCACGAACGGCTTGAGATCCTGGTGCCGGACGCGGCCCACGGCACCAATCCCGCATCCGCGATCATGGCCGGTTTCGAGGTGCGCGAGATCCCCACCGGCAACAACGGCGACGTGGACATCGCCGCCCTGCGCGACGCGGTCGGCCCACGCACGGCGGGCATCATGCTCACCAACCCGAGCACCGTCGGCGTCTTCGACCGCAACATCCAGGCCATCGCCGAGACCGTGCACGAGGCCGGCGGCCTGCTCTACTACGACGGCGCCAATCTGAATGCCATCCTCGGCAAGGTCCGGCCCGGCGACATGGGCTTCGACGTTATCCACATGAATCTGCACAAGACCTTCTCGACGCCCCACGGCGGCGGTGGTCCGGGTGCGGGGCCGGTGGGCGTCTCCAAGCGCCTGGAACCCTTCCTGCCGGTGCCGCTGGTCGTCAAGGACGGCCAGCAGTACCGCTGGCAGGTGGAGCCCGACCGTCCCGAGTCCATCGGCCGCATGACCGCCTTCGGCGGCAACATGGGCATCCTGCTGCGGGCCTACATCTATGCTCGCATGCTCGGCGCCGATGGCATGCGCCGTGTGTCCGAGTACGCCACACTCAACGCCAACTATCTGATGGCGCGCCTCCAGGAGGCGGGCTTCACGGCCGCCTATCCGGAACGCCGTGCCAGCCACGAGTTCATTATTACCCTGAAGCCGGAGGCCAAGGCCTTCGGCACCAACGCCATGGACTTCGCGAAGCGGCTGTTGGATTACGGCTTCCACGCACCGACCACTTACTTCCCGCTGTTGGTGCCCGAGTGCCTGCTCATCGAGCCCACCGAGTCCGAGGCGAAGGAGGACCTCGACGGCTTCGTCGAGGCCATGATCAAGACGCGTGCCGAGGCGGAGCAAGCGCCGGAGACCCTGAAGCAGGCCCCACATAGCCTCCCGGTGCGCCGACTCGACGACGTCCGCGCGGCGAGGCACCTGGATGTCGCCTGGAAGGCCGACGAGACGGGGGAGGACGCGGCCTGAGGGACTATGGGACAAGCCGGCCTCGTCCCTGCGCGCGAAGAGTGCCCTCGGGTACCCATGGATACACCCTGTGGGAGCGGCCGTCGGCGGCGATGCGCCGCGCACGGGCGATGGGATCGCGGCAGGAGTTCCGCTGCCACGTCATCGACCCCAGGTTGAGCGAGCATGGCCAATCGTAACAACCACGGCTGGAGGCGCGTCGTCTATGCCTTCGGCTACTCGATGCAGGGGCTCAAGGCCTGTTACCAGGGCGAGGAGGCGTTCCGCCAGGAAGTGCTGTTCCTGATTCCGCTCGTGCCCCTCGGAGTCTGGCTCGGCGATTCGCCGGTGGAACGCGCCATGCTGGTGGGAAGCCTGCTCATGGTCCCCATCGTGGAACTGCTCAACTCCGCCATCGAGGCCAACGTGGACCGCATCGGCACCGAGATCCACGAACTGTCCGAGCGCGCCAAGGACATCGCCTCTGCCGCCGTGTTCGTGAGTATCGTCTTCGCGGTGGTGATATGGGCCCTCATCCTGGTGCCCAAATGGATCTAACGGGTACACCTCCAGGACCCGATGCCCCAGTGTAGACCCCAATCCCAACCGCAAGTCCGACCCATGAGCAGAACACCAGACGACGCCCCCTTCCTGCCGCTGAACGTGGCCATCGCCACGGTCTCGGACAGCCGTAGCGAGGCCGACGATACCTCCGGCGACTATCTGTGCGAGCAGGTCGCCGCCGCCGGGCACCGCCTGGCCGACCGCCGTATCTGCCCCGACGACGTCTACGAGCTCCGGGCGCTGTTCTCGGCATGGATCGCGGAGCCGGGGGTGCGCGTCATCATCAGCACTGGAGGCACCGGCATCACCGGCCGCGACAGTACGCCGGAGGCCGTGGCGCCACTGTTCGATAAGGCCATCGACGGCTTCGGCGAGCTGTTCCGGCAGGTGTCGTTCCAGGACATCGGTGCATCCACGGTGCAGTCCCGCGCCGTGGCCGGCCTCGCCAACGGCACGCTGGTGTTCTGCCTGCCGGGCTCCACCGGTGCCTGCCGCACGGCCTGGACCAGCATCCTTGCGTCCCAGCTCGACAGTCGCACCCGGCCCTGCAACTTTGCGCAACTCATCGCGCGCTTCGACGAGCATCGCACATGAGCGTTGCCCACGGCTGCGGCGGCAACGACGCCGTCCTGTCGGTCGAGGCGGCGCTCGAGTTGCTGCTCGCCCATGCCCGACCCGTCCAAGGTACCGAGCGGCTCCCCCTGGGCGCCGTGCTCGGGCGCATGCTCGCCGAGCCCATTTCGGCCCCGGTCGATCTGCCCCCTTGGGACAACAGCGCAATGGACGGCTACGCCGTGCGCGGCGCCGACGTCGCCGACCACCCGGACCATAGCCTGGCCGTCTCCCAGCGCATCCCCGCGGGGAGTCGAGCGCAGCCGCTCGAACCCGGCACCGCCGCGCGCATCTTCACCGGCGCGCCTGTGCCGGCGGGCGCCGATACGGTCGTGGTCCAGGAGGCGTGTGAAGCACTGGACGATGGCGCACGGGTGCGGCTGCCGGCAGACGTCACCAGCGGTCACAACATCCGCTACCAGGGCGAACAGGTGCGGGCCGGAGCCGAGGTGCTGCCGGCGGGCACGCGCCTGGACCCGCAACACCTGGCCGTCGCGGCGTCCGTCGGCCGCGCCGATGCCCTGGTCCGACGGCGGCTGAAGGTCGCGATCTTCGCCAGCGGCGATGAACTGGTGGAACCGGGCCATCCGCTGGGCGATGGTCAGATCTACAACTCCAACCGAACCCTGTTCCACGCCCTGCTCGGCACGCTCGGCTGTGAGGTACTGGACCTCGGCATCGTCGCGGACACGCCGGAGGCGACTCGTGCAGCGCTGGCCAGGGGTGCGGAGCAGGCGGACCTGGTGCTCGCAAGCGGCGGCGTCTCCGTCGGTGAAGAGGACCATGTGCGCCCCGCGGTCGAGGCCCTCGGGCGGCTCGACCTGTGGCGGGTGGCCATGCGGCCCGGACGTCCGCTCGCCTTCGGGCAAGTCGCCGGGACGCCCTTCATCGGCAGCCCGGGCAACCCCGTGTCGCTGTTCGTGACCTTCTGCCTGTTCGCGCGGCCCTTCATCCAGCGCATGCAGGGCATGGAGCCGATCCGCCTGCCGCGCGGCATCCGAACCTTGGCCGGATTCGATTTGCCCAAGCCGGTCAAGCGTCGGGAGTACCGGCGATCCAGGCTGGTGACGGGTGCCGGCGATATCCCGACCGTGGAGGCTTACGCGAGCAATTCATCGGCCGACCTGACCTCCCTGACCTGGGCCGATGGACTGGCGATCGTACCCGAGCATCGAACCTTCAACGCCGGTGAACCCCTGACCTTCCTGCCCTTCAGCGAGTTGCTGTCATGATCCAGTTGCGCTACTTCGCCAGCCTGCGCGAGGCCGTCGGCATCGACAGCGAAACCCTGACGCCGGAACGGGCCGGCACGGTGGATCAGATTCGCACCCTACTCCAGGCCCGTGGCGGTGCCTGGGCGGAGGCCCTGGACCCGTCCAGGCGGGTGCTCGCGGCCGTGAATCAACAGATGGCGCGGATGGACACGCCCGTGGAGGATGGCGACGAGCTGGCCTTCTTTCCGCCAGTGACCGGCGGCTGAGCGGCTCGGCGCAGACCGCCGCCGTCAACACCCGCCCCTCAACGCCCCCCATTCAAGGAACGAGTCAGAAACAGTCCCCCTTGTGCCGAGCGGTGGTGACTGCCGTATCAGCAAGCCGAACGGTGATCGTTGTCGCGCTGCCGAGTTGTTTCACCTGTTCTTGGCCCGTGACTAACGCCCATCGACGATCCGCCGCATCGCCTGCTGCACCCGGTTGCCGGGCACGGCGAAGCCGATGCCCACGTTGCCGCCCGCCGGCCCGATCAGTGCGGTGTTGATGCCGACGATGCGCCCGGCCAGGTCGATCAGCGGACCGCCCGAGTTGCCGGGGTTGATCGAGGCGTCGGTCTGAATCAGCTCGCCCAGGCTGTCGTCGGCAATGCCCGTGCGCCCCACCGCGCTGACGATCCCAGAGGTCACGGTCTGCCCGAGGCCGAAGGGATTGCCGATGGCGAGCACGAAGTCGCCGACCTCGAGCGTGTTGGAGTTCGCGAAGTCGAGCCTCGGCACGTCCATGGGCTGGATACGCAGCACCGCGATGTCGGTGCCTCGGTCGCGCCCGATGAGCCGCGCCTTGAAGCTGCGCCGGTCCTTGAGGGTGACGGTGATGTCGTGGGCGTCCTCGATGACGTGGGCGTTGGTCAGCACCAGCCCGCGAGCGCCGTCGATGATGACGCCGGAACCGACGCTCTGGCGCCGGCGCAGCTCATCCGGCGACGGCGGCTCGATGTCGAGCTGCTCCAGGAAGCGCCGGAACGCGGGGTCGTTCAGGAACGGATGGTCGTCCGGGTCCACATCGGAGATGACTGCAACGTTGACCACGGCCGGCGTAATCCGCCGCAGCAGCGGCGCCAACGAGGGATACCCGGCGCCTGCCTTGACATAGGGGAAGCGCCCCCCCGGCCCCGACGTCGGCGCGGGCAGATCCTGCGTGCGCGGCAGGGACACGCAGCCGGCGAGTAGCACACAGGCCACAAGTGGTGCGACCCAGCCAACGCGCGACGGCAGCAACCCGCCAGCCATGCCCGGGCGGCCGATCGGAGGTCCCACGGGCCTGGTCTGCGCCTCAGTAGCGCGCAAGGGTCGGCGCATTGGCCAATGCCGTCGCCACCTGGTTACGGAAGCCGTAGGACACGCCCTGGTTGATCAGCAGACTGAAGGGCGTCCACTGCCCGTCGCGCCGCACCCAACCGGCGTAGCAGCTGACACCGCGCAGGGTCCCGGTCTTGGCGCGCACATTCGGGTTGCCATCCTGCTGGCTCACCAGATGCCGATAGGGCGCCATGGCGTTGACCACATCGATGAGCTGCCGGCCGCTCAGCCGATTTCCGCGCGACAGGCCGGCGCCGTCCTCGATGCTGACGCTGTGCCAACCGAACTTGCGCCTCGCCCAGTCCTCCATGGTGCGCTGCGACTGCCCCATGCTGCTCTGTCCACCACGTTCGCCGAGGAGCAGGAACAGGTCATTGGCGACGAAGTTGGTGGAGTACTCCAGCATGTTCTCGACCACCACGGACAGCGGTCGGCTGTTGCGATGCGTCAGCAGGGTCTTGGCACCCGCAGGCACCCTGCCCACCCGGACGTCGCCGCCGACGCGGATGCCGGCCGCCTCGAGCTTGAGTTCGAGTAGCTCGCCGACGTGATTCAGCGCGTTGGTGCGGGTCTTGAGGTTGACCCGATGGGTGCCGGCGCCCATGCCTGCGGCCATGCGCCGCGCCGTCGGCGTGAGCTGGGTCTGGGATTCGGCGCTGCGGACCTGCCCGCCGGAGACGCGCACGTTGACCGTGTTGAAGTTCACGGCGAGCGCGGTCACCGGCGCGTCGTAGGGGTTGTGGCTGGACGAACGGCCCGGAATTCGGTCGCCGGCCGCAAACAGGCTGTCGTCCAGGCCGATGCCGGAGACGCTGCCGATGCCCGCGCGTCGCAGCGCGCGCGCGGCCTGGTCCAGCTCCTCCGATACCAGATAGGGGTCACCCTGGCCGATGACCCAGAGCCGACCGTCGCGGCTCTGGGCAAACTCGGTGGTGAATCGGTGATCGAGCCCCCAGCGGTCGATGGCCGCCAGCGCCGTGACCAGCTTCATGGTCGAGGCGGGAACCATGCCGCGGTCGGGGTTCTGGGCGATGACCATGCGGCCGCCCTCCTCCACCACCAGGCTCGCGTTGCCCAGCGCCATAGCTTGGCTGATGGGGTCGGCAACGGCCACCGGCGCCGTCAGCCAGAGCATACCAGCGGAAACGACGGCGGCCAGATGGACGAATGGGCGCGCAAACGGGTGTGAAGCAGACATGCTCGGGTCCTTCGCACTGAATGGAGAGTCGCGACCGCGAGAGCTTAGCACGCTAACTCAGGCGCTCAGGGAGCGACCAATAGAGCCCGCCTCAGCGTAGCAGCGGCTGCACGTCCAGATACTCGGCGACCACCTCAGGCCTCGGCAGATCCAAGCGCGGCACCACACCGAGGCTCGGTGCACCGAGGAGCGCCGCCAGCGTGGCGATGTTCTCGTCCAGGGCGGCCATGTCCGGGTCGATTTGGTTGGCGACCCAGCCGGCCAGGCGCACGCCGCGCGCACGGATGCTCTCTGCGGTGAGGAGGCTATGGTTCAGGCACCCGAGCCGCAGGCCCACCACCAGCACCACGGGGATGTCGAGGGCGCCGGGTAGGTCGCTCATGCTCAGCGATGGGCCGAGGGGCACGCACCAGCCGCCGGCGCCCTCCACCACGACCATGTCCGCCTGCTCGGATAGGGTTGCGAAGGCGCGCTCGATGCGGCCGAGCTCGATGTCGACACCGGTCTGCCCGGCGACGATGTGCGGCGCGACGGGGTCGGCCAGCGCGTAGGGATTGATGTCCTGGTAGTCGACCTCGATGCTGCCGGCCGCCCCGAGCTTCAGCGCATCCTCGGAACGCGGACCGGCATCGGTATCGACGCAGCCGGCGGCGACGGGCTTCATGCCGACGACCACGACACCGCGTGCCTTCAAGGCCGCCAAGAGGCCGGCGGCGACCTCCGTCTTGCCGACGTCGGTGTCCGTGCCGGTGACGAAGATGCCGCTCATCGGTTGCCACCCGCGGCACGAGCACCACGCAGGGCCGACACCGGAATGGCGACGCCGCCATCCTCGACCTGGAACTGCGCCTGTGCCTTGGTGCCCACCCAGCCATGGCCATAGACCACCTCGTAGGTGGCCGGCAGGCGGCCTTCGCGGCGCTCGCGCTCGTAGGCCGCGGTCAGGCTCCCGATCCGACGGCGGCCCGTCAGCCCGCGTGGGCGGTTTGCGACCGCATTACGGGCGCCGAGCTGTTTCAGGTCGCGCATCAGGTCGCGCAGGTTGTCGTAGGTGAGCGTCAAGCGCTCCACGTCCATCACCGGGTCCGCGAAGCGTGCGCGTACCAGCGCATCACCGACATCGTGCATGTCGAGGAAACGACTGACGTGCACACCGTCATCCACAGCGGCCCAGGCGGCGCGCAGTTCCTTCAGCGTGTCCGGCCCGAAGCTGCTGAACATCAGGAGTCCGCCGGGACGCAGCACGCGCAGGGCCTCGCGAAAGCTGGCGTCGAGGTCGTTGACCCACTGCAGGGTTGCGCTGGAGAAGACGAGATCGACGGAATCGTCGGCCAGCGGCAGGGATTCGGCGTCGGCGCAGAGCACCCGCGGGCGGTTCAGCCAGTGCCCGCGCCGACGTGCCTGGTGCAGCATGCCATGGGAGAAATCGAGCCCGATGAGCTCCGCGCGGCGAAAACGCTTGGCCAGACCATCGAGCGCGAAGCCGGTGCCGCAGCCGAGGTCCAGCACCCGATTCGGTTGCAGGCGGATGTAGTCCAGCCGCTCCAGCATGCGCTGGGCGATCTCGCGCTGCAGCACCGCGACCGCGTCGTAGCCGGCGGCGGCGGCATCGAAGGAGGCGCGGGCAGCGGCTTTGTCGATGCTGTTCATGCGCCGATGCCCTGCAGGAACTCCGCGACTGCAGCGCTGGTCTCTGCGCCATGCGAGAGCCAAGGCGCGTGCGCGGCACCCGGCAACACGCGGGTCTCGGCCTCCGGCATCAGCAGGTCCAGCCGCTCCGCCGCGGCGGCCGGAACCAGGGTGTCACGCTCGCCGAATAGCCAAAGCGTCGGAGCCTGAACATCCGGCAACGGGCCGCGGAGGTCCTCCTCGCGCAGCAGTTCCAGACCCTTGGCCAGGGCCGCGGGGTTCGGCACCGGGCGCGTTGCAATGGCCTCTCGCAAGCGGCGCAGCTGGCCCCGCAGGTCGTCGCTGCCGCGGAGCTGGAGGGTGAAAAACCGCTCCAGGGTGCCGGCGGGGTCCGCCAATAGCCCGTCGTGGAACTGCGCGAGCGTGCCCTCCGGCACCGCCACCTGCCAGTCCACGGCGCGCACGAAGCGCGGCGTCGACGCCAGCAGCACCAGCGCGGCGACGCGCTTGGGGGCAAGCCGCGCCGCCTGCAGGGCAACCAGCCCGCCGAGGGACCAGCCGACCCAGATTGCCGGTTCCTCCTCGTGCTCGGGCGTCTGCCGGGAGCTGTGCCCGGCGACCTGCTCCAGACAGGCATTGGCCCAATGATCCAGCGACCACTGATCGTCCGAGAAGGGCGCACCGCCGTGCCCGGGCAGGTCCACGGCAATGATCTCATGACCCGCCGTCATTGCCTCGGGCAGGCCGGACCAGACGCCGGCGTTCATGCCCCAGCCGTGGACCAGGACCATTGGCGGGGCCATCGGTGGGACCGGGGGTTGATTTACGGTCATGCGTTCTCCTTCGATCGCATCGAGGCGTGCTGCCGGCGCGGGAGCCGCGCGAGCAGCGAGAGCAGGTGGTCGATGTCGTCCCGCTGGTGCTCCGCCGAGAGGGTGATCCGCAGCCGCGCACTCCCCTTCGGCACCGTCGGCGGCCGAATGGCCGTGACCAGCACGCCCTGGCTTTCCAGGAACTGGCTCCACTCCAGCGCCAGCAGCGAGTCACCGGCCAAGAGCGGCTGAATCGGCGTATGGGACTCGATCAGCGGCAGGCCCAGTGCCGCGGCGCCGCGCCTGAAGCGACCAATGAGCGAGCGCAGGTGGTCCCGGCGCCAGGACTCGCGTATCGACAGCGCCAAGGCCGCGGAGGTGGCATGCGCCACCGCCGGCGGGAGTGCGGTGGTGTAGATATAGCTGCGCGCGCGCTGGATCAGGGTCTCGATCAGCGACGAGCTGCCGGCGACGAAGGCGCCGAAGGTCCCGAAGGCCTTGCCGAGGGTGCCAACCAGGATCGGCACCTCGCGGTCATCCAACCCCAACACATCCAGGCTGCCACGCCCGCCGTTACCGATCACGCCCAGCCCATGGGCGTCGTCGGCCAGCAGCCAGGCGCCGGATTCCCGCGCGACCCGCGCCAGCTCGGGCAACGGCGCCAGATCGCCGTCCATGCTGAAAACGCCATCGGTAGCAATGAGCGTGGCCCCATTGGCGCCGAGCATGCGTTCGAGCGCGTCGACGTCGCAGTGCGGATAGCGCCGCAGTTTCGCACCGGCGAGCTTGGCACCGTCGTTCAACGATGCATGGTTGAGTCGGTCCGCGAACAGGTGCTCGCCACGGGAACAGAGCGCACTGATGACGCCCACGTTGGCCATGTAACCGGTGGAGAAGAGCAGCGCCCGCTCGCGCCCGGTGAAATCGGCCAGGTCCCGCTCCAGACGCTGATGCGCTTCGCTGTGGCCGCTGACCAGGTGTGCCGAACCGCTGCCGACGCCGTAGCGCTCGACCCCATCGTGCAGGGCATCCACCACCGCCGGATGGGCGGCGAGGCCGAGGTAGTCGTTGCTGCAGAACGACAGCAGCCTGCGCCCGTTCACGACCGGTCGCACCCCCTGGGGGCCGTCCATGACCCGGCGCGTCCGCAACAGGTTCTCGCGCCGCAGGCGAGCGAGCTCCTGCTCCAGTGCGGCGGTCTTTCGGCCGTTGAGGTCCGTCAGCGGCGGCAGGCTTTCCTCCGGCTGGGTCGCGGACGACCCGGTGTGCCCGCCGTCCGGCCCCGACTCGGAGTCGAGCTCGGCCCGCCCGATGGGCAAGGGCCCGCGTTTGGCCGCGCACGGCTCGCGATCTGTTTCAGCACTCATCGGCGGTGGCGGATGCGTTCGCTGGACAGCCGGATCAGCGGGCCTGTTCGACCCGGGGGGATCGCGCGCGGTCGTGGTCGTTGGTGTGGCGGTGGCAGCCGCCTGGCTCCGCGCGGTCCGGCGCCTCGACGGTCTCGAAGGCGAGGCCGAGCCGCCCAAACAGCGCGCGATCACGGTCGCTGCCGGCGTTGTCCGTGGTCAGCAGCCGCTCGCCATAAAACACCGAGTTTGCCCCGGCCAGGAAACAGAGCGCCTGCAGCTCGTCGCTCATGTCGTCTCGACCGGCCGACAGGCGGACATAGCTGCCGGGCATCATGAGGCGGGCGGCGGCGATGGTGCGCACCAGCTCGAACGGGTCCAGGGCGTCGGTGCCGAACAGCGGCGTGCCCTCGATCTGCACCAGCAGGTTGATGGGCACGGACTCCGGGTGGGCCGGCAGATTGGCCAGCTGGCAGAGCATCGAAGCGCGGTCCCGGCGCCCCTCCCCCATGCCCAGGATGCCGCCGGAGCAGGTCTTGAGCCCGGCGGCGCGCACATGGTCCAGCGTCTCCAGTCGGTCTTGGTAGGTGCGCGTGCTGATCACCTGGCCGTAGAACTCCGGCGAGGTATCCAGGTTGTGGTTGTAGTAGTCCAGTCCAGCGTCGGCGAGGCGCTGGGCCTGGCCGGCGGTGAGCATGCCGAGGGTGACACAGGTCTCCATGCCGAGCGCCTTGACGCCTTCGACCATGGCCAGGACCCGCTCCAGGTTCTTCTCGGTGGGATTGCGCCAGGCGGCACCCATGCAGAACCGGCTGGAGCCCACCGCGCGCGCCGCGCGGGCGGCGTCGAGCACCTGGTTCAGCTCCAGCAGGCGCTCGCGCTCCAGCGTCGTCTCGTGGTGGGCGCTCTGGGAGCAGTATCCGCAGTCCTCCGAGCAGCCACCCGTCTTGATGCTGAGCAGCGTGCTGAGCTGAATGAGGTTTGGGTCGAAACGCGCGCGGTGGCCGCGCTGCGCACTGAACAGCAGGTCGTTGAACGGCAGATCGAGCAGGGCCTCCGCCTCATCGACGGTCCAGTCGTGTCGTTCCGGGGCGGCGACGACCACGGGCGCCTCGCTTGGCTTGGGGGCTGCGTGCATGGGGGGTCCGAACTCTGTCATTGCGGTAACCTGCTATGGTCTGGTGTATTCCGACCCGCTGTCAACCGATGTCGACACCTCAGGTTGACAGCGATCGGATCGGACCAGCCCGCCCGAACCCGTGTACACGCCATCGACGGCCGCGGAGGATGCGCGTCATGTCGACCCGACTAGGCCACTGGCCAAGCAAGGCCCTAGAACTGGTGTTCCCGCCCACCTGCGTGCTCTGCGGTGCCCCCGGCGACCTGGGGCGCGACATCTGCGCCGGCTGCCTCGCAGACCTGCCCCGCCTCGGCCTCGCCTGCGCGCGCTGCGCCCTGCCCCTACCAGAGGTCCTGGCCGGCGATCGCATTGCGCCGGAGGCGCTGCTCTGCGGCGGCTGCCGGCACAAGCCGCCACCCTTCGAACGCACCCATGCCGCGTTCCGCTACGAGCAAGCCCTGCCGGCGCTGGTGGGTGCTTTCAAGTTCCGTGCCCGCCTGAACACGCTCAGGCTTATGGGCCAGCTGCTTGCGGAGGGGCTCATCGAAGGGGATACCGAACGGCCGGAGGCCATCGTGCCGGTGCCGCTGCACCGCAAACGGCTGCGCGAGCGGGGCTACGACCAGGCCGCCGAACTCGCGCGAGTCGTCGGCGGTCGGCTCCGCCTGCCGGTGCTGGCCGAGGCCTGTGAGCGCGTCCGCTACACCTTGCCGCAGACCCAGCTCGAGGCCAGGGCCCGACATAAGAACCCCCGCGGCGCCTTCCGTGCCACGGGCGATCTCAGCGACAAGTACCTGGCCATCCTGGACGACGTCGTCACCACGGGCAGCACGGTGTCGGAAGTCGCCCGCGTACTAAGGCACGCCGGCGCGAAGCGGGTGGATGTCTGGTGCCTGGCGCGGACGCCCTGAGATCGTCAAGTACCTACGCAGGACGCAAGACCCCACTGCTCAGCTCGGCCCCGATACTTGACTACAAGCTCTGCGCAGGAGTTCGCCGCCAGAGGCGTCGCAGCCACCGAGCGTAAGCCGTTGCCAGGGAGCATGCTTGCCAATGCTCTGTGATCCCAGTGAAGGGCACCTCGAAATATTCGAGGTGCCCGTGCGGGGCAGGATGCCCCGCCATTCTTCAAGCGCCCAAGCGCTTGAACAATCGAGCGAAGCGGAAACCGCGTTTTCGCTTCGCGTCTTGAAGAATTGCCAGGACGGCAATTTTTCAAGATCCCCTGAAGTCTTGCACCCGGCGGCTGGTGCCGCTCTGGGGCTTCTCGACGAGCTTGTGCAACCAAATGTCCTCGATCATGCGCCAACGCCTTACAATTGGCCTATGCTCGATCATCATGGGGTCTGCCTCCGTGCGGGAGGTCGATGGAGTCCTGCAGCTCGAACTCGTAAACGGGATAGATCCACCCCAATGCACGATTGGCTCCAACCATGCCGATTCCGCCCGACTGCGATCGCGGTTTAGTTCATTGGCGTTGATGCACCTTGGCCGCGACGCCGGCATACAGGGGGAATCCGGACACCTGATCCACCAGATCATCGAACGCTTCCCCGCTGGCCAACAGGGTTTGCAGGGTCAACGCCTTGCGACCCGCCCGTGGGGCGTGCCGCTATCGGGTTGCGATCCCTTCAGCGGCGCAGCCGTGGGCACTGGTGCGGGTATTCCTGTGTTCGCGTCCTATTGCGGTCGACGTTTCGAAAGGGTTCTGACGATCAATAAGGGGCCTTATCGCATCGCCCCCGTCCAGCTCGCTCCTATGACGATTCAAGGGGGTGCCAACTAGCAACCTCGACAATCCGGTGTGCGTGATTGGCCTCGCGTAAGGGCCCGTCGTGAACCCGGCGCAGGGATGCCGTCCACGCGCTGGTCACACATGGATCCACCAGGCAGTGGAGCAACCGAAGTTCTGCGGGCTTCGCCCATGTCGCGTGGCCCGTGAGCAAGGACCGTCTTTAAGACGGCCCTAGACCATCGCACGCGCCCCGCGCGTCCTGCCTGACTGAAGGAGTGCAACACCATGTCCGTCATCCTCAATGTCGATACCGCGAGCCTGTCTTTCACAGAGCCGAATGCCTACGACCATCTCACCACCGAATACGATCAGGCAACGTCCAGCTTCTGGTGCGTCATGCACGCCCGGCCGCGCCCGGTATTCAGCTCGGCGCTGCTGGCGGAGTGCCGGACGGTGCAACGCGCCGTTGCACGGCGCGCGCAGGAGGCAGACGCACCGCCGCTGGATTACCTCTTGCTCGCCTCGGACGTCCCGGGCACTTTCAATCTGGGCGGTGACCTGGCCCTTTTCCTGAAGCTGATCAAGGAGGGCGATCGCGCCTCGCTCTCCGCCTATGCCAGGGCCTGCATAGAAGTGAGCTATCACCAGTCCATCAGCCTCGGCCTGCCGATCACGACCATCGCCTTGGTGCAGGGCGATGCCCTCGGGGGGGGCTTCGAATCGGCGCTGGCCTGCAATCTCATCGTCGCCGAGCGCGGCGTCCAGTTCGGCTTGCCGGAGGTGCTGTTCAATCTCTTCCCTGGAATGGGGGCCTTTACCTTTCTGTCGCGGCGGCTCGATCCGGTCCGTGCGGAGCGAATGATCCTGAGCGGCAAGATCTATGCCGCCGAGGAGTTGTACGAGATGGGCGTCGTCGACGAACTGGCCGAACCCGGCGAGGGGGTGGCCGCGGTGCAGGCGCTGATGGCGCGCAGGCGCCGCCGTCATCTGGCGTTCGACGCGATGCGCCAAGTGCACCGGCAGCACCATCCAGTGACCTACGATGAGTTGCTGTCCATCACCGAGTTGTGGGTGGATACGGCCCTGCGTCTGTCGGCGAAGGACCTGCGTACCATCGAGCGCCTGCTCAAGGCGCAAACGTTGCGTGCGCCCACCACTTCAACGACAGTCAAGACCGAGCCGGCGCGAGCCGCCGGCTGAGACGAGAACCCGTCCGATTCTCGACAGGCCGTTGCCCCGAGCGCAGGTTCCGGGGCGGCGGCGCCAGGCTCTCGGGGGTTGCCGGAGCTTTGCACTAACCCAGTGAGCGCGACCCTTCGGCGAGACTGCGCAGCTCTCGAAGTGTGGCGTCCACCAGCTTCTCGAGGCGCTCCAGGTGCGCCGCCGCCTCCGGGTTGGCGCTGCTGGGCTTCGGCAGCCCGGGAAACACGGCCTGTGCGGCGAGCCGCTCGGCGCCGACACTGACGGCGCAGCCCTTGAGCGCATGAAGGGATTCCCGGTATCTGGCCCAGTCTTGCTGGTCCGCGGCCGCTGTCAGCGCACGCATCAGCGCGCGTGCATCGGTCTCGAAGCCGTCGATCACGGTGGCGATGAAGTCGCTGTCGTCGCCAATCGCGGCCAGTTGCGCCAGGGCCGCCTTGTCGATCAGCGGCTGCGCGTCGTGGCCGTCGGTCGGCGCCGCAACGGGCGGTGCCTCCTGACGCGGCTGTTGCGATGCGAGCCGGTCGATGGCCTGAAGCAGGCCCGCCGGGTCCACGGGCTTCGTATGGAAATCGTCGATGCCGGCCTCGAGGCTCGCCGCACGCGCCGCCGGCGTTGCGTTGGCGGTGACCATGATCAGCGGCGTACGGTGTCGTCCGATCTCCAGGAAGCGCAACTGGCGGGCCACCTCCAGGCCGCTCATATCCGGCATCTGCATGTCCAGCACCGCAAGATCGAAGCGCTCGTCCAGCAGACGGTCGAGGGCGTCGCCGCCGCGATCGACGAGCGTGACCTTATGGCCGGCGCGCGACAGCAGGCGTTCCATGACGCGCTGGTTGGTGGTGTTGTCCTCCACGACCAGGACCCGGCAGCCGGTCTTCGACACCCAGGCATCGGCCGCTGGCAACAGTGGGGTGGCCCCTTCGGGCTTCGGTCTGGGATGGATCAGGCGGTGGCAGACGTTGAACAGAATGGTGGGGTCGGGCGGCAAAGGGATGACGGCGGCGAAGCGCAGATCTTCACCGGCCGCGGTACCGGCGGCCTTGGCATCCGGGCTCATCAGCACCAAGGGTACGCCGGTCAGGGACCGCTCGCGGTGGAAGACGGCCGCCAGCTGTGCCGGCATCAGATCCACTGCCGACTGATCGATCAGGAATATGGATAGCGGCTCCGCCGACTGCGCGTCCTGCTGCAGGGCGAGGGAGCAGGCGTGGGGGAGGCTCGCCGAGACGGATAGCGCGGCGCCCCACTGATGCAGGCGTTGGGCGATGTCGCGCACCAGAACGTTGTCGCGGCTCAGCAGCAGCACGCGGTGTCCGGACAGGTCACCATGATGGCGGTCGGGGGCGCTGTCGACGCTTGCGGCCTGGCGGGCGACGGTCAGACATACCGAGAAGGTGCTGCCTTGGCCGACCCGGCTCTGCAGGTGGATGTTACCGCCCATGAGCTCGGTGAGCTGTTTGGCGATTGTCGTGCCCAGGCCGGTACCCTGATGGCGTCGGTTCAGCCCCTCGTCCACCTGCGCAAAGGCGTCGAACAGCCGTCCCTGCTGCTCGGGCGCGATGCCGATGCCGGTGTCGGAAACGCTGAAGTGCAGCGCGGCATCGGCGTCGGTGACCGATGGTGCGGTCACGGTCAGCGTCACGCGGCCGGCATCGGTGAACTTGATGGCGTTGCCGAGCAGGTTGATCAATACCTGGTGCAGATGCAGTGAATCCCCGACCAATGCGGCCGGCACCGGCGGTTCCCGGACGATCTCCAGCCGCAGGCCCTTGGCAACGGCCAGCGGCCGCACGATGCGCTCCAGGTCGTGCAACAGTGCGTCCAGGTTGAAGGGTTGGTTCTCCACCAGCGTCTTGCCCGCCTCGATCTTGGCCAGGTCGAGGACCTGGTCGATCTGCCGCCGCAGATGGTGGGCGGCGACGCGGATGGTCTCCGCGGCCTCGCTCTGGTCGGGGTCCAGCCGGCTGCCGCGCAGCACCTCCACCATGCCGACGATGCCATTGAGCGGCGTGCGCATCTCATGGCTCATGTTCGCAAGAAAGCGGCTCTTGGCCTCATTGGCGGCCTCGGCACGGGCGCGCGCCGAGTTCAGCTGCCGGATCAGGCTATGCGCATACCCGGGTATAACCACTAGGGAGGCCAGGGTCGATAACCAGATCAGGTGATGGGCGGCCCAGTAGGGACTGATCACGCCCAGGAGCAGGTAGCCCGCCTCCATCAGCAGTGCGCAGCCCCAAAGGTACACCAGGCCGTAGCGGAAGCCATTGCCGAGGATGATCCAGAGCGCGACGCCGAGCAAGGGCGCGCCGATGTCGCCGGCGAGGTACGTGCAATAGATCACCGCGCCAGCGTCCAGGAACATGCCGAACACGCGCCTCCGTGGCGATGGCCGCGGCGCCGTCAGAAGCGCCGCCGCCAAGACGCCGAGCGAGGCCGCAAAGAAGGTCAGCGTCTGCCACATCGGCGGCAGCCGGCTGCCGGCGTCTGCGGTCTGAGGTCCGGAGAGGGTCAGGTACAGGATGACCGTCAGCCCGACGACGACCCGGATGCACGCCTGTTGCAGCTCGCTGTCCGGGCGCCTGCGGGCCCGGGCGAGGAGCGATCGCCAGCGGGCGCGCAGCCCGGTACCGCTCGCGACGCTAGGCGAGGCGATCACGACTCATGGGGGAGTCGACCCCGTCCAGGGTATCGCGCAAACGAGCATGGATGTCCATGGCGCCGTCGAGCACGGACAGGAACGCGCGCAGGCAGTCGGGGTCCAGCATCGAGCCCGAAGACCGCTGGAGGTGGGCCAGCACTTGCGGTAGCGGCCAGGCCGGTTTGTAGGGCCGTTCCGACATCAGCGCGTCGAATATGTCGACGACGGTGACGATGCGGGCGGCCAGCGGGACATCCTCGCCGGCGACGCCGTTGGGATAGCCGCTACCGTCGAATCGCTCGTGATGGCTCAGCGCGATGGTTGCACCGAGCTGCATGGCCGGTGCCGGGCTGTCCGCGAGCAGGTCGTAGCCGAGCTGGGGGTGAGTCTTCATCACCGCCCATTCGTCGTCCGACAGGCGCCCGTTCTTGCGCAGGATCGAATCGGGTATTCCGATCTTGCCGATGTCGTGCAGTGGTGCGGCGTACTCGATCAGCTGGCAGAAACCGTCGTCCTGCCCGAGCTCACGCGCGAGCAGCGCCGCATATTGACCGATGCGCCGCACATGCTGGCCCGTATGGTTGTCGCGCAGCTCGCCCACCCGAGCCAGGCGCAGCAGCGTGTCCTGCTCGCGCTGTTCGATATCGGTGACCGCCTGTCGCACGCGCTTCTCGAGCCACAGGGCACGGTCCGAGAGCAACAGGTGATGTTCGCGAAAGCGCAGCAGGTTGCCGCAGCGCGCCTCGAATTCGATCGCGTCAACGGGCTTGGTGAGGAAGTCCGTGGCGCCGGCGCGCAGCGCCGCATGCCGGCTTTGCTTGTCCTCGGCCACGGTGACGACCATCACCGGTACGTCGGTGCAGTGAGGCAGGGCGCGGAACCAGCGGATCAGAGCACTGCCGGACAGGGTCGGCATACGCAGGTCTGTGATCAGCAGGTCGCAGCGGCAGTTCTTTGCCCAGCTGAGCGCTTCGGTGGGGTCCTGGAAGCAGTGCAGGTTGGCGTCCGGACGGGTGTTCCTGACCAGACGCTCGAGGATGCGCAGTCCGGTGCGCTGATCGTCGACGATGAGCACATCAAACATGGTTATCGTCCACTTGTAGTGGGCCGCATGCCGAGGGCGGGATCCGGATGGAACGCGCCCGCTGCATAGGCGACGGGGCACGATGCGGCGAGCGTCGGAGACGGTGGATCATGATCGCATCACCAATGGCGCTGCCGGCGCGATGGCGACCCCTTGGGCTAGCTCGGCGCCGAGCTGTCGGGCACACAGGAGCGTCTGCTCGGTCTCGATCGCGGTGACGGCCACGGCGCGTCGCAGCCCGTGAGCAATGCGCGTCATCGCCTGGGCCTGCAGGTAGGTGGCATCGTCGACAGCCGACATCGTCGAGAACTCTGGACCCAGTTTCAGCAGAGTGACGGGCAGGTCCGCGAGCAGTTCCAAGGCCTCGACCCGGCCAGTCAGTCGGTCGACGGAGATGTGGCAGCCGATGGCGTGCAGCCCGCGGATGGTCCGCTCGGCCGCATCGGCATGTGTCATGATCGCCTGCTCCGGGATCTCGATGCCCGGTGCCGCGCTGCTCCGCTGCGCCAGCGCCCGCTCGACGAACTCGACGAACGACTCATCCACCAGCGTCGAGGCCGTGATATTCACGTACAGCCGCCCGGCCCACCGTATGGCCTTGCTGCGCCTGTTGCTATCGACGATGCGCTGAATCACCCAGCGGTCGATGTCCTGGGCGAGTCCGAAGCGCGACGCGATCGGTAGCAGCACGCTCGGCGGGATCAACTGACCGGAGCGGTCGGACAGGCGCAACAGGACCTCGCTGGCGGGCGGCGGTCCGGCCGTGTCGGCACTTAGCGCCTTCAGGGGTTGGGCATTGAGCGAGATGGCATCGGACGCCAGCGCCTCGCGCAGGTGTTGGGCGATCTCCACGTCGGCGCTCAACGCGGCGCCAGCGGCACGCAGCCGCTCCGTGAAGACACGGGTCTCGCAACGCCCGGCGGACTTGGCTGCAAAACAGGCCATGTCGGCCTCCGAAAGGGCCTCTGCCACTGAGATCGTGCGCGACGTCAGCATCGTCAGACCCGCGCTGAGGCCCACTCTGAAGCCGCGCCCCTGCCAGGAGAAATCTAGCCCGAGAATACGGCGGCGCAGCTCGGCTACGTGGCTGATGGCGTCTTCCAGGCTACAGCCGTTCAGTAGCAGCCCGAACTCGTCACCGCCGATACGGCCGACGGCGTCGGTGGCCCGGGTACGTTGGCGGAAGGTATCGGCGATCATGCCCAGTAGCGCATCGCCCGCCGCATGGCCGCAGGTGTCGTTGACCAGCTTGAAGTTATCCAGATCGAGAAAGCAGAAGATTGCTTCCGGACCACCGCGGCTGATGCTGCGCAAAGCCAGGTCGAGCTCCTGCTCCAGCGCGTAGCGATTCGGCAGTCGGGTCAAACCGTCCGTCAGCGCCGATTCGCGGAGTTGCTCTGCGAGCGCGATCTCGTCGCCGATCTCGCGAAAGAAATAGGCCGTGAACGGCTCGCCGGCGACGAGGAGCCTGGTGGCGGAAATCTGGACGATGAGCTCGCTGCCGTTGGCACAGTGAAGGCGCAGTTCGCCCTCAGCAATGCAGTCGCCGGCGTCCGTGCCACTGTCGGCCTTGAGGACGGGGGCCTCCGGGAAGCAGTCCGCCAGATCCTGACCGACGATGCGATGACGCGGCAGGTCCAACAGTGCCATTGCGGCGGGGTTGGCATCCAGGCAGCGTCCTTTGCGGTCAGTCAGCAACATGCCCATTGGTAGGGCGTCCAGGAGCAGCCGTTCGAGCGCGGCAGCGGCCGGCTGGGCGGTCATCGGATTGACCGCTGGGCGTGTAAGTGGCTGTGGACTGGCCATTGCGTTTGACTCGGCGGGAATAACGCTCCTCCATCACTATCATTCGCCCTGGCATTCGCGCTGGGCACCGGCACGCGGACAAACGGGAACAGAACGCCGGGTCTAGGAAGCAGACACGAGCTGCTTTTCCAGTCATCTAAGTATCGACGGGCGTTCAGGTGGTCGTCAATTGGAAATTCAACAGGTTGCCCGGCCGAATTCCATCCTTCCGAACCGGGACATTGTGCGTGAGCGCGGCGATTGGGGGCGGGTTCGCCGGTCAAGGCGAAGGCGTTCCGACCTGGCCTATCAGGGTCGGCGTCGTTTGATTGGGGCGGCGGGAGAGACGGTCAACGGACCGGCGGCGAGGAGCGGTCGTCGCCCCAGTAGACGACCCAACGGCTGCCATCGCGCCGCAGCCGTAGGAGCATGTAGTCCTCGAGCCCCCAGAAACCGGACTTGCCGAACTCCACCGGCGTAACGAACCAGACCAGGGCCTTGTCGGCGTCGAGCTCGGCTACCTGCACCCGGTCCGGCACCCAGGTGGCGGGGTCGCCTTTGCTCGTCAGGGTGTGCTTGGCCATGGCAGCGGCGAGTTCGGGGCTGAAACCCTGGCGATAGTGAGCGTAGAGCTGCTCGTAGCTGCGGAAGTCGCTGGGATCGCGCCAGTAGTCGGTCTCGAGCCCATAGGCGAAACGCGTGGCCTCGATCACTTCGCGCACCTCCTCGTTGGGCCCGCACCAGGCAAGCGTCGGCAGTAGCAATAGCAGCAAGAGCAAAACCGGGCCGAAGCGGCGCGCCGACGGAGCGCGGATGCGAAACGGCGAGCCGGGCGGCTCGCCGTCACCGGTGCAGCCCGGCCGTGGTCTCACCCGTTCAGGGCCCGCGACAAGTCCCAGACTGCCGGCGAGTGATAGAGCCGCGCGAGCTGCAGTTCGCGTTCCAACTCCAGCTCGTGCGGCAGATGATCGCCGAAGCGGGTCAGCAGTTCTTCCTGATCCACGGTCTCCTTGCGGGCGATCTCCTTGTCGATGTTCATGATGGAGAAGAAGGCATCGGGCGAGAACCGGAGCCCCTCCCAGTGCAGGTCATCCCACCCCGGCAGCCAGCCGAGCGGGCTCTCGATGGCGGCCGCATTGCCATCGCATCGGTCGATGACCCACTTCAGCACCCGCATGTTCTCCCCGAAGCCTGGCCAAACGAACTTGCCATGCTCGTCCTTGCGGAACCAATTCACGCGGAAGATGCGCGGCGGCGTGGCGACGTTCTGGCGGCCGATACGCAGCCAGTGCTTCCAGTACTCCGCCATGTTGTAGCCGCAGAAGGGCAACATGGCCATCGGGTCCCGGCGCATGGAGGCCTGACCGATGGCGGCCGCCGTGGCCTCGGAGCCCATGGTGGCGGCCATGTAGACGCCGTGCTCCCAGTTATAGCTTTGGAAGGCGAGCGGGAAGTTCTTGCTGACCCGCCCGCCGAACAGGAATGCGCTGATGGGCACGCCCGCCGGGTTCTCCCATTCGGGGTCGATGGAGGGGCACTGCCCGGCGGGCGCCGTGAAGCGGGCGTTGGGATGTGCCGCCGGACGCCCGCAGCCGGGGGTCCAGTCATTGCCTTGCCAATCGATCAGATGCTCCGGCGGCTCGTCCGTCAGGCCCTCCCACCAGACATCGCCGTCGTCGGTGAGCGCGCAGTTGGTGTAGATGCTGTTGGCGTACAGCGACGCGATGGCGTTGGGATTGGACTTCTCGTTCGTCCCCGGGGCAACGCCGAAGAAGCCGTACTCCGGGTTGATGGCGTAGAACTTGCCGTCCTCCGGGTTCGGCTTGATCCAGGCGATGTCATCGCCGACCGTTGTGACCTCCCAACCCTCGAAGCCCTCGGGCGGGATCAGCATCGCGAAGTTGGTCTTGCCGCAGGCGCTCGGGAAGGCGCCGGCGACATAGTGCTTCCTGCCCTCGGGAGACTTCACGCCGACGATCAGCATGTGCTCCGCCAACCAGCCCTCGTCGCGGGCCATCACCGACGCGATGCGCAGGGCAAAGCACTTCTTGCCGAGCAGCGCGTTGCCGCCGTAGCCGCTGCCGAAGGACCAGATCTCGCGGGTCTCGGGGAAGTGGGTGATGTACTTGTCTTCCACCTTACCGGCACAGGGCCACGACACATCCTGCTCACCCGGCGCCAGCGGCGCACCAACGCTGTGCATGCAAGGCACGAAGTCCCCATGCTCGCCCAACACCTCCAGCACCGGCTGGCCCATGCGGGTCATGATGCGCTGGTTGACCACGACATAGGGAGAATCAGTGATCTCGACGCCGATGTGGGCGATGGGCGAACCCAGCGGACCCATGCTGAAGGGAATCACGTACAGGGTGCGCCCACGCATGCAGCCGTCGAAGCGCTCGTTCAGCAGTGACCGCATCGCCGTCGGCTCCATCCAGTTATTGGTGGGGCCGGCGTCCTCCTCACGCTCGGAGCAGATGAAGGTGCGGTTCTCCACGCGGGCGACGTCGCTCGGGTGGGAGCGGGCCAGGAAACTGTTCGGGCGTTTCTCGGAGTTGAGGCGGATGAAAACGCCGGCGTCGACCATCTCGTTGCAGAGGCGGTCGTACTCGGCCTGGCTCCCGTCGCACCAGTAGATGCGCTCGGGCTTGCACAGGCGGGCCATTTCATCGACCCAGTCGAGAAGTTTGCGGTTGTTGGTGCGGCTCGCGCCGTCGTGAGTGGTGGTCATAAGCTTCCAGTTCTCCCGCTGCGGATCTTGGGGACGGGGTGAGAGACGAGTGCGAGGTTACCGACAGCCCCTCGCCCATGCAGGACTTCCCGAACCTTGGATGATCGGGGACAAGTTCCAACGAAGCCGCGGTTCGACCCGGGTGAAAACCCGTAGCCTCGCCGCAGGGGCTGCCCATCGACACGGATACTCAAGGCAAGATTCGCGCCAGTCAACGCTAAGGTTGTGCCCGGTTGTGCCCGGCATGGGACAATGCCGCCGACCGCGGCAGTCCGCCCGGACAGTCGAAGCGGATGGAACCGACCGCCTCACCCTGTCCCGCCGCATCCTGGGCAGTCCTGAGAGACCGTCGATGCACCTCATCCATCTCAACACGATCGTCATTGCCGCCGTGCTCCTGTGTCTCGCCGCGGGGCCACCGCATGCCGCGCCGCTACTGCCAGAACCTGTGGCGAGGTCTGCGCCCGATGCCGCATCGGCGCAGCTGGACGCCGTGGAGCGCTTCCAGGTACTCGCCCACCGCCGTGCACGCGACTACGACCGCGCGCAGGATATCCGTCCGCGGCAACTCCTGGCGCTGCTCGATGTCGCCGAACGCACCGGCTACAGTCTGGGCCAGCTGTTGGCCACAGGCGAGCACGAGAGCGCGCACACCTGGAACGACTTCGTTCGGCCGACCCTCGGCGGCGGGCGCCTCGGCTCCGCCGCGGGCGTGTGGCAGTTCCAGCCACGCACCTTCGGTCGCATCATCCATCTGTATGGCGACGATCTGCTCGCCCTGACCGAGGCCGACCCGGTCGCGGGTCGCCGTCGGCTGGACATCGGCTTCGGCCCCTTCTGTGACGGCCACGTGCGGCTCATCATCCGGGACACGGCAGACGGGCTGCGCGACCCGACTGACCAGGAACTCAAACTGCTGCGCCACAATGTGGTGGTGCTGGCCTTCTCCAAGTATTTGTTGAGCCGCGACTCGGGCGCCACTGACCCGGTGGAGGACTACCTGTTCCATTTTCTTGGCCCGACGCAGGGCCGAAGGGTCCTGACCCACGCCCGTGGTCCCGACCGACATACACGTACCGTCAGGCCGCCGCCACGCTCGCAAGCCGACCCCGCCGCGTCCCATGCCAGGGCCGCACCGACCCCGGCGGACCGGCTACCGGCGCGCCCCGTGGAGCTGCTGAAGCTCGCCCCGCGCGGCTACATTCAGCCGGGCTCTCGGCCGTCCGATGCGATGCTGCGGCGCCCTGGACAGACTGCACCCCGCGTTCGGGACTCTGCGTCTGCGCCCCTACTGCGCCTGGTTCCACGATCACTGGGCGGGTCGACACCCAATTGGCATGCACCGCACGGCTATGCCTACGATTCGACCGTCGTCCGCGGCAATACCGGCATGTTCTACCGGGACGGCCTAGGCCGCACCGACCCCTACACCTGGGCCGAGTTCCTGCAACACATTGCCCGCCGCGTGAAGGCGGACCAGCAACCGAAGCTGGTGCGCGCCAAATACGGCGTCGGCTTTCGCCTCGAGGGCGGCGACATGCCACGTTGGGCCTTCGACCCGACCAACCCGGGCGCGGACCTGGCGCTACGCTTGGCCGACGGCAGCCGCCTGGCCATGCCGAAAGCGCGGCTCACCGAGCCTCTGACCCTCACCGAGATGCGCGACTATCAGCGCCGGCTGCTCGCGTTGGTGCGCCTTGGACCGGGCCCAGGGCCGACGGATACGCTGAGCGACGCCGCGGCGCACATGCTGCATCGGCTCGGTCTGCTCGGGCCGGACCCTTTCGATGCGCTGGCCGTGGATCTGGGGCTGGGCTTCGGCCATCGCCTACGCACCACGACTCCAGCGGTGCGGGACGCCCTACACGCCTTCCGCGAACTCGTGGGCAAGGCACCACCGGATGACCCGGCGAACATCGACCTGGTCCTGCCCGCGGAGCACGCGGCGATGGAAGCCTACGGACGGCGTATTGCGCATTTCATCGCCGACTCGGAAGCTACCAAAGACTGAAGCGAAGCGACGCGGAGTCGGGTGGGGTTTGGCGCAGGGAGCGGAATCAGGCTCGCTCGTCGAGGTCTTCCAGACACAGTGCCAGGGTCTGACGCCAATCCGGCAGGGTCAGGCCGAAGGTCTCGCGGAATCTAGTGGTGTCTAGCACCGAATAGGCCGGGCGCCTGGCGGGCGCCGGGTACTCGCTGGTGGGGATCGGTGTCAGTTCGCAGTTGGAGCCGATCGCGTCGCGTATGGCGGTTGCGAATCCGTACCAGGACACCGCGCCCGCGCTGGTCACGTGATAGAGCCCCTTGACCTGCTTGATATCCACCGCACCGGTGAACACTGCATGCATCACCTGGGCCGTCACCTCCGCGAGCATGCGGCTCCAGGTCGGCGTGCCCACCTGGTCGTCGACGATGCGAAGTTCGTTGCGCTCGCGGAACAGGTTGCGCATGGTCAGCAGGAAGTTGCGCCCCCGCACGCCGTAGACCCAGGCGGTACGCAACACCAGCGCGTCGGCCGCCGAGTCCAGCAGCGCCAGCTCACCGGCGCGCTTGGTCTGGCCATAGACGCTTAGCGGCGCGGGCTCATCGTCCTCGCGATAGGGGTGATCGGTCTGGCCCGAGAACACGAAATCCGTCGAGTAATGCACCACCGGCACGCCGGCGCCCGCGGCAAGCCCGGCGAGCACGTGCAAGGCGTCGGCATTGATGGCCTGGGCGACCGCAGGCTCGCTCTCCGCCTTGTCCACGGCTGTGTAGGCGGCGGCGTTGACCACTGCATCCGGCCGCGCCTCGGCGAATACCCGACGGACCGACGACGCATCCAACAGATCGATGGCGGGACCGGTCTGTCCGGTCATGGAGGCGGCGATGACCTGCCCCACCGGAGCCAGGGTGCGACGCAGCTCGCAACCCACTTGGCCGTCGGAACCGATGAGCAGAATACGGGGCGTTTTGGACATATCGAGTCAGTGGGCTGGTTGGCAAAACACGTAAGCGGCATGCGGCCACTGGGCCGCACCTGCCGCGTCAGAAGGGAATATCGTCGTCGAAGCCGGAGTCACCTGGGAAGCCGCCGTCCGACACGCCTCCCGTATTGCCAGGCCCGGAGGCGGGTCCGGGCCCCGGGTCGGCACTCGCACCAATCGCACCTCCGGCGGCGACAGTGCCGGCGGCCTGGGGCGCGCCCCCAGGCGCAGGGGCGGTGCCATAGGCCGGGCCTTGGCCCTGGCCGGCGCCGCGGCTGTCGAGCATCTGCATTGTGCCCTCCATGTCCACGACCACCTCCGTGGTGTAGCGATCCTGCCCACTCTGATCCTGCCATTTGCGGGTGCGCAGTTTCCCCTCTAGATAAACCTTGGAACCCTTGCGTAGGTACTGGCCGGCGATCTCCCCCAGCCTGCCGAAGATCGACACACGGTGCCATTCCGTGCGCTCCTGTGGTTCGCCGGTGTTCTTGTCCTTCCAAGACTCACTGGTCGCCAGCCGCAGGCTCGCCACGGCCATGCCGCTCGGCATGTAGCGCACTTCTGGATCCGCGCCCAAGTTCCCAATGAGTATGACCTTATTGATTCCGCTGCGCGCCATCTGAATCCTCCGCCCAACCTGGGCTAGTTGTCGCAGTGGGTTTCGTTGGCGAGGTCGATCGCCAACACAGCACTCACCGGGAGACCGGCACCACCGCGACTGCAGCCTGCAATCTTGCCCAATCGACGCGAGCACTGTCCACTTTCAGGTGCGCGACGCCCTCTTCCGGTGCGACCGCCGCCTCTTCGACGCCGGGGACGGACAGCAGGCGCGCCTCGATGTCGCCCAACGCGCGCGGCGACAGGTCGCCCAGGGGTAGCAGGTGCGGCTTGAGCGCCGACGGTGGTCGCAGGCGTGCGGCCACCAGGAGCCACACCAGCGCTGCGCCGGCGCCGACGAAATAGACCGCATCGGCACCGAACTGCTCATGCGCGAGCCCGCCCAGCAGGCCACCGAGGAAAGCGCCGACGAACTGCGCGCTGGAGAACACGCCCATGGCCGTCCCCTTGGCGCCGGCGTGCGCCGCCTTGGACACGAGCGACGGCAGCACCGCTTCCAAGAGATTGAACACGGTGAACATGACGGTCAACAGCACCAGGGCGCCCCAGACGCTGGGCGGCAACAGACCGAAGCCGAGCAGCGCAATCCCGAGCCCCGCAGCGGAGCCGATCAGCACCCCGCGCACCCGACCGGCTCGCTCGGCGAGCAGGATGAAGGGCACCATGAGTCCGATGGCCAGCAACACCACGGGCAGGTAGATCTGCCAATGCCGAGCCGGCGGGATGCCCGCCTCCGCCAAGGACAGGGGCAACACCACGAACAGACTGACCATGGTGAGATGCAGCAAGAAGATCCCGGCGTCGAGCCTGAGCAGCGTGCCGTTGCGCACCACGCTACCGAGCTGCGAGAGCACCGGCTGCGCATCCCGGTGCACGCTGGAGCGCGCCGGCGTCGGCACGACCCAGGCCAAGAGCGCCATGCCCAGCACGGCGAAGCCGGCGGTCAGCCAGAAGATGCCGCCGACGCCGATCTGCTCGCCGAGCACCGGCCCGAGCACCAGGGCGACAGCGAAGGACAGTGCCACGCTGATGCCGATGGCCGCCATGGCACGGGTCCGTACGGTCTCGCGGGTCAGGTCCGCGGCCAGCGCGATGGTTGCGGCCGCGATGGCGCCGCTGCCCTGCAGCGCGCGGCCGATGATGACGCCCTGGATGGAATCCGCCCCGGCGGCGATGACGCTACCGATCGCGAAGAGCGTCAGTCCACCCAGGATCACGGGCTTGCGGCCGATGCGGTCCGACAGCAGACCGAACGGAATCTGCAGCAGCGCCTGGGTGAGCCCGTAGGCGCCGATGGCGAGCCCGATCAGCAGCGGCGTGGCGCCATCCAGGTGCTCGGCGTAGAGCGCGAACACCGGCAGGATCATGAACAGCCCGAGCATCCGCATGGAGAAGATTGCGGCGAGCCCGCCCGCGGCGCGCATTTCCAAAGGGGTTAGAGATGGGATTGCCGGCTGCGGCTGAACGGATCGTTGCAAGGCGAGAGTCTCGACTGGAATGGGATAGAAAGACCAAGCGGGGCGCTATCCTATCAGCTCGAGCGACGCCTGTGCCTCGACGGAGGGCACCCGCAAGGCGGGCGCAGGTCGACACATCCGTGCGGACACGCACCGCCGAGACCGACGCGGCTCTCGGTCGCTTCGTAGGTGTTCTCAAGTTGGTGAGGACCTTTTCAGCGGCGGCGTGGAATACCGCGATTGGCCAGTTGGTCGGCGCGCTCGTTGTCGGGGTGGCCGCTGTGACCCTTGATCCAGCGCCAACTCACACGGTGCGGCAAGAGGGCCTGATCCAGCCGCTGCCACAGATCTTGGTTCTTCACAGGCTTGCGCTCGCGGGTCTGCCAGCCATTGCGCTTCCAGCGCGGCATCCACTTCTCGACGCCGTCCTGCACATAGCGCGAGTCCACTGAAATGACGATGCTGGTCGGGCGTTTCAGTGCCTCCAGGGCCTGGATCACGGCCATCAGCTCCATGCGGTTGTTGGTGGTCTGGGGTTCGCCGCCGCAGAGTTCCTTTTCGTGCTCTCCCCAACGCAACAGTGCACCCCAGCCGCCGGGGCCTGGGTTTCCCTTGCAGGCGCCGTCGGTGTAGAGCTCAACCGCCGTGGGTGTGGGCGCAGTCGTTCCCTCAGTCATGGCCGTGACTCCGAGCGGTGGGCTCTGCCGACGTGGCCGGCAGGAGCGGCGGAGGTTGGCGCCAGGCCGGCAGCCGGTGGATGCGCGCGGGCACACGCTTGATGGCGCGCACGGCGAACACGCCGCCGAAAATGGGCCAGAAGCGCGCGCCCGCGGTTTCCAACCAGTCTGTACCCGGCGCCAGTGCGCGCCTGAGCGGTGGTCGAAACGCGAGCATGTCTCTGGACTCCTGCTGAAAACCCAAGAGGCGCAGCCAGTCGCCCACGCGAAACGGCGTCAACTGCCCTCCACACCAGGGCACTCGACGCCGGCTCGCGGGACGAGGCCACCAACGCGCCAGCCCCCAGGTGCTGAGCGGATTGAAGAAGAACAGGATAACCCGCCCCTCGGGTATCAGCACACGCTCGACCTCACGCAACACCCGGTGCGCCTCTTCACAGAAGTCCAGGGTGTGCGGCAACAGGACGGCGTCGACGCTCGCCGTGTCCAGCGGCAGTTCGAAGGGCAGAGCCCGCACTCCCACCGTGTTGCCGGAGTTCGGCTCCAGGGCGTCACCGATGACGACCCGCTGCCGGATACGACAGCTATCCATGGCATCGGCGAACTGCGCCTCGGCGCCGAACTGCACCAGGTAATGACCGAAGCTATCGGCCAGCAGCCGCTCGAGGCAGACGGTCTCAGCGTGGGCGACGTAACGGCCCACGGGGGTTCGATACCAGAGGCCGAGCTTGGTCAGCGGATCGCCGTCCCGCGCCGCGCAGGCCTTCATGACACCGAACCCGATATCGCCGGATGGGCGTCGGGCACCGGCCGCCACACCGAAAAGCAGACGAACGGTAACAATTCAACGTGTTTGGGCATGGCGAACTTAAGGGATATCCCTTAGACTCCGTCATGAGAAAAAACAATAACTAACACACCCAACCTATCCATTGCGTCAAGTAACTGCCATGCTTAACGAAAAAAGTTGCTCGTCCACCGGGGGATGCGGGCTTGCCCGCATGGTGCGGCGTGCGCCACGACCCATGCTGCTCTTGTCGGTTCCGGCCCTGGCCTGCCTGCTGCCCGGTTGTGCATCCAGTCCCGGCGACGGTGCGGCCGACGTCGACTACTATGGACCGCGCACCGTGTCGGCGCGCGAGTATGGCTACGTCCGCCCTGCCGCCGACGTCCAGGTCGTGGGACGCGGTACCCGTCACACCTATGCGGGCCGCAACAGCAACGACCTCTGGGAGCGCATCCGTCGCGGCCCCGGGCTCCGCATCCGCCACCACGCCAAAGTCGAGCGCGCGGCCCGCGCCATGGCGCGCAACCCGCAGTATCTTACCGACCTCAATCGACGCGCGCGGCCCTACCTGCACATGATCGTCGACGAACTCGAGCGCGCCGGGCTGCCCACCGCGTTGGCGCTGCTGCCCGAGGTCGAGAGCCGCTACAACCCGCGTGCCGTCTCGCCCGTCGCCGCCTCCGGCATGTGGCAGTTCATGCCCTACACGGGCCGCGAGATGGGCCTCACCCAGAACAGCGCCTACGACGCCCGCAACGATCCGCTGGCCGCGACCCGCGGGGCCATCGCCTACCTGCGACAATTGCATGACGAAATGGGCGGCGACTGGGCGCTGGCGCTCGCCTCCTATAACTGCGGCCCCGGCTGCGTGCGCCGCGCCATGCGTCGGCATGGCTCGCGAGACTTCTGGAAGCTGAGCGCCCTGCCCGCCGAAACCGAGAACTACGTGCCCAAGCTGATGGCCGTGCTGGAGCTGGTGGAGTCCCCCGAACGCTACGGACTGCGCATGCCCGAACTGCCGAACCGCCCAGCACTGGAACTGGTCCACGCCAACAGCAGCATCAGCCTGAGCGAGGTTTCGCGGCTGTCCGGCGTGTCGCTATCGCAGCTCAAGAGCCTGAACCCCGGCTACAAGCTCGGCCGCACCCCCGCCGCAGGGCCGCACCGCGTGCTGGTGCCGGCCGGCTCCGGCCATAAGGTGCGCAAGGGGCTGGTCAAGGCCGGCAAGCTGAGCCGCTCCGACCTGGCCGATACCCGCCGCCGCCGCAGCAACAGCTGATCGCACGCCTCCGGGGCTCGACGAGCCCCCACGCCCCCCCTAGCCGACCCCCCTAGCCGACCCCGCCCTGGCCGACCGTCCCCCTCCTCACCTGCCCGACCGATCCACCCCCATCTCCCCCGCCCTTCCCATCGAGCCGGCGCTGCCGGACCTGCGCGCGGCCCTGGCCCGAGGCCATGCGGTGCTGAGCGCGCCCACGGGCTCGGGCAAGACCACGTGCGTGCCCCTGGCACTCCTGGATGAGGCCTGGCTCGCCGGGGGCGCCATCCTGATGCTCGAACCGCGTCGGCCGGCCGCACGCATGGCTGCGGCGCGCATGGCGGCGGTGCTCGGCGAGACCGTCGGCGCCACCGTCGGCCATCAGGTTCGCTTCGAGCGGCGCATCGGTCCGGACACGCGTGTCCAGGTGCTCACCGAGGGCATCCTGACCCGACGGCTGCAGGCCGACCCCGAACTGCCCGGTGTCGGCCTGCTCATTTTCGATGAGTTCCACGAACGCGGGCTGAACGCCGACCTTGGGCTCGCCCTCGCCCTGGACGCGGCAGACCTCCGGGAGGATCTGCGCATCCTGGTCATGTCCGCCACCCTCGACGCGGAGCCCATCGCCGCTCTGCTAGGCGGCGACCGCCGCTCGGCGGCAATCGTCCGCGGGGCCGGTCGCAGCCACCCGGTCTCGATCCGACACATCGAGCGCACGCCGCGTAACCTCATCGACGCCGCGGCCCGGACCATCCGCACCGCGCTCGCCGAGCACACCGGCGATCTGCTGACGTTCCTGCCCGGCGCGGGTGAGATCATGCGTCTCCGAACGGCCCTGGGCGACCTGCCCGATACGGACGTGTTGCCGCTACACGGCAGCCTCTCCATGGTCGAGCAGGACAAGGCCCTGCGACCAGCGCCAGGCAGCCGCCGCCGGGTAGTCCTGGCGACAGACCTCGCCGAGACCTCCGTCACCATCGAGCGCATCGGCATCGTCGTCGACACCGGACTCACCCGGAAGCCCCGATTCGAGCCCGGCCCGGGCATGTCGCGGCTCGTCACGCAGGGGATCTCGCGCGCCTCGGCCGAGCAGCGCTCGGGCCGTGCCGGGAGACTCGGCCCCGGCCACTGCATCCGACTCTGGACGGCGGACGACCATCTCCGCAGGCCCGAGCATCGCCCACCGGAAATCGTCGACACAGACCTAGCCCCGTTGGTGCTGGAACTGGCACTCTGGGGCGTGTCTGACCCCGATGAATTACGCTGGCTGGACCCGCCACCGTCGGCCGCGTGGGCACGGGGTGTCGCGCTGCTGACCAGGCTCGGCGCACTCGACGGCACCAGGCGAATCACCGCTGCGGGCAGGTGCATGGCGGCTTTGCCCGTGCATCCCAGGCTCGCGGCGATGCTCTCTCGGGCACCCGCTGCAGCCAGGCGCACCGCCTGTGATCTTGCGGCGTTACTGGAGGAGCGCGACCCCTGGATTGGCGGCGAGGGTCTCCCCAGGCCGGCAGACCTCGCGCCTCGGCTGGCCGCGCTCGCGGGGCATCGGCAGGAGCGCAGCGGTACACGCAGCCTCGACGGGTTCGATCGCCGCCGCCTCGGCGCCGTCGAACGCGCAGCCAAGCAGCTCTGGCGCCTAATCGAGAACGCCCCCGGCACCGAACCGGCCGACTCGACCCCGCCGGCGACGGCCGATGCGCTGCTCGCCCTCGCCTACCCGGATCGCATCGCCCAGAACCGGGGGCGTGATGGCCGCTTTCTGCTCGCCTCCGGCGCGGGCGCCGTGCTGCCGCCGGATGATCCGCTGCTGGCATCGGACTACCTGGTGATCGCCGACCTGGAGGCTGCACGCGGCGATCACCGCATCCGCGCCGCGCTGACCTCCGACCGCGCCACGCTCGAGGCCCTGTTCCCGGACCGGATAGGACAGACGGAGCGGCTCGCCTGGGACACTCGGCGCGGCGGCGTACTGTGCCGCCGCGAGACGACCCTCGATGCCCTGGTCCTGGACTCCAGCCCGGCACCCATCGACGATGCCGACGCGGCTCTGGCACTGTTGCTGGAGGCGGTCGGGCGAGACATCGCATCGACCCTGGACTGGACCCCCACGGCCCGGCAGGTCCAGGCCCGGGTGGCACTGGCCCGGCGGCTGGAGCCGGAGGGCGACTGGCCCGACCTGTCGGATCGGGCCCTGGCCGTCAGCCTGTCCGACTGGCTCGCACCCTGGCTCCAGGGCAAGACCCGCCTCGCGGAGGTTCGCGCCCTGGATCTGTTGGAGGTGCTCCGGGCAGCACTGAGTTGGGAAGGCGCCCGGCGGCTGGACGAGCTGGCGCCGACTCGGCTTCGTACACCCGCCGGGACCGAGCGCACCATCGACTATACGGACGGCTCCGACGAGCCGGTGCTCAAGGCACCCATGCAGGAGCTGTTCGGCGCCGCCGAGACACCGGCCATCTGGCAGGGCCGCCAGCCGCTGCTCCTGCACCTGCTCTCACCGGCCGACCGGCCACTGCAGGTGACCCGCGACCTCGCCGGCTTCTGGCGCGGTGCCTACGCCGAGGTCCGCAAGGAGATGCGCGGGCGCTACCCCAAGCACCATTGGCCGGAGGACCCGTCCCGGTCGCAACCGGTGAAGGGCGGCCTGAAACGCAACCTGGCCTGAATCCCGCCGGCGGCGGGGTCAGCCTCCCGGCCGCTCCGGGACAGATTCATCGCGGGGTGCGGCGAGCCCCGGCGGCAGGCTGCTGCACCGAACCCGAACCCACTTGCAACGACCGTGCCGCGCAAGCCGCAACGAGTCCGGCGACGTCCTCGAACAGCAGGGCCGGCCCGGTGTGTCGCAAGGCCTCGGCGCTGTTGTAACCCCAGCCCACGGCGGCGAAGGCGATGCCCGCCGTCCGCGCCGCCTCGGCGTCTCGGATCTCGTCCCCGACGTAGAGGGCGCGATCCGCAGGGACGTCGCAAGCACGTAGCATGCGTTTCAGCCGGGCACCCTTGCCATGCAACGACGCACCCGTCTCGATGCACTCGATCAGCGCCAGGGTGTCGTCGCCGAGCACCGCACGCGCGTTGTCACGGCTATTGGACGTGGCAAGGCCCAGCCGGACGCCCGCACCACTGAGCCCGCACAGCGCAGCATGCACGCCTGGAAAGGGCCGGATGCGCTCGATGTCCATCGCCATGCGGTGGCGCAGATCCCGCGCAACCAGGGGCAGCTTCCAGCCGGCCACGCGCAGATGGCGCAGAATGTCGTGAGCGCTCATGCTGCGCAGCAACGGCTCCTCCTCCTTCGTAACGCGTCGGAAGCGCCAGCGGGCCGCGACGGCATTCAGCTCCGACAGGAACCACGGAAAGCTGTCTGCGAGCGTGCCGTCGAAGTCGAAGATCACCAAGTCGTAGGGCGCCCTTCCGCGCTGTCCCATGCCGTTACTCCCGGAGCATCCACCGTTGGAATTGATCGAACTCGCCGCCCTGCTCTTCGTCGTCGCACTCGCCGCCGGGGTGATCGACGCCATGGCCGGCGGCGGCGGGCTGATCACGGTGCCGGCCCTGCTCTGGGCCGGCCTGCCGCCGGTGCAGGCGCTGGCGACCAACAAGGCCCAGTCGGTGTTCGGCTCCTTCGCCGCGACGGTGCGCTTCCTGCGTGCCGGTGCCATCGACCTGCGCACCGCCGCGGTCACCGTCGCCTGTACCTTCGTCGGCGCAGCGGCGGGCGCGGCGGCGATCCAGGTGCTGGCGGCGGATATCATCGCCGGACTGGTACCGGTCCTGCTCATCGGCTTCTCGCTGTACTTCCTCTTCTCGCCGAGGGTCTCGGACTTCGACTCCCGCCGCCGCATCGGCGACCTGACCTTCGCGCTGTCGGTGGGCGTCGGCGTGGGCTTCTACGACGGCTTCTTCGGCCCCGGCACCGGCACCTTCTTCGCCATCGGCTACATCGCCCTGCTCGGCTTCAACCTCAGGCGCGCAACGGCCAATGCCAAGCTGCTCAATTTCACCAGCAACCTGGCCGCGCTGATCCTGTTCTCGGCCGGCGGCGAGGTCATCTGGACCCTGGGCCTGACCATGGCCGCGGGCCAGTTCATCGGCGGTTGGCTCGGTGCCCAGCTGGTGCTGACCCACGGCGCACGCCTGGTGCGACCGGCGCTGGTGACGGCCTCGCTTGCGGTATCGCTGCACCTGCTCTGGCAGCAGTACGCGCCCTGACAGGCTCCCCGGCCCTACCCAACCGTCGCGACTGCGGCCATCCGATCGGCCCCGCGGCAGCGGCACTTGGGACTGCCCATTCGCGCATCTACCTGGTACTCATGGTCAAGCATCCCCCCCACCTCTGCTCCATCCTGTGCTTGCTGCTACCGCTGGTCGCGGCCTGCGGCGACACGCCGAGCCCGATCGATCCCTCGGATCAGGAGCGGAGCGAGACGCCGACCCAATCCCCGACGGAATCGAGGGCCGAGGCCATGGACGACATGCCGCTGGAACACGCGGCCAAGCACATGGACCCCAAGTACGTCTGCCCCATGCATCCGAAGATCATCAAGGACGCACCCGGCGACTGCCCCATCTGCGGCATGGATCTGGTCGAAAAGCGGCTCGACCCGATGACGGGCAAGCATCCGGAGGTCGGCCTCACGCCAGCCGTGATCCAGACGCTCGGCGTGCGCACGGCCGAGGCCGAGCGCGGCACCCTGTGGAAGTTCATCAAGACCGTCGGGCGCATCGAGTACGATGAGACCCGCCTCGCCCACGTCCACCCGCGGGCGTCGGGCTGGATCGAGTCGCTGGACCTGCGCGCGGAGGGCGAGCCGGTCGACGCGGGCCAGCAGCTCGCCGAGCTGTACGCACCGGACATCCTGTCTGCACAGGTCGACTTCCTGCTGGCCCAGGACCGCCCAGCCGCCCGGCGCCGCGTCGACGAGGACAAGGCGCGTAACATCCTGCGCCTATTGGACGTGCCGGACGACGTCATCCGCGACATCGAGCGCAGTGGTGAGCCGCGTAACCGCATCCCGGTGCGTGCACCCATCAGCGGCATCGTCACGCGGATGACCGCCCGAGACGGCATGTATGTCACGGAATCCAGCGAGATGTTCAGTATCGCGGACCTGAGCCGCGTCTGGGTCCTGGTGGACGTCTACGAGCATCAGATCGACTGGGTCCGCGAGGGGCTGGAGGCCAAGATGACCATGCCGGCGCGGCCAGGCCGCAGCTGGAGCGGCCGGGTGGACTATCTCTACCCGGAGCTGGACCCGGAGACGCGCACCCTGACCGTGCGCCTCGTGTTCGACAATCCCGACCGGGCGCTGAAGCCGAACATGTTCGCCGACGTGGCCATCTACGGCGGCCCGAAACACGAGGTGCTGAAGGTGCCGGCGGAGGCGGTGATCGTCACCGGCGAGCGCGAGAGCGTCGTCAAGGCCCTCGGTGACGGCCGCTTCCAGCCGGTGGACGTGGTCACTGGCATGTGGCGCGGCGGCGAGGTGGAGATCCTGTCCGGGCTCGAACCCGGCGACCGCGTGGTCGTGTCCGGGCAATTCCTGATCGACTCCGAGTCCGGCCTCAGAGCGAGCTTCGCGCGCTTGGCGGAGCCGGCGGACGCGACGGCTGCCGCGGGAGCTCAACCCTGATCCGTCAACGCAATGCCTTTGGTGATGATCGCAACCGTCTTTTCCGCGCCGCGCGAGCGGTCGACGCTGAGCGCATAGTTCGGGTCGATGGCGCGGAAACGCGCGATCCAGCCCTCGGGCGGGAAGATGGACAAGTGCGAGTGCCCGTCGTCGAAGCAGGCGATCTTGTGATACGCCTGTGGCGCGCAAGCGTCGATCTTGGCCAACACGGCGTCCAGGCGATCCGGCGGCAGGTGCTCGAGGAAGTCTGCACTGCATGCGAGGTCGAAGCCGCCGGGCAGGTCGTCCTCGATCAGGTTCAGCCGCAGAAAGCGCAGCTCCGGGTTTCGGGCCAGCAGCTTGACCAGTATCGGCGACAGCGCCCAGTCGCAACCGCAGACCTTGTCGAACCGGCCGAGCGCCTGCTCAAGGAAACGTCCGTTGCCGCAGCCGAGTTCGATGACGTTGCGGCCTTCGCCGGCCAGCAGGCCCGCGTCCCCCGCGAGCCAGTTGTTCTGCCGATAGCCTGGATCTGCCTCGTGCAGAGACTGATAGTAGGCGGCGTCGAGCGGCGCCCCGGTGCCCAGCAGAGAGCGCCGCTTCCAGGGGAAGGGCAGGTTCAGGCGCATCGACATCGGGACTCCCATCGCGTTCTCGTTCAGTCGTCACCGTGCGTCGGCGCCTACTTCCATCGATGGAGAGGCACTGACAAACCTCGGCACAACGAATTGAATTATCGAATCATTTTTGCAGTTGCGCCATGCATCAGGTAATACTCTGGTCACTACGCAACCGCTTCCTGGTGCTGGCGGCGTCGGTGCTGCTCGCGGGCTGGGGCCTGGCGGCGCTGAAGCAAACGCCGCTGGATGCGATCCCTGACCTGTCGGATGTGCAGGTCATCGTCAAGACCAGCTTCCCCGGCCAGGCGCCGCGGGTAGTGGAGGAGCAGGTCACCTACCCCATCACGACCACCATGCTCTCGGTACCCGGTGCGACGGCGGTGCGCGGGTACAGCTTCTTCGGCGACTCCTACGTCTACGTTATCTTCGAGGACGGCACCGACCTCTACTGGGCGCGCTCGCGGGTGCTGGAGTACCTCGATCAGGCCGCGGCGGCTCTGCCGGACGGCGTACAGCCACGGCTCGGTCCGGACGCCACCGGCGTCGGCTGGATCTACAGCTACGCGCTGGTGGATCGCACCGGCCAGCACGACCTGGCGCAGCTCACCAGCCTACAGAACTGGTTCTTGAAGTTCGAGCTGCAAAGCCTGCCCGGCGTCGCCGAGGTCGCCACCGTCGGCGGCATGGTGCGCCAGTATCAGATCGTCATCGACCCGGACAAGCTGCGCGCCTACGGCATCCCGCTCAGGCGGGTCATGGACGCGGTGCGCGACGCGAATCGCGACGTCGGCGGCTCGGTGCTGGAACTGGCCGAGGCCGAGTACATGGTCCGCACCCGCGGCTATCTCAGGTCCCTGTCCGACATCGAGCTGATCCCGGTGCACACCCCCGCCGCCGGAACACCGGTGTTGCTGCGCGACATCGCCCGCGTGCAGACGGGCCCAGAGATGCGCCGGGTCGTCGCCGACCTCGACGGCGAGGGCGAGATCACGGGCGGCATCATCGTCATGCGCTCCGGCGAGAACGCGCTGGCCACCATCGACGCGGTCGAAGCACGGTTGGAAGAGCTCCGCGCGGGACTGCCGGCCGGCGTCGAGATCATCGAGACCTACGACCGCTCCGAGTTGATCCTGGAGGCGGTCGACAACCTGCAGGAGAAGCTTGTCGAGGAGCTGGTCGTAGTCGCGCTGATGTGCCTGGCCTTCCTGGTCCACCTACGCTCGGCGCTGGTGGTGGTCATCAGCCTGCCGCTCGGCGTGCTCGCAGCTTTCGTCGTCATGAACGCCCAGGGCATCAATGCCAACATCATGTCCCTCGGCGGCATCGCCATTGCCATCGGTGCCATGGTCGATGCATCCATCGTCATGATCGAGAACGCGCACAAGCACCTGGAGCGCTTCGAGGACAAGCACGGACACCGACCCACGGGCGACGCCCACTGGCGCGTCATCGGCGAGGCCGCAGTCGAAGTCGGGCCGGCGCTGTTCTTCAGCCTGCTCGTCATCACGCTGAGTTTTCTGCCCGTGTTCGCACTGCAGGCGCAGGAAGGGCGGCTGTTCAGCCCGCTGGCCTACACCAAGACCTATGCCATGGCCGCGGCCGCCGGGCTCGCCGTGACCCTGGTGCCGGTGCTCATGGGCTATCTGGTGCGTGGGCGCATCCCGCCGGAGACCAGGAACCCGCTCAATCTGCTGCTGATCCGCCTCTACCGCCCGCTGCTGCGCCTGGTGTTGCGCCTGCCGCGGACCACGGCACTGCTGGCGCTGCTGGTGCTCTGGAGCACCATGATCCCCATCGCCGGCGTCGGCGGCCTGCTTGCGCCGCTGAAGTGGCCCATGGCGACCCTGTCGGTTGCATCCAGCGCCGCCGGCTGGCAGTGGGGCTCGGCACGGGCGGAGTCGGCCATGGACGTGGTGGAGGGCTGGCAGCAGGGGCTCGCCGACGCGTGGCGGGAGGGTTTGCAGGGCGTGCCGGTACTCGCCGGCTGGCACCGCGGGTTCGGCTCCGAGTTCATGCCGGACCTGGATGAGGGCGATCTGATGTACATGCCCACCACCCTGCCCGGACTCTCCATCGGCAAGGCACAGGCGCTCCTGCAACAGACCGACCGGCTCATTGCGAGCGTGCCGGAGGTGGAGCGGGTGTTCGGCAAGATCGGGCGCGCCGATACGGCCACGGACCCGGCGCCCCTGACCATGATCGAGACCCTGATCCAGCTGAAGCCCAAGTCCGATTGGCGGCCGGACCTGACCCTGGATGGGCTCATCGACGAGCTCGACGCGACGGTCGACCTGCCCGGCGTCACCAACGCCTGGGTCATGCCCATCAAGACCCGCATCGACATGCTCGCCACCGGCATCAAGACGCCGGTGGGGGTCAAGATCGCGGGGCCGGTCCTTCAGGAGATCGAGCGCATCGGCCAGGACGTGGAGCGCGCCCTGATGCGGGTGGACGGCACCGCGTCGGCCTACTCCGAACGGGTCGCCGGTGGACGCTACATCGAGATCCGCCCGGACCGGCTCGCCGCGGCGCGGGTCGGACTAAACGTCAGCGACATCAACGATACGGTCGCCGCGGCCATCGGCGGCATCAATGTCAGCCGCACCGTCGAGGGGCTGGAGCGCTACCCGATCAACGTCCGCTTTCCGCGCGAACAGCGCGACGACATCCAGAAGCTCCGCGAGCTGCCCATGGTCACGCCCACGGGCGCGCAGGTACCGCTGGCCCAGGTCGCCGAGGTCGTCGTCGCCGACGGCGCGCCCATGCTCAAGAGCGAGAACGCCCGCCTGAACGGCTGGACCTTCGTCGACATCCGCGGCCGCGATCTGGGTGGCTGGATCGAGGAGGCCCGCGAGGTCGTGCGAGAACAGGTCGAGCTGCCGCCCGGCTACTCGCTCACCTGGTCCGGCCAGTACGAGTACATGCAGCGCACCCGGGAGCGCCTGGCGCAGGTGGTACCCGCGACGCTCGCGATCATCTTTCTGCTGCTGTACCTCACCTTCCGCGGCATCACCCAGGCACTGATCGTGATGCTGTCCCTGCCCTTCTCGCTGGTCGGGGGTCTCTGGCTGATCTATCTGCTCGGCTACAACTGGTCCGTGGCGGTGGCTGTCGGCTTCATTGCGCTGGCGGGCGTCGCGGCGGAGTTCGGCGTCGTCATGCTGGTGTATCTCGACAACGCGCTCGAGCGCAGGCGTGCCAACGGCAGCCTGCGTACCCTGGCGGACCTGAAGCAGGCCATCATCGAGGGCGCGGCGCTACGCATCCGCCCGAAGGCGATGACCGTCGCCACCATTTTCGCCGGCCTGCTCCCGATCATGCTGCTCGGCGGCGTTGGCGGCGAGGTTATGCGGCGCATCGCCGCGCCCATGGTCGGCGGCATGATCACGGCGCCGCTGCTGAGCCTGTTCGTGATACCCGCCATCTACCTGCTCTGGCGCCGGCGCTCAAGCCTTGCTGGACAGGGTCTAAACTGAGAGTGAGACCATGGGCGATGGGTGCCGCCCGACGGCCGCCTTGACCGCACCACCCAGCGGAGGCCGACATGCTGCTGAAAGACCAAGACACCGGAAAGCTCGTGGAGGTGCTCGCAATCACCGACCTCTACAGCCCGTTGCACAAGAGCCTGGTGGGCCGCTTGCATTACGGCGAGGAGCCGCAGGACCCGGCCTACTTCGAGAAGAATCGACTGCGCTTCGCCTCCGGCGAAGCTCTGCCGCGCTGCTGGACGGATCCACACTACCGGGATGAGGAGATCGCCGCCTTCGCCGGGCGCACCGCGGCGGACTGAGGCGGGCAAGCACAGCCCTACGTCCCGTCAGTCGGACGCGCCGCCGGCCGCCTCGACGCCGGGCCGACGGCGACGAGGCTGTCGGCTACGCCGATGCTGCAGGTGACGGCCAAACCCGAATGGGATGCCAACCCGAGGCCCGCAGCGAGCAGAAAGGCCAGGCACCAGAGCGAGTCGCCGCGCCCCGTCCCAGGGCAAGGAATAGGTTGTAGAATGCCAGCAGCCGGACACCACAGGCTCGCCGCATGTCTTCAGCGACTCGCAGGACCACCCCCGGAACCGAAGCGGTTGGACGCCGTCCCTGGCGTCTGTCCAGTCGGTTTGGTGCAATCGCCCGGACCGTCCTGCGGGCACGGCTACCGTTGATCTGTTGCCTGTTCGTGGCGCTCGCCCAAGGCACACTCGCGCGGGCCGCGGACGCATCCGACCCCGACGATGGCCTCGACGCCGGCTTCGACGACGGCGCCATCTATGAGATCCACTACCCGGACTGGTTCAAGGCCGGCTTCCTGGACCTACCGCAGGACGCCGCCGATGCGGCCGAGGCCGGCAAGCAGGGCCTGTTCCTGTTCTTTAGCACTCAGGGCTGTTCCTACTGCCACCTGTTCATCGAGAAGAGTCTGGGTGATCCGGCCATCGCCGAGCGACTGCAGCGGCACTTCGAGGCCCTGGGTCTCGAGATCTTCTCCGATGCCGAACTGACCGACTTCACCGGCAACAGTCTGCCGGTCAAGGACTTCGCCATCGTGGCAGGCGTCGAGTTCGCGCCGACACTGGTATTCGTCGATACCGACGGACAACCGCTACTGAAACTCACCGGCTACTACGCACCCGCGCGCTTCGCCCAGGTGCTGGACTACCTGATCGACGGCCACCACGCGGACATGACCCTGCGCGACTACCTCTCCGACAGGGCAGCGGGTGCGCACGACGCCGTCTGGTCCATGAGGGACGACCCGCTGTTCGACGCCCCGCCCTACGCTCTCGCCCGTGATCGGATGCCCGCGGAGCGCCCCCTGCTCGTTCTGTTCGAGGATGAGGACTGCACCCGTTGCACGCGCTTCCACGCCGAGGTCCTCGGCGACGAGGACATCCGCTCCGCGCTCACGGGCTTCGACCTGGTGCGACTCGACACCGGCGACGCCGAAACGCCCGTGCTGACCCCGGACGGCCGCCGCACCAACCCACGGCAATGGTACGAGACACTCGGTTTCACCGAACTGCCGGCGCTGGTCTTTTTCGACGAACAGGGCGAGGAGGTGCTCGCGACCGATGCCGTGGTGCTGGCAAGCCGCATGCGGAACAGCCTCGGCTTCGTCACCGAGCGGGCCTACGAGCGGGGCTGGAACTACCAGCGCTACGCCCGCAGTCAGGCACTCAAGAAGGCGCAGTCGGGCGGCGGGACATCGGGCGACTAGCCAGTGGCCGCTGCCCCGCCGGCGCGGTCACATCATCGCGGCAAGGATTTCGCTCCCCCGCCGCGTTCAGGATCATCGAGGAACGGGTCAGCGCACCGCCGATGCGGACCTTGCCTTGCAAGGGTTGCATGACACGGTCGTATTCGGCCATGTCGACACACATTGATGCCAGCATCACGTGTGATCCGCATCCGGCCCGAACAACAGCACCCCGCCGTTCTGGTATGTTCTTCCGTCGGAGCAGCCACCGAGCCGAACTGAACATGAAGGCCATGATCCTTGCCGCCGGGCGCGGCAACCGCATGCGGCCGCTGACGGACCACACGCCAAAACCGCTGCTGACCGCCGGCGGGCGGACGCTGATCGAGCATCAGATCGAAAGACTCAAGGCGGCCGGCTTCACGGAACTGGTCATCAATCACGCGCACCTGGGTGAACAGATCGAGGCGCACCTGGGCGACGGCTCGCGCTACGGAGTGTCCATTCGTTATTCCCCGGAGGGCCGCGCCATCGGCCACGACGGGGCACTGGAGACCGGCGGCGGCATCCTGAAGGCGCTACCGATGCTCTCCGACGGCACCGAGCCCTTTCTCGTCACCAACGGCGACGTCTGGTGCGACTTCGACTACGGCCGAATGACCACGCAGGATGCCATCGCGGACCGCGACCTCGCGACCATCGCGCTGGTGGATAACCCCGGCCACAATACCGACGGGGACTTCGCGCTGGCCGGCGGCCGGGTCACCCGTGACAGCGGCGACAAGCTCACCTTCGCCGGCATCGGCCTTTATCGGCCGGCGCTATTCGCGGGCCATGATCCCGATGCACCGCCAACGGCCTTCCCGCTCGCGCCGCTGCTGTTCGACGCCATGGACCGCGGCCTGGTGAGCGGCCTCAAGCACACCGGCCGCTGGCTCGACGTCGGCACACCCGAGCGGCTGGAGCGGCTGGACCGGATGCTAACCGAAGAAGCGGGCTGAGCCCGGTCCTCAACGCCGACAGCAGCGCATCCAACCCATGGGCCAGGACATCACCGACACCGAGTTCACGGCCGCAGACTTCGCGGAGTTCAAGGCGCGGCTGCGCACCGAGACGGACCTGCTGGCGAGCTGGTTCGCCGAGGATTGCTTCGCCGACACGCCTCGCGAGGCGGGCTTCGAGCTGGAGGCCTGGCTGGTGGACCGTCGCCACCGTGCACCGGCGCCGGTGATCGAGCCGCTGCTCGAGGCCATGGACGACCCGCTGGTCGTCCCGGAACTGGCGCAATACAACCTGGAGCTCAACGGCACGCCGTTGTTGCTCGGCGGCGACGCGCTGAGCGGCCTCGCCGCGGAGCTCAAGCGCACCCTCGCACGTGTCCGAGAGGCCGCTTCCGAATTGGAGGCGGACGTCCTCACCTGCGGCATCCTGCCGACACTGCGGGCAGACCACATGGTCATGGCGCAGATGACACCCCGCGAGCGCTATCGCGCGCTCAACGAGCAGATCCTGCGCCTGCGCGAGGGCGCACCCATCTGGCTCGAAATCCACGGCGAACAGCCACTGACGTTCGAGCAGCGCGACGTGATGCTCGAGGCCGCCGCAACCTCGTTCCAGATCCATATCAAGATGTCGGCGGCGGAATCGGCGCGGGTCTTCAACGCCTCCAAGATCCTGTCCGCGCCCATGGTCGCCATGGCATCGAACTCACCCTTCCTGTTCGGCCGCGAACTCTGGTGCGAGACGCGCATCCCGTTGTTCGAGCAGGCCGTCTCGGTCGGCGGTAGCCCGCTGCGCGAGCGCGTCAGCTTCGGCATCAACTACGCCTGGGGCACGGTGCTCGATGCGTTCCGTGCCAACATCCGCCGCTACCCGGTGCTGTTGCCACATCTGATGGATACACCACCGGAACAGCTCGCCCACCTGCGCCTGCACAACGGCACCATCTGGCGCTGGAATCGACCCCTGATCGGCTTCGACACGCGGCCCGGCCAGACCCCGATTCCGCACCTGCGCCTGGAGCACCGCGTCGCCGCCTCCGGGCCGAGCGTCCTCGACAATGTCGCCAACGCCGCCTTCTACTTCGGCGCCGTCCATGCCCTGGCAAGGGCCGAGGAGCCGCCGGAGCGGCGCATTCCATTCCCGCAGGCGAGGGCCAATTTCTATCTCGCCGCCGAATACGGCCTCGACGTCCGCGTCGCCTGGGAGGATCGATCGCGCGTCGCGTTGTCCGAGTTGATTATCGAGCACCTGCTGCCGCTCGCCCATATCGGCCTTGCGGACCTCGGAGTGGACGCCGTCGAGCGCGAGCACTGGCTCGGCATCGTCGAACAGCGGGTGCGCACCAACCGCACCGGTGCCCGTTGGCAGCGCGCCTGGGCCGCACGCTACGGCCGCGACTGGGAGGGCCTCACCGATGCCTACCTGGAACGCCAACTCAGCGGCCGGGCGGTGCATGAATGGACCCTGACCTGAGGCCCGCAACAAACCAGACCACCCGACACGCTCGTACAGACCAACGCGCCATCATCTCGTACCGAGCCCGCCGAACCCGAGGAATTCGAGCCTTGCCGACCCCCGCCGACCCGACGACTGCCGACCCGAACGCCAGCGACCTCAGCGCCCCGCAATCGGAGCCGACACCATTACACGAGCTCGATGCGCTGCCCGATGACCTGCTGGACCTGGACGCGGCAGGTCTCGGCCGACTGCTCGACGGCCCGACCCTGATCCACCTGTCCGGCCAGCGCCAACCGCCGCTGTTCGTGTCCGTGCTGATGCACGGCAATGAGACCGTCGGCTGGGAGGCGATCCGCTCCGTGCTGCGCGACTACGAGGTCGGCGGCGGCGAGCGGCCGCTGCCGCGGGATCTGGTCCTGTTCATCGGTAACGTCCGCGCCGCCGCGGCCGGCATGCGCCACCTGCCCGAGCAGCCGGACTTCAACCGCGTCTGGCCGGGCTCCGAGTTGGCGCACACGCCCATCCATGACGTCATGCAACAGGTGGTGGAGCGTGTCGCCGCCCGCGGTCTGTTCGCGAGCATCGATCTGCACAACAACACCGGCATCAACCCCCACTACGCCTGCGTCAACCTCATCGACAACCGCTATCTGCACCTGGCGACCCTGTTCTCCCGGACCGTGGTCTACTTCACCCGACCGCGCGGCGTGCAATCGCAGGCCATGGCGGCACTGTGCCCGGCCGTGACGGTGGAGTGCGGCAAGGTGAAGGACCGGCTCGGCGTGGAGCACGCGCGGGAGTTCATCGACGCCTGCCTGCACCTGTCGCAGATCCCGGACACACCGGTGCCGGAGCACGATATCGACATCTTCCACACGGTGGCGCGCATTCGCGTCCCCGACAACGTCGACTTCGCCTTCCCGCCGGCCACCGCTCCGCTGGTGCTCTCGCCGACCTTGGAGCACCTGAACTTCCGCGAGCTATCGCCGGGCACTGCCTTCGGCAACTGCGGCGATGCACGCCCGCCGCTGGACGTCCGCGACGAGTGGGGCCGGGACGTCGCCCGGCGCTACTTCGTCTGCGAGGACGGCGAGCTGCGGCTGAGACTGCCGGTGATGCCGTCCATGCTCACCTGCGACGCCGAAGTCATCCGCCAGGACTGCGTCGGCTACTTGCTGGAGCGCTACGACCGGCATCTGCCGCGGCGGAGTTGATGGCGTAGGAAGCAGGCTGATGTGCGAGAGTTATACCCGTCGCGCATGGGTTTTCGGGAAAGCGAGGTGCGCTCCTCGTGCCTGAGAGCAAGGCACGCCGACGAGTCATAGCCTCACTATGACGAGGAGGCGTAACGCAGCGCTCGGGTGCGAGGGGCGTGCATCGCGACCGAAAACCTGTGTGTGACGGGTATAACACATGGCCTGGGTGTACCTGATCATCGCCGGGATCTTCGAGTGGGGCTGGCCTGGTTCGGCGGGCTGCTGCTGGCGGGCTGTGCTTCGGCGCCGCTGAATCGCACCGAGCTGATGCCGGTGCCGGGCATATTCGAGAGCGGTCGGTTCGACCCTGTTGCGGATCGACCGCCGGAGGCCCGGCTTCTTAGAGACCGAGATTCTGTTTGCCACCGACCGCGATCCCGCGCAGGCCGGCGACCTGGAGCGGCACTATGCGAGTCGCCGCGGCTACTCTGTGCGTCTCGGCCGCACGCGTATCCTGCATGACAGCTGTCCTGAGCCCTTCTCGTATCGACCGAGGCACGGGGGGCCGATGAAGCGAGTGGCGCTTCATTCGTGCCGGTGCCCGGGTGATTCGGCGCCGTTCTTTCTGACGTAGCACCAAGAGAGAGACACCATGCGCAGAGAACAGTCAGCGACAGAAGAACGTTGCCGCCGCTCGATCAACACCGCGCTGGCGCTCGTGTTGTCCATCGCCTGTCCATGGACCGCCGCCGCTGATGCCGCCGAGCGCCCGGTCGAGGCGGTGCCGGTTGCGGCTTCCCAGGTCACCGTGGAACTGGCGGAGGTCGTCGTGGACGGTCACCTGGTCATGAAGGTGCGCGGCACGGCCTCGTATCCCGCGGCACGACGGGCCCGGTTGATCACCCGGAACATCGTCGCGGCGGCCCGAGACGAGAACTTCGCCGATGACGATCTCACCCTCCGTGTCGATGGCGAGCGCACGCTGCTGCTGGCCGGCGAGCGCGTGCTGCACGAGATCTATGACGCCGATGCACAGATCGAGGGCCTGACCCGGGAGGTGCTGGCGGCGGATATCCAATACCGGGTGCAGGAGGTGATCACGGCCTATCGCCACGACCGAGAGCCCGAGGTGCTGCTGGAGAAGACCGGCTACGCGCTGGCGACGGTGATGCTGGCGGCGACGTTGATCTTCGGCTTCGCGAAGGCGTTTCGGCTCTTGGCAGATCTGCTGGATCGACGGTTGCAGACGCAGATCCGGACCTTGGAGCAGAGGTCTGCACGGCTGCTGCGCTCGCGTAACCTGACCCGGGGGCTGCGAGCGCTGACCAAGGCCGTGTTTCTCGCGCTGGTAGCCCTGACCCTGTACCTGAGTACGCAGTTCGTGCTCGGCCTCTTTCCCTGGACGCGCCGTTTCGCCGATTGGCTGTTCGGCCTGATCTTGAGTCCGCTGCAAGAGATCGGTCGCGGAGTGCTGGGCGCCATCCCGGACCTCATGTGGCTGATCATCCTGTTCTTCATCACCCGCTACCTGCTCGGGACTATTCGCGCCTTCTTCCGCGGCGTCGAGAACGGGTCGGTGAAACTCGCGTCTCTCGAACGGGACCTGGCCCTGCCGACCTACCGCATCGTTCGGCTGGTGGTGATTCTGTTCGCCATTGTCATGGCCTATCCCCACATCCCCGGTTCCGACTCGGCCGCGTTTCAGGGGCTTTCGGTGCTGGTGGGGCTGATCATCTCGCTGGGCTCGCAGTCCATTATCGGCAACATCATCGCCGGCTACAGCCTACTGTACCGCCGTCCGTTCAAGATCGGCGACCGCATCAGAATCGCCGACACCGTGGGCAGTGTCACGGAGCTGCGGGTGTTGACCACGCGGTTGCAGTCGCTGAAGAACGAGGAGATCGTCATCCCGAATACCATGGTCCTGAACGAAGAGGTCATCAATTACTCAGCGCGTGCGCGCGAACAAGGGCTGATCCTGCATACGACGGTCGGCATCGGCTACGAGACACCCTGGCGGCAAGTGGAGGCCATGCTGAAGGAGGCTGCGGAGCGGACCGGCGGGCTGCTCAAGCAGCCGAAGCCCTTCGTGTTGCAGCATGCGCTCGGCGACTTTGCAGTGACCTACGAGATCAACGCCCACTGCAACGACGCCAACAATATGGCGCAGATCTACTCCGCGCTGCACCGCAACATCCTGGACGTGTTCAACGAGTACGGCGTGGCCATCATGACGCCGTCCTACATCGCGGACCCGCCGGAGCCGAAGCTGGTGCCGAAGGAGCAGTGGTATGCGGCACCGGCCAAGGCGTCGGAAGCCGCCGACACCACTCCGCGGCGTTGAACCTGCTCAATACTCCAACTCGAAGGCGGCGCCCGCGCCGACGTCGCCTGCGCCCACGTCGCTCTCGAAGCGGACCTGCGGGGCGAGTCTCGGGCCGAAGACGGCGCGCGGGTCACCGCCCTCCAGACCCTGACGCGCGCCCAGGTGTAAGCGCTCGCCGAGGGCGCGCCCGCCCTCCAACGTCGTCCCACCCCACCGGTCGCTGTCGACTTGGAGCCGATCCAGGCCGAGACCGACGCGCAACGAGATCCGGCCGGTCCACCTCGATGTCGATGGCCGCGTCGCAGTAACCGAAACCGCACAGCACGTCGTCCAGGCGCAGGCGGTCGGCCTCGGCGCGCATAATCAGCGCGATGGGAAGAACGGGCTCGTTGCCGAGCGCGACGAGCATGGATGCGCTCAACAGAGCGGCATCGATCGGTGCATCACCCAAGGGCTCCAGCTCCACCGCGTAGCCGAATCCGCTGGTCTGCGAGCGGCCGGGCTGCGCCAGACACAGGTACAGCATCAGCAATGCCGGGAGCATCATCGGACGGATCACCGGGCGGTCCGCGGGCGGAGAGAACGGCTCGGCGCGGCATTGGAGGCATCGGACCGCCCTCGTCACCGAGCGCCTGGCCCATGTCTTCCAGAGATCCGCCGCCGATGCTGCTAGGTCCATGGCGTACCGAGCAAGGGGCGGCTTGTTTGTCGGGAGTGTAGCCAAGGTCCTGCCCTCGCCTGCATTGGCACAGAGGGCGGCCGCGAGGTGCCTGAGCAACCGGACGGCAGCTCGCCGCGGACCTAAGGCCGCCGAAATCGCCCAGGGAACTCAGGAGCTAGGCGACCGAGCCGAGGTGCGACCAGACCGCAAGGCCCGTTGCGGCATCGGCGCCGGGCCATCGACTGCTGAGTTTCTCTTCATCGCGGCACAGTCACCCGGCCGCGGTCCGGCGTCGGCCTTGTCATGAGTCCCGAGATCAGTCTTGCTGCCCCCCGGTAGGAGCAATCGGCCGCTGCCGCCTTCGTGCAATACGACAACGATGAGGCCAAACTTGACTCGTCTGCAAGCATTTGGCGCCTCACCGCCGCCCACGGAGAATGCAACACTTGGTCAGCCCAACCGGAACTCCAGAAGCAAAGACGCCGTTCCACTTCACCCGCGTCGATTATCGGTGGTTACTCAACGGCGAGTTCGAAGAGGCCAGCTTTTCTCCCGACAATGGTCATACGCGACAGCCTTACCCCATTGCACCGGAACTCGGCGAGGGTTGGTTGGAGCTCTTGCCTCTCGGGTTGGGAATGACGCTGTACCGTGGCGTACATCGGTTCAAGAAACGGGCATTCGGTCATCTTGTGACAGTGTTGGAGGCTGAGGTCCGCTACGACTCCCCAAGCTTCGCGGCCGTCGTTGCGTTCGGCAGCAAGATCTGTCATGCAGAGCAGTGTCCGCGCGCGGAGCTCATCTTCGGCCCCGGGACGGCGCTGTTCCGCCATACCGATTGGTTGAAGGTCGTCGCCAAGGTCGATGCGTCGGCGAACAGCGAGATCGTCGGCCTGACGCTGAGCGATGAACAACTCGGCTTGCTGTTGGGGGAAGCCGAGAGCGCGTCCCTAAAACGAACGCTGAGGGTAGACGCGCTGCCGAGCGTCGCGGTGCACCGCCTGCCGCCGCGCCATGCTGAACAACTGCGAGCGGCCATCAGTCCACAGACGACGGGGACACTGCGGATACTCCAGGCCCAAGCCAAGGCCGTCGGCTTCCTCGCCACCCTGGGCACCGATTTCGGTTCCGGCGCATCGTCCTGGGAGCATCGGACCGCGGCGCCGGCCCGAGTGCGAGAGATCCATGACCGTTTGTCGACACTGGAGGGCAAGTTGCCAAGCCTGGACAGCTTGGCGCGGGACGCTGGCCTCTCGGCACGGCAACTCAACGCACTATTCGCGGCCGAGTACGGGGCGCCGATCCATAGCTTCATCACCGCGCAACGCCTGCATCAAGCGCGTGCAGCCGTCTGCGATAGCGATATCCCACTCAAGGTGTTGGCGGCACGCCTCGGCTACTCCCACGTCAACCACTTCATCACCGCCTTTCGCCGCATGTTCGGCTACACACCCGGTTCTCTGCGACGCGGTCCCGGCAGGAACCCTGAATCGCCCTGATCGCCGATCCGTATCCCGCGCTTCCGTCGCGCGTAGAGATGCGTCGCTCTGGCGTAGAACAAGTCGCTCGAACACGCCGAGCCCCTCGCGGACAATTCGGTGGTGCCGAGATTCTCCAAAGCCCATCGCGTCACGCTCAAGAATGACGGCCCGTCGAGTGCAAGACCCGATGGGTCCGATGTCATGACTCCAAGGCAGCTACGGGTCGCGAGGTTTCGGGGAAGGCTCGTCCGAGAGCAGCCCTCCATCTCATGCCAGCTACAAGAGGTTCCCCATGCCCACATTTGCTTTCCACACCCGCACCAAGTCCCGACGCGTCGCGGGCACGATCATGTTGCTCCTGACCGGATTGCTTGGATCGTTTTCGACGCAAGCCGCATTGGTGACTTACACCCTTTCAGGTATCAACATGAACGGCTCCCTAGACGGAGTCTCATTCTCCAACGCCAGTTGGTCCATCACCGGCGAGGGCGACACGGCGAATGTGCAAGCGATTTCCCAGGGCGGGATTTCTGGTCTGTCGAACTTTCTTGCACCCACCATCACGATTGCCGACGCCTCCAACGACTGGTCCGTTCAATTATTGGATACAGTCGACTCAGCGTGGGGCGTTGCTTCGTTCGACTTAAACTCGATTGGGCAGGACGTCTCCTACAGCAATTTTGCGCTTGTGAATACGTCGACTTTTGAGGGACCGGGCTTCATTAGCGCCGTCGTCCCCGCGAACGCCAGTGACCTTGTGACCCCCGTGCTACTCAACGGGTTTAGCTTGCAGTCGACGGGAACCTTCGCTACCTCGGGCGGGGATTTGGTGATCGACGAAGATCAGGGCGCTTCGCCGTCGACCTTTCAAGTGGTCGCTTCGGTGCCGTTGCCCGGAACCCTTGCACTGCTTGCGTTGGGCATGATCTGGATCGGTCGCGAGCGGCGACGTCGTGTCTCTTAAGATCCGCTGGGGATAGCCTCGATGTTTGCCAAGCCTGCCGGTGTGAACAGACTGGCATGCATGCGTCGTCAGCGACCACTTGCTCATCTTCAGCATCAACCTTGCATCGTACACCTTGGCGCTGCCACACAAGGCCATCATCCCCGCAGACGTCTGACTTCGATTGTGACGTCGGACGGATTGCAATCGCGAGGACACGGTGGCTAGGTTGCGGATGCCGGCCGGCTCGCCTGCTACGACCGCCTCAGCGGACGCGCACCGACACCGCCCGTTGCGCGCGCACCGGCCATCGACCCCGCACCTGCCGCTGCCGTCGCCATGAGCGCGCCGGCCGCGGAAGACCCGGCGCCGGCTCCAGCACCCGGCCTCGACTTCGGCGCGGACACGTCCATGCTCAGCCGCGCCTGGAGCTTCGATCCGGACAGCGAGCCCTAGCTGATCAAGTTCTACCGGCCCAACTCTCTCAGCCCCGTCCGCTGGCAGAGTTGCACGAACGACCGCCCCTTCACGCCGCTGCTCGAAGCCACCAGCGTCTACGACGGCAAACTGGACAAGAAGGCTGAATCCTCTGCCATTGCGCTGGTGGAGGTGCATGCGCCGGAACAACTGGTGGTCATTCGTCGAGCCGGAGAGCTATTGGAGGCACCGGGGGTGCTGCGCAATCCCGTCCCGGTGCAGGCCCTATACGATCCGCAAGCCGCGAATGCCGCGACGCTGCGTAACCTAGTGAACAGCCCAACGCACTCGCCGGCGGCCCTCACCGACAGCCACCTAGGTTGGGCCTCCGACTTCGGCCCAGCCCATGCGAAGCCTTTCACAATGCGGCCGGGATAGAACGGTTGCGCCACCCAGGTTCATCATGGCAGCCACCCGGCGGGACGCATCCGGACAAGCGCCAAACCGCCCCTTCCAGGCTACAGCGGCCTGATCGCCACCTTGCGGAACTTGATCACTCCTGTCGCGTGTTGCAGCGTCAGGGGCCCTTCCGTGTAGGTGTCGTCCGTCAGCTCCACGGTCTTCTCGCCGTTCAGAAGGAAGATGCCGCTGTTCGCGTCATCGCTCGCCCAGAACTCGGCGTACACCTCGACGTCCTTGTAGCTGGCCTTAGTGCGAAGGTGCGCCGGGGTCTCGCTGCTGCGTTCATCCGCAACGATGGCCCCGTCCTCAACGCGCCAGTTGCTTTCTCCAACCTGCTCCCACTCACTGCCGATGGTCTCGCCATCGAACAGCGATTGCCATCCAGACCCGGACGGCTCCACTGCCCAGGACGGAAATCCAATGACGGTGGCGATAGAGAACAGCGAGGGGGCAAGGATACGGAGCTGTTTGGACATGACTTGTACCTGGTTTGCTTCCGGGGGACCGATGCGTGCTGATGCGTCAAGTTGGTCATCCTTGTGGTTGTCGAGCACCGCCCGCCCAGAATCAAACCTAGATGGAGTCGTCGGACGGTCGTCAGGGTGCGTCCTGCAGGGTGCTGAGCAAGGCACGACGAGGCGGAGTCGCCATCTAGGTTGGAGCACACTCTGAACCCCAACACTGTGCAACCGGCGTGGTTGAATATGCCTCGCCGCATGCTCGCATCAACCCTGCTCGCCACCACACGCTGACCCCGGAGCACCCAGAGGAACATGGAACCCCTGCTGATCTTCACCTCCATCACCGTCTTCATGCTGATGTTCAAGATTGGCATCAACCGCAGTCCATCGGAGCTACTCAGCCTATGGCAGCATCCGGGGCGCGTCGCCGGCTCACTACTGGCGGTGCTGGTCATGGTTCCGGCGGTGTTTCTGGCAGTCGTCTGGCTGTTTGCCTTGCCCACCGAGGCCGCTGTCGCCCTGGCACTCTTGGCCGCGGCGCCGGGCGCGCCGCTGACCACCAAGCGCTCGGAAATCGCTGCCGCCGATCCGGAGTATGTCAGCAGCCTACAGCTGTCCTTGACCCGTTCTTGATCCGGCCCAAGTCGACTTCTGATAGCCTAAGGGCGGGTCAAGCGCGCCTGCAATGCTCGTAGACGAAGAAACGACGACTCCAATGCCCAGGTTGAACGCGCGACCAGCAGTCCTTGTGCCGATTCGAAGGAGCCGCAGCGAGTAGATTCTTAACGGGCTCGATGCAACGAGTGAAGCTATCGGACTGCATATAGAGGTGACCGCTGACGGGAAGATCGAGCTGGAAGCGCTGCCTGCCCCCTGACGATCAAGGCAGCGCGCCCCCCGATATCGTTGACAGGAGACGACATGACCCGAATGATGCCCATCCAGATCGTCGCGGCACTGGCATGGATATCGACCGTTCCGGTCCAGGCCGAGGTCGCGCACGAGCAAGCCGTCGCGTCTCTGGAGCAGACGCTCGTGGAACTCGCGGCGGAGGGCATCGGCACCGTACTGACCGCGGTCGCCGACAGCACGCGTGCCCTGGGCGAGACCTATCGGCGGTTGGCCACGGCCGAAACCGAGCGGCCACCGGGCAGCCCCGAGCGCTGGCTGGAATCACGCTCGACCCTCGGCAACACCACCGGGGTGAGAACCTGGCCCGACGACATCGACGCGCCCCCAGCCTTTCAGGCGCCGTATCCCGCCTTCTACAGCTACTCGGGTGACCAGTTGAGCGAGTCGGTCCTGCGGGAATTCGACCTGTTCGAACGGTTGGCTCCGACGTTGCGCGGCGACTACGAGAGCTTTCCCTTCTCCTGGGTCTACTTGACGACCAGTGACAACGCCATGGCGATCTACCCCTACGTGCCGATTGAGGAAGCGGTCAACAACGGCACGCCCACCGAGACCGAGTTCTATCAGGCCGCGGACGTCGAGAACGGACGGGTCGGTTGGACCAGGCCATACCTGGATCTGGTCGGCGCCGGCATGATGGTGACGGCCTCCTACCCCATCCAAGACGGCAACCGACTGCTCGGGGTCGCCTCCCGCGACATCACGTTGAAGCAGCTGACCCGGTCCGTCCTGTCCCGCCTTGGGCGCGATGGCAGCATTGCATTGATGGTCGACGAAAAGGGGCTTGCGATCGATGCCAGCGACCCTGCGTTGGCGGCCGAAATCGAAGACGTCAACACCAAGGCACGGGCGGCGGTCCTCTACTACCGAACCGCCGAGGGCCTGCAAGGCGCCGGCGGCGATCAGGCCGTTGCGTCGGCCCACGGCAGGATCAATGCCCTGGTCGAGGCGACGCTCGCCAAGGTCGGGACTGCCGACCACGCGCCCGTCGAGGTCGATGGTGAGCGGACACTCGCTGCGCACATCGGGAATACGGGGTGGGTGCTCGTGCTGGTTCACCCCTGAGCGACCGAACCTACCTGCCAACCCACAGGGCGTCCAGTCAGGCCCGGCCAGCACTTGATGTGAGATGGATGTCGACCTGGGCGTCCCGGTGATGCTCTGAACGGGGCGATGTGTCACGGCTCACCCGCGACGCCGAAGTGATCCGCCAGGACCGCGTCGGCTAGTCGCTGGAGCGCCAGGACGGCACCTTCCGCGGCGGGATTGATGGCGTTAAGATGCGACACGCGCCCGCCAGGCGCGCAGCAGCAGTGCCCTTCCAGCGACATAGAAGCCCAAGCCGACGGCGTCGGCCAGCAGGTCGAGGGCGGAACCCTCCCGATGCGGCAAGAGCGACTGGACCAGCTCCAGGACGAGCCCGTAGGCCAACAGCAGGATCAGACGCCGGGGCAGCGCCACCCGACCGGGCCAGCCCAAATCCGCGAGCAACGCCAGTACCAGGAAGGCCGCGACGTGATTGGCCTTGTCCCAGCCGAGACCCGGGGGATCGGGCTGTGGCGTCAGGGCCAGATAGGTAATGGCCAGCAGGGAGAGCCAGAGCCCCGCCCGCGCCGCCTGTTTGACCGGCCGGTTCAGCCCCATTGCGTCGCGCCCATGTCGTAGAACCACAAGAACACCGCATAGCGCGCGCCCTTGCCCAGCCCCGAGAGCAGCGTCACCAACCAGAACGGCGCCCGCATCAGGCCCGCGACGAAGGTGAGCGGATCGCCCACCAGGGGTAACCACGACAAGAGCAGCGTCCAGATGCCCCAGCGGCCGTACCAGGCGCTTGCCTTGCCGAGTTGGTCCGGCTTGAAGGGGAACCAGGGTCGATCCTGCCAGTGCAGCAGCCAGCGGCCGAGCGCCCAGTTGACCAACCCCCCCAAGGTGTTGCCGAGGGTGCCCCACAGCCAGAGCGGCCAGGGATCGTAGCCTGCGGCGCACAGGGCGAAGAGCGCCACTGCGGAACCCATGGGTAGCAGGGTCGCGGACAGGAAAGCGGTGACGAAGAGGCCAAGGTAGCTTTCCACTCGGTTGGGTGCTCGGAGGTATTGGTGCGGTTGCGGGTTGGGGGAATCTGGTTCCGCCGGTCTGTCCTGGGGCCCTTGACGTCACAGGGCCGGCACTGCGCCGAGCCTGCGGCAGGCCGATTGCAAGTCGGCGGTCCCCGAGGTCAGGATAGATCCGCGGCGTGACGTTTCAGGTCGGCGAGGGCGCAGACCTCGAGCGCCTTCTCGTGGGTTGAGCGCAGCATCACCCGTGGTGCGCAGCCGGCCTCGAAGGCCTGGCGCCAGCGGGCGGCACACAGGCACCAGCAGTCGCCGGGTTTCAGGCCGGGAAAGTCGAACTCCGGCACGGGTGTGATCAGATCGTTGCCCTGCTCACGCGAGTACTCCAGAAACTCCTTGGTGACGCGGGCGCAGACGGTGTGGGAGCCCAGGTCCTGCGGGCCCGTCTCGCAACTGCCGCTCCGGGTGAAGCCGGTGCGCGGGGAGTCCGAGCAGGGTTCCAACGGCTCGCCCAGTACGTTATTGCCTTTCGACACCTAGGATGCCCCCTGAAGTCGATCAAGAAAATGGTGCTTTGCCTGTGCTGCGACATGGTTTGCCTCGAAGCGATGTCGGTCGCGGGCGGTGTCCGCATCCGTCCGGTGGAGTGTAACGCGCCTTCTTGGCACCTTGCTTCAGCTCGGCATGGCGCCAGCCGAGGCTGGGCACCGCGAGGTCGGGCGACGAAGACCGCGAAGATTGGGAACCTGCACGCCCAATCCTCAACGGCGTGGTTGCCAGCCCATCGCCGCCTCCTTGCCGCCCCCGACGTCGACCCGCCACAGCAGTGCTCCACCGATGGCAAACAGCAGCAGGATCGGCAGCAGCGATAGCCGCGGGTCGCCGGCCAGCGCCGCCGCGCTCCCGACCAGGAAGGGCCCGAGCACCGCGGCGAATTTGCCCACCATGTTGTAGAAGCCGAACAGCTCCGCCGTCTGCCCCACCGGAATCAGGCTCGCGAACAGCGATCGGCTCAGCGCCTGGATGCCGCCCTGCACCAGTCCGATGCTGGCCGCCAGGGCATAGAAGTGCTCGACCCGCGTCATCTGGGTCGCGGCCAGCACGACGAGCACGTAGACGCCGATGGCGCCGAGGATGGCCGGCTTGGGACCGAAGCGCGTGCCGAGCCGCCCGAACAGCAGCGCTGCGGGGAAGCCGACGAACTGGGTGATCAGCAGCGCAACCATCAGGCTGGAGGACTCGAAGCCGAGGTCCAACCCGAACTTGACGGCCATGAACATGATGGTGTCGACGCCGTCGATATAGAACCAATATGCCAGCAGAAACAGGAAGGTATTCGGCAGGGCGCGCACCTGTCGAAAGGTGCCCGCAAGCTCTTGGAAGGCGCGCGAGATCGCCTCGCCGAGGGGCCGCCTCAACGTGCGCCGCGTCTCGGGCACCAACAGCGCCAGCGGCAGGGCGAAGAGTGTCCACCAGAGAGCGACGGCGAGGAAGGCCGCGCGCACGACCTCGCCCTCGTCGGCGAAGCCGAAACGTTCCGGCATCAGCACCGCCAGCACGCAGGCCGCGAACAACAGACCGCCGCCGAGGTAGCCGAGCGCATAGGCCAGCGACGAGGCGCGTTCGTAGCGCTCGGGCGGCGCGACGTCGGTGATCAGCGCGTCGTTGAAGATGTTGCCGCCGAAAAAGCCAAGCAGCCCGGCCAGATAGAGCAGCAGCGCCGCCTGCCACTGCCCCGCGCCGAGCCAGTAGAGCGCCGCGGTGGCCAGCACACCAAGCAGCGAAAAACCGAGCAGAAAGCGTTTCTTGGCACCGAGCTGATCCCCCAGGGCACCCAGGATCGGTGCGCACAGCACCAGGATCAGGCTGGCCGCGCTCGAGGTATAGCCGAGCCACTGGGTGCTTTGGGCTGCGGGCAAGTCCCGTGCCCAGAACTGGCTGAAGAACACCGGGAAGAAGCCCGCGATGACCACGGTCGCGAAGGCCGAGTTGGCCCAATCGTAGAAGGCCCAGGCGAGGGTGCGGCGGCGGCTGGCCCGATCGTCCGGCACCCGCTGCCGCAGGCCCCTGCCGTCTGACACCACCACGGCGGACGTGGGCCGCGTCAAGACACCTCACCGCCCGCGATCATCACCATCCGCACCAGCTCCGCCAGGGAATCGGCGCGCATCTTGTCCATGACCCGGGCGCGGTGCACCTCGACCGTCTTGGCGCTGACGCCGAGGGCAGCGGCGATCTCCTTGTTGGACTTGCCGTCGGTGACCATGGCCATGACCTCGTGCTCGCGCGGGGTCAGCTCCGACATGCGCGCGGTCAGGTCCGCACGCTGCGACCGAAGGGCGCGCTGCTTTTCATCGTATTGCAGGGCGTTCCTGATACTGACGATCAGCGCCTCGTCGTCGAAGGGCTTCTCGATGAAATCCACGGCGCCGTTCTTCATCGCCTTCACCGCCATGGCCACGTCGCCGTGGCCGGTGATGATGATGACCGGAATGCGTTGCTCGCGCCGCGCCAGATAGGCCTGCAACTCCAGACCGCTCATGCCCGGCATGCGCACGTCCAGCAGCAGGCAGCCTGCGCGTCCGGGAAAGTAGGCGTCGAGAAAGCCCTGGGCCGAATCGTAGGTCTCCACATGCATGCCCATGGACTCGATGAGCCACTTCAAGGAGCTGCGCATGGCCTCATCGTCATCGACGACGAATACGGTTTCTTCTGCTTGCATCAACTCATTCCCGCCGCCGCCGGCGGCTGCTCGATTACTGTGGTGTCTTGCACGTCCGCCGCCACGTCGGCGAGCGGCAGGCGGACCTGGAACAGGGTGCCCTGACCAGGCTCGGACTCGGCACGGATCTCGCCGCCGTGGTCTTCGATAATGGTCTGACTGATGGCGAGCCCCATGCCCATGCCGCTCTCCTTGGTGGTGTAGAAGGCGTCGAACAGGTGTTCCATGCGCTCCGCCGGGATACCGGGACCATTGTCTACCACACCGACGACGGCGTGATCACCGTTGACGCGGGTGAAGACCGCCAGGCGCCGCTCGTCGGCGGGCCGTTCCGCCAGCGCATCCAGGGCGTTACGCACGAGGTTGAGCAACACTTGCTCGATCTGCACGAGATCGATGCTGACCGGGATCTCGATGTCGACGAGATCCTGCTCGATGCGCAGATCGAGCTTGGCGGTCTCGAACTCGACGAAACCGCAGACCTCGCGCGCCGGGTAGTTGAGGTCCATCACCGCGCGGGTCGGCGCTTGCTTGCCCACCAAGGCGCGCAGCCGGCGGATGATCTCGCCGGCCCGTTGCGCCTGGCTCGAGACCTGGCGCATGGCCTCCACCAGCGGTTCCGGGTCCATGACGCCGTTCTGCAGCCGGCGGCTGGCCCCCTTGGCGTAGTTGACGATGGCCGCCAGCGGTTGGTTCAGCTCGTGCGCCATGCCGGTGGCCATTTCACCCATGGTGCTGAGACGACTCACATGTACCAGTTCGGATTGATGCTGGCGCGATTCCTGCTCCGCGCGACGCACCTCGGTGATGTCGCGCGCATAGATATTGACGTAATCGAGGTCCGGGATGGGCACGAACAGCAGCGAGTAGACCTGCTCACCCTGATCGTCCTCCAGCTCGCGATCTTGCCCATCCTGCAGCGCCGAGCGCACCTGATCGATCCAGGCCGTCGGCAACAGGCGACCGGAGCTGGTACCCCAACCCCGGGTCAACTCCAGGCTCGCCGCGTTGGCGTAGACGATGAGCCCTTCACAGTTGACGCGCAGAATCGGGTTCGGGCTCTCGCTCGCGAAACGCGCCAGACCCGTGATCTCGCGCTCCGCCGCCTTGCGCTGTGTGACGTCGTGGATGTAGAGCGTGTAGACACGCTCCGTGTCGATGTCGATGGGCACGATGGACATCTCCACCGGCAGCTGTGAGCCGTCGGCCCGCTGCGCTCGCAGCTCGCCGCGGGCATGGGGCCGCCGATGGTCGATCTGCCAACGGCCGGACTCGGCGAGCATGCCCAAGAAGGCTGCGTGCTCCGATGGGTCTAGGAAGCGCCGCGCAAAATCGCTCTGGATCGCGTCGCTCGGATCGAACCCGAGCATCGATTCCGCCATGGGGTTGAAGTCGATGATCAGCCCGGCTCGGTCCAGGGTCACGATGGCATCCAGCGATGCCTCCATCACGGCCGCCTTCAGGGCCTCGGTCTCGCGCAGGGCATGCTCGTGTCGGCGGCTCATCTCCTCACGCGCCTTCAGCACCAGGTTGGTGAAGTGCTGGATCCAATCCTCCAGCAGCAGCAGCTGGTTGCCGCCGCGCTTGAAGTTGGGCTGCTGGATGTCGAGCGCCCGCTGCGAGAAGCGCGTCATGCGCGCCAACACCCGGTTCAGCCGCGCCGAGACCAGGTAGATCAGGAGTGTGAAGACCACGACGAAGGCGAGTGCAGCGATCACCCGCTGCTTGCGCACCACGTCCACCACCCGGCTTGTGATCGCCTCGACGCTACTGTTCGGGATGAAGGTCGCGAACAGCATGTTCCAGTTGGAGCCCTCGTACTCGGGTAGCGACTGGGAGGTGACGACGAACCGATCCTTCCACTGCTCGAGCTGGGTGCCGATGATCAGGTGCTGGGGCGCGTCGGATGCGAGAATGCGCAGCTCGTCGGCATCCACCAGTGCTACCGCCGAGTCGTCGTCGGAGACACCGCCCTCCGCCGCCGACAGAAAGGCCGCGTCCACCGGGACCACGACCACCAGATGGCCCATGCCGTAGCCGCTGGCATCCTCGACGCGGTCACTGACCACCAGGAAGGGCCGGTCGCCGACGCGCGCCAGGACGGTATGCACGTCATCGCCCTCGCCCACCCAGGCGCTGGTGTCGGCGAGCATCTCCGTCGGCAGCGGTGCGGCGCCGGCTTGGTAGATCTCGCGCACCTGGCCCCGGGTATCCATCAGCAGCACATGGCTGGGGGCGAGCAAGGCGTTGCGGCCGAAGAAGTCCGGCAGCCAGAAGGGCTGGAACTTCTCGTACACCACGGGTTCCACGTCCTCCTCCGGAAACCAGAACAAGGGTTCCAGGTACTGCGCCAGCCGCCGATGGTTGGCCAGAAGACGTGCCGTGGCGGCATAGTTGGTCATGTACTGGTCGAAGCGCAGCAGGCTCTCCCGCGAGCGCAGATCGAGTCGGGCGCTGAGTTCCTTGTTGAAGATCTCCGCCACCCGGCGATTCTGGAGCTGGTCCAATACGCCCCAGACCGCCAGACCGACCACGACGCCGATCAGCATTGCGATCAGCGGCATCGGCAGGTTCCGCAACACCCGATACACGGCGGGCTTGATGGAGAGTCTCGGAAGCTTCACGGCGGTGGAGGTGCGTCTCGTCGGGCCTGTAGTCTAGTCGAAGGGGCCGCATCGACGCAGTCGGCCCAGCGGCAACCCGCCGCGTCACCCCGCACCATGCGTGACAACATCGCCATTCGCCCGCAACATCAAGGCATGAAAAGCAACATCGAAACCGATACCCTGACCCCGAAAACCCTCGCCATGGCCCGTGCCCCCGGGCTGTTCCGCAGGCTCGCCACCATAGCCTACGACCTGCTGCTGCTATGCGGCGTCGTTGTCGTGGCCGCGGCGCTCTACTACACGCTCTACCAGGGGATCAGCGGCAGCGAGGTCATCGACGGCGTCGCGATGCTCCTGTTCCGAGCCTACCTGGTTGCGGTCATCTTCGGTTACTACTTGTACTTCTGGACCGGCGGACGACAAACCCTCGGCATGCGCGCCTGGCGCACTCAGGTGGTGCGAACAGATGCCAGGCCCCTGGGGGCAGCGGACGCCGTGCGTCGCCTGCTGTTCGCCACGCTCACCCTGGCACCGGCCGGCGCCGGGCTGCTCTGGGTGCTGTTCGACCGCGACGGACTCGCCTGGTACGACCGGCTGTCCGCAACCCGCCCGGTCCTCACCGCCAAACACCGCGGCAAGACCAGCAAGCGTGGCGCCGACGCGGCAGCCTGAATCGACACCGGAACACCTTAAGAGAGACCCCAGGCACCATGGACTACCGCATCGTCCCGGTCACACCTTTCGAGCAGAACTGTACCCTACTGCGCTGCCCGCACACCAAGGCCGCTGCCATCGTCGACCCGGGCGGCGAGCCCGAGCGTATTATCGACGAACTGACCGCCATGGACGCCGAGCCCAGCATGGTCCTCTTGACCCATGGCCACGTGGATCACGTCGGCGCCGCGCCGGCCATTGCCGAGCGGCTCGGCCTGCCGATCATCGGCCCGCACGCGGACGACGCCTTTTGGCTCGATGCCCTGCCGCAGCAAGCGCAGATGTTCGGCTTCCCGCCCCACGCGGCCTTCCGCGTCAACCGCTGGCTCGCCGACGGCGAGATCATCGAACTCGGTGAGCGGCGGCTCCAGGTACTGCACTGCCCCGGCCACACGCCGGGCCACGTGGCGCTGTTCGATGCCGACGCCCGTCTTGCGCAAGTCGGCGACGTGCTCTTCGCCGGCGGCATCGGGCGTACGGACTTCCCGCGCGGAAACCACGCCGACCTGCTCGCCTCCATCCGCGACCGGCTGTTTCCCCTCGGAGACGACGTCCGTTTCATCCCGGGCCACGGCCCCATGAGCAGCTTTGGCGAAGAGCGCCGCCACAATCCCTTCCTCCGCGGCCATGCCTGAACACGGCGAGCCCATTTCCAGCTGATCTGCAGCACAGTCCATCGCCGTAGCGTCCATACTCCCCGTAGACACCCATCAACAATGGCGATCCGAGCCTGCAGCAGACCGAGCGATGCGTAAACCCGGCCACCACCCCAGCAAAGGCGAGCACTCGCCTGGACCCCGAGGCCATATCCCAGCACCGGATCTGGGCAGGCCACGCGGGCGCCAGGATATGCAACGTGCGTCGCAGACGCGCCTCGCCAACGACGGCCTGGAAGGCACCACTGTCAAAGGCGCGGGGCTCAAAGGCAAGGGAGCCCATCGCGAACACCAACAGGGGCAGGGCAAACGCTTCGTCGAGCCCTACCCCTTCACCCCGGAACAGCGGACCGGCATCAGCGAGGCGCTGGCCGCTGTCGGACTGGGTGACGAGATGTCGCGGGAGATCTTCATCGGCGCCATCGCCTACGATCTCGCGGTACTCGAATCGGCGCCCTCGACCGTCGCCGACGCAACGGCTACCGCACTTCCGCCGCCACCTGAGCCGCCGCGGCCGGAACCCGACCCGGGTGGGGCGCAGCAGGGCCGACCCCTCGACGGCGGCGCATTGGCGACCGCGGCGGCCTCCCTGTGCGCCTTGCTCGGCAAGCTCTCAGCTGAGCAGCAGCGCGCGCTCGGGGCCAGTTTGCGGGCGCACGACCCGTTTCAGCGCGATCATGGTCCGGACTATCTGGCGGCGCTGAGAACGGAAATCGGGCGACTCGCGTCGACCGCCGCCGAGCTCGCAGAGACTGATGCTCAGCATGGCCGTGCTTCTGGCGACCGACACCAGCTCTCCGGGGATTCCGCTGGCGGTAGGCATGGCCTGCCCGAGCAGGCCGCCAGCACCACTGAGGACGCGAGCACGAAGGCGGCGACCGCCTTCATTCGCCACGCGGCCTCGGTCTACGAGCAGTGCTTCGACGGCCGCCCCGATGTCGATGCGGAACATCCCTTCATGCTCGCGCTCGGCGCCATCGCCGAGCACACCGGGGTCGCAATCCCGATTGCGCCGGCGCAAGTTCAGCAAGCCCTGATAGGGGGCTGAGCTCACTCAGCATCGGCCGCTGGCGACCCATCCGCGGGACCCCGTGGCTCGCCGTGCGTTCCTGGTAGCCGCGGGGTAACCCGCTATGCCGAGCCACACCTGGGGATGCACGCGCAGTCAGGCCCGCCAGTCCCCTATAATCGCGCGTTTTGCCCCGGACGCAGACCCGCGATGTTCTTCAAGCAGCTCTTCGAGAAGGCACGTCTTCGCCAGGCCCATGCGCCGGCTCCGGACCCTGCCCAGCTCATCGAAACCGCCCGCAACGCACCGGAGGCAACGGCCCGGCGAGAGGCCTGTCGCCTCATCGTGCAACTCGATGTGCTGCGCAGCATCGCCGCCGAGGACCCGGACCCGGGCGTTCGTGACCTCGCCGGGGCACGGTTCCGGAAACTGCTCTGCGGACAAGACGACCAGAGTCCACCCGCCGCCGAGCGTAGCGCCGCCTTCGCCACCTGCGACGACCCCACTTTGATCTCCCAGGTCGCCCTGCGCGCCGCGGAGCCGGAGCTGCGACGCACCGCCATCGAGCGCCTGACCGACCCCCGGCAACTGCTGATCTGCGCCGCCGAGGACGCACTGGCCAGCAACCGCAAGGCCGCCGCCGATCGCATCCATGACCGGGAGGTGCTGGAGCAGCTCGCACGGCTGGTCAGCAAGCGAGACAAGGGCGTCTACAAGCTCGCCAAGGAGCGGCTGAAGGCACTCCATGAGGCCAACGCACGGCCTCGACGCCTGCGTGCCCAGGCCGACGCTATCATCGACCGCCTCGAACGTCTCGGGCGCTTCGACAACTGGACCCAGGACCAGGCCCTGCTGCAACTACTGGACAGGGAGTGGACCGAGGTCGAGGCAAGCCTGGGCGCGGACCTCGACGCCACGCGCCGCGAGCGGCGTGAGTCCCTGCGCAAGGACTTCATCGACGCCTACGAGGCCTATGCCCGCGACCACGAGTCCCAACTCGCGGAGGAACGCGCCAGGAGTGCCGCCGCCGAACGTCGACGTGAACTCATCGACGCGCTGCAGACGAGTGCGGAGCTCGGTGATCGCGATGCCCTCGCCGCCCGCATCGACGCGATCGAGCAGGACTGGACCGCCACCGAGTCCGCGGGCGCCGGCGAGTCCATCCGGAGGGCATACGCCAATGCCCTCGCCCATGCCCATCGACGGCTGAGTCAACTGGACGCGGAGCGCGAGCACGGCCTTGCCACCGAGGCCCTTCGCAAGGACGCGCAGAAAGCGCTCGCGGACGGCGAACTCGATCAACGGCGGGTCAATGCACTGAAGCAGCGACTGGACAAGCTCGGCGGCCGGGAGGGCCTGCCCGAATCGGCAGTCACGGCCGTCGATGCGGTGGCGTCCCGGTTCCGAAAGCACCGCGAACAAGTCCGGCGCAAGCTGCAGGCCCTGCCGAAACGGCTCGGCGAACTGGACGCCCATTTTGCCGCCGGTCAGCTCAAGCAGGCCGAGCCCCTGTACCAGAGCATCCGCGCCACACTGGAACACGCCAAGTCGGCCGGACTGCCGGCCGACGAGCGCGCCGACGCCGAGCAGCACCTGAGGGAGATCGAGCCACAGCTGCGTGAGCTCCAGCGCTGGCGCCGCTGGGGCGCGGACACCCGCAGGCAGAGCCTCTGCGAAGAGATCGAGCGCCTGGCCGCGGACACCGATCATGACCTCGAGCCGCTGGCCAACAGGCTCGCCGAACTCGCCGACGACTGGCGCGCCCTCGACCGCAACGGAGCCCCCGCCGAAGACGCCCTGCGGCAGCGGTTTCGCGCCGCCGCGGACGTCATCCACGAGCGCTGCAAGCCCTTCCACGAGGCGCAGGCCAAGATTCGCTCCGCCAACCGCGAACAGCGCCAGGCCCTATGCGAGCAACTGGAGACCTTCCTGGACCAGGTGGACTGGGACCGCATGGACTGGAAGAAGGCCATGCGCGCCGCACGGGAAATGCGCAACGCCTGGTCCGCGCTGGACGCCAACGCGCCCATGGACGTCCGGCATCGACGCGGCCAGCGCCCGTTGGAGGGCCGCTTCCGCAAGTCCCTGCACAAACTCGATGACGCGCTGAACGCCGAGCGCGAGCGCAACCTCGCCGAACGCCGGGAACTCATTGAGGAGATGCGCAAACTCGCCGAGGAGCCCGACCTGCGTCGTGCCACCGACGGCGCCAAGGCCCTGCAACGACGCTGGCAGCCGACGGTGACGGGTCGCCAGCGCGACGAGAACGCCCTCTGGAAGGAGTTCCGCGCCGCGGCGGACGCCATCTTCGCCCGACGCGAGGAGCAGTACCAGGCACGCAACGCGGAGCTGGAAGACAACCTGGCCACACGCCAGGCACTTTGCGCCGAGCTGGCCGCCGCCGCGGAACAGGTCGCTGAGGCAGACGCATTGCGCAAGGCCCTGCGCGAGCTCGACCAACGCTGGCGCGACACCGAGTCCCTACCGGTGCCCAAGGCCAAGGTGGCGTCCTTGGGCAAGCGCTGGGAGGAGAACCACGACGCGGCGGAGGCAAAGCTGACGCAACTCGAAGCACGAGGGGTTTGGTCCGGCCTCTCGGCCCTGGCGCAGCAAGCACGGTGGTGCGAGGACAGCGCCCGACGACTATTCGACGAGACCGCCGATGAGGCGCCCGAGGCGCAGGGACTGCGCACGGAATGGCAGACCCTGACGGCATCGGCTCAAGCCTCGGCGAAGCTCACGCAGGCCGCGGAACTGGTGTTCGCAACCGCGGCAGGGGACGCCGAGGCCCGCGCGGCGCTGCGGCAGCGGATGCGGGAAGCAGCCTCGGAGCGCGGCCGGCTCTGCCTGCGACTGGAGGTCGCCACCGGTGTCGAGTCACCGGCGGAGCTGGAGGCCCAGCGCATGGCACTTCAGGTGGAGCGACTCAAGGAGCGCATGGGCGCCGGCGCCGACGAGACGGACACCGATGACGCGCTGGCGCTGCTGCGCGCTTGGTACGAACTGGCCCCCGCCGAGCCGACACCAGGACTCGATCTCCAGGGGCGCTTGCAGCGGATCGAGCAAGCCCTCGCTGCCGGCCATGGAGAGCGAAGCGAAGGCCGGTAGTCCCCGGTAGGCGTAGGCGCGTGCGTATTGCCGCAGTGGCGTAGGGGCGATAGACCCGCAGCCGCGGAGGCGATATGCAAAGCGCATCCGACACGCCGTCAAGCCATTCGCGCAGGGTCGGTGCGCAGCCCAAGCGCGGCCTTTGGCCGCGGCTTGTGGCGGAGCGCCGGCCCGGAGCGGGGCGAACCGGGGCACAAAGAAGTTGTCGCCAAGGACCGAGTCCTTGCGGCGGCAGGACGCCCCCGCAAGGTATCACGAGGGACACGCGA
>JANQFX010000050.1 GCA_028277725.1 Thiohalocapsa sp.
CACCGCCCGGTCCCGGACTTCCTGGGAATATCTCGTCGATGTCTTCATCGCTCCATCCTCTCAAGAAATGGAGCCTCCGAGAAAGCCGGGGCGGTTCAAAGGCAGAGGGGGTTTTCCGCTGTCTCGACCCGACTTGCGAACGAGTGTAGGCAAGGGCGGGTTACCGGACCCGGTCCGCACGATTGCCGAGCGGTAAGGGGGCGCGGGTTGCGGGGCGGTTGGTCGCGTGCCACCGAGAGCACCCGCGACGTATCGATCGCAGAGATGGTGTGCGGCGAAGCATCCGCCGGGGCGGATGCGCTTGGTCGCTGCGCCGACGGTGCGGCAGACTCCCCGCCGCAACGACCGATCTACGGCAGCCGTGTCCAGACCTCGTGTGTGCCGGGCTCGTCGCCCTGGGTCCACCAGCGCGCTTCATAGGTCGCGCCTTGGTGGATCACCTGATCCCCTGCCGTGTAGACGGCCCCTGCGTTCCACTCGGTGGGGCCATCGCTCGGGGTTAGGCGCTGCCAAACCGCGGACGCTCCAGGTGCATCGCCCCGTGTCCACCACTTGGCCTCGTACTCGACGCCCCGGTAGGAGACTCGGTCGCCGCCCACGTAGACGAGATCCGCGCGCCAAGCGTCATCGCCCGGCGGCGGTTCAACCGGCGGCAACGTCACATCGACGACGAAACTGTAGCTTTGAGCATCGTTGACATAGACGCGATTGGCATTGGCGCCGAGCACCGGTGTGACGACGCCTTCGTTGAGTTGGCCGATCCCAAGCAGCCCGGATGACCCATTCACCTCCTCGGCAAGGGCCTTGGGCCAGGCGTCACGCAGCGCTTCGGCGGCTTCAACGACGACGCTGTGTGTCTCCGCATCGTTGCCTGCAGCATTGAAGAGCCGGAAGGTAATGGTCGATCCGGCGGCCAGGTCCGACTCCGCGACCAATACGCCAACCTCTTGCCACACAGGATCGACCGGGTCGATGACATCTCCGATCATCACATCGCTGCAGGCGTAGAACGCCTCCGGGCTATCCGAGCGCTGCCATATCGTGTATAGCAGGTGTCTACCGGAAAGGCCGGTGGGGAAAGGACAGTCCAGAACGTAGCGGTTGCCCTCGATGCCGATCTCCCCCTCCTGCAGGTCGCAGAATGGCTGCGCCTGCAGATCCGACCATGACAGCGGGCGGTTCGGGTCATAGTCGGGCTCGGTCGCATAGACCCGGATGTAGTCGGTCGCATGCGGTGCAGTGGCATGAAAGCGCAACTGCAGGCGGCCGTTGGCATCGGGCGCGATCGAGGTCGCCGGCCAGTCGTCGCGTGCTGCGTCCAGCGCACCGAAGGTGACGTCGCCCGCGCTGCAGAGCCGCCCATCGGGGATTCGGCCCTGATGGTTGCCGGCTGCATCGCCGATGCGCACCGACATCCAGTCGTAGAGCGCGGGCTTACTGTAGGCTGCCGCCGCGACGCAGGCGGGCGAACTCGGGTTTTCGGGGTTCTCTTTGTAGCAGGCGTAGATGCGGCTCATCGGGTCTTCCATGGACCCGTGGGCGAACAGTGCCATCGGCAAAGTGCTCAGAGTCAAGGTAAGCACCGCCTGGCTAGGCAGGCGCGTGCGACGTGGTGCGATCATGAGCGGGACTCCTGTTGGGATGCGGTTCAGTGAGTCAGGACTAGGACTGTCCGACCACGATTGGTGCAAGTGGCGCTCAACCTGAGGCGCGACTCGCGACGCCAGTATCCGAGCGATCGCATTACGTCAGGGTGTTTTGGTGGTGAGCGATCGGTAACGCACTGCGGAGCGACGGGCAGGTTGCCGATGGCGATCTTCTGGTCCATGCCAGGCTGTCGACATCGCCGCCGCCATCTCAATCCGGACTGCCAGCGCCCCGGCTGGCAGCCGGAGACGCGTGTGAAACTGCCGGAAGCGCACCACCCTAGGCGCACTCGTGGCGACCTCGGTGACCAGGGTCAGGCTATGCTGGCCGCGGTAGCACGCGACGCCCTCAGTATGCGGTCGACGCGTCTCGTCGTCATCGATGAGCGTAATGACGGCACCACTCGGGGGATCATGGTTGGCGTTGACTCAGAGCGCAAGGGGTGGCGCGCGTCGTCGCAGCAGTTTCACCGCGGAGGTCGTTGCCCGGCATTGGCACTTGGCCGTTCGTACGCCCGCTTCACCGCGGCACGTCCTGGTCGTCGAAGACCCAGGTCACGGGCCCCACCCGGCGCAGGGGCCGGTCCGCATCGTCAGGGTGCTTGCCGAAGCGGAGCAGCTGGACCAGATCGGAGCTGACCAAGGGGTTGCTGGTGAAAAAGGCATGGCCGAAGGCATCGGTACGTTTGCCCTCATAGACGATGAGGTCGAATCGGCCCCACTTCGCCAAATAGTCCTGCATCTCCTCCGACATATCCTTGGCACCGGCCCTGCCAACCCGCCGATCGCTGCGGAACAAGAGGCGCGAGAGCAGTAACGCCCGGTCTTTCGGCGAGGCGTAGGTCGTCAGCCGGAACCCGCGATCGGCCTCGGCGTCGCGGCTGCGGCGGACGGACCAATCCGGTACCAGGTCCGGGTCGGACAGGCCCACGCCGATGCGCTGGGCCGCGATGTCGCTGTCCAGGTCGGGCGACAGCAGCACGACATTGCGCAGCGGCAGAGCCGAGAAGAACGCCTCGCCGCGTAGCTGGTACTCATTCCCAAGCGCGCTCAGCGCGTCCATCGTGAGGCCGCCGCCGCGGCTGTGGGCTAGCACATGGACGCCTTTCACGCCGGGCATCTCGCCGATCATGCGCAGCGCCTTCTTCAGGTGGTTGAGTGCGAAGGCAGCGGATTCGGTCGTCGCGGTGTAGGAGATCAACGGATTACCTGAAGCCGACGCGGGCCAGGTAAAGAAGGCGCACACATCCTCGCGGCCCAGGAAGTGGCACAGCTCGGCGGTCGTATAGGCGGCGCTGGCGAATGTCTCGTTGAAGCCGTGTATGTAAAGGATCACCTCACGACTCGGCGAGCGCTCGAGGCGCTCGGCCAGCTCGCGATAGAGTGCATCCTTGGCCGCGCGGTGGGCCTGTGTCGCCGTCGGCGCCCGGCGGATGACTGGTCCGTCGACAACGACGGCGTAGGGCTCGTTCGGGAAGCGCCCAAGCTCTGTCGTCTCGCCCAGCCGAAGCTTGATACGCTTCGTTTGCTGAGGCGAATGGCTCTGTTGTTCCAGCTCCATCCAGTTCAGGTTGTCGCCCATCTGTACCGTCGTGCTGCCGAAGGCCAGCGAGCGACTTCTTTCCTGACCATAGGGCAGCACGGCGTCCGATCCTGTTTCCGGCGCCCGGTCCGTGATGTACAGCAGATCCACGGCCGGGCGTCGGCGTTCCGGCGGGACGTCCTGGAAGAAGATCCGGGGGGAAAGATCCTGGTAGAGCAGCGGTGTCGGCATCAGGCTGCGCTCGGTCGCGCAGCCGGCCAGCAGTGTCGCGGCAGCGCAGGCGGCGAGGCGGATGCCTCCAACGCAGATGCGCGGCAATGGGCGGCGATGCTGCATGTCAATCCACGCGCACGACGACGTAGCGGTTGCCAACGCCCTGGTAGTAGGTGCCGCCGCATTGATGCAGCCGGGTGCCGTCGATGACGACGGTCCGACAGCCCCGCGGCAGAGTCGCGGCATAAACCGAGGTACGGCGGATGGTGCGCCGCGTGGTGCGGCGGGCCACGCCGGCGACACTGGCCGGCGTTGCAGGGCGCCCGACCCGGGCCTCGGCATCCTTGATGGCGACGCCGATGGGGAGCCAGCCGTCCACCAGCAATGCGCTGGCGAGAATGCCCGTTGCCAGGGCTGCGTTGCGAATGCGGCGCTGCATGATCATTGCTCCTGGGTCATTGCTCGAGGCCGGGCGCAAATGCGCCGACGGCGTTGACGGGGATCTGGCGCAGCTTCACGGCGCCCGCCGGCAGCGGCGAGGTCAAGGCCTCGGCGTCGAATCCGGGCGCCAGGTCCCAGTTGCGGAAACGCGCGGTGAACTGGGGCGCACCGGTGATCCATTTGCTGGTGATGACATACTTGCGCGGCAGCGGTTGCTCGCCGACCGCGATCCAGATCTGCCAGTCCACCTGCTGCGCGCGGAACGCCAGGTGATGGCACTCGACGCCGTCGACGAAGGCGGTGCCGAGGTCGGCGCCGGAGATGACATCCGTCATGAGCCCAGCGTAAGGATCGTCGAAGAAGAAGTCGCCCGCGGGGGCATCGAGCCCGGCCTCGTAACGCAACGCCCGGATTGCGGTCTCGATGTTGCCCTGCGCTGTCATCTCGGCAAACAGCGGCGGCTGGAGTGTGCTCACGCGCAGCGTGTCGCCATCGAACAGGAGCTGACTCTCCGCGAAGGGGCCACGACGCTCGACCAGCAGCTGATCCGGCCGCTTCATGGAGAGCTGCATGCTCGCGCTGTATTGCAACTTCTGCGCGGCGAGATCCACGACCTCGATGTCGGTGTCGATGTCGACACGCACCGCGGGCAGAACTGCCAGATACTCCGACATCACCCGCAGGCGGGTATCGGCGTCGGGGTCGATGGCCGGCAGGCGCTCCTCTGCATGCCCCACCGAGGCACCCGCGGCAACGATCAGCAGCATTGCAGGGGCGACGCTCGGGTGCACCGTTGGCGACATGGTTGTTCCTCCAGTTCGGAATCGGCTTTGTGAAAGCGCTACAGCGGCTTTGTTCACGCGGGATCGGCCCGGCGGTCGAGACATTCACACGCCCAGAAGCGGCCGGCCGCGATCAGTTGCGAAGCCTTGTAGAACTCGTGGGTTTCGCAGACGTTGTCGGGGATATCGATGAGGACATCGGGGGGATAGGACGCCAGGCGGTAACGCGCGATCGCGGCCTGCATGGTGTCGAACATGCCGAGCAGCACGTCGGTCATGTGCATCTTTCGCACCGACGCCGGCTCGCCGGATGGCTCGATGCCGAGCTTGTCCTGGAGGCCGGTGACGAAGCGCTCGATGCGCGACCGATAGGACTCGAGAGAGCCCTCGCGGGGCGGAGGCGGGTTGGGCCCCAGGGGTTGGGCAACCTCCCGACCATTCAGGTTGACGGCGATGGACAGGTCCGTACGATCATCCGTCGCCGGCGCGACCGGCAACGGATTGAGCAGACCCCCGTCGACCAAGGGTCTGGCGTCGATGTCCTTGGGCGTGAAGATGCCGGGAATGGAGATCGAGGCCCGGATGGCGTCGAACAGATCCCCCCGGCTCAGCCAGACCTCCCGTTTGTGCGCCAGGTCCGTCGCTACCGCCGTGAAGCGCAGGGGCAGCGCTTCGATCCGGTGCTCGCCCACCAGGGCTCGCAGTTCTTCCATGATGAGGTCGCCCTTCATCATCCCGGACCGGTTGGTCAGGGAAATGTCCAGGAACCGAAGCACGTCCCATTCCGAAAGCCCGGTGACCCAGGACTCGAAATCGCGCAGCTTCCCCGCCGCGTACAGACCGCCGATCAAAGCGCCCATGGAGCAGCCCACGATGGAGCGAATCTCGTACCCACGCTCCTCCAGCTCGGCAATCACGCCGATGTGGGCCAAGCCGCGTGCACCGCCGCTGCCGAGGATCAGGGAGACTGTCTTTGCATCAGGCATGGATCAGAAGCGGAAGTTGATGCCCACGGCCGGGCCGCTGAAAGCGAGGTTCTGGATCAGCTTGTCGCCGCTTTGGTCGTAGTAGAGATGCCGGTAGGTGAGCGTAACATCACCCCAGTTGAAGCCGTAGCCGACGCCCGCCACGCCCTGCCAGGTCAGGCTCGAATCGCCGGTGCCGACGTCGAGGTGAAAGGGCGCGAACCATCGCTCGTCGAACGCGACCCTGCCGTTGACGCCGACGATGCCGTCCCAGAGGGTTTCGGACTTGCGTAGCGTGCGGCTCGGGAGGGTGGGAGGCAGCGGCCCGGTGATGCCGAGCTTGGCCTTGGCATCGATATCCAGCATGCGGGCGCCGAGCAGGGCATCGACCCGGGTGCCATCGCGATCGTACACCCGATAGCCGCCGGCCAGGCTCCAGACCCAGCCGGTGAGCTCCTGGTCGACCCGCGTGTTGATGCCGGGACCGTGACGGAAGCTCACGGTGCTCTGCTTGTCGTTGGCCAGGTTCAGGTAGATCAGGTCGGTGATCAGGGACCAGTCGCCCCGCCGCACCAGAAAGGTCCCCATGAAAACGCCCTCAAGTGCGTCCAGGATGTCACCGGCATCGACATCCGCGCTGCCGCCGGTACCGGGGAGATCGTACTTGAGATCGCCACTGATGCCGGGGAACCAGCCGTAGAGACGTGCCGTGAACTGGTAGCGGTCGCCGCCGCCGGCCGAATCCGCCATGGCAGGTGACGCCAGCAACAGGCCCAGTGCAATCCAGAGGATAAGGGGCAGGGAACGGTGGCAAGTAGTTCGAGTCATGGATCGCTCTCTAGGATTCTGTGAGTTGCAGCGTCGACGGATGAAACAGCTGGTCGACGGTCAGCCGCTCCTTGGCCAGCCCCTGTTCGTAGGCATACTGAAACAGCGCGTTCAGGGTCGTCGCGTTTGTCTCGACGCCATAGGGCCAGAAGTTCTTGCCCATCAGCGCGCGGGTCTCGTCGAGTTCCTGGCCGTACCACGGTAGCGTGCCGAGCAACCACTCCTGGCGCATGGCTTGGTAGCGCTGTTGCTTGGCCCGGGAGTAGGCCTCGAAGACGGCCTTCGGCAGCCAGGGATGGGCATCGATGAGGTCGTTGCGCATGGCAACGGCGTGCATGATCGGGAAGATGCCGGTTCTGCGGAAATAGTCGCGCTCGGCGGCACGAGGGTCCGCGAACAGCCGCTTTACCTTGGGGTGGCCGTCGACGAACGCCTTCGGCTCGGCGGCGTGGAAGAGCGCGTCGACGTCGCCATCGAGTAGCAGGTCGGATTCGTCGCAGGAAGGTCGTCTTACAGCCCGCGATCTGCACATCGCCATCGATCAGCGGGCGGACGTGCTCGAAGGCATAGCCGGAGACCTTGATGTTCAGCAGATCGTCGTCCGGGACGCTCTGTGCGCGTGGCGCAGAACCTGCACCGGATGCGGAGCCGGTCGCCAGGCCGACACCGGCAAGGGTGCTTTGCCGGAGGAAGTCGCGGCGGGTCGACGTCATTTCGGATGACATCCGAGGACGGGGCAGCGGGGGCTCATCAACGCGCGACTCGGCTTGTGGTTCATGCGTGGTCTCCTGGTTCTATCGGGTCGCCATGTTCACGGGCGGGATTCCGACAGCATCGCCTCTTGCAGGATTTCGCCCTGGGCCGACGCTGGCGGGCTCATGCCGAGCAGGGCGGCGATGGTCGGCGCCACATCCACCGGGTGGACCGGGCGATGCACCCGAAGCGGCTGGATCCCCGGACCGGAAAGGACCAACGGCACATGAGTGTCATAGCGCCAGGGCGAGCCATGCATGACCTTGATCGGCCCCTTGTCGAATAAGAACCAGTAGGGCTCCTGAACGATGTAGATATCGCCCGATCGAGCATGATGCTGGTTGTTTTCGATGGGCTTCAGCAGCGGGTGCGTGCCGTCGCCGAGGTCGCTGGAGGCCAGCGCTAGTGCGACGCCTTTGATGGTCGTCAGCGCCTCGGCGATCGCGCCTGCAACCTCATCGCGGTCGGCGCCCGCGCCGGCGATTCTCTCTTGGTCCAAATAGAGGTAGGGTCGATAGAACAAGCGCACGACATCCGTGATGCCGAAGTCCTTGCCGATCGCGTTCGCGGCCTGTTCCAAGCGCGGCAAGCTGAGCCGACCAACCCGATAGCCAAGCTCGGAGAGGTATTCCGGCATGTCCGCCATTCCGTGGTCGGCGGAGAGCACGATCAGCGTGTGGTTGAGGCCCACCCTGTCATCGACGAAGGCGAGAAGGTCCGCAACAGTGCGGTCCAGATGCAACACCGTATCCTCGCTCTCCAGGCTGGACGGACCAAAGAAGTGATGCACGGCATCGACACCGGAGAAGCTCACCGACAGGTAGTCTGGCACCGCGTCCCGCCCCAACCGTTCCTCGGTGATCAACGCCTTCGCGAAGTCGGACGTGAGCCGATCGACGACCGGGCTCACCAGGATGCGGGTGAAGTACAGGCGGTCGTCCAACGCGCCGAAGGGGTGCGGAAACGTACGTCCATAGCCGTCGAGGTCGGCTTCGTAAGGACGGTCGTCCTGGTGGGCCAGCTGATAGCTGGACACGTCGTTCAGCAGCGACCATGACCCGCCCGCATGACCTTCGGCCTGGCGTTGTTCGTTCCAGGCGCGAACCCAGTCCGGATAGTCCTCGTAGTAGTAGCGGCTGGTGACGAAGTCGCCGGTGTCGGTGGAGAACCAGAAGGCCTTGCCCGCCTTGCCGGCCATGGCCACTGCGCTGCGGTCCTTGCCCGACACCGCGAACACCTTGGACCGGCCGCCGTGGTAAGCGACGAGGGTGTCGCCGATAGTCGGTGCCAGCAAGGCTCGCGGCGAGCGGCCCCGGGTGCGGGATTGCTGCTGGGCCGGGTCCACTTGCGCGCCCTGCGCTTGGCGCTCTCGAGTGCGCAGCAGGGGGCTATCCGGGTCTTCGATGTTATAGGCCAGTTCGCCTGCATCACGGTCGTACCAAACGTTGCCTACCATGCCGTGTACCGATGGTTGTGCACCCGTCGCGAGGGTCGCATGACCAACAATGGTCTCGGTATTGGCGTGCTGGTAGTGGGCGTTGGTATAGACGACGCCTGCTTCGAGCAAACGCTCGAATCCGCCCTCGCCCATTCCGTCGCGATAGCGCGTCAGCAGATCGCCGCGCAGGCCATCGACGGTGATCTGCAGGACTAAGCGAATGTCCGTCTTCGCCGTCGCGTTCGCTGACAGGAGCAAGCACAAGGGGAACAGCACCAGCATGCGATGGACAGTTTGCGGAACGCTGGAAATCACATGCACTCCCTCGGGGCCACGGGATTGCCTTCCGACACTACTGCCCGGCATCCGGGTCCATGTCCGGTTCGAAGGGCAGCTGATCCAGGTGCTCGATGTACTCCAGCGGGTCGAAGGGGAGCTTGGAGCGGTCGATCTGCGGGTTCGCGAGCGCCTGGACCTCCGGGGACGGATCGCTCAGACCCCGCCAGGGAATGCCGTGGGCCTCGCTGCTGTTCGGATAGCGCTCCGTCCAGAGCTGATGGCGCAGGCGCATGCGGTTGAACGGGCGCTTCAGGTGGATCAGGTTGGTGAGCATGGGCGTCTTCTCGCGCGGGTCCGACGGCAGGAAGTAGAAGGCCGCCGGGATGCCGCTGGCCTCGCCCACCGGATCCGGCGAGAGCCAGTGACGTTTGTAGTTCCCTTTGACGGTGGCGCCGAGCTGATCGCCGGCGTAGATGAACACGTAGTCGCGGCGGCTGTGGGTGTCGCCGTTCAGCAGCAGCGCGGTCTGGTCCACGCCGTCGATGACCCGATCCGTCGGGATGTGGTCGGTCGCGCCCGCCAGTCGCGCGAAGGTCGTGAACAGGTCCACCTCGTGGATGATGTCGCCGACGATCTGGCCGGGCTCGATGACGCCGGGCCACCAGGCGAAGGCCGGCACGCGCACGCCGCCCTCGGTGAAGTCCCCCTTGCCGCCGCGGAAGATCGTCTCGGCCATGCCGAGTCCAGGCGGCGGGTTGTGCGTCATGGGGCCGTTGTCGGCCATGGCGATGACCAGGGTGTTGTCGGCGATCCCGAGCTCCTCCAGCTTTGCCATGACCTTGCCGATGAAGGGGTCTATGTTGCATTGCAGCCCATCCTGCAGGAGGCTGCGTGCGACCGAGCATTTTTCCGGGTTGGGGATGAAGCTGACCATGTTCGGCCAGTTGGCGACGTAGAAGGGCTTGCCCGCCTTCGCCTGGCGCTCGATGAACTCCAAGGTGCGGCGCTGCGCCTCGGGGTCGATCTTCAGGTAGTTCTCGTGGCTGTTGTCACCCCACTGGCGCGTCTCGCCGCCCTTCACGCCCTCGGCGATCTGCACCCAGCCCTTGGTGATGAAGGTGTCGTCGAGTTTGTAGGGGTCCGCCGGCAACATGTCCTCGTACAATCCGATGGAGGCGTTGGCGCCCTCGGCGACGCGTGTGTTCAGGGACAGGATCTGGTTGTAGCCGGTGAAGAAGGCCTCGTGGAATCCCTGGTTGTGCGGATAGCTCTGCTCGATGTCGCCTAGGTGCCACTTGCCGTGAAAGGCGGTCATATAGCCTGCCTCAGACAGCACCTCGGCGATGGTGACCTCCTCGCCGCGCATGCCGTGGCTCTCGAGTAGCATGCCGATGTTGTACATGCCGTTTCGGATCGGGTGACGGCCGGTCGCCGACGCCGCACGGCTCGGGGTACAGCCCACCTCGGTGTACATGCGCGTGAACAGGATGCCGTCCTCGGCCATCTTGTTGATGTTCGGTGTGTTGAGTCCGCGTACCTTCTGCAGCTCTGGGATACCGACATCGCCGAAGGCCGTGTCGTCCCACATGATGTGTATGATATTGGGCGGGCGGCCATGCTTGGCGCGTAACTCGGCCAGCTTCTCGGCGAGGAACTGGTCTTCCGCTGCCCAGCGCTCGGCATGCTGTGCCGCCAACACGTAGTGCTCGGCATCGTGCACGATACCCGCAGGCGCGGCTGCATCCGTCGGTGCGGCGGACTCAGTCTGCGCGGCTGCGGACAGCGGCAGCAGCGCGGCGGCAAACAGCAGTGCGGCGGAAGCAGAGGTCGGGAAGTGATTCGGGTTCGGTGGCATGGGTGTCTCCAGTAGGCCGGGCCTTGTGCTTTGTGGGCAGTCGCGAAACGGCCGGGGGTTTCATCTGCTACGTCGCGATGGTAGAAGCAGTGCAGCCGTCCATGTGATCGAAAAACCGCAAAGTCAACCGAATGCGTCGATGCCAAAACCCTGCGAATGACAGGCAAATGCGCCATCACCCATCACCGCGCTTCCCGCAGGCGGGGGTTGGGCCGACGCTTCGTGCCGATTTCGACGACTTGGAACATCTGTGTGCCACCGTGCGGGGCTGGGATCTGGAGTTCCGCCCGCTTGCGGTGCGCGCCTCTCGGGGCAAGGTCGCACACATCGTCCAGCATGCGCATGGCGGCATCGTCAGTAGCTATGCGCGTTTTCGCGTCAGCATCGACCAACTCGGCGCCCCGCCTGCAGACACGCTGACCTTCGCTGTGCTCGGGCCTGGCGTGCGGCGGCTCTGGTGGCGCGGCAGGGATCTCGATCAGGCAACGGTGATGGCCTTTCCGGTCGGCGGGGATCTGCGCTCCGTCTCCGGATCGGACTTCGAGGTGCACACCCTGTCCGTCCCGCAGATGCTGGTCCAGCGCTTGGCGGAGCAGGCCGGCCTGCCTCTGCCCCCGACGCGTCGCCGTGCGGAGACCTTTCGACCTCCCGCGAGGCTTCTTGCGGCTTTGCGTCGGCAACTGCTGTGCCTGCACCAGTTGGATTCCGATGGCGCGGCGACCGAGTCGGTCTGCATCGCGGAGACCCTCGTGCTCGCGTGGCTCCAGGCCCAGAGCGGGGAGGCTGCTCGGCAGCCCGGCGGTACCGCCCGACAACGCGACCGAGCCGTGCAGGCCTGCCTGTCGCGCTTGGAACACCCGGATTGGATGGAGTTGTCGCCGGCGGCCCTTTGCCAAGTGGGCGGCGTCGCCGAGCGGACGCTGCAGTATGCCTTTCGCGAGCGCTTCGACCTGACGCCGGCGGCCTTCCTCAAGGCCCGCCGTCTGGGCGCCGTGCGCGCCGCGCTGCGTCGAGCTGAGCCGGAGCAGTCCGTCGCCGACATCGCTGCTCGCTTCGGCTTCTGGCACACGGGGCAGTTCGCGGCGGACTACCGGCGCGCATTCGGCGAGGCGCCATCCTCGGCGTTGGGCAGGATCGACTCCAGAGGTTCCTGACAACGAACCGGCGCAGGATGCGATTTGGTGCCGAGATCCTGCACGATCCGCGTGACCCTGGCGTCGTCGGCCTCGCTCAGCTCTGCTTCTCGACGTGGTGAGCATTGCCCGGCCCCAGCATCGACACTAAGATGGTCCTGTCACGCGGTCGTAACAATCACCGTGACTTCGACCCCGCTCGGTTCGCCCCGCGGGGTGCTGCGGCCTCATCGGCGCCCGTCGGTGGTCGAGGTCGTGCCATCGATGGTCCGTTGACTTTCGCGCCCGTCGCCCATCCTTGAGGCCAAGCATCGTGTCCATCACGCTGATCGTCTTCCTGCTGGTCTATCTCGGCATGATCCTCGGCAGGGTGCCCGGGCTGAAGATGGATCGGGCCTCGGTGGCGCTCGGGGGCGCGGTCGTCCTGCTGGCGGCCGGCGAGCTGGACCAGGCGGCGGCGCTCGCGAGCATCGACTTCGGCACGCTGGGCATGTTGTTCGGGCTGATGCTGATCTCGGTACAGCTTCAGGCCGCCGGCCTCTACGCGGCAATCTCGGGCGTGGTTGCGCGGCTCCATGCCTCACCGGCGTTGCTGCTGGCATCCCTGACCGCGCTGGTCGGGCTGCTCTCGGCGCTGCTGACCAACGATGTCGTGGCGGTCGCGATGACCCCAGTGGTGCTCGCGATCGCGTTGCGCCGCGGCATGAACCCGCTGCCCTTCTTGCTGGCGATCGCGCTCGCGGCCAATGCCGGCTCGGTTGCGACCATCATCGGCAGCCCGCAGAACATGCTCATCGCCCAACGGCTGAATCTGAGCTTCGGCGGCTATCTGGTGTATGCGCTGGTGCCGGCCCTGTTGTCGCTCGCGGTGGTCTGGGCGACATTGGCCCTGGCCTACCGGGGCCGCTGGCTGCTGGACCGACACGGCGACCCGCAGCCCGATCCCGTACCCGGGCCCGCGTTGGATCGATGGGAGACGATCAAGGGCCTGCTGGTGCTGCTGCTTGTCCTCTATGCCTTCGTGTTCACCGATTGGGACCGCGGCCTGGTCGCGACCGTCGCCGGTGTGCTGATGCTGTTCAACGCCCGGTTCATGTCACGGAGCATGCTGGAGCGGGTCGACTGGGACCTGCTGATCCTGTTCGTCGGCCTGTTCATCGTCAACGGGGCCTTCGCCGATGCCGGATTCTCGACCCGGCTCGTGGGCTGGCTCCAGGGCTTGGGGATCGATCTGCACCATCCAAGCCTATTGTTCGCCGTCAGTGCGGTGATGAGCGACATTGCGTCCAATGTGCCGACCGTCATGCTGTTGCTGCCCTACGCCGGGCACGATCCATTGTCCGGGCCCTTGATGGCACTCGGCAGCGGTCTCGCCAGCAACCTGATCATCATCGGGAGCCTCGCGAACATCATCGTCGTCGACGCGGCGGCGGCGAAGGGGTTCAAGATCTCGTTCTGGGACTTTGCGAAGGTCGGTCTGCCGGTGTCCGCCGTGACGCTGGCGATCGCCTATCTGTGGGTCTTGCTCGTGGCCGCATCCTGACAGCGAGGGTTTCACCGGTGCGGAGATCGAGCAGGCGGTGGTCTCCTCGCTCTACGCAGCACAGTCCCGCGGCGTTGACCTCGATGGTGGAACGCTCGTGGAGGAATTGGAACGCACCCGCCCGCTCTCGGTCGTGATGGCGGAACAGGTTCAGGGACTGCGGCGCTGGGCGGAAGATCGAACCGTCAGTGCCGATTGAATCGCCTTGCGCGCTCGATGTTGGTCTTGAAGCCCGGGGCCGGTTGTACGACCGCCGCGGTCACCGTGACTCGAAAGAACACCAGGCGTCGCGATCCGCCTGGCTCATCTGCTATCGATATCCAAGCCGGCGGCAACATCGCCGTCGACATGACCCTCACCGCGCCCGCCTGCCCCGTCGCCGGCGTGATGCCCGCGATGGTCAAGGATGCCGTGAAGATCGTGGACGGCGTCGGCGAAGTACAGGTCGAGCTGGTTTGGGACCCGCCCTGGAGCCCGGAGACCATGTCGGACGAAGCGAAGCCGCAGCGCGCATCAGAGCATCATTCGACGAGGTCGCGATAGCTGAACCAGGTGGCATAGCCGAGCAGCGGGAACAGGAAGACCATCGCAAGGAACCAGCTCATGATGCCGAACAGGGTCAGAGCGACAATGAGCGCAGCCCACAGGGCCATCGGCTTGGGGTTCTGCACGACGGCGCGGTAGCTGGCCGTGATGGCGGTGATCGGGTTCACGTCGCGGTCCGCGATCATCGGGACCGCCACCGCGCTGGTGAGGAATACGACCGAAGCGAGGATCGCGCCGATGACGACGAAGAAGCCGACGATCACCGGGTCAAAGGACCCCGCAAGGAAGCCCTCCCAGCTGTAAGCGGTGGGCGCGAACGCATCGACCTTGAGTGCGAACAGGAGCGCCGAGAACCGCACCCAGGCCGCCATCACCAGCGCCAGGAACAGCACGAACAGACTCAGGCTGGTACGACGCTGCCAAAGCAGCGTCAAACCGGCACCGATGCTCACCGGCTCGCCCTGGCTATGCTGCCTGGCGGCGACATAGAGGCCGGTGGCCAAGACCGGGCCGATGAGCAGCAGCCCGGTCAAGAACGCGGTGGTGAAGCCCGGATTACTCGCGCTCAGCATCGCCACCCCGAAACAGACTAGCGCAAACAGCAACCCGTACAACAGACTCGGCCCGGGTGCATGGATCAAAGTGGCCCATCCGGAGCGCAGCCATACCAGTGGCGCCCCGAGGGGCACGTCGCGGATGCGTATCTCGGCATCCGTTGCCGGTGCGGATTGCGGGCTGCGGGGGTTTACAGTGTGTGTGGTCATCGGAGCATACTCTCGCCCGAAGTGGGCATTGACATGCGACCGTAGGGACAACGGCGATCGTAACCCTAAGTATCTGACAAAAAAACAGGGTTTCAAGCGCCAGCGCCATCCCAATGACGAGCGGATCGATCCCTGCCGGGACACCTGGGACAGCCGCGACGCCGACGAGCACCTCGAGACACTGATGCGCCGCGCCGCCCCCTTCGGCCGCCACCTCAACCACCGCGCACTCGGCTTCCGCGACCCAATGCGCGACAACGTGATGCCCTTGCCATTCGAACTGGCCGGCGCGGTGTGCTTGTTCGGCGACCCGGGCGCTCCGAAGGCCTAGCCGCCGGACCGAGGGACCACCCCGACTCCGCGCACGAGGTCCACCGGCCTCGCAGCAGAGCCAACGGCCCAGGCGCCGGGTCGATGCGATAGCAGTGTGCCGGTATCCGCCGTCGCCAGATCGTTGATCCAATCGGGCAGGCCTGGGGAATGATATCCATCCGTGGCGACTCACCGAGGCCGTGCAGCTCGCGGATGCGCTCAAGGGCGAGCTGAATCACTCCCGGGGACTTGGTGATGCAGGATCGCTCGAGCGGCTGCTAGTACAACTCGGTCTTGTTGAACAGTACCGTCAACGGGTCCTGCGGCATGGGCAAACCCGGCGGCAGTAATGACCGGGAACGAGATTGGGATGCTGCAGACACGGAAGAGGTCGTCCACTCGACTCGAGGCGACCAGGTCCCGGTACCCGGTGATCGAGTCAAGGGGCGTCCCTGCCCCACGAAGGATCGGATTCCGTTGCGGAACCGCTCAGTCGTCCTTGCCGGAGATAGCCCCGTCTTCGGCCTCGACCTTGTCCATCTGCTCCTGCGTCTTCGCCTGCGCCTCCGGATCAGGCGTGGGATTGGTGATCTCCTTCTCGGCACCCGGGTTCATGGGCTCGTCGCCGGAGACGAGGATCTCGGTCTCTGACTCGGCAAAGGCGAGGGGGCCGGCACCCAGCATAAGAGCGGCAACGGCAGCGAGCGCGATTGGCTTGGCAAGCATCGGATTAACTCCTCCAAAATGGACTGTTTGTCGATTAGGCACAGGCGGCTGAAACCCGGTGGGTCTCGGTTTCGACGATCAGCATAAGCGCGATCGGCGAGGCGGCAACCTGCGCGGGTAGTGTCGGACTTTAAGCTGCGGCGGGCAAGTCTCTAAGGGCCGTAGTGATGATCGAGGGGCCGGCGGTTGCAATGAACAGACTCAAAGACCCCGCGTTCGGGAGGGTTCATCGATGGACCCAGGGTCTCGCTTCTTTTCACTGGTTGTCTTGCTGTAGCTGTGCGGATTGTCGGCAACCGCGCTCGCCCAGTCCGAACCGTCCATCCGAGCCATTGCGACCGGCGTCGTACCACAACGGTCGGTCGACATCGCCACCAAACAGCAGGAACGCGTCACTGCCGTCCTAACAGACCGCGGCGACGGGGTTGAGGCGGGCGCCCTGCTGATCGAGACCGACGCCGCCGAGCTGCTGGCGGACCAGGCGGCAGCCGTGGCCGAGCTCGAGGCAGCGCGCGTAGAGCGCGACGGCCGGCGATCCGAGTGCCTGGATGAGATCGTCACACACTCGAAGACCGCCTTGGTGCCAAACGCTCGCTCCCCGGCGCGTTGTCTCTGGGTCATGCTGTTGGCGCAGCTCTTCGAGTCGCTGCTCCTGGTTTGTCCCAACTGCGGCGCGGACATGCGCATCATCGCCTTCGTCACCGAGGCCGCGCCCGTCGAGCGGGTTCTTAGCCACATCGGTGAACCACCCCGCCCGCCCCCGATCTCGCCAGCCCGAGACGAGGCGCCCGAGCCGGCGTCGGACTGGGACCTTGTCGCTCAGCCCGAGCCCGCGTTCGAATTCGATCAGCGTATCACCCGGTAGCCGCCGTCTCCTGCGGGAAGCGGTGCTGAAACCCCTCGTTTTGCCGCCGTCCGGCATGACCCCGAGCCCGCTCCAGCACGCCGCTTCGGCCTGCAACAGGCGTCACGCGAGGTCGCTCCGCCATGTTTCCGGGTCTTGGCCTCTGACCTCACACCCAGAGCTCCGCCATCGTTCTGCCTCAGCGCCGGGCTAGACCCTCAGGGCGGCTTGCGTTTCCTATCCGTCTGCACCTTCTGCCTGCTCCAGGCGGCCGGCATCGCCGAGCCGCTTCGGCGCGTCCCGTCCATCCGCGTGCCCGTCGCAGCCGCGCTGAACGCTGCGCTCGCTGCTGCTGCTCGGGCTGGTCGTCGCCATCATCGCTTGGCCGATGGTGCTTTCCGACTTCATGCTGTTGGCGTACTAATGAGTTTGGTGGGCTGCGGCCTACTAGAGGATCACGGCGTCCTCGATCGAGTCTTCGAGCCAGCCGAGGATGCCGGTGATGTTCCAGAATCCGTCCGTTTCTGCCACGCTGCTCAACTGATACCAGAGGCCGTCGCCGCTGTCGCGGAGCAGGTGTGCGTGCGGGAGCTGTGCTGGTTCGCCCGCAGCGGGGTGATCGTTAGGGCAAATCCACGATCTGATAGCGGCTCGGGGTCGGGCAGTCGGGATCCTCCAGGTCCTTCCCTTGATCGCCGTCGATGACGACGATGGCCCGGCCGTCGACGATGGCGAGCCCTTCCGAGGAGACCGCCAGGCCCGGATCGACCAGCTCGGTGTCGATCGGCGCGCCGCTGTCGGCCAACGCATCGACCGGGAAGCGGCGCAGCTGAAACCGGGTCTCGGTATCACCGTCCGGCAGGTCCTCCGGCGGGCCGGCAATGACCCAGACTGACCCGTCGGAAACGGCCAGATCGCGCACGCCGCGCCCATCCAGATCAAGCACCACAGCCCGGTCGAAGACGTAGCCGTCAAGGTCCTTGAGGTGCAGCAGGATGGCGAGCTGTTTGCGCTCGGGGTCGCTCGGGTGCATGGGCAGCAATGGCGAGCGCAGCCCGATCCAGACTTCGGACGAGCCGTTGCGCTCGATGGCGACGGCGCCCTCCGCGTTGTAGGGCGTGACCTCGTTGCAGCGTGCCTTCGCCTCGTTCTGATCGCCTTCGGTCACCTCTTCGCCACGGTCTTTCTTGTCTTTCAGTACATCGAAGACGGCCTTGGCTTCCTGTTCCGCGTCCATGATTTGCTTACAGATCGCCTCGCCGAGATCGGTGTCGAGTGCAGTTTGATGGAAGATGCGTTCGCAATTGATCTTCTTCTTCGGTTCGCCGTTTGGCTTCCTGTCGATCTTGATGTCGACAGCAATCGGCCCCGGCCCCGTCAGCTCCGAGATGATCCCAAAGCGCTGGCGCTTCTTGGACCTGTCGCAATTCCCCTTGCGGCTGAAGGAGCCGAAGACCAGCAGCCGGCCATCCGCCGCAACGGTCATGGCCTCAATGTCCGACAGCTCGGTGTCGTCGTCCAGGTTCAGCGGAAGCCGTCGCTGCCAATGGGCATCGACGTCCGTGTCGTCAATGCGGAACGCATACAGGGCTCGCCGTACTTCGTTATCGCCGACCAGCAGGCAATGTCCGGAGCTGTCCGGGCAGTCGATGACCGCGGCCGCCGATCCCTCGCACATCGGGAACGCCCCGAGCGGCTGTTGCGCCTGCGCGGCGCCGGCACCGATAAGCGCAAGCATCGGCCAGGCCCCCGCACGGCAGCGTGAGATCGTGCGGTTTCTCGTCGTAGAGTTTGTGTTCATCAATGGACCTCGGGTAGTCGTCTCAATCCTTCCGGGCCAACACCCAGGAGCCAAGGGTGCCGTCCGGGGCTTTGCGGAGATCGTTGCTGACGGCAACCACCGTGCCGGCGACGACGTCCTGTTCGGGGATCATCCACCCACGCAGGTGGTATTTGACCGGTCCCATGACCGCCGTCAGCTCGACCAAGGGCAGCGCCGGCGTGGTTTGTGTCGCCGGGCCGGCCGGCTGGATCTTTCCGGTTACCTCGAACTGGACCTGCTCGGAGAAGCTCAGTTTGCCTTTTACCGTTCCATCCTCTTCCGTAGTCACATCGAAGGTGCCGTCCGGCGCCCAGAGTGCGGCAAGTGTCGTGCCTGTGCCCGCAGCATCCGGTACATCGTTGCGATAGCTGCGGTGGATATAGGTGCCAGTCAGTGCTGCGGTCATTGTCGTGTTTCCTCATCGGTCTCGTTGAGACGGTCCGGGACTATCGCCCAAGAGAAACAGGCTAAGCGAGGCGCCCTAGTCTTTGTCCGACGAAACGGCTAAGGTTATCCGAGGACCTCACGAAGGAGAGAGGGATGACCCGAATGGACGACGAAGATCGAGGCCAGGAGCAACCGCCCGCGGACGGGCTGCGGTCGCAACACGCGGGGCCGGTCGAGATTGGGGAGTGGCAGGCGGACCCCTCGCGCAACCTCCTCATCGCGCCGAATCGACAGCGGCGGTTGGAGCCAAGGATGATGGAGCTGCTGCTCTATCTGGCACATCGGCCCGGCGCGGTCGTGTCGCGCGAGGTGCTGCTCGCCCAGCTTTGGAGTGGGGTCGTGGTGGGCGACGACGCCCTGACACAGGTCGTCGTCAAGCTGCGCAAGGCCCTCGGCGACGATTCCCGCACGCCACGCTACATCGAGACCGTCCCAAAGCGCGGCTATCGAATGGTTGCCTCGATCGGCGTGCCGGATACACCGTCGCCGGTGGCTGCATCCCCGGTTGCGGACGGACCTAGCCGACGCCTTCGGGCCTCGCTCATCGGCACCTTGGCCGGCGTGGCGGTGCTGCTGGTGCTGTATCTGTCGGTGCAACCCGATGCATCGGGGCCGTCGCAAAGCGCAGGTGCCGCGGCCGTTGTTGCCGATCCGCGCCCGGCCGCGCCGATGCTGGCCGTCATGCCCTTCGAGGTAATCGGCGATCAGCCCGCGCAACGCTATCTCGCCGAGGGTCTCGCCACCGAGCTAGCGCTTGACCTGTCGCGGATGTCCGGAATGAACGTGGTCCGCCTCGATGCGTCCTCCGAGCGGTCCGGCGCGCCTGCGGGCAACGGAGAGGCAACCGTGCTGCGGGTCTTTGGTGCGGTGCAGCGGTTGGCGGACCGGATCGCCGTCGAGGTGCGCCTGGTCGACGAGGCCAACGGACACGAGCTCTGGTCCGAGCGCTACTATCGGCCGTTCGGCGATCTGTTTGCGATCCGCGACGACATCGAGGCGCGGATCGCGGAAACCCTGTCGGTGCGGATCAGCGAGGCGCGGCAGATGCAGGATGCCCATCGCTACAGCGGCTCGGTGTTGGCCTACAACGCCTTTCTCCAGGCCAAGAGCGCGCTGCTGACGCGGGCGGAGGACGGCAACGAAACGGCCAAGGCGTTCTACCACGAGGCCATTCGGCTGGATGCCGCCTTTGCGCGCGCCTATGCGGGACTCGCCTTGGCCCATGCGGCCGACTACCGCAACCAATGGGTCGAGGACGGACAGGCAGCCCTGCGCCGGGCGCAGGAGATGGCCCGCACCGCGGTGCAGATCGACCCCGCACTGGCCGAGGCGCACTGGGTGCTCGGCTATGTCAGCGCACAGCGTCGCGAGCATGACCAAGCCCTGGCCCACCTCGACAGCGCCCTGGCCGCGAGGCCGGGCTATGCCGATGCATTGGCCCTGAAGGGCGGCATCCAGACCTATGTCGGCGCGCCCGAGGCGTCGATCCCGCTGCTGCGCGAGGCGCTGCGGCTGAAGCCGTCGGCGAGCCATCTCTACTTCCTGCTGCTCGGGCGCGCGTACTTCTTCCTGGGCGATCTTGAGCAGGCCGAGATCAATCTGCGCGAGGCCTTGGCCCGCAACCCGGTCAATGTCGAGACCCACCTCTACCTGGCGGCGACCCTGGCCGGGCTCGATGACCGGGACGGTGCCGTCTGGGAGGTCGAAGAGGCCCGTGCCCTGAACCCCGGGCTCACCGCGAGTGCGTGGCTCGCCACCTATCCGATGACGGACCTCGGTCAGACCGCGCAGTTGGCATCGATTCTGGGCAGCTTGCAACTCTAGGGGAATCACCCCGCCGCCAAGCGCCGGCTTCGCGCTCGGGTCCGCAACGCCTGCACCCCGGTGGCGCGGTGCGGACCAAACCTTGGTCGCCAGGGTCGCAACAAGTTCGTGCTTCCTTCGTAGTTTCCTCAGGCCAACGGGTAGGCGCCCTGGCCAAGCTAGCGACATCCGATGCCATGAGCCGACGCCACTGTCCTGGGTCTACGCCACTGGCGTCGTGAAGTGCTGTGAGTACCTCGTCAAGAATGTACTCGGTCTCAAGCGTTGCGGAGACTCTGCAACCTTGCTTCGGGAGGACGCCGAGGACGAAACGGGTTTCAAGAGCCTGCGATAACCGGAAACAGCCGGCCGCTAATTGGGCACCGAAGATGGGTGAAGAAACCAAAGTGGAAGACCGGTTAGACCGAGAAGCCGCAATAATTCGGGCCACAAGTGTTCGCTCGATGATCCCGGCGATCAACTCAATATGTCACTACCATTCCGGGATGGAGGACTAGTAATGAAAAAAGCAGAAGAGAAGTGGGGAGCGAAACCGATCCGCTTCGCACTCATCAGCGCGTTTGTCATTGCGGGTTCTAGTGCAGGGCAATCGCATCAGATTGTTACGATATGCTTTTGGACTCTGCCTGAGGAATATTCCACAATCCACTGAAAATATTTGTATTGTGGAGTTGTGGT
>JANQFX010000078.1 GCA_028277725.1 Thiohalocapsa sp.
TCCCCGAGAAGTACAACCGTGTAGTGCCATAACGACTACCTGTGTACGGATGCGTCATTGTTCTCAATAGGAATTTCTCAGCGACGTGTCAAAGATGGGTTAGTAGTCTTGTCAGAATTTGCTGGAAGCAGTACCGTTCACCTTGCCGGTCGTGCACGAGGACTCCGCGGCTGGTTGCCGGGTCTCTAGTCGTCCGGCAGGCAGCGTCAGCAATCGGCATCGGGCCGCCGGTGGGGATCTGTTCGGAGTGCGCGGTGGGTCGACTCACGCTAACGTCATGACCAGCCATCCATCGCTGCATAAGCTGCTGTCGCGTCCGGACCTCCCCATTCGCGAGCGTGTCGGAGTCACTTCCCCATCCGCCATGAAGCCAACGATGCTGAGGAACCTGTTTCTGGGCCTGCTCCTGGTCGGCGGCGGCTTCGCACTCACCGGGTGCAGCACCAACGGCCGTGACGCCGGGGGCAAGGACACCCGCAACAAACTCGTGGTGAGCGTCCAGGATCAACGCATGCTGCTGCTCCGCGATGGGAAACCGCTCAAGACCTACCCTGTCTCCACCTCGAAGTTCGGCCTCGGTTCACAGGCGGACAGCAATCGCACACCGCTCGGCATCTTAGAAATCGCGAGGAAGATCGGCGACGGCCAACCCACGGGGATGGTCTTCAAGGGCCGCCGCCCGACCGGCGAGATCCTCAGGGCGAACGCAACCGGTCGCGACCCAATCGTCAGCCGCATTCTCTGGCTGAACGGCAAGGATCAGCACAATAGCAACACCTTCAGCCGACTGATCTACATCCACGGTACGCCGGAGGAATGGCGTCTGGGCCGGCCGGCCTCGTACGGGTGCATCCGCATGGGCATGCGAGACGTGGTCGATCTGTACAACCGTGTTGGCGAGGGCGCGGAGGTAAGAGTGATCCGGCAATCATTGCCTAAGGTCCCAGATCATCGCGACGATACTAGCAATCGCTTGGATAGCGCCAATCACCTTGGATGGGCCCTTCCCGACTAACCTAGTCGTCTTCGTCACTGACCCGCATGCACGCGACGCGGCCGTCAGTGCCATCATCAGCTCGCCCGCTGGTTTGGGTATCGCGGGTACCGCCGAGCCCTTGCCCGATCGGGTTCTTCGTCAACGCCGACACGGATCGGTCCCCGGCGCGTCCCGGCGGTCGTTCAGGGCGCGTCCGTGGTACACGTGGAAGGCACTTGCAGCCCTCGGTAACGGCGACTATCGTGAGGCGCTGCGCGACGTATCGCGAGAAACGCAACGCCGTTCGATGGGGGCGGGGATGGAGACCATGAAGCGTGATCTGCCGAGTCGATCGAGCAAAGAGTGGGCACAAAACTCGACTCCAGCGACCTGCGACACCGCGGCGCAGGAACACGCTGCCCTTCGTCGACAGCTGCAACGCGTGGTCGATCAGGCACATTGCAACGAACGCTCACTCAGGCGTTTTCAGTCCCTCGAGCTCGACTTGCTCGGCAGTGAGTCTCTCGCATCAATGCTCATGCTCCTAACGCACGATGCTCCGCGTCGCTGCGACTGGGACCGGGTTTCGTTGCTCCTGCACGACCCGGAGTACGAGATCCGCAGGCTCTTGGATCAAGACCAACAGGAGCCCGCTGATTCGACTGGCACGGTGTTCCTTGACACGCCGAAACGCCTTAAGGACCTGCACCGGCGAGGTACTGGACCGCGCCTGGAACCGTACAAGATGGGCCGCCACGGTGACCTCTTTGGCGCGGGCGAGCCGCCAGTGGCGAGCGTCGCGCTCTTGCCCGTCCTTCGGCACGGGCGCCTATTCGGCAGCTACAACTTGGGGAGTTACCGTGCCGACCGATTCCCTCCAGATGCGGGCCACGACTTCCTCCATCACTTGGCCGCATTGATCGCCGCCTGCCTGGAAATCGCCATCACTCGCGATCAGCTCCGTCACCTTGGTCTGGCTGACGGCCTCACCGGGGTGAACAATCGCCGCTATTTTGAACAGCGCTTACCTGAGGAGATCGCTCGCGCCCAGCGGAGCGGCTCGCCGCTCAGCTGCCTCTTGATCGACATCGACCACTTCAAACGCTTGAACGACAGCTTCGGTCATGGGGTCGGCGACCAAGCCCTGCGGCGGGTCGCCAAGCTGATTCGCGCGTCGCTACGCCGCAGCGAGGTGCTGGCGCGATATGGAGGAGAGGAGTTTTCGGTCTTGCTGCCCCAGACCAACGCAGACGCAGCCGTTTTGATCGCCGAGCGATTGCGGCACGAAGTTGCATCAACACGCTTCACATTCGAAGGCGGTCACAGCATCTCCATCACCGTCTCCATCGGTGTTGCCACTCACGACCCCGCCCTCGACTACCCTAGGGCAAACAGCCTCGGCGTGATGCTCGTGCAAGCTGCCGACCGCGGTCTCTATCGCGCGAAGGGCGATGGCCGCAATCGGGTCGTGCTCCACCCGCTACCCCCGCATCCGATACCCGGTGATCTATTGTCTGTGTAGCGGAGGGCGATCTCTGGCGTATCTCGGCTGCAAACGGTGACCGGCCACCGTCAGCTCCTATCAGCGGTAACTCCTGCTGACGTCAGGCCCGGCGTCATCACGGGCGGATTCGATTGGACATGAGCCTGGTCGGCCAAATCATGGCGATCAGGTCATGCCGCAGACCGACGCCCGAGCTGGACGCCGAGCGTGATCCCAACCAGCGACTGGACAGACCGGCCCGGGGGCGGTCATCACCGCCCGCAGCCCGCTTCGAATGTGCGATAGCCCGTCAGCTCGTGCTACGGACGGTCCGCGCCGCGGTGGGTTGACTCGGGTCATTGCGCCGCGGCGGATGCAATCCTGGCCTCGATGCTCGCTTTCAGGTTGTCGGGGCGCGGAGGCGAAGCGCATCGATCGCCGCCACCGTCTCGCGCGCACCGACCTCGCCGTACCAGAAGAAATGGTTGCCCGGCACACGAGCATTCAGCGCACCGGACGTGGCGTAGTCCATTTGGTCCATGAGGCCTTGCCAATCCCCTGGGTCGATCGCTTCGGACTTCGAGAGGGCCGGCAGGACGAGATTCCGATAGAGGTGCTGGATCTGGTAGATGCCCCAGTTGCCCCGGTCGGTTAGCGCATGATCGTTATCCAACACCCTGTCGCCTGAGATCGTGACGATGAAGGGGAAGTCGCCAAACTTGAGGGCGCCGGTGTCCGCAATCGCCCAATTCAGGTCCTCGACGAATGCACCGTCGTCATAACGTGAGGCGATCATAATGGCGTTCAGCGCGACAGGGATGTCGCCCAGGACATCGGTTTCAAAGCGATCCCAGGGGATGATCGCGTGGCCGTTCAAGGTGTCCTGGGCGAGGACGTAGCACTTGAAGAGATCGTAGAACTGCGGCGCCGCCGAGAGGCCGTTCTCGGTCTTGGAGATCGCTCCGGGGGCAGCGAGCAGCAGCGGGACGGGTGGCGTGGACGCCAACGAGACGTAGAGGCCACGCGCGCCAGATGAAAGCCGCCGGGGACGAAGATGACCAAGGGTTTGTCGAGGTCCCCTGCCTTGAAGTAGTTCAATGTCTCAATGCCATTGGTCGCCAGCATCTCTTCGCCTGGATACAACTCTCCGCTTGGGGTGAGCCGGTCGACCGTCCAAGCGTCCGCTACAGAGTCAGCGGGACCGAAGGCAATCAGGAGCAAGAGTGCTAGTGCTTTGGCACTGGACATAGGAGTCTCCTCGAACAAGCTCTTGAAGTCAGTCGGGCGAAGGTCGACCTACTCCGTTCGCCCCACCCTACCAATGCAGTGAAGGCGCAATCCAGGCCGGGCCTAAGGAGAACTGAGGGCCAAGACGTGCTGCGAGCGAGGTGGGGATCCCTTCAAACGCACGGGGCTGGGCCGTCAGCGGCTCCTCAGGCCGCAAGGACCGGCGATCTGATCTCCGGTGTCGTCAATCGCCAGCACAAGCCCGGCCATGGCCGGAGCACCACCTGCCGCCATCCGCTTCGTGTAGCCACCGGCTGACAGTACCCAGCGACGGACTCAGATCTCAACAGCGTGCGGGACATCCGCTACTCCCCGTTTCCTTCCAAACGGTTGCGTAGGGTCGACATGACCGCGCGCGCGGTTTCGATATCCCGAACGCTCAGTCCGTCGGTGAGTCCGTTGATCCAAGGTGTCTGCAGGCGCATCGCTTCGTTGAACGACCGCCGACCCGCCTCGGTCAGTACGACGAGTCGTGCCCGGCGATGATGTGGGTTTGGCTCATACCTGACCAGCCCTTCTCTCTCCAGGTCGTTCACGATCCGCTGAACATTCTGACGATTCGCGCCCATATCGCGCGCCAGCCAAGCGACCGGCTGCGATCGCGCGGTTGCCGCGATCGTCCCAAGCACCTGCCAGCGGGCACTCGTCAAGCCGAGGTCCGCAACGAGCCTATCCCCAGCCGCCAGAAGGAGATTGTTGAGCCTGAACAGCTCGAGAATGGCGTCGGTCAGGGCGTCGCCCGCTGGGGTCCGATGGTCGATAGACATCGGCAGAATACTGCCTCGTTGACAACATCATGTCAATCTGACACGCTTCATCGTGTCATTTTGACATGATGCTGCTAATGTCGGAAGCCATGATGCCACTGCCAGAGCGTGCTCAGGCGATGGCGCGCGCTCGAAGGGACGGTGCTCGGTCGTACCGATGTCCTTCTCGCAAGTGCCTTGATCGCCGATGTCGATCACTTCGAGAGCCTGGAGTCAGGGCTTGTGTTTCCAAGCCAACCGTCGTTACACGAATCATCGACTTCTCCCCTTACCAGGCCCGCCGGGCTCAAGGTGAACAAACGCCTCAGGAGACGCCGCAATGACCTACTCGATCCTGAAATTGCTCCACTTCCTCGGTCTCACCCTACTCGGCGCCGGTCTTATTGGTGTCTGGATTGCCGACCTTCGCGCGCGCCAGCTGCACGAGCTCCAGGCATTCGCGGAAGCAGTCAGGAACATCGCCCTGTTCTACGACGGGCTTGCGGTACCCGGAGCCCTGCTCCTGCTGGGATCGGGAGCGTGGATGATCGCGCAGTTCTACGGCGGCCCGGATTTCCTCCAGGTACCCTGGCTCGCCGGCATGGTTACACTGTTCCTATTCGAGTTCATCGAAGGCAATACGGTAACCCGGCTCTACTTCATGCGATTGCGGCGCCTGACGAAGCAGGCGCTTGTGGCGGGACGGTTCACCGCGGAACTCTCGGCAGCCCGCGGGGAAAGGGTATCGACATTCACGCATTTCCTTGATCTGCCGATCCTATTCCTGATCGTCGCCTTGGGTGCGCTCAAGCCCGAAACTTGGACACTGTTTGCGGTAGGGTCGGTGGGCGCATTGACCATCGCGGCGGCGCTCACCGTCTACGTGCCAAGAATGTACCCTTGGGGAAACGCCCAGACGCCCGGCTGAATAGGGCCTCCGACTCGCTCCAACTCGTCGGAGAGCCCCTCGGATTGCTGCCGGAGTAGTGGCTCACAACTCTGCAACTTCGCCGAGCCTGCGAGCGTTCGGACCGTCCATGCCGAACCAAACCAGCGAGCCTCGGCGCAGTTGCGTGTGGGGTCAAGAGTGCGCCTCACCCTATGCAGCGACAGCAACTCTGGCCGTTCGTCCCTGTTCCGTTGATTGACGATTACCGCCGCGGCGGCGTGTTTCCAGCAATCCCACCTGCGTCGACTCCCCCTGTCGGACACTGAACAGGACTGCTGCAAGCCCCCGGATCCCGACGCCGGAACCCAACGCTTGAGGAGGCATCCTGTGACGCACAGCAAGGAGATGCAGCCAGTCTGCCGCAAGGAATTGCACAGGATGCGGGCAAGCATAAGCTGGGCACCGGAGGAGTTTTGGCATCCTGGCCTGGTAGGCGAGCGTCGCGAGGCACACCCGGCGGAGCGCCTGTGGAATCGTCCCACGACGAGCGTGCCGGGGCCTGTGCCGATTCGGCGAGGACGCAGGGGGAGTATCGGCTGTTGCGCGCAAAGAGATTCGACCGGGAGATGTTCGACTGGCTGGACCGGTTTGAACCGCATCGCCAGTGCACGGCGCAGCGCATGGCGCCGCATCAAAGTGTGTATTGCGTCTAGGACGCCACGGAGCTGGACTTCAACGCACATAGGTTGCGCTCTTAGGCCGGCGCGGCGGGCGGACGGAGGTGACCTGCCTGATCGCCGGCGAGATCGATGTGCCCGCACGAACGAGCGATGCCGATCGAGTGGCGTCTGTTGATCCACCGCGCGGTCCAGGACTTGGCGACTGCCCTCCGAGCCGGTCGACTGCTACCCTACGCGCTGGCAAATAGAGCCGCTATTCCTGGCGCTCAAGCAAGGATGCCGTCCCGAGGAGCTACGCCTCCCCACCATCAGGTTATCTGTTCATTGTTGTCGCAAATCGAGCGCACCCGTCCCTTCATCGCCGGATGATGTGGCATCCGCCGACCGGCGCCCGGCAGAATCCTCCCTCTTCCAGCCTGACGCCTGCCAGTTGGCGATAAGTACGCTCTTCGATGCGCCGGTGTTGTCGATACCATCAGGGCACTGCCCGGACTCCATCAAGCCCCTGATTGTCTCGCCGAATGCCACAGCCGCTTGCTGCGCGCCCCGCCTCAAATCCTCGCGTAGGCTGACCATCTCCAACACCCGGGGCTCGGCGCCAAATGCCTGGTGGCAGAGCGTTAGACCCGCCTAACAGCCGGAACCGGCGATCTGTTCCTGAGGTTCTGAGATCAAACGAGCTAAACGCCGACACTGCGTCGTTCGCCGTCGCAGCGGTTGGACGGTCTATCAAGACCCAGCGATGTCGCACAGAAGAACTTGACCCTGGCACACCTGCACGGCAGGATTCGGCAACGAGCCGAACACTGGCGTGCCTATTCCGGCGCCACGGAAACGACCAAAGGGTCCAAGCAACCTCGCCTCTATGGGCGTTGCGGCAGCGCACCCAGCTTCAATGCTCCCGACGATACTCATCAATGGGCAGGCGCCTCATACCTCTGCATAAGATTGCCTCTCGGCGCATTGTCCCGATATCGGGTACTCAGTTGTCGGGATTAAGCAATAGGTAACGAACTATGGCAGTCGTCCTCAGAGTCGGCGCAGCTCAGATGAACTGCAGTTTTGGCGAAATAGATGAGAATTTATACCATGCCGAGAATTTTGGGCTCTTCCGCGATCCGTGTGGGTGATGCGTGCCGGCCCTTATGATGCAGTCTTGGCGCGCACCTGGGTATACGGCGATGCCGGAAGGTGTACGAGCTTTCCGGCAATGAGGTAAGCGATGGTCGCCAGCGAGCGCGTTGTCCGGTATCCCCTTGCACGCGCCTTCGCGGCCTGGATCAGCGAATTGATGCCCTCGACGCGTCCGTTCGAGAGCCGGGAGTCGAAGGCGTTGAGCAGCCCTTGGCGGTGTCGCTGCAGGGTAGCCGCAAGGCGTTTGAAGGGTGCGAGGCGCGAGCGCCGCGCCCAGCTGTACCAGCTCGAGAACAGCGCGTCGGCCTGCTCGCGGTTTTCAGCTTGGCGGAACAGATCGCGCAGTGTTTCCTTCAGCCGCCAGGCGCGGGCGGTCTTCAGGCGTAGGCGGGTGAGCTCGTGAGCTTGGATCATCTGGCGCTTGCTCCAGGCATGCTTGTCCCTCAGCCAAGTCCAGCGGCTGTGTTTGAGTGCGGGCTCGGCTTTGACCTCCATGCGGCGCACGTGGTCCACGGCCTCGTTGGCCAATTGGATGACGTGGAAGGCATCGAAGGTGATAGCGGCGTTCGGCAAGTGCTTGCCGGTGCCTGCGATGTAGGCCTTGGACATGTCCATGCAGGCCGCCTCCACGCGCTCGGGATCGCCACCATGGGCCGAGAGCTCCTCTGCAAAGCGGGCCACGGTCTGCTGATCGCGGCCTGCGCAGGCGAACAGCAGCCGTCCTTCGTCGAAGTCGTGGAACAGACTGATGTCGTGCTGCCCGCGCCGCGAGGCGGTCTCGTCCACGCCGATACGGCGCACCTGCGAGAAGTCGGCCCGATCGCGTGCCGAGTGCACGTCGTGCTCGAGGATGCGCCAAATGGCGTCGTCCCCCACGGCGAAGCGCGCGGCGACCGTGTTGACCGGCATCTCCCGGCACAGGGCCACCACCAGCGCCTCGAACAGTTGCGTGAAACCGCTGCCGGGACGCGCCCAGGGGACCGCCACCTGGCTGGTCTTGCCGCACTCGGTGCAGCGCACCCGCGGCAAGCGTGCGTGGATGAAGGCCTGGTACTGGAAGAAGTGCAGGTGGCGCCAGCTGCGCTCGCGGGTGTCGTATACCGGCTGGTCAACAACACCGCAACGGGGACAACAGAATCGCGTTCCAGCAGGCAACTGAACATCGAAGTCGATGCGTCCCGCCTCGGGGTCGAAGCGCACGTCGCTGACTTGCCAAGGCGCCTGCAAACCGAGCGCGGCAGTAAACAATTGGTGTTCCGCAGGCATCGGCACAGTCTCCGCAGACGGGATGATCAAAAGGGCTGGATCATCCCCCAAGGCCCACGGGCAGGCAACCGCAACCCCGCCTCACCCACACGAATCGCGGAAGAGCCGGTTTTTCGCACGAACAGCGTCGTCATCACCAAATAGACGGCACAGCCGATCGCGAGGTAACCGTAGACGGGGTTCTCGAAGAGCAGCAGAACGACGATTAGGGTGAGGATCTGCGGGTAGCAATACACTAGGAATGCAGCCGGGTAGATGGAGAGCACGGCGACCCCGGAGCCCACCACCCCAAAGATCAGCATCGCCAACGCCACGAAGACCAATGGATCCCCGCTGATCCAGATCAGTGGGTAGATGATGCACCAGGCGGCACCCACCACGGCGCAGCCGAGCAGGTATAGGCGCCGCCACAGCAAGAGGCTCCAGCGCGCAGGGTCCTGCCGGTATAGGAACCACAACACAAGGCGCAGGCTCGCGGCGCCCGAGAGTGCGAGGGCCCAGACCCAGACCAGGGGCGAACCAGTCAGCGGCGCCAGCACCGCCATGTACAGCGCGACGACGAAGAAGATGGTCCCATTGGTGACCAGGGCCTGCATGTAGAGGGTCCGCACCTGCCCCGCCGCTAGGACATCCTCGTCCACGCCGCCCGCGCCGGCCTTGCTCATCACGGAAACAGCTCGCGACATCAAATCGTCCGCAGTGCGTCGACGTCTCTCGGCTCCCCGGAGGCGCGAAGGAAGAAACCGGACAGGAACAGGACTCCTCGCCGGCTGACGTATGCTAGAAACCCTAGTCGATTGCGGGCTTCTCTGTCGACCACGCGACGCGCCAAGGCCGTCGCCGGCAGCCGCAGAGGCAAGGAGCGGTCGGAGGTTCGACCTGTCCTACCGCGCCGCCATGGGCGACACTTGCGGGGTCGAGCCGACGCGGCTGGAACTGGCACTCGGTGCCTCTAGGATACGGGCAAGCACCCCCGAACCGCCGCTCATCGAAGCGGGCGACCTGGTCGTGGCTGACGGATGACCTGAGGCCGAGAGTGCTTGCGGGCAACGCGCTGTGTTCAATCAGAGCCTATGCCGATCGCTGTCGGCAAAGTCAACGGCCTGTGTAGACCGCCAGGAGCGTGTCACCCTGAACGCTCAGCGCGGCTTGCGTGTACGATCCGCGCTGTGGCGTCGAGCGCACGGAAACCCGAGTGTCAGGCGCACGCGAGCTATCGGTCTACGCGCGAGGCGGCGTCCGTCGTCGGCCCCAATCCGCCTTCACGAAGCCTGCAGCGCGCCTGCTGGCCGCTCCACACGCCGCAGTCGCCCTCGAACAGCACATAGGCGCTGGTCCCACTGTCGGCCTGCGCCTGACGCAGCTGTCGGCGCTGGTGATGCGCGTCTTCGGGCAGTTCGGCGAGCAGGGCTGGGTAGGCCACCGCGTGATAGTAGGCGTCGGGCTCCACCAGGATACGGGCAGTGCCCGTCTCGGCGGGCGTCAACCGGAGGTCAAGCGTCACCGATTGGTCCGGAAATAGGCGTGTGTCGGACTGCTGGACCAGCCCTTGATCCGGGTCCAGCGCGAGGGTCCGCTGAATGATGTGCTCGACCTGATGCATCGGATCCTGAACCGAGCGGACCTGTAAGCGGACGCGCGGCGTCGCGTAGGTGGGCACCGCGTGTCCGGCGCCGGTGTTGCTGACCCTGAGCCGGATGCCCTGTGCGGTGCGGGTCAGATCGATGCGCAGGGCCCGCCGGGTCGTCTCCGGATCGTGAATGCCGCGAAAGGTGTGGCTGCCGCCGGGCATATGGCAGTCCTGACAGCCGATGCCGGCGGCGGCATGCCGGGATGCGGCCCACTCGCGGTGCGTATCCTGCAGCGGTGTGCCCAGGAGTTCGCCGGTGCCTGGAGGGAACTGGTGACAGGGCGCGCAGAAGTCGCTCGCCTCGAACAACGCCAGGCCGGTTACCGGGCCGTGCGGTGTCAGCGGCTTGTGCTCGGGGCCGTGACGACGATGGGCGCGCACGTGGCAACCGGCGCAATCGACGCCGCCGGGCTCCGGCGGCGCTCGGGGCAGCAACGAGAGCTCCGGGATGGCCGGCTCGGGCTGGGGGGCGTCAGGCTCGGTCAGGATGCGCGCCTGCTGCTCGGCACGCGGTGCGTGGCAGGTCAAGCAATACTCGGCGTCATCGATGTCCATGTATGGCAACTGCCCGAGGAGCCCGGGGCCGACTGCACGGGCGTGCAGCGAGCTACGCCATTCCCGGTACTGGCGCAGATGACAGAGGCCACAGGCACCGGGATTAAGCGACTTGGTGAGATCCACGGCCTCCGCCGGCGCGTCGCCCTGGGCTGGGATCGGCAATTCCCAATAGGCGTCGCCGTCCGCGGCAGCGCCCATACACCAAAGTGCCGCCAGCGGGCCTGCAAGGGCACGCGCAAGGCGGCGCGGGCCCGAACTCGGGCGAGCGCGCCGGCCGGCGAGCCAATGTCTCAAATACACAAAGAAAGCAGTGATTTGTGACTCCGGCTGGCCGGACCGTCGGTCCGCTTGTATTGGTTGACGCCACATCATGACGGGGCTAGTGTCGAGTCTCCGTGGTGTCTCTACGACCAGGCATTGCGGTTTCCAATAGGATCGCGATTGCTCCGTGATGGCGTGCCAGCCCCGTCCGCCTTGCCTTGGATGGTCTGGCCCCATCAAAAACTGCAACGGGCGCGCGACCCAAAAGACGAAGAAACTGCGGCCGGCCCTGTGGCCCCGCGACAGCGGGAACAACCCCTGCGCCAGCAGCCGACCAGACAACCAAAGGCCCACCAACCGGAGGAATCATGAAACAGCTCTGCAACTGCGCCGTGCTGGCCTCGCTCGCGTTCGGCGCCTCCATCGTCGCCGCGGAAGAGCCGGCATTCGAGACCTATCCCAAGATCGTCGACTTCGCCTTCGTCGAGGAGCAGGCCGTTGTGCCGCGCCGGGATGATGTAACCATCGTAGACTCACGGCCCGAACGCAAATTCAACAAGGGCCATATCCCCGTCGCCGTGAATATCTCGGACACCCTGTTCGAGGACCAGAAGGACCGGCTGCCGGAGAACAAGGATGACCTGCTGGTCTTCTACTGCGGTGGCCTGAAATGCCCACTCAGCCACAAGTCCGCGTTCAAAGCGGAAGACCTGGGCTACACCAACATCCGAGTCTATGCCGCAGGTTACCCCGATTGGACGGCCAACGGCGGGCTCGCAGGGGTATCGCCCAAGTATGTCAAGAAGATGGTCGAGGGCGGCGACGGCGTATTGGTGGATGCGCGCCCCCCGCGCAAGTTCAATAAGGGCCACGTCACCGGCGCCGTGAGTGTGCCGACGACGCGCTTCGACGAGATGCACGATGCCCTGCCCGAGGATAAGGACACCGAGCTGGTGTTCTACTGCGGGGGCTACCGCTGCACCCTGAGCGTGAAGGGTGCGATGAAGGCCAAGGAACTCGGCTACACCAACGCCAAGGTGTTTCAAGCAGGCTATCCGGCCTGGGAGGACGCCTATGGGTCCGAAGAGCTCGCCATCAAGGAGGCCGGCGAAGAGGGACTGATCGCCATCGACTCCTTCATGAACATCCTCGAGAACCATCCGGATGAGGTCTATCTGGTGGACGTGCGCGATCAGGCGGAGGTCGACATGGATGGCACCTTCGCGTCTGCGCAGGTGATACCCATCGACACACTGCTGGAGCAGATTGCCGACATGCCCAGCGACAAGCCCACCGTGTTCTTCTGTTCCAACGGTGCCAGGGCGGGCGAGGCCTACGACTTCGTCAACATGAAGCGCAGTGACATGAAGGCCTACTTCCTGGAGGCCGAGGTTGCGTTCAAGAAACAGCCGCTGCCGGAAGTCAGCCTTCTGGATTAGTGCAGCGCCGAAGGAGTTCTGAGACCGTTCGTTGTCACCGTCGTTGTCGTCATCGAGTCGACGCACGATAACGATCGCAACCGGTCTCAGGATTCTCTCGGCTCGGTATGCATCCCTGCGATCCGCTGGATTCGACACGGGCGCCGACCACCGCCGGGCGCCCGCGTGCCTTGCTCTGTGTCCCATCTGCTGAACAGGAAGCCCCTGCGATGATCAGTCTCCGCCTCACCAGTCGCCGTACAGACCGGACCTGCTTGCTTGCCCTATGCTCGTTCCTGATGGTCTCAAGCACCGGCGGCGTGCTTGCCGAGACATTGCCCGGCCCCTTGGTCGACCCTGCCTGGCTCGATGAGCATCGGGACCAAGTCACCCTGCTCGATGTGCGGGCAGACGTGAACAGCTTCAGCAAACGCTCCAAGGGCGGCTCCGCGGTCAACCCATGCGGTGCCGGCGTCAAGGGCAAGGAGGCCGAGCCTGTCTCCGGCCATATCGACGGCGCGACCCTCGTGCGCTGGAGTCTGCTCACAGCACCCCGCGAGATCGATGGCGTGAAGACGGACGGTTGGCTGCCACCGCCGGAGGACTTCGAGCGCCTGATGCAGAAGTCCGGCGTCAACCAGGGCGCGCCCCTGGTAATCACCTACAAGGGCGAGCGGGCCGTGGAGGCGGCCATGGCGGCCCGGCTCTACTACACACTGAAGTACTTCGGCCACGACGACCTGGCCATCCTCAACGGCGGTACCGCGGGCTGGATCCAGTCCGGCCGGGACGTCGAGTACGGCCGTTCTTCGTCCCAGCGCGGGGACTTCGAGGCCGGCCCAGGGCGCCTGGAACTGCTCGCGAGCGCTGAGGAAGTGCGTGTGATGGGCGCGGACGGGGAGACGCAGCTGGTGGACGTTCGCGGGCCGGCGGGCTACCTCGGCGTCGCCGCCAAGCTGCCTGGTGTGGACCCGCGCTGGTCCGGCCATATCCCGGGCGCCAAGAACCTCCCCATGACCCTGCTCGGCAACGACGTCGGCCCGGTGGCGAGCGTGTTCGACACCGACACGTTGCGCAAGACCCATGCGCTGATGGGGGTGGATGCCGATGCACCGGCGACGGTCTATTGCAACACCGGCGTCATGGCGAGCCTCGGCTGGTATGCGATGAGCGAACTGCTTGGAAACCCGGACGTGCGGCTGTACGACGGCTCGATGCAGGACTGGGCCTCGCGCAAGCTGCCTATCGACGCCATGCAGTCGCCTTAGGGTTGGGGAGGTCGAGCATGAAGGTTCTGAACTCGCCGTTGTTGACCCGTCAGTGGCCGTTCTGGCTCGGCGGGTTGTTCGTCGGCCTCGCCGAGATCGTGTTCTACATCGGCACCGACTTCGAGATGTTCATCGTCGTCACCACCGGCTTTGCGCAGATGTTCGCCGTCACCGAGGAGCACCTGCTGGGCATCGACTGGGTGGGGCGGGTCTATGAGCCCGGCATCCATTGGGCGATCATCGGCGCCGTGCTCGGGGCCGCGCTGGTCGGCGCTGCGGAGCGCGAGACCCGTTCCTGGGTGCACTACGAATGGCGCATGTTGCTGTTGTCGTTCTTAGGCGGCCTCTTGTTCTCGTTCGGCACACGCATCGCCGGCGGCTGCACCACGCACCACTTCCTGGGCGGCATTCCAGCCATGAGCATCGCCAGCTGGGTCGTACTGCTGGCAGGCATCCCGTTCGCATTCGCCGCGTTCATGTTTGCCATGCAACTCAAGCTCGGCGGCTATTTCCGCCACCAGGACACGCTGGCCGTGGCCAAGGCCCATTGCACCGACGGCGCCAACCCGAACCCCGGCTACGACCCCAACTACCGGCCCTGGCGCGATCCGCTGCGGCTGCTGCTGATGCTGTTCCTGATCGTCTTCTTCGCGGTACCTCTGTACTTCGCGATCTTCACCTACCAGATCGACGGCAGCCTGGGCGACCTGGGTTGGAACATCGCCTGGCTCATGCTCTCCGGACTGCTGCTCGGCTTCGGCATCGGCAAGTGCGGGTTCGGCACCGAGTGCTCAGTGATGGCACCGGAGTCGGTGTTCTCGAAGGCGTCCTTCTACACCAAGCGCGGTGTGCCTTACTCGACCTTCATGATGTTCCGCAGCCTGCTGCCGCTGCAGGGCTTCATGGTCGCCATCGTCGTCTTCAACCTGTTTCTGATGTATGCCTGGACCACCGGCATCGGCGTCATGCCCAACGCGGTGGGCGAGGCAGGTGATGCAGGGCTGTATTGGGGACACATCCTCGGTGGGCCGCTGCTGGCCATCGGCGCCGTGTTCATGATCGGCTGCGAGGTGCGAACCTATGCGCGCCTGGGTCTCGGCTATGCCACCGCACTCGCCGCGCTGCCGGGGTTCTATATCGGCTACCTGCCCTACACCCTGTTCAAGGATGAGGTGGACAGCGCCGTGTTCGGCGAGCCGCTGACGGACTTCATCACCATCCCCGAGTATCTCGCCTTCAACGTCGGCGGCGATGAGGTCGCCTGGGCCTGGGGCTACAGCGCGGTGATGATCCTGTTGATGCTGTACGCCTTCGGCATGGGTTGGCGCTTCCTGCGGGTGCCGCTGCGCCGACTGCTCGGCAGCAACACCGACCAGCTCGTGTTCCCGAAGCCGGGCGAGGTCAATGCGCCGGAGATCGAGCCCGCGCGGGCGAGTTGATGGCCAGGACCAGGTGGTGCGGTTGTCCTGGCATTGATGTCTGCAGTCTCTTCGCGGCGCGGCTGCCGTCACGAGTGTCGGGTCTACCCCGACATGGACGACAATCAGAGCTCGCGGCCGGCTGCGCGTCAAGGATGACCTACCGCGTCCACACCAGGTGCGGCCGAGTGGAGACCGACCGCATCCTGACCGAAGCGGATGCCCCCCGGTCGCCGGGCTCGGTCTGCGTCGCGACGATCATGTTCCACAAGGGAAGCGCGCTGTTTCGACAACGGCGCGGTTTCCGCTTCGCCCCGTTGCTCAAGCGCCTACGTGCTAGAGAAACGGCGGGGCCCCCGGACCCGCGCGGGCATGTCGGGTTTTCGGAGACGCCCTTGGGTTGGTAATGATGCGATTAGGTGAGCCGCAGACCGCCATCAGCCGGCGGCCGTCGGATACAGCGGCAGCAGCCAGGGCACCATGGCGACGCTGATGGCCCCGACGATCAGGGTCAGCGGCAGCCCGATGCGGATGAAGTCCATCAGCCGATAGTTGCCCGCCGTGGTCACCAGGGTATTCACCGGCGAGACCGGGGTCATGAAGGCGCTGGAGGCCCCCAGTGCGATGATCATCGCGAAGGGATAGGGCGACGCCGCCAGTTCCTCCGCGATCGCCAAGGCCAGCGGGATCAGCAGGACCGCGTTGGCGGTGTTGACGATGAACATGCCGAGCAGGACCGTGATGGCGAACAGCACGCCCAGGATCAGGTGCTCGCTACTATTGCCGAGCATGCCGACCAGCAAGTCCGCCGCCATATCCACCCCGCCGGTGCGATCCAGCGCGAGTGCAAAGGGCATCATGCCGACGATCATGATCAGGCTCTTCATCTGGATCGACCGATAGGCGCCGTCGAGGTCGATGCAGCGAAACAGCCCCATCATCAGGCAGCCGATCAGCGCGGCCTGCACATTGGGCACGACGCCGGTGGCCATCAGCACCACGACCACCAGCAGCGTCAGCAACGCATAGGGCGCTCGCTTGGCCGCCGGCAGATACTCGTCGAACTCCTTCGGCAGGTTCAACAGCACCAGATCCTTGCCGCCCTTCTGCAGCCGGCGGATGGCGCGCCAGGGGCCGGCCAAGAGCAGCGTATCCCCGGGCTTGAGCCTTTTCTCCCGCAGGTGGTGCGGCTCCAGTGCACCGCGGCGCCGACGCATGCCCACCAAGGTCAACTCCGACAGCGACATGGCCTCCGCCTCGGCGCCCGTCTTGCCGACGAAGGCGGACTGATAGGGCAGCATGACCTCCACCAGGCCGACATCCTGGGGCCGATCGGTGTAGTAGGAGCCCGTGCGCGGCAGCAGGGTCGCACCATAGGCAGTGCAGAGTTCGTCCACGTCGGCGGTGTCGTCGTCCATATCGATCAGCAGCGTGTCGCCCGCCTCCAACGTGCTGTCGTCGTTGCGCGGCAACAGGCGGCGAGCGCGGCCGCTGCCGCGCTCGATGACGATGATGCGGGCGCCGATCTTCTCCGTCAGGCCCAGGTCGCCCAGGCGCCGGCCGAGCAGCGGCGATCCAGGCAGCATCCGTACCCGGTACTCCCGATTGCCCAGTGCATAGTGCTCGACCAGATTGCGCAGATCCGGACGCAGGGACTCGGCGCCGGCGTCCGGCACCCTGCGCACCAGCCAGCGGCGCGCGAGCAGCATGTACAGAACGCCCGCCAGCAGGATCGGCACGCCGAATGGGGTGAAGCTGAAGAAGCTGAAGCCGTCCGCACCGCCCCGGACCACCTCGTAGTTGATGACCAGGTTGGGCGAGGTCGCCACCAGGGTCATCATGCCGCTGATCAAAGCGGCATAGGCCATGGGCATCATCAACTCGGCGGGGGCGATGCCGCTGCGCGAGGCCATGCGCAGGACGATGGGCACGAAGATGGCCACGACGCCGGTGGAACTATTAAGGCACCCAGAAACCCCACCGCCAACATCAACAGGACCAGCAGGCGCAAGGCGCTGTCGCCGCCGTAGCCCACGAGCCGATCGCCGATGCTCCGGGCGACGCCCGTTCTGGCCAGGGCCTCGCCGATGACGAACATGGCGCCGATGAGCACGATGTTCGGATTGCTGAAGCCGGCCAGCGCCTCATTCATGGTCAAGACGCCGGTGAAAGGCAACAGCACCAGCATGATAAGCGCCACCGCATCGACACGCGGTTTGTTGATGGCGAACATCACGATGGCCGCGGCCAGCAGCAGCAATACCAGCAACAGATCGGTGGTCATGGTCGTCTTCCTCAGTCGTCGCGCCGCCCTGCGCCGGAAGGCTTGTTTTTCTCCTGGATCGAGCAGTTGACCGCACCGACTCCTATGCAAGGCGCCGACGTGCGCAGCGCCGAGCTGAACAGACTCCCCGGCGCCTGTTCGGGTCGACTCCGGACCCGGAGACGCCCGGCCATGGCCGCGAGGATCTGCGCTCGGCTGGCCAGGCCCGGGCCGGGTCTGCGCCCGTCCGCAATGACCCGATCCGCCGATGCCGGCTGAACTGGTGTCTCGAGTCGGTCGCCGTCGCACGCGGCCATGGATTCGCGTCCCGTTTCCATGTCACGCGATCGACACCCGTCGGCCACGAGCCGGCCCGAGCCATTTTCAAGGAGTTCGGGAGGCATCAGGGGAGCGTGCAATTCGGCGCGCGACCTGCGGCAACAGCTCGGCGATACGCCGCCTCGGCTGCCTGCATGCCCTCGGCCAATTCCTCCAAGCGATTGTCGTAGGAGGGATGGGTGGACAGGAACGCAGGCGGCTGTCCACCACCGACCTCGATCATGTTCCGCCACAACCTGATGCTCGCTCGCGGATCGAAGCCGGCCTTCGCCATCAGATCGCGGCCGATCCGGTCCGCCTCACGCTCATGGATACGGCTGTAGGGCAACAGCAGGCCGTACTCGGCACCGATTCCGAGCGCCCTGCGCACGGCCTCCTGGTCGAGACTGCCGGAATCCTCGGCCAGTAGATCCGCCAGCATCAGCCCGCCCTGCACCGCAAGCTCCTGAGTCAGCCGCTCGTTGGCGTGATTGGCGATGACATGGCCGATCTCGTGGCCGATGACGGCCGCGAGCTGGTCCGGCGTCTGCGCCACGCGCAGCATGCCGGTATGCACGCCGATCTTGCCGCCGGGCAGCGCGAAGGCATTTGCGCTCGGCTGGTCGAAGACGGCGATGGACCAGCTGCCGTGCGGTTGCGGTAGGGCATCCACCAAGGCCTGTGCGATGCAGCCGACGTACTCGTGCAGACCGGCGTCATCGCTGAGCGGCAGCTTCTGCAGCAACTCTTCGAAGCTCTGCTCGCCGAGGGCGTTCATCTGCGACTCCGGAACCACCGTGAACTGCGTGCGACCGGTCGGCGATTGGTCGCATCCGGCGCAGAACAGGGCGGCTAGCAGCAGCGGGATGAGATAACGGGTTGGGTCTATGTCTCGTATCTGCGTCATGGGGATTCGGAGACTCGGTGCTCGCGGCGATGCTCACGGGCTTTGGAACAAGGGGCTGCTTCGCCTGCGCGATTTCAAGGGACTCGGTGTTGGGGCTGCAACAAGCGGCAGCCAGCGCGCGCCGTCGTCAGCGCCGACCGGGCGTAGGGTGCGATGTGCGGTCGAAATCGGGATGGGCGAATGCACGACCAAGACCCGCAAGCCAACCCTCCGGTGGGTGACCGCGAGACCAACGCCCTACTCATTCCGCGGCCCGAACATCGATGCAGGCGCGAGTCAGCGCGGCCCCGAGCAGCAACAGCAGCGCAGAAAAGTAGACCCACATCAACACCACCAGCAGCGACAGCAACCGCGTCTTGGCGAACTGCCCGAGCGGTGCAAACCTGCTGCGCGCGGTGCCGGGTCGCACGCCCCAGAGCAGGTTCAGCGAATAGCGCAACTGGCCGAACACCGTGGTCGCTCCGATCAGCAGCGCGCCGACGCCGATGACGGCGGGCATCAGACCCGCCTCGTCGAGTCGTGCGGCCAAGACCGCCTGCTCCACGAACACAGCCGCTTCCGCGCCCATGGTGTCCTGCAGCTGTGCCACGATCCTCCCCTGCGCAGCCTCCTCACCCAGCACCACGCCGATGACCGTCACCGCGATGATCAGCGTCGGCGCCAGCGAAAACAACGTGAAGAAGGCCAGCGCGCCAGCATGCAGAAAGGCGTTGTGCTGCAGCCACAGCCCGACACCCTTCCGGACGATTCGCAGTGTTCGCGGGAAGGGCATCGGCATCGGGTCATCTCACTTGGGCGAACCGTCTTCGCTGATCCTGCCTCGGCACATTCCAAAGGATTGTCGCAAGGGTAAGACGCCAGCTGCGCCTCCTGCCATGCGTCCAGTCGATGCTGACGTGGATGCTCTTCACGGACGCTGACTCGCCGCCCAGGCTCCATCAGAAGGGCACGCCGCCGAACACAGATGCGCCCGGATAACCTCGCCGCCCTGCCGGCGTTTTCGACCGCGCCGAACGAGGCTAGAATCCAGCTCATCGACGCCAAGATCAAGGATGCTGTGCTAACCCGGCTGATGCAACCGGCCCTGCGCCGGATCGACAGCGACCAGCCGATCGATCGGCTGCGCGAGCTGCGAACGCCAATATCGGCAGGGTCGGATCGGCACCGGGTCCGAGACACCCGCCGAAACAGGTTGTTGATCGGTCACCTTACCGGCGAGGCGACCGCGCAGGAGGCCAGAACCTCGCCCATGAGCTCGCCACCCACCAAGCCCCTCGAATCCGCCCCGCCATCGAGTCTTGCCGCAACGGAGGTTCTTCTCGTCTCGGCTTGTCGCAAGGCGCGGACCGGCGCGTGCCGCCGCCGAGCACGCACGCTCGGTTCGCACAGCGGACCGCAGATCGCCGGCGGCAATCCCAGGGTCCGTCGGGTGCACCCCGGAGTCCTCTCCCTCGACAACGGGAGACGGCCGAGGAATCGGGGCACGTCGGCGCTGGCGTATCTTCCGGTTACCCTGTCCCTTCTGCTGCTTGCCGGTTGCCAATCCGCTCCGTCCTTGCCGCAGCAATCCAATGTCGGCACCGCCGACGACTTTGCCTGGGAGCTGGCGACGTCCATCGACACCTTGGCAGGCGCGCGGCACACTCCCGAGGCGCTCGCCCGGGATCAGGCACAGCACCGACGACTGCTGGCCGATCGACTGCCGGAGCTCCTGGCCGACGCCACGCCGCCCCGGCCGGCGGCGGGTGTATCGCAACAGGATGCTCTGCTGGACCCCGAGGACTTCGCTCAGGTCTCGGCCGTGGTCCGCCCTCGTTCCCGGCCGGCGGGGCTCGAACGTGCCGGCGTCGGTCTACCCGTGGTGGCGCGATTGCCGGCTCCGCGCGATCCGAACGCCCCGCAGGCCGGCTACCACCTGCCCGCGACCCTCATCGCACAGCCCGTCGATGCACCAGTGTCCACCAGCCCGTCGACGGCAACCGATCACGGCGGCGAGCAGGGCAGCAACAGCGACAGAAGACCAAGCGGCGCCCGCTGCTGCGACGCCGCCCTGGTGACAGCCGATGTCGCCGATCAGGTACCGACCGCGGCCGGCACGCTGCCGGTTGCGATGGACCTCTTGGCACCGCTCCGGGCCACCAAGGCCACCGGCGTCAGGCCCATCGATGGCATCGCCAACCTAGTGCGGCCGGGACGCTTCACGAAGGAGCCTCGCATCATCTTCTTGCGGCCCTTCGAGCCGAACAAGACGCCGGTGGTGCTGGTGCACGGGCTGCTGTCGACCCCGGGGATCTGGCGGCCGCTGGTGACGCAGCTTCTGGCGGACCCGCGTGTTCGCGACTGCTGCCAGCTCTGGTTCTTCTACTACCCGACGGGACAACCCGTGCCCTTGTCCGCGCTGCAGTTGCGCAATGCCCTGGACGACGTAGTCCCCAAACCGGCTTGCAACACAAGATGATCCTCATCGGCCATAGCATGGGCGGCATCCTGTCGCGTGCGCAGGTCTCGCGCATCGGGCCCGGGCGTGCCGAGGCGATCGTGCCAGGCGTGTCCGACCTGTCGTATTACAACCGCCTACGGCGCGCCTTGATCTTCGAGCCCCGCGCCGATGTGTCGCGCGTGGTGTTTCTGTTCGTGCCGCACGGCGGCAGCCGCCTCGCCTCCAACGGGCTGGGAGCCATGGCGATTCGGTTGATCCGGCTGCCGGACACCCTGCTGAACGAAACCGAGTACGCCCTCAACCAGCTCGCCGGACACGAGAGCCGCCGCCTGCCGACGAGCATCCACGGGCTTTCGCCACGCTCGCGCTTCCTCGCTGCCTTGAGCGCAATCACCCCGACGGTGCCATTTCATTCCATCATCGGCAACCGCGGACGCGGCGACGGCAGCGCGGGCTCCGACGGCATCGTACCGGTGCGAAGCGCCAGGGTCGCGGGCGCGGAGTCGGAGTTGATCGTTCCCACCGGGCACGGCGGCTTCGGTCATCCCGCCGCCGTCGAGGAGATCAAGCGCATCATCCTGGCGGATGTCGCTCAGCAGTCCACTGACGCTCCCGCCCTTCAGCATTTGTCCACGACCGTCGGGCACGCAGATCCACGAGCGCCCGGGCGATCTGGCGAAGACGATTAGGCGATTGCCGGAATGAAACATACCGCATGGCGCCGGATTCTCGTTCGCCTCCGCGAAGCGCCAGCCCTCGCATAGTCGTTCTATGCGGGGGTTGGCGCGACAAGGTCGGCGGGCGAGAAGACAAGCCAGTCGGTATGTTTCATGACAGAAATCGCCTTAGTCCCCCAAACTCACCTGTACAGAGAGCTTTCCCATGTCGATCCCAAGGCAATTCTCGCCGCCGGCGCGCGGACTCATGATCGCCGGCGCCATCTCCCTGATCGTGACCCTGTTGCATCTCGCCTCGCCCATCCTGGCGCCGCTGCTGTTGGCCGTATTCATCGCCGTCATCGCGACCCCGCCGCTGCGCTGGATGCGCCGCAAGGGGGTTCCCAAGTGGATCGCGCTGGCGGCGATCATCTTCGTCCTGCTGGACATCGGCAGCCTGCTGGCCCTGCTGAGCACCGGGGCGCTGGAGGGCTTTCGCGACAGCTTCCCCACTTACCAGGAGCGCTTCATGATGCTGAGCGAGCAGGCGGGCGGCGTGCTGGACCGGTTCGGCATGGATCACTCGCAGGAGGCGATCACCGACCTCGTCGCTCCCACGAAGATCATGGGCGTGGTGCGGACGACGCTCGCCAGCGCCAGCGGCGTGTTGACCACGGGACTGCTGGTGCTGCTTGCGGTGATGTTCATCCTAGCGGAGGCGCCGAGCCTGCAGACGAAGCTGCGCGTCGCCTTCAAACCGTCGCAGGAGGCGGAGGACCGAATCACCCAGTTGCTGAAGCGCCTCAGCAGCTACATGTCCATTAAGACGCTCACCAGCCTGGCGACCGGGGTGCTCATCTGGGCCTGGCTCGCCTTCCTGGGGGTCGATTTCGCGCCTCTTTGGGGTGTACTCGCGTTCCTCCTGAACTTCGTCCCCACCATCGGCTCCATCATCGCCGCCGTGCCTCCGGTGCTGCTGGCGTTGGTTCAGTTGGGCCTCAGTGAGGCGGCGCTGGCCGCGGCGGGCTTCATGGCGGTCAACATCGGTATCGGTAGCTTCGTGGAGCCGCGCGTGATGGGCCGCGGGCTCGGCATTTCCACCCTGGCGGTGTTCGTATCACTGTTGCTCTGGGGCTGGATCTTCGGCCTGGTGGGCATGTTCCTCGCCGTCCCGCTGACGGCAACGCTCATCGCCGCACTGGACGCGAGCCCGCACACACGCCCGCTCGCCATCATGCTCGGCCCTGACTTGAGCACGAACAAGACGGACGGGCGGCCGGAATCGGATCAGGGTGCGGAGCACGACGGCGAGGACACGCCTGCGTAGCGGAGACCCCGTCGCGGAGCCCGGGCCGAAGACGGCGTCGGCAAACACGTCCGGAGAAGCCGCTCATCGCCCGCGGGTGAGGACGAAATAGCGCCTCTGATCCGCCGTCTCCACGAAGTGCAACCGGCGTCCCGCGGGCAGCTCCGTCGCGGTCAGTCTCAAGAACAGGTCGTCGAAGAACTCGGGCGTTTCGAGGCCGAAGTTGTGAAAGTTGCGCGTTCGGTTCACCGGCGTCACGTCGACCAACGTCAGGCGCCGGTCCACCGGCTGCATCAGGGCCGAGAAGCTCGCGGCGACCTCGGACTGATCCGGATCGATGGGGTTCAGCGTGCTTTCGCCGAGGCGCCGCCCCCTGTTGACCAGCCGGCTGACCAACAGGGCCCGATCGTTGGACGAGACATAGAGGGTCAGATTGTCGGCCAGCGCTTCGATCTCGCCACGGAAGCGCTCGTCGAACTCGCGCCGGTTCACGTCCGGCGCGGTGAGCACGACGTTCTCGATCTCGGTTCCAAGATCGGCGTAGTCCGCATCCGCCGCCAACCGATGGAAGGCGTCCACCACCACCTGACCACCGAGACTGTTTGCGATGATCCAGACACGCTGCGGCCCGACCTGTTCCACAACCAGATCCAGTGCCGCCGCGAGTTCCGCACCGGACGCCGTCGCGACCCTGCGCGCCGCCCGATAACCAGACAGCGACGCGCCTTGATCTCCGGGCCAATCGAACAGCAACAAAGGCGTGTCGAGGTCCAGGACATGGCTCAGAAATGCTGTCTTGCGCAGCGCCGACGGGAAGGTCTCCCGATAGCCGTGCACCACAACCAACAGCGACCGATAGGAAGACGCCAGCACCTGCTGCCGAAGCTCGCCGACGAAGGCAGGTCGCGACAGGGACTGGACGTCGTAGAGCTGGATCTCCTCGTTGATCAGCCAATCGCTCGCATTCAACAGCATGCCGAGGCCCAGCGTTGGCTCCACCGCGACATCGAAACTGCCGAGGGTGAGCTCCGGTTGCCGCTGCGACGTGAAGCGAGCATCCGGGGCCTTATCTGCTGAGTCCGGATGCGCGACCCGGTTGGAGGCATAGAACAGCCGCAATGTCTTGCCGTCCGGGAGCCGTGCCGCCTGCATGCGGCTCAAACTCAGGGCCTCCGCATGCTCCAGCACGGTGCGCGTGCCGACAAAATAGACATAGCCCGCCGCGCCCAGCGACAGCGCCGCCAGCAGCCCGACCACAATGCCTATGCGCAGCGCTTTTCGAGTCATCCGCGTCGATCCCAGCAGAATAAACCGCCATCATAGCCGTCCATGACCAGCATCGTCAGAGATCGAAACGACTCGAAGCAACACGCCGGTCTGGCCAAGGCCACATGCCTTGCAACCCGCTTGGCGACCCTGGGCATCGCGCTCCTGTTGGCCCTGGTCCTCTACGGCACAGCGGCCCTAGGCGACACGCGAGGGGGAGTCGAGGACGGAGCAACGGCGGGCGCAGCGGACACCACAGACACGACCGACGACGCCGCACTCCCCTTCGACCCCGCCCAGGTGGGCCTGGCCGGCCGGCCTGCACCGCTGCGTACGGACGAGGACTTCGCGTTCTACCGCAACATCCAGCAGGCCATCAACTTCAGCATCCACCGCCGCTTCGAAGAGGCCGGTATCGCGTTCGCCTATCCGACGCAGGAGCTGATCCTGCGCCGCGGGCCGAGCCTCACGGACTGAGCGGTGAAACCCGTCAGGTGCATGCGATTGCAACGGCGCCGAATCGGCTGCGTCGACGCTGCCCAACCCGTCGTATCGAAGGCCGGACATACCCGGGGAGGCGTCGGCACGCGCCTGTCCCGACACCAGGGCGACCGCACGCGTCGCCTTCCCAACGTGCCGCATTGTCGGAACCACGACATCTCCTCGCATGACCGATTGACAAATCGCAGTCGCCACAGGGGCATAGGGACCATCTCACGCATGGCATGACGCTTGCTTGAACTCCTGGAAGCCATCCTCTCCAGACAGCCAGACACGCGCCGACGTCCGCGCCGACGCCGCAACATCCGGGAGCACCGCCATGTGGGATTACTCCGACAAGGTCAAAGAGCACTTCTTCTCACCGCGCAACGCAGGCGCCGTCGATGACGCCAACGCCATCGGCGACGTCGGTTCGCTCTCCTGCGGCGACGCCCTGCGCCTCAGCCTCAAGGTGGACCCCGACACCGAGGTCATCGAAGAGGCCGGGTTCCAAACCTTCGGCTGCGGCTCCGCCATCGCGTCCAGCTCGGCGCTGACCGAGATCATCAAGGGCATGACCCTCGATCAGGCCCTGAACGTCAGCAACCAGGACATCGCCGACTTCCTAGACGGCCTGCCGCCCGAGAAGATGCATTGTTCAGTCATGGGTCGTGAGGCCCTGCAGGCCGCGGTGGCCAACTACCGCGGCGAGGAGTGGAAGGACGACCACGAGGAAGGGGCACTGGTCTGCAAGTGCTTCGCGGTGGACGAGGTGCTGATCGAGGAGACCATCCGCGCCAACGGCCTGACCACGGTGGCCGAGGTGGCCAACTACACCAAGGCCGGCGGCGGCTGCTCCGCCTGCCACGAGGGCATCGAAGAGGTGCTGGGCCGGGTGCTCGCGGATCAGGGCAAGGCCTTCGATCCGGCCGCCGCGCAGCCGCAACCCGCTCCGGCAGCGGCGCCCGCATCGGCGCCGGGCGGCAAACTCACCAACCTGCAGCGCATCCGCCGCATCGAGAACGCCATCGAGGCGATCCGGCCGAATCTGCAGCGCGACCACGGCGACGTGGAGCTGATCGACGTCGAGGGCAAGAACGTCTACGTGCGCATGACCGGCGCCTGCGTCGGCTGCCAGATGGCCTCCGTGACCATGGACGGCATCCAGGAACGCATTGTCGAGGACCTGGGCGAGTTCGTGCGCGTCCTCCCCGCCGACGCACCACGCCTGGCGGCCAGCGTCTAGCACGGCCGCGCCCAAGTTGCGCACACAACGCCCACCGCCGTCCGCGTCGGGAGTCTGTTCGTTGTCGTCATCCTGATCACCGGCATCGCAGGCGTCTTGACGACGACTCGACAACGACAACGCGTGGAGCCTGTTCGTCGCGAGTCGGCGCCGTTGTACTCCGACCCCAACGCTCGGCGTCGCTGCACGGCCCGAGCCCGACCCGCCATCACAGCCCGCAGCCTCCGGAGCCCAGCCCATGAGCCAACACGCGCCCGCCAGCGGCATTTACCTCGACAACAATGCCACCACCATGGTCGACCCCGAGGTGGTCTCGGCCATGCTGCCCTTCTTTACCGAGCAGTTCGGCAACCCCTCGTCGCTGCACCAGTTCGGCAACCAGGTCGGGCGGGCCATCAAGCAGGCGCGCCAGCAGGTGCAGACCCTGCTCGGAGCGGAGCACGACTCCGAGATCGTTTTTACCTCCTGCGGCACCGAGTCCGACTCCACCGCCATCCTGTCGGCGCTCAAGGCACAGCCCGAACGCCGCGAAATCATCACCACCGTGGTCGAGCACCCGGCGGTGCTGAGCCTCTGCGAGCACCTGGAGAAGGACGGCTACAGGGTTCACTACCTCAAGGTCGACAACAAGGGCCGGCTCGACATGCAGCAGTACATGGACCTGCTGTCGGACCGCACCGCCATCGTCTCGGTCATGTGGGCCAACAACGAGTCCGGGACCCTGTTCCCGGTGGAGGAGATGGCGCTGCTGGCGCGCTCCGCCGGTGTGCTGTTCCACACCGACGCCGTGCAAGCCGTCGGCAAGGTGCCCATCGACCTCAAACGCAGCGCCATCGACATGCTCTCGCTGTCCGGTCACAAGCTGCATGCACCCAAGGGCATCGGCGTGCTCTACCTGCGCCGCAACACCCGCTTCCGGCCGCTGCTGCGCGGTGGACACCAGGAGCGTGGGCGCCGCGCCGGCACCGAGAACACCGCCTCCATCGTCGGCCTCGGCAAGGCCTGCGAGCTGGCCATGGTGCACATGGATGATGAGACGACGCGCGGGCGTGCGCTGCGCGACCGCCTGGAACGGGGCATCCTCGACGCCGTACCGCACTGCTTCGTCACCGGCGACCCCGGCAACCGGCTGCCCAACACCTGCAATATCGCCTTCGAATACATCGAGGGCGAGGCCATCCTGCTGCTGCTGAACAAGCTCGGCATCGCCGCCTCCTCCGGCTCCGCCTGCACTTCGGGCTCGCTGGAGCCGAGCCACGTCATGCGCGCCATGGGCATCCCCTTCACGGCGGCCCACGGCACGGTGCGCTTCTCCCTGTCGCGTTACAACAGCGAGCAGGAGATCGACCGCGTGATCGAGGCCGTGCCGCCGATCATCGCCCAACTGCGCAAGCTATCGCCCTACTGGGGTGAGGACGGGCCGGTGGAGAACCCCGAGGCGGCCTTTGCGCCGGCCTACGCCTGACGGGGCCCTCTCCAGCGGGTGTCGTCGTCGACGTCCGGGCCTGTCGCGAAACCGACATCCGACGCCCGAACACCCTCTAACTCACTGAATTTCGGAAGCCAGAAAGCTGGCCTGCTCTTTGCTTTAACTTCCCCTATCGATCCGCTGGGAGCCGCGACATGAGCAAGAGCACCGAGGTCCGCATCAACGACACGACGCTGCGAGACGGCGAACAGTCCGCCGGCGTCGCCTTCTCGGTGGACGAAAAGCTCGCCATTGCGCGCGGCCTCGCGGCCCTGGGTGTGCCGGAGTTGGAGGTCGGCATCCCGGCCATGGGTGAGGAGGAGCGCGAGGGCATCCGCGCCCTCGCCGATCTCGGCCTACCCTGCGAGTTGATGGTCTGGGGGCGCATGGCGCCGCAGGACATCGCCGCCTGCGCCGGGCTCGGCGTGCAGTGGGTCGACCTGTCCATGCCGGCCTCCGATCAACAGATCCAGCACAAGCTCGGGCGTGACCGCGACTGGGCGCTGGCCCAGGTCGCGGACCTGGTGCCGCGAGCGTTGGACCTGGGTCTGCGCGTCTGCGTCGGCGCCGAGGACGCCTCCCGCGCCGACCCGGAGTTGCTCTGGCGCCTCGCGGAAGTGGCCCAACGCGCGGGCGCCGAGCGCTTTCGCTTCGCCGACACCCTCGGCCTGCTCGATCCCTTCGGCACCCATGACCGCATCCGCGACCTGATCGCCGTCAGCGATCTGCCCATCGAGATGCACGCCCACGACGACCTCGGGCTCGCCACGGCAAATACCCTGGCCGCGGTGCGCGCCGGCGCCAGCCACGTGAACACCACGGTGCACGGCCTCGGGGAGCGCGCGGGCAACGCCGCGCTGGAGGAAGTGATCATGGGACTCAAGCTGATCGACCACCGCCACACCGGCGTCGACCTCACCCACTTCGACGAGCTCTCGCGGCTGGTGGTGCGCGCGTCCGGCAAGCCGCTCGCCTGGCACAAGAGCCTGGTGGGCGAAGGTGCCTTCACCCACGAGGCCGGCATCCACGTGGATGGCCTGCTCAAGGACCCGAACAACTATCAGGGCGTGAACCCGGCCGAGCTCGGCCGTGGCCACCGGCTCGTGCTCGGCAAGCACTCCGGGCGCCACGGCGTCTGCCGCGCCTATGCCGAGCAGCTGGCCTTCGAGCTGACGCTGGAGCAGGCAGAGCGCATCCTGCCGCTGGTGCGGCGTTTCGTCACCGGCTGCAAGCGTACGCCGGAGGCCGCCGATCTGCGGGGCTTCCTCGCCGAGATCGGCCACCCACAGAGCGCGGCGCTGCAATAGGGGCGCAGCCATGGATCTGCTCGACTTCCACGGCGAACAGATGTACTTCGACCAGCCGGTGGACCCCGAGGTCGCGGAGCTGCTCGCCCAGGCAGCGCACGAGTACGGCGATGATGACGCGGAGTCGCACCTGCTGCGTGCCTACTTCCTCGCCCCCGAGGATCTAAGCGTGCTGGTCGCCCTCTACCGCTATTTCTACTACCGGCACCGCTACGCCGACGCGCTGATCGTCGCCGAGCGGGCCATCGCCCTGACGGCGGACCGGCTCGGCGTCGACCGGGACTGGCGCCGTCTGGACACCGAAGCCCTCGGCCACGCCGTGCTGGCCTCGATGACCCTGACCCGCTTCCTGTTGCTCGCCCTCAAGGGCGCCGGCTACCTGAAACTGCGGCTCGGAGAGATCGCGGCCGGACTGGAGTGCTTCGAGAAGGTCGACGCCCTGGACGACAGCGACCGCCTCGGCATACACGACCTGCTGACGATCGCCCGCGCCAAGCTCGCCGAGGAGCAGGTGGCGGCGCGTGACGACAACGTCCACTTCCTGCGTCGTTGACGCCCACCCCGTTCCCTCAGGCCAGAACACCGCACAACATCGGAGAGCCCGCCATGAGCCCAACCATCGCCCCAGCCCTGACACTGGAGGACTTCGAGCTCGACCTTGACGAGTTGTCCAGCGCCGAGGACTTCCTCGGCTACTTCGGCGTCGAGTTCGACCCGAGCGTGGTGCATGTGAACCGGCTCCACATCCTGCAGCGCTTCCACGACTACCTCGACCAGGCCGGCACCCTGCCCGAGGAGCCCGGCCAGCGCTTCGCCCGCTATGCCGACCTGCTCCGTGAGGCCTACGGCGACTTCGTCACCTCCGATGCGCGCACCGAGAAGGTGTTCCGCGTCTTCCGCATGAACGAGCCGCGTCAGGTCAGCATCCCGCTGACGGACCTGGTCGGCGGCGCCTGACCGGGCCGGCCTGGAACCATGCGACCCGAGTACGAATTCGGCGACGAGGTGCGCGTGCTGCGCAACGTGCGCAACGACGGCACCTTTCCCGGCGTCCCCACCGGTACGCTGTTGATCCGTCGCGGCAGCGTCGGCGTGGTGCGCGACATCGGCACCTTCCTGCAGGACCAGATCATCTACACCGTCCACTTTCTGGATCACGACAAGATGGTCGGCTGCCGCGGGGAGGAACTGCAGCCCGCCGACGCGCCTTGGGTACCGAGCCTCTTCGAGAACCGGGACAAGGTCGCCGCCCGACTGCCGCTCGGCAGCGCGGAACGGGTGCTGGTGGAACAGGGCGAGGTCGGCGAGGTGACGCGCGTGCTGCGTGATCTGGACACCGGCGTGCAGTACCACGTCCACTTCGACGGACGAAACCTGATCCAGGTACCCGAAAGCGCCCTGATCGCGCCCGACACCCGGGTCGCGCAGACCGACGAGAGCCCCGAGGAAAGGGCGGAGCCAAGCCCATGAGCCATGCCGCCACCCTGCCCTTGCAGCCGGAGCTCGACGCTGGTGAGGACAGCCTGCGCTATCACCTGCTGCGCGCCGCGCTGGACGCCGGCAAGCCCAACCTCGGCAGCCTCGGCGCCGAGGAGTTGCAGGCCCTGGAGCCGAAGGCGCGCCGGAGCCAAGCCCTGGAATCCCTGGTGTTGAGCAGCCCCGAGGCCGCGGACACCCTGATCCCGGAATCGCGCATCGAGCAGGCCGTCGCGGAGGTGCGCGGGCGCTACGAGAGCAACCAGGCCTTCGTCGACGACCTCGCCGGCAACGGCCTCGACGAGCCGCAGCTGCGCCGCGCGCTGCAGCGGGAGCTGATGTTCGACGGCATCATGCAACGCGTGGCGGCGCGCCGCCCGGCGATCACCGAGGTCGACGAGCGGCTGTTCTTCGAAATGCACCGGGAGCGCTTCACACAGCCGGAGCAGCGCACCGCCCGCCACATCCTCATCACCATCAACGACGACTACGCCGAGAACAGCCGCCAGGCAGCCCGCGCACGCATCGACAAGGTCCATGCCGAGCTCTGCGGCAGCAACAAGGGCTTCGCCGCCCTTGCCCAGCGCCACTCCGAATGCCCCACCGCCATGCAGCAGGGTCAGCTCGGACCGGTCAAGCGTGGCCAGCTCTTCCCATCCCTGGACCAGGCGCTGTTTGCGCTGCCCGCCGGCGGCATCAGCGCGCCCGTGGAGTCCGACCTCGGCTTCCACATCCTTTGGTGCGAGCGTATCCAGCCCGAGCGCGCCATCGACTTCGCCCAGGCACAAGCGCGCATTCGCCAGGCCCTAGACGAGCGCGCTGCCCGCAACTGCCAGCGGCAATGGATCGCCGAGCTGAAGGGGCGTGCAGGAGCAAACGGGGCCGATGGCGCCTGCTCGCCGACGCTGCGAACCCTCGATGGAGGCTAGTCGACGCCCGAGCGCCCTCGCCGCGTCGTGCAAGGCTCAGTCGCCCCCTGCACAGGCATCGGACGACACCAGCACCCGCGCCACGCCGGGGTCGAGCCAGAACTCGAAGGGTGCGGGCAGGTGGCCCATGGGCCAGTCCGGGGATAGATCGAGCAACGGGCCCGGGGATTGGACCAGGTGCCCGAGGTCGTCGACGTAGAAGCGCTGGCGGGTCCACGGGTCTGTGTTGATGACCAGCAACGCTTGGCCGGGCGCGTTGTCGGCGAATTTGCGCAACAGGAGTATGGCCGGATCCGGGGACCCCAGGCGCTCGATGCGGCCCTCTCCGGCGAGCAGCGGCACCCGGTCCTTGATGGCGTTGACCTGGCCGATGAATCCGGTGAGGTCGATGCGCGGCTCCTCCCAGTCGTCGGGCCGGGTCTCCACCACGTCGAGCCGTTTGCCGAAGCCGTACTCGAAGCCGATGGGGATCATGACGCCGCTCGCGAACAGCGCCGTGAACAGGTAGCGCTGGCGCATGGCGTTCACATTGCCTTGGAACTCCGCGAACAGGCGCCGGGTATCGTGGCTCTCCGGGAAACCGATGGAGGGGACGACCTGGCGCGTCAGCTCGTATTGTTCGAGCAGCCAGTCACCATGGAAGTCCCACCACTTGGCGCTGTTGAAGATGGCGTCGAAGCCGGCGCTCGCGGTCTCTCGGGTCTGTTTCGGCGTGCAGCCCAGGGTCTCGGCGACGAACACGATGTCCGGATGGGCTTCATGCACCCGGTCGATGAGCTGTCGCCAGAGTGGTGCCGGCAGTTGGTAAGCGGCATCGCAGCGGAAGCCGCGGAACCCGAGGTCGATCAGGTGCTCGACGATCTTCACCCAGTAGGCGAGCAGGCCGTCGGGCGCCTCGGACTGGCGCAGGGCCAGTTGGTGATCGAATTGCGCCAGGTCGCGCCACACCACCTTGGCCCCGTTCTCCTCGACGCAGAACGGGTGCGCGATGCGCCCACCCTGGCGCACAAACCAGTGCGGATGCGAGCGCGTCAGCGGATTGTCTTCGGCGCAGTGATTGATGACCAGATCGATCATCAAGGACAAGCCCAGCTCGTCGGCAGCGCGGGCCAGGGCGCGAACCTGGTCATCGGCGCTCGGCTTGGAATCCGGATCGATCAGGGCTGGATTCAGCGCGAAGTAGTCCGCGATGGAGTACAGGCTGCCGGACCGCCCCGGACGCTGGATCGGATTGACGAAGACCCAGTCGAAGCCCATGCCGGCGGCGCGTTCCAGATGGGGCTGCCAGCCATCGAAGGGACCCGCCAGCAGCGGGAACAGGTTGTAGAGTTTCATCGATTGCGCAGGAATCAAAGTAGACCACCCCACCCTCGTGGGCTCCCTGCTTGTGAACCGCTTGAGTAGCGGCCCCGCATGCTAGGTGGTGTGGGGACGGCGGGTTAGAGGCTCCCCTCAACCGATTGCTAGACAGTCCTTTGTTCTTCTTTCACGGCATGGCGTCAACCGCAGCCCGCGCCAAACTGCGGCGACGCGCGAAGCGCCTGCCGCAGTTTGACGTCGGCCTGGCGGCCTTGCTGGGCGATCAATGTTTCAGGCCGCCTTGGCTGCACTTTCGACATCAGATCGCTTGCTCACACCCAAAACCTCGATGCCGATTAGGTGGCCTTCGGCGTCGTAATCTCCGTTAATGCCCGGTTCAATCTCCCGGGTGGCAGCGATCTCGCCGTCGGCGATCTCGAAGTAAGCGGCATCGGCGATGGGGTCAAACTCTAGCTTCATGGGCGGATTCTCTTAGCCTTCGAAAAACGCGGTGATAACTCGGGGCGGATCAACCGAGTCATTCACCACAACCCTGAGTGTTCGAAATCCGCGCTGCGGGACATCGTAGCGCAGATGAGTTGCATCTGGATCAAGAAGATCCGGAAATGTTTCCCGCGGACTTTGTAGCGCTTCCGAGATCAATTGAAGATCAATGCCGCGTCGAGCGCAACGTTTCCGAGCATGTTCGGTGAAAGTGAATTTCACAACGGATCCCGACGATCATCGCTACGCCCAACGCCCAGCTCACCTGCACATAGTGCGGAGAGCGTTCTTGTGTGAAAATGGAGCGCAGCGACTGACACAAAAACGAACGTAGCAGTCTGTGTCAGCGTGCAGCTGTTTGTTATCCGATGACACTTGAATGCCCCGCAACAACCTGCCATTTACCCGAGGCATTTGACCAAAAACGAGTAAAGCGGAAGTTACCATTAGCTGGCTGCCCATTATAGGACCCTTGAATTTCTGCTCTAACTGACACTACAGCAGCATTTTCTTGAATCAGTATTTTTGAATCTGACAAGTCGAGAGACCTAATCACAAGAGCTTGACTCGAATGCGCACCGAGATCATCCTTTTTCGATACCAACACGCCTAGATGATTCGTGAATAACAATTCTGGCGAAATCAATTCGTCTAATTCGGAAATGTTTGAATTGAGCATTGCCAGCCTTAGCCTTTCCTCTAATTCAATGATCTCTTTCTTCATATTCTAGTTCTTTCCTCATGCATAACGTAAACCGCAGCTCGCGCCAAACTGCGGCCACGCGACAAGCGCCCGCCGCAGTTTGGCGTCGGGCTCGCGGACTTGTTGGGCCATTTTGTTCATTTTCAGTCACATTAATTGAGCCTGGCCCCATTTGCCGGCCCCATTTGCCTTGTTGGGCTAATGGTTCACACGAACCTCTTGAAGCCCAATAAACGCGTGCGTTTGTTGCATTTCGTCTTCTACGAACTTGCGTAAATCTTCGTCGCCTCGACTCGTGGCAGGGCAGCCTTTCTTTTTGGAAATCAAAATCATTTCTTTGTATAGGTTCTCGAAGTTCACATAAAGCTGATCATCATGGTAATGCTTACGATCTTGCGTAATTCCTTCAGCAAACATAATGTAATAATGCTCGATGTACCAAGATTGAGACTCCCACATTACTGCAGGTGAAACTGCACCGATTTTTAGGTATACACCTAGTTCCTCCATATACTCAGCAATGTATGCAGCAACCCCTTCAAAGGAAAAACTATTGCTCGCGTAGTCAGTGCACACCTTTAACCGAGCAAGATGCATGGACTCTTCTGACCATCGTTGGTGAATGACTGTTAGAGTCTCAACGATATTGCCTGCCGTTTGTATCCGCACTTGGAGATATATCAAGACGAGCGTGACAGCAACGGCGACTGCCTGGATCATTGTCCAAAACCAGGCTTCGGTGAATAAGTTCTGTATTGCAGTCATTGGCTGATAATACTAAGCAAAGTTATAATGACAAAATCCCGAGAGTGTGTAGACCAACCATTGCTTATCAAGGCCCACCACCCTGATCAGTCGATAATTCCCGACTTTTCGGGCAAGTTCGGCTGAGGCGATTCGCGCGATGCCTCAGCTCGTTAGAAGGGCTTTTCCAGGTTCTTGGTCACGGGTTGCCGGCTCGGTGTCCGGTAGCTCGGTAAGGATGTGTCGAGCCGCCTTTCCATCGGATCGTGAAACAGCCGCATCACCAGCCCCATCGGCATCACGATGACATAGAACACCAAGCCCAGTAGGATATGCGTATTGATCCATCCCACGACCAGGCCGATTCGTTCCCAGACGCGAAAGACGGGCAGGAGCACCAGAGGGTAGATCAGCGCCGCGGCGGCGAAGACTGCAGCGGCGATCCACGGCCAGAGCGGCCAATTCAGATCCCAAATCCACGGGATGAGTAGACCGAAGAACAGGATCAGCGCGACGGCCATGATCAGGCCGAAGTGACGCAACTCCTGGCGTGTAACAGGTTGCCCAACGGGATGCATGACGACGTACCTCAGTCCAGTTCGAATTCTTGCTTCCAGGATTCATCCTGCTCGATCATGGGTTGCTCGGACTTCGCGAGCAGGAAGTTGCCGATCACCAGGTAATCCATTTCCGTGCGCATGAAGCAGCGATAGGCATCCTCGGGCGTGCAGACGATGGGCTCGCCACGGACATTGAAGGATGTGTTGATGACCACGCCGCAACCCGTCTTCGCCTCGAAGCGCTTGATGAGTGCATGGTAGCGGGGATTGGTTTCGGCATGGACGGTTTGTATCCGCGCCGAGTAGTCGACGTGGGTAATCGCCGGAAGCTGCGAACGCGGGACATTGAGCTTGTCGATCCCGAAGAGCTGCTTCTGCTCGTCCGTCATTGCGATCCGCTGCGCCTCGCGCACGGGTGCGACGATGAGCATGTACGGGCTCGGCCGATCCTGCTCGAAATAATCGCCGACCCGCTCGTTCAGCACCGAGGGTGCGAAGGGGCGGAAGGACTCGCGATACTTGATCTTGAGGTTCATCACCGACTGCATCTTCGGTGAACGCGGGTCGCCGATGATGGAGCGACCACCCAAGGCGCGGGGGCCGAACTCCATGCGGCCCTGGTGCCAGCCGACGACCTGTTCTTCGGCCATGACCTCGGCGGCGCGCTCCACCAGGGTCTCGTCGTCCAACTCCTGATAGACCGCACCCACGGCGTCGAGCACCCGGCGGATGGTTTCAGTGTCGTAGGCCGGCCCCAGGTAGCTGCCGCTCATGGCGTCGCCGCTGTCGACCTGACGGGGCTGGTCATGCTTGCTGTGCCAGGCGACCAGTGCGGCACCCAGGGCGCCGCCGGCGTCGCCGGCCGCGGGCTGAATCCAGATGTCCTTGAAGATGCCCGCGCGCAACAGTTCGCCGTTGGCGACGCAGTTGAGCGCGACACCACCGGCCAAGCACAGGTAGTCCGCCCCGGTCTCCTTGCGGATGCTGCGCCCGAGACGGACCACCACCTCTTCGGTGACCTTCTGGATCGATGCTGCGATGTCCATCTCGCGTTGGGTGATCCGGCTCTCGCTCTCACGCCGCGGGCCGCCGAACAGGGCGTCGAAACGGGCGTTGGTCATGGTGAGTCCGGTGCAGTAGTTGAAGAACCGCATGTCCATCCGGAAGGTGCCGTCGTCCTTGAGGTCGAGCAGGTTGTCCAGGATCAGGTCGACATACTTCGGCTCGCCGTAGGGCGCCAGACCCATGAGTTTGTACTCGCCCGAGTTGACCTTGAAGCCCGTGAAGTAGGTGAACGCGGAGTACAACAGCCCGAGCGAGTGTGGAAAGTCGATCTCCCACAGGGCTTCCAATCGGTGACCGCGCCCCATCCAGGCCGTGGTCGTGGCCCACTCGCCGACACCATCGAGACACAGGACCGCGGCCTCTTCGAACGGGCTTGGGTAGAAGGCCGATGCCGCGTGGGACTGATGGTGCTCGGAGAAGAGCAGCTTCGGCAGCTCGGTCTGCTTCAGCCCGCCGAGCTCGGCGAGCTCCCGCTTCAGCGTGGTCTTGAGGTAGAGCTTCTCCTTCAGCCACACCGGCATCGCGGCCAGGAACGACCGGATGCCCCTGGGGGCATAGGAGAGGTAGGTCTCCAACAACCGCTCGAACTTCACCAAGGGCTTGTCGTAGAAAACGATGTCGTCGACATCCGCAAGGGCGATTCCGGCTTCCTCCAGGCAATAGCGGATGGCGTGCTGTGGAAAACGGGCATCGTGCTTCTTGCGCGAGAAACGCTCTTCCTGGGCCGCGGCAACGATGGCACCGTCTTGCAGCAGGGCGGCAGCGCTATCGTGATAGTAGGCGGATATACCCAGAATGTTCATGGTCACGAAGGGAGACAGCAGCGAGAAGAGAGGGACTTGACGGGACCTCAGAAACAGCCTGCCTTGGCATGCTTCGAGACCCGACGCGCCCTGATCTGAGCATGCCACGAGGTCCGCTGGGCTGCCTGTCTCAAGCACTTGCGTGTTCGAGGCAGAGCAGGGCTTCCTGCCCCTGACGGGCATCGCGGATGCGGACCGCGGCGTGAACGGGACGCCGATGCTAGCCCGAGTTCGAGAAAACTGCCAACCAGCGGGCGGCTTCCAGTCGCCGGAAGGCCATGGCCATCGGCGAGCACACCAGCCCTTTTGGGTACCCGCCCGTAGGCGGCCAAGAGTGCCGGTCGTCCTTCGCAGGGCGGATCTGCCGGTGTGGCGGTCCACTGGAGCTCGCCGTTGACGCGGTCCCTAACCTCGTAGAGCCCATCGGAGTTCGCCGATTTCGACCAGACCCTGTCCATGTCGAGCAGGTTGACGAAGAAGTCGTTGGTGAGGGGTGTGGCATGATCTTCTCGGCTTGGAAGCGGGTGGCTCGGGACTGGGCCTGGGCCAGATCCGAGCCTGGGCTTGGACCGGGGCCGGAACCGGGGCCATCGCACGAGTCGACGCCGCACGGCGTTTTCCGGATGATAGCGGCGGTTAACGGCGACCTGTCCCTTCGAAGGGCGTCGCGCGGGTCCGCTGACGCAGCTTAGGGAGCACTCGGATCACCATGACGACAACGGCTTCTGAGGCGCTACACCCCGACGCGCCGCACCATCTGCCTTTCTACATTACCGCGCCGGGCGATTCGGACGGCCTCATGGTTGTGACGGGACTGTTCGTCTTGGCAGCGGTGGCGGGCGTCGGCGTGCTCTATTTCAAGCTGCACGCCCTGCCCGAACAGATGGCACATCGCGGTCAAAAGGTGCAGTTCGAGCTGGTGGCGGTGCTGGCGCTACTCGCGCTGTTCACCCACAACCACACGTTTTGGGTCGCCGGGCTGCTGCTGGCGCTGCTGCCGCTGCCCGACTTCACGACGCCGCTGCGGACCATGGCCAGATCCCTTGAGAGGATCGCGGATCAACCCTCGGCACAGGCGAGCCACGATCAGACCGCCGCCCCCGAATCGAGTCCACGGACATCCGCGGTCCCCTCCAGTGTTGCTCCTGCGGTCTCCGCCCCGACCAGCGCGACTTCGGAGGCCGCATCGGCGGTGGCCGCCACAGCTGGCGCGCCCGGCCCCGACGGCGTCCGCCAGGATAAGGGCTGAGCCATGCTGGAGCTCTTCCTGTGCTCCCTGGTGAGCGTGCTGCCGGACTACCTGTTCCGCCGTTATGGTCAGGGCAAGCGCATCGGCCGGGAGATCACACTGTTCTCGGTGTGGTACGAGTTGCGCTACGGCATCACCCTGTGCCTGATCCTGACCATCAGCCTGATCACGGCCATTTTCTACTTCCACCCGAGCACCAAGACGGCCACATCGGTGTTCCGCACGGTGACCATCCTGCCGGAGATCACCGGGAGGGTGGAGGAGACCTATGTGCGCATCACCCAGCGGGTGCGCGAGGGCGACCCGCTGTTCCGCATGGACAGCTCCGAGTACGAGGCGGACGTCGAGACGGCCAAGCGGCGCATCGCCGAGATCGACGCGGAGCTCGTGGTGGCCAGGTCACAGCTCGACGAGGCGGACGCCCGCATCGCCCAGGCCCGCGGCGGGTTGAAGCAGGCGCAGGACGAGTTCGAGGCCCGTGCCGACGTGCAGCGCCGCAGCCCGGGTTCGGTCGCGGAACGGGACGTGGAGCGCTTCGAGACACAAGTCATGACGCAGCAGGCCGCGGTGGACGCCGCCGTGGCCGCCCGCGACACGCTGCTGGCGCAGATCGAAGAGCAACTGCCCGCGCAACGGGACACGGCGGTGGCGAACCTGCATGAGGCGGAGGTGGCGCTGGACAAGACCCTGGTGGTTGCCGGCACCGGCGGCATCGTGCAGCAGTTCGCCCTGCGCCCCGGCGACTTGGTCAATGCCCTGCTGCGGCCTGCCGGCATCCTGGTGCCGGACCGCAAGGTCGACGGCCTACTGGCGGGCTTCGGCCAAATCGAATCCCAGGTGGTGAAAGTGGGCATGGTGGGCGAAGTCACCTGCCCGGCCCTGCCCTGGCGCATCATCCCGGTGATGGTCACGGAGGTGCAGGACGTGATCGCCAACGGCCAGGTGCGCCCCACGGATCGACTATTCGACGTCGAGCAGTTCGCCGAACCCGGCACCATCACGGCGCTGCTCGAGCCGCTCTATGACGGTCAGCTGGAAGAGCTGCCCCGGGGCGCGAGCTGCATCGCCAACGTCTACACCAGCAACCACGACCGGCTGGACTCGGACGAGGACCTCGGGACGCTGCAGAGGATCGGCCTGCACGTGATCGACACCGTCGGCGTCGTACACGCAATGATCCTGCGCATCCAGGCGCTGCTGCTGCCCGTGAAGACCTTGGTGCTGTCGGGGCATTGAGCCGCGGCAACCCGAAGGGACAACGATAGGCACGGCCCGTCGGCCTTGGCCCATCCTACGGGGCTGATCCGACCCCTGAGTCCGCCAGTAGCCGCCCGAGCAGCCGTCGGCTCTGCAGGATGGCCTTGATGGCCATGGCCAGGGCCAGGGCCGCGGCGGCGAGGATCAACGGGGCGAAACGCGGCGCAAGCACGGAGAGCATAAGCGCTGTCAGGGCGACCGCCCCTGCGAATAGCAGGGCATTGCGCCGGGCGCGTCGGAACACCGCCTCGATGGTCGCCGGCTCGGTGAGACCGGCATCGCGCAGGCGATCGCGCATCTGTTGGTAGGCGGCCTCATCCCGCTGACGCAGCCGGCCGAAGGGATCATCGAGACTCACGAACCACCTCAACGGTGACAGTTCGGTACCACCATCACCGGCAGCCGACTGGTCTGCACCACCCGCACCGCGGTCGAACCCAGCATGCCGCGGCCCAGCAGCCCATGCGAGCAGGTTCCCACGACGATCATGTCACCACCCAGGTCCTCCGCCTGGCGCGGGATATCGTCGCCCGGACGGCCCGTGTGCACCACCACTTCCGAGACCAGGGTAGAGTCGTCCACGGACTCACCCAACTCGTCCTCACAGAACTTGCTGATGCGCTTGCGCATGCGGTCGAGCAGCTTCTTCATGCCATCGTGCTGCATCTGCTCGCGTTTCTTGTGCGACAGGTAGGTATCCACCACGGCGAGCCCGGTACCGCTCAGCGGCTCCATCACGTGGAGCATGATGATGCGCGCCTCGTGTACCCGAGCGAGTTGAATGGCGCGTCGAAAGACCGGGCGCATGTGGTCGCCCAGGTCGGTCGCGTAGATGATGGTACGGATGCTCGGCGCAATACTCGGTGCAGGATCGGGCGCAGCCTGTTTTGCCTTGGTCGCCATATCAACGATAACCCTGGAGCTTGTCGAGATACTCCGGCAGGAAGAGCGAGATCTCGGGGATGTAGGTGATCAGGATCAGGAAGAACAGCAGCAGCAGCATCCAGGGCAACACGGCCTTGATGACCCAGCCCATGGACTCGCCGGTGATACCGGACGTGACAAACAGGTTGAGGCCGACCGGCGGAGTCAACATGCCGATCTCCATGTTCACGACCATGATGATGCCCAGATGGATCGGGTCGATACCGAGCTGAGTCGCGATGGGGAACAGGATCGGCGCCATGATGAGCAGGATCGCCGAGGGCTCCATGAAGTTGCCAGCGGCGAGCAGCAGCAGATTCACCACGATCAGGAACATCCAGGGTTCCAGGCCGTAGGCGACGATGGTCTCGGCGATCTGGTGCGGGATGCGCTCGGTGGTCAGCACATGGGCGAACAGCATCGCGTTGGCGATGATGAACAGCAGCATGATGCTGACCTTGGCGCCATCTAGCACCGTCTTGCGTACCTCCGGATTGCCAACGCTCTGACCGATGGCCAGCGGCACCTGCCAGCCGTTGCGCATGAGCATGGCACCCACACCCTCGCCGTCGCGCCGCCAGGGCGTCGCCTTGAGCGGCCCCATGTCGCGGTAGCCGATCACGGACACTAGGAAGGCATAGATGGCGGACACCGCGGCGGCTTCCGTCGGGCTGGCGACACCGCCGTAGATGGAGCCCAGCACGATGACGATGAGCAGGATGCCGCCGGACGCGCTGAAGCCCGCCGACGCCACCTCGCGGAAGCCGGGCCAGGGCTGCGACGGCAGATGCTTGATGCGGGCGACGATGTAGATGGCCAGCATCAAGAGCCCACCCATCATGATGCCGGGGATGAAACCCGCCATGAACATGCGCGCCGCGGAGACCTCGGTCGCCGCCGAGTAGACCAGCATGACGATGGACGGTGGGATCAGGATGCCGAGGGTACCGGCGTTGGTGATGACGCCGGCGGCGAAGCTCTTTGGGTAGCCGGAGGCCACCATGCCCGTGATGACGATGGTGCCGATGGCGGCCACCGTGGCCGGAGAGGAGCCCGAGACCGCCGCGAACAGCATGCAGGCGAGCACCGAGGCCATGGCGAGCCCGCCCTTGATGTGCCCCACCACACCCACCGCGAACCGGATCAGCCGCTTCGCAACACCGCCGGTGGACAGGAACTGCGAGGACAGGATAAAGAACGGAATCGCCAGCAGCGTGTAGTGCGCCGACAGGGCCTCGAACAGCTTCAGCGCGATGGACGCCAGGGAATCGTTCGAGAACAGCAGAATGGTGACAATGCTCGAGAAGCCCAGCGCCAGTGCAATGGGCATGCCAAGCAGCATGCAGCCGAACAGGAGCAGGAACAGGGTGGCGGTGGTCATGGCTTGGCGCCCCCTTCTCGAGCGTTCGGGTCAGCGTGCGGGGCGGCGCCCGCGTCGGTGGAAAACTCCTCCCGGAGGGTCTTGGCGAGCTGCATGCTCTCCTGCGCTTCATCGACCTTATGGAAGCCGGTGGCCTGGCCGCGGATGACGCGCCAGAGCAGCCCGAGCAAGCGCAGGCTCAGCATCACCAGGCCGACGAGCAGGATGCTGTGTGCGATCCAGGTCTGTACCGGGATGTCCTCGAGGTCGATGCCGATCATGTGCATCTTCTCCAGGTAGACCCAGGCGCCGTAGATGAAGAGCCCGCAGTAGACCAGCGACAGCAGGATGGCGACGCCGGTCAGGATGCGCTGGCCGATCGGCGGGAACAATTGCACGAAGGCATCCACCCCGATATGCGCGCCGACCTTGAGGCCATAGGACACGCCGAACAGCACGAACCAGGCGGACAGGTGCAGCGTCGCCTCCTGTCCCCAACTCACGCCCGTGCCGAAGCCGAAGCGCAGAATGACCTCCCAGAACACCAGCAGCGTCATCGCAACCAGCAGCAGGGAGATGATTGCCTCCTCTGCCTTGCCGAAGAAGCGCAGAATCATGTGTCCCCTCCCCTGTTCGCTCGGAGTTCACGCAACGGCGCAACGAGCAAGGTGCGCAACGCCGGAAGGGGTCGACGCCCTTCTTGGCAGGCAGGCGCGGCAAACATGGCTCTAGCTCGGCATGCCGTTGGCGATTCGTTTGAAACCATGTTTCAGCAGCTCCTCTCCGAAGTTGATCAGAAGGCCAAGGCGGCAACCCGTTAGCCTAAGGTAGGTGAGGAGCTGTTTGCCGTGGACGGGCAACAATTGCTCGACTGACTTGATCTCGAGGATGACGGACGAGTCGATAATCAGGTCGGCGCGAAAGCCCCGCTCAAAACGCATGCCTCGGTACTGAATCGGCACCGCCACCTGCTGTTCCACCTTGAAACCAAGCCGCTCCAGTTCGTGCTTCAGGATGGACTCGTAGACCGACTCCAACAGCCCGGGGCCCAACTCCCGGTGCATCGCGAAGGCGACATTCATGACCGCCTTCGCGATGCCGTTCTCCCGGTGTGGATCATCGTTCACGTTCGGCTGCCGGACTAGCGTCGAGGCACGCTTCCGTTGCGTCCTTGGCCCTTTGCGCCGTTGCGTGAAATCGATCAGGCCAAGGCATCAACCGCCGTTGGACTGATAGGCCGCCTCGATCAGCTCGGCACCGATCTCCTCCTCGAACTGCGCCCAGACCGGCTTCATCGCCTCGACCCACTGCGCGCGCTCTTCCGGGGTCAGCTCGATGATCTCGCTACGGCCGCTATCGGCGATCTTCTGCCTGTCCTCGGTGCCCTTCTGCATTGCAACCTCATTACCGAAGGCCAAGGCCTCATCAAGCGCCTCCTGCACCTGCGCGCGCTGTTCGTCCGACAGGCCCGACCAGAACTCCTTGGAGGACACGACCATGTAGTCGAGGAGGCCGTGGTTGCTCTCGGTGACGTAGGGCTGGACCTCGAAGAACTTCTTGGAATAGATGTTGGACCAGCTGTTCTCCTGGCCGTCGATGGCCTTGGTCTGCAAGAGGGTAAAGACCTCCGAGAACGGCTTCTTCAGCGGCGCGGCACCCACCGCCTCGAACTGTGCCTCCAGCACTTCCGAGGACATGATGCGGAACTTGAGCCCTTTGGCGTCCTCGGGCGTGCGCAGCGGCTGGCTGGAGCTCAGCTGCTTCATGCCGTTGTGCAGGTAACCCAGGCCGACCAGTCCCTTCTTGCTCAGAGAGTCCAGCATCGCCTGGCCATGCTCGCTCTGCTGGAACCGATCCACGGCCGCCATGTCGTCGAACAGGAACGGCAGGTCGTAGAGGGCGAGCACGTCGGTGTAGCGGCTGAACTTGGACAGCGCCGGCGCGGCCATTTGCACGTCGCCGAGCAGCATGGCCTCCAGTACCTTGTCGTCACCGAACAGCTGTGAGTTGGGATACACCTCGACGACGACGCTGCCGTCGGTCTTCTCTTCCACCAGCTCCTTGAACTTGTTCGCCATCTGGCCCTTGGGCGTGTTCTCCGCGACGACGTGGGAGAACTTGATGACCACCGGATCATCGGCCAGTGCCGCGGTGTTGAGGGTGAGTGCGGCGAGCCCGATGGCCGCCGCGGCGATGATGCGTTGCATAGCGCCTCCGCAGATGTGGTGTTGCGTCGTTATCGTGAGCTCGGGCCCAGCGGCGCTAGGCCGGTCAGGACCATTGGGCGGCCCGTCTATGCGGACCGTCGGGGGAACCCCGACGGCGGAGCATACTGCAACGCAACAGACATCACAGCGGCGTGCGGGAACATCAGGTGACACAGCGCAATGAATGGACCTGCCCGGGTGAATCACGGCCCGATCATTGCTTGTTACCGCCGGGCTCACCCCAGGGTCTCTGCGACACCTAAGAACTAAGTCCGCGGCCAACCAATGTCTTGAAGGAACCCTCAGTACTTGACCGAGCAGCCATAGGGCCGGGTCACGGCGTTGGCCACCGGCTGGCCGGACGCAAGGTCCGCCATGGCCAGCCGCACGTAGTTTTCGGACCCCTCGACGTCGGCGAGCTTGGTGGTGGCCTTGTCGTCGATGCCTCCCATGTAGGCCAGCGTGCCATCTTGGTCGATGACGAACATGTGCGGTGTCGTCCGGGCGCCGTAGGCCTTGCCGATGCTGCCCTCGCCGTCCAGCAGCACGGCCGTCGGGGCGGCATTGCGTGTCTCGGTGAGCTCCTCCGCCTGCTCACCGCTGACATGGCCCTGCTTGCCCGGCGCCGAGGAGATCACCGACAGCCAGACATAGCCCGCCTCTGTCGCCTCCCGCTGCAAAGCCTGCATGTTTCCGGACTCGTAGTGCTTCACGACGTACGGGCAATCGTGGTTGGTCCATTCCAGGATCACCGGCTTGCCCTTCAGCTCCGCCAGCGACCAAGTCTTGCCGGCCGTATCGGTGCCGGTGAAGCCGGGCGCGGCCTTGCCTACCTCCGGGGCCGCGGAGGCGACACCTGCAGTGAGCAAGGCGGCCGAGAACGCGACGGCCGTGGCGATGTGTCGAGACAGGGTCATGGAGAGCTCCTCGTGCTGGGTTGGGGGATAAGGACCGATCCTCGCCGGGTCCGTTCGAACGGCGTCTAAAGGGCACCTCGAAATAGTCGAGGTGCCCGTGCGGGGCAGGATGCCCCGCCATTATTCAAGCGCCCAAGCGCTTGAATAATGGAGCGAAGCGGAAACCGCGTTTTCGCTTCGCGTCGTGAAGAATTGCCCGGACGGCAATTTTTCACTGTCCCCTGAACAGTGTCGAGTTGCTGGCGCAGGGCAAGAATCCACGCCCGTCAACCAGCACCAATGCCCTCGATCACCAAGGCCTCGGTGAGGATCTGGGGCAGGACCTTGGGCGGACCCATGGTCGGGTAGTAGACGTAGATGGGTACGCCGTTGCGGCCGAAACCCGCGAGATAGTCCGTGATGGCCGCGTCGCGGTTGGTCCAGTCACCCTTGAGATAGAGCACGTCCTGCTCGCGGAAGGTCCGGGCGACGGCGGGGCGGCTCAGCGCCACCCGCTCATTGACCAGGCAGGTGATGCACCAGGCGGCGGTCATGTTGACGAACACCGGGCGTCCTTCGGCGCGCGCGCTTGCCAAGGCGTCCGCGCTGTAGGGCTCTCCGGCCAAGGCCGCGTCATCGGCTCGTTGGGCCGCTGAAGCCGACGAGGCCGCCTGTTGTCCGGTCGCGGGCGGCGGCAGCACACCGACACCGAGCCAGAGCGCGGCCACCAGCCCCACCAACGCCGAACCGGCGCCGAGCCTCGGCCAGGGCGAGCGCGCTAGGCGCATGTGCTCACGCAGCCAGAGCCCAAAGGCGAGCGCCAGCGCGCCGGCGAGTCCGGCGGCTAGCCCCGTGGCGCCGGTCTGAACGGTCAGGACCCAGAAAAGCCAGGCGGCGGTGGCGAACATCGGGAAGGCCAGCCCCTGTTTGAGGGTCTCCATCCAGGGCCCAGAACGCGGCAACGCACGGGCGAGCCGCGGCCAGAGCATGAGCAGCAACAGTGGCAGGGCCATGCCGAGACCGAGCGCCATCAGGATGGCGAGGGCAATGGGCCAGGCGACGGTCATGGCGTAGCTGAGGGCCGCCCCCATGAAGGGCGCCGTGCAAGGTGCGGCCACCAGGGCCGCGAGCCCACCCGTGAAGAAGGCGCCCAGGTGACCATCGGGCTGCGCTCCCGACGGACCTGCACCGCTAGGCCCATGCCCCATCCCCTGCCCGACCCCCATCAATCCGGCGCCGATGGTCACGGCGCCGGCGAGGCTGAGCCCGAGTACGACGAACAGGTAGGCCATCAGCAACACGAAGAGCGGCGACTGCAACTGAAATCCCCACCCCACCGCGGCGCCAGCCGCCCGCAGGCCGAGCAACAGAACGCCTAGCCCGAGAAAGAACGCCAGCACCCCGCCCGTGTACGCGAGCCCATGCAGCAGCCGATGACGAAGGCGAAGCCCGCCCTGGGAGGCGAGCCCCAGGGCCTTGATGGCCAGCACGGGAAAGACACAGGGCATGAGGTTCAGCACCAAACCGCCGAGCAGCGCGAACAGCAGTGCCAGGGGCAGCCCGAGGTTCGCGTCCTCGGCAGCGTCGACGCCCGCATCGGCGGCGAGCACGGTCCCCTCGGAGACCGGGACTGTGCCGGTCGCGTCGACCCGCACCGCTACAGGCCCGTCGGCCGTGGTCGCCCGCAGCAGACCCGACGCCGCGACCGCGGCGACGGCCTCGCCGGGCTCCAGCCTGAGCAGCAGATCCTGCCCCTCGCGCGACCAGCCCTGCGCCGCGGCGTGGTTCACCAGTCCCCACTCGTCGGCAAAGAAATAGAGATCGCTCGGTGCCTCCGGCAGGGCGGCGGCAGGCACCCGCAGCTCAAGCGCGTCCGCTCGCCGCGACAGGTTGCCGGCAACGACGCCGGGGCTCGGCAGCGCGGAGCGCGCGGTCTCGAACAGGGCGGCGGTGGCGCCAGTCGCGTTGGCAACCGACGCCGCGGCGGTTCCACCACCAGTCTGCAGGATGAGCATGAAGCTTCCCTGCTCGGGGATACAGGCTTCCTCGCACACCAGCCAGGTGGCCTCGGCGGCCACCGCGACCGGTTCACCCATGGGCCAGCCCGGATCGAGGGCGAGTCGGACCAGGTGGACGGCGCGATCCGAGTAACCATAGTTCACGAGCGGTCCGACCGGGATCGGATCAGGAACGGACCAACGGATCGGCCCGGCATCGAGGCCATCTGGAAGGCTCCAGAGGATGCGCGGCGGCTCTCCCGAGTCCCCCGGATTGCGCCAGTAGGTATGCCAGTGGGGCCGAATGTCCAGCACCAGCGCAACCTCGACCGATCCGCCTGGTGCCAGCGTCGGTTGCTCCGCGATGAGCCGAGCACGGACATTGTCGGTGTAGACGACCTCGGAAGTGGCTGCCTGATCGAAGGCCGGGGCATCGATGGGTGGGTCCGCGTTTGTCGGGGGGGCGCCGACGGCGGTGACGGCTCCGGCGTCGACGGCACCCGAAGCCGCGTCGAGCACTGGCGGCGTGCACAGCAGCAGCGCCAGCGCAACGATCAGCAGATAGTGGACGACCTGCCCGGAGAGCAAGGGTCGGCTGCACCTCATGTCGTCGACTCCGAAGTGGCCGGGTCGGACGCTCGCCGCCCCAGTGCGGGCAAGATGCCGACGCATTGGGAGCCTCCCAAGGGCCGCGCGCTCAGCTGGGGCAATTGACGGGCATCGACCGGCAACAGCGCCCCCAATCACTGAACCGGCCAGCTAGCGTTGCGCCCGTCAAACGAGGACACAACGGCTTTCCCCAGTTGCGATTTGTCAATTTTGCATGCAATGTTCACTATTGGGGTCGGTTATCCGCGCAGGGCGCCGACCCTCGTAGACATAACAACGCGACGGAGCATCGCCGATTCGACCACCAGGCCGCGGCGCCCTCAGATCACCCGCGCGCCGAATTGCTTGCCAACCAGACCGTCCAAACGGAGGACCAACATCCATGGACAAATCCGTCATCGCCGAGCAAGAGGCGCCGGAAGAGCCGTCACGGAGCGACATCCGTGTGAACCACATCACCCTGGAGCAGCCCTGGGAGTGGCTCGATAAGGGCTGGCACGACATGATCCGTGCCCGCAAGTACAGCCTGCCCTACGGCGCCGTCGTGGTGCTCATCAGCGGCTTGATCACCCTGGGCCTGATGAACGAGGGCCTCAACTTCATCGTCCCCTTCCTGGTCGCGGGCTTCTATCTGGTCGCACCCATTGTCGGCCTCGGGCTCTACCAGATGAGCGCCAGGCTCGAGAAGAATGAGCCGCTGCACTTCTGCCACTTCCTGGAGGCATGGAAGGGCAACCAGGCGCAGCTCGGCGTCATCACCGCGGGCCTGCTGATCATCATGCAGCTCTGGATGATGTCCAACTTCGTCCTGTTCGCGCTGCTCTACACGGGCATGCACCCGCCCCTGGAGAACTTCTTCGCCACCGTGTTCCTGTCCGGCGAGAACAATCTCTTCGCCTTCGCCAGCCTCGGCGTCGGTTTCGTCCTGGCGTGGCTCGCCTTCGCCATCAGCGCCATCTCCGTGCCCATGATCCTCGACCGCGATGTGGACGGCTTCACCGCTATCCGCACCAGCGTCAAGGCCGTCCTCGAGAACTGGCAGCCGATGACCCTCTGGGCGGCATTGATCGTCATGTTTGTCGCGCTCGGGCTGATGTCCTTCTACATCGGCCTGTTCGTCGCGCTGCCGCTGATCGGCCACGCCACCTGGCACGCCTACCGCGACATCGTCCCGCAGGACTGATCCATCCCTTCCTCGGACAGCGGGGCTTCCTGCTCCGCTCGGGCATGTCGAGCTGACCGAGATGCCCACAAATCCGACGCCCATCGTGGACCCGACGGCCAGGGACGGCCGCACGCCCCTCGACAGCTCCTCTTCAAGCGGGTCCTGCTGCTTGAACAATTCCTCATTCGGCTACAGTTTTTGCCGGACGCAGGCATACCCCCGCCGCGATCGCCATAGGCAGCACCCGCTCGCCCGCCACGTCCCAGCCAGCCAGAGGTGTTCGATGACCGCCCAAGCCACACCCGCCGATCTCAAAGCCGGCACCAAGACCTGCGCCCGCTGCGGCGCGGTCTTCGTCTGCAAGGTCGACGACCTGCCGCACTGCCAATGTGTCAATGTGAGCCTGTCGTCGGGGCTGCTCGAGCAGCTCAAGGATCAGTACAACGACTGCCTCTGCTCTCGCTGCCTCAAGGAACTGGCGGGCAAGGAGCGCGACGGTGACCTGGTGCTGGCCGAAGGCGCCTGATCCATACCGGATCGGCCGCCGGCACCAACTCGGAGACTGCGCTCGGCACAGGACCCGTCGGCCCCGATCCTCCTCACCCCGTTGGCACTAACGCGTCGGCCCTCGCGCCCCATGGCGGAGCTCTGCCCGACGGTCATCTCAGACCGGCGCTGGACATCAGCGCGCGCACATGGTCCACCGGGATGGCGTAGCTGATGCCGCTCGGGTCCTTGATGGCGGATTCGCGGGTCCGTTTGACATAGACACTGTTGATGACGCCGATGACGCGTCCGCTATCGACGTCGTAGAGGGGGCTGCCGCTGTTGCCGGGATAGGCCACCGCGTCCAATTGGAGGATCTTGAAGGGTGCCGACAGGCGCTTGACCATTTCCTGAGTCAACTCGCGGCCCGAGCCCACCGGCTGCGCGACCGGGGCGATGGCCGCAACCGTCGCCCGATGGGTGGCCGAGAACAACCCCAGCGCGTTCATCAGCGGATAGCCGGTGAAGGCCGCCCACTGCCCCTCGCGGATGTCGGCACTGCGCCCGAGCGTTACCGCCGGCAGGGCGCCACCCTCGAAACGCAGCAGCGCGAGGTCGTGCTCGCGATCGGTGGCCACCACCTTGGCGGGCCGCATGATGGTTCGATTGTCGGCGCCCGCCCGATACACGGCGACCGTCTCGCGACGGCCTTGGTCGAGCTTCTTCGGCACGACGTGGGCATTGGTGATGACGTGGTTGGGTGCCACGACGAACCCGGTACCCCGAGGCTGTTTCTGCGTCTGCCGCACGGCCATATAGGTCCCGACGGCGACGACACTGCGCTTCATTTTCGCGGCAGTGGCCGCTAGATCGGCCTGTGCCGGCCCAGGGATGCAGGCGGTCAGCAGAAGCACGGCCGTGAGATGGACAGGCTTCCAAACCTTGCGGGCAATGGGAAACCGAATGGTCGGCGAGGCGGCGGGGGAACGAATCGGCATCTGGACTCCTCAGAGGAGTGCGCACGCGGCACTCCGGATTGGCAGCGGGGTCGGCACCGCCGAGCCGAGCTTGGGGCACCGGGCATGGATGGTGCGCGGACGCGCAGCACAACACGAAACCGCGGCCGACCTCACCGTCACGCCCCCATATTAGGACAGGGCGGCGCAAAGGTTCGACGAACCCGCGTTCGCCGCTCAATGCCCGACACTGTCTTCCAACCTGGCGCCCAACTCCATCAGTCCATCAGCGACTACTGATCTAAGGCAAGCGAGCATCTGCTTGCTCTGGCCAGGGTCGTCCGGGTTCGATAGTCTCTGCGCCGTTCGCCAAGCCCGGCCAGCTGCCCTGGAGCGCCCGATGGACGACATCCTGAAACGCCTGCTCGACGCCGAGATGCGCGCCGAGACCATCGCCCAGGAAGCCGAGCAGGAACGTGAGCGCATCATCCAGGCCGCCATGGCCGACGCCAAGGCCGAGGACCAGCGCTTCACGGCCCGCGTGCCGGACCTGCACCGGAGCTTCATCCGCAAGGCCGAGGAACGCGCGGAACAGACCGTCGCCGAACTCAAGCGACGTTACGACGAGCGCCATGTGCAGCTGCGCAATCTCGCCGAAGAGCGTGAGCAGGAGGCGCTGGAGCGCGCCTTGGAGCTGCTGCTCGACCCGCGGCGCTGAGCCTGCGCCCGCATGACCGCCAGCGCCCAGTCTTATCTCAACACCCGCGTCAGCGCCATGGCGACGGCGCTGCTGCATGCCGACGCGGCGCCGGAGCTGTGCCGCCTGACGCTCCCCGAGATTGCGGAGCGCTATGGACTCAATGCGTTGCTGGACGAGCAGATTACACCCCGCGGGCGCGCACGCGCGGCGGAGCAGGCCCTGCTGCAGCGCCTGTTGACGGACCTCGCGGTGCTGGTACGGCCCATGGATTCCGACGGTCGCGGGCTGCTGCTGGCCTGGGCTCGCAAGTACGCGCTGTTCAATCTCAAGACCCTGATTCGCGGCAAGCTCCACGGCCTGGATCAGTCGGAGATCCGCGAGAACTTGTTCGACCTGCCAGAGCGCGTCCGGCTGCCGCACCAGGAGCTATACCGCGCCGAGAACGTGCTGGAACTGCTGCGGGTGCTGGAGCGCGGACCGCTGCGAATCATCGCGCGCCAAGCACGGGAATCCTACGAGCAGCGCCGCGACCCATTCGTGCTGGAGTCGGCGGTGGACCAGCGCTACTACGCGGAGCTCACGCGCCAGTCCTTGCAGTTCCGGGGCGAGGAGGCGCAGCCGGTGCAGCAGTTGCTCGGCGCCATCCTGGACTGCACCAACCTGATCTGGCTGCTGCGCTTTCGCTTCTCCTTCGGGCTATCGCCCAGCGAGACCTTCTACCAGTTGGTACCGTCCAAGCGGTTACTGCACCGCACCCGCCTGTTGGAGCTGGTCAATCTGGAGAGCACCGAGCAGGTACTGGAAGCGCTGCCGGAGCCGCTCGATCGGCTGCTCGCCGGCACCACCAACCTGATCGACGCCCAGGGCCGCGCCAATGAGCACCTGCTGGCCGAGTGCCGACGCACCCTGGCGCGCGGACGCTCCGGCGTGAGCCGGGCGCTGGCGTACCTGGTGCTGCGCGAGCAAGACCTGCGGCTCTTGTCCATGGTGGTGCAGGGCCGGCTCATTGGGCTCACGCAGGAGCAGATCGACATCGCCGCCAACCTCAGTGCGCCTCCGACGGCGCCGGACAGTCCGCTCGGCATGGCGGCAGCGGCCTGACGTAACGGCAAGATAACGGTGACCTGATCCATGTTGCGCCCGCTGCCCATGAAGCATGTCCGCCTGCTGGTGCTGGCGGACGATCTACCGCAGGCCTCGCTGACGCTGGCGCAGACCGAGAGCTTCCATCCGGACAACCGCCCGCCGGAGGCCGAGGCGCTGCGCGAGGCCCCCGGACGCGACTACCGCGAGCGCTACCGCCAGGCAGCTGCGCGGTTGGAGAAGATCGCAAAGCTGGTGCGCGTGCCCGAGGCACCGGACATCGGCCAGGTGCACGTGGTGCACCCGGACGAGTTGGCCGCGGTGGGCATTATGCTGCGCGAGCGCTGGAACCAGGCGTCGCGCTTCGAGGAGTCCTTCCGCCAGCTCGACGAGGAGGAGCGCTTGATCCGCGACCAGGAGGCGGCGCTGGAGAACTTCGCCAACCTCCAGATCGACTTGGGCCTGCTGCGCACCAAGACGCGCTTTCTGGACTTCTACGTCGGCACCCTGCCGCGGGAGAACGTGGCGCGGCTGCAGGGCGCGGTTCAGCTCGCGGATCACCTGCTGTACAAGTACCTGGAGCGCGGCGACACGGCGCACGTGATCATCGTCGGCCCGCGGGGCGAGCGCGAGGCGCAGCTGTCCTCGGTGCTGACCTCGGCGGGCTTTCAGGCGTTGCCGATCCCGAAGGACCTGGCCGACAAGGACCCGGCGCGCAAGCGCGATGAGCTGGCCACCCGTCAGGCCGAACTCGCCGGCCAGCGCGAGGCGCTCGGCGATGAGCTGCGGCTCTGGGAGCAGGAGCATCGCGGCGGCCTGCTGGACGCCCGCCGCACGCTGCTATTGGCCGAGCCCTTCGTGACCTTGGATCCGACCATCCACAGCGCCGGTCGGCTCGCCACCTTGGCCGGCTGGGTACCGGCGCGCGCCGTACCGGAGCTGGCCGAGCGCCTGGAGCGCGAACTCCTGCTGCCATTCGACCTCACTGCTCGCGACCCGCGCGCGGAGGAGCGCCATCTGGTGCCGACGGTACCGGTGAAGAGCAAGTGGCTCGCGCCCTTCGCAATGCTGGTCAAGCAGTACGGCATCCCGAAGTACGGCGAGGTGGACCCGACGCCGCTGTTCGCCTTCACCTTCATGCTCATGTTCGGCTCCATGTTCGGCGACGTCGGCCAGGGCGCCGTCATCGCCGGGCTCGCCTGGTATTTCCGCGACAAGCTCGGCCGGTTCTGGCGGTTCGGGCTCATGGCCGGGCTCTCATCCGTCCTGTTCGGCTTCCTGTATGGCAGCATCTTCGGTTACGAGGAGATCCTACCGGCGCTCTGGAATAGCCCAATCCATCATCCGATCCTGATGCTGCAGATCGCGCTCGGCTACGGCGTTGCCTTTATCGTCGTCGCCTGCCTGCTTGCGATCTACAATCGCCTGGTAGTGCGCAACCTGAGCGGCGCCCTGTTCGGCCACCACGGCATGGTGAATTTGGTGTTCTACCTGGCGCTGGTTTGGGGCGGGCTCAATCTGGCGGGCTCCGGCGGCTTCGGCATCCTGCCGACGTTGCTCGTGATCGCGAGCCTCGCCGCGCTCGCGGTCTACGCCTGGCGCAACCTGGACGCGCCGGTGGGCGAGAAGATCCTGGTGGTGTTCATCGAGACGCTGGAGACCGTCATCGGCTACGTCTCGAACACCTTGTCGTTCCTGCGCGTGGCGGCCTTCAGCCTGAACCATGCGGCGCTCTCCATCGCCGTGCTGACCCTGGCGGAGATGATGGGCGCGGCCGGGCATGTGATCACCGTCATCCTGGGCAACGTCTTCGTGCTGGTGCTGGAGGGCGGCATCGTGATGATCCAGGTGATGCGCCTGCAGTACTACGAGGGCTTCTCCCGCTACTTCTCGGGTGAAGGCCATGAGTTCTCGCCGCTGCGCCTGGGGGACGGCGCGCCGAAGACCAGCGCCCCGGCTCGGCGCTCCTGATGCTTACTCACGTGGCTTCCCATGGTCGCCTAGCGCCCGCAAGCGGTCGGCACAGCGGAGCCTGCGATCTCCGTCGCCGCAGGGTCCGCTGTGCCGACCCGGTTCTGCAGCACTTGTCGATCTGCGGGCAACGACCCGACCCAGCCCCAGCTTCCGCCAACCGGATCATTTCCGCTCGAACACCGTTAATCTGAGGAGTTCAATTCATGTATTGGCTTGCCGCCCTGATGTCCCTTGCCGTCGTCGGCCTGATCGCCCTTGGCCTATACCTGGAGCTGCGCCCGGCCTCCGCGCTGCAGTTGCCGAACTGGAGCAAGCCGGCCGTGGGCGGGCAGCTGGTGCTGTTCGTCGGCGCCCAGTTCGGGCTGCTGTTCCTCGGCATCAACGAGGTCTTCGCCGATGTGGAGACCAGCGTCGAGGTCACAGAGACCTTCAAGGACATGAGCACCGGCATGGGCCTGGCCATTCTCGGCGCCGGCATCCCGACGGGATTGTCCACCATCGGCGCAGGCATCGCCGTCGGCCCCATCGGCGCGGCCTCGCTTGCAGCCATCACCGAGAAGCCCGAGACCCTGGGCCGCACCCTGATCTACCTCGGTCTCGCGGAGGGCATCGCGATCTATGGTCTGGTGGTCTCGATCCTGCTGCTGAACCGCATCTGACCGACGCCCAAGTGGAGCATCGCAGCCATGGCCGAGCCGACAACCCCAACCCCGTCCGCGACATCCACCTCCAAGCCGCGGCAACCGGCCAAGCCAGCGGCAGAGTCGCCGTCGACGACGCGCATGCTGTTCCTCGGCGACGACAGCCTGGCGGATGGCTTCCGGCTGATCGGCTTCGAGACCCACCCGAACCCGAGCGCAGACGACGTGGACCAGCTGTTCCGCGCCCTACGCAAGTCCCGCGACAAGGCCTTCGTCGTCGTCGACGACGGCGTCATGCGCTCCGGCGCGGCCAACCTGGAGCGGGTGCGCCGCGAGGGTGGGCGCATCATCGTCGTCTCGGTGCCGCCGCTGGCCGGGCCGGTGGCGCTCCAGAGCGAGGTCGCCGACCGCCTGGCGGCCATGTTCGGGAGCCATAGCCCCATCGGGATGGGTTAGCGACCTGCCCGCCGGCGCCGACCCGGTTCGCTTCGATGCAACGCCGCCCGAACCCACAGACCTGAACCGACACACACATGGTCAACCAAGCACACGAACTGGAACAGGCCATCCTCGCCCGCGCAGAGCGCCTCGCCAACGAGTACCGGGAGCGTGCCAACCGCTCACGCGATCAAATCCTGCGCGAGGCCGCCGACAAGCTCCGGCTGCGTGAGCAGCGGGAAGAGGCCATCGCCAGGGCCCTCGGCGAACGCACCTACCGGCAACAGGTCCAGGCGGAGGAGCTGAAGCTGCAAAGCCATCTCGACCGCGTGCGCTGGAACCTGGTGCGCGACGTCGAACACCGCCTGGCCGAGCGCATGACCAAGCACGCAAAGAACGAGAAGGCCTACCTGAAGACACTGACCGGCTTCATCACCAGGGCCGCCGAGACCATGGAGCGCGAACACCTCCAGGTCGCCGCCAACGCCCGCGATCAGCGCCTCCTGGAGGCGAACTGGGCAAGCGTGCAGGCCGCCCTGCCGGCGGGCAAGCGGGCCGAGCTGGCCGCCGAGCCCATCGACGGCCTGGGCGGCGTACTGGTGACCAGCGATGACGGTCGCATCCGGGTCGACAACACCTTCGAGGGCCGCACCGCCCGACTGCGCGCGCGTCTGCAGCAGGCCATCCTCGAGCGGCTGCTACCCAACGGATTCGACGCCGGCAGCCTGTTCGGGGCCTAGCCGCGGCAAGTGTGACGTGTGAAGTTTGAAGTGAGAAAACGAGACATCGGCGATCTTCAAACTTCCAGCTTCCGACTTCAAACTTCAAACTTCGAACTTCTCCCATGAGCGACCAACATCGCACCGGCGTCGTCCGCGAGATCAACGGCCCCATCGTCACCATCGACCTGCCCGGCATCCGCAGCGGCGAGCAGGTGCGCATCGGGGAGATCGGACTGGTCGGCGAGGTCATCTCCCTATCCGGACAGCAGGCCACGGTGCAGACCTACGAGGCCACCGACGGCGTGCGCCCAGGAGAGCCGGCCGTCGGTCTGGGCTGGCCGCTATCGGTGGAGCTGGGTCCCGGGCTCATGGGCGGCATCTTCGACGGCGTGCAGCGACCGCTGTCGAAGATCGCGCTGGAGTCCGGCGACTACATCGCCCGCGGCCTGGCCGTGCCGGCGCTGGACCGTTCCAGGCAGTGGGAGTTCGAACCGAACGCCGAACTCGAACCCGGCGGTCGGGTCGGCCCCGGCACCGTCCTCGGCACGGTGCAGGAAACGCACACGGTGGTGCACAAGATCCTGGTGCCGCCGGGCATCAGCGGCGAGCTGGAGGAGGTCGCACCCGCGGGCGAGTACGACATCGAGTCCCCCATCGCCCGCGTGCGCGACGCGAAGGGTCAGAGCCACAGGCTCTCGCTCTACCACCGCTGGCCGGTGCGCAGGCCGCGGCCCTACACCCGCCGCGACGACGGCGTCTCGCCCCTGATCACCGGCCAGCGCATCATCGACACCTTCTTTCCGCAACTGAAGGGCGGCAAGGGGGCGGTACCCGGGCCCTTCGGCGCCGGCAAGACCGTGATCCAGCAACAGGTCGCGCGCTGGTCCAACGCGGACATCGTGGTCTACGTCGGCTGCGGCGAGCGCGGCAACGAGCTGGTGGACGTGCTGGAGAGCTTCCCGAAGCTCGAGGACCCCTACTCCGGGCGCAAGCTCATGGAGCGCACGCTGCTGGTGGCCAACACCTCCAACATGCCCGTGGTGGCCCGCGAGGCGTCCATCTATGTCGGCCTCACCATGGCCGAGTACTACCGCGACATGGGCTACGACGTCGTCATGCTCGCGGACAGCACCAGCCGCTGGGCCGAGGCCCTGCGCGAGGTCTCCGGTCGCCTGGGGCAGATGCCCGTGGAGGAAGGCTACCCGGCCTACCTGGCCTCGCGGCTTGCCGCCGTTTACGAGCGCGCCGGCCGCGTCGAGACCTACGCCGCGGGCTCCGGCTCGGTGACCCTCATCGGCGCCGTTTCGCCACCGGGCGGCGACTTCTCCGAGCCGGTCACCAGCCACACCAAGGACATCATCGAGACCTTCTGGGCCCTATCCAAGGAACTGGCCGACGCGCGCCACTACCCGAGCATCGACTGGGTAACCAGCTTCTCGGGCCATGTGCACACGGCCGCCGAGTGGTGGCACAAGGAGATCGACCGCCGCTGGGAGCAGCGCCGCACCGAGGCCCTGGCACTGCTGGCGCGCGACGCCGAACTGTCGCGCATCGTCAACCTGGTCGGACCCGAGGCCCTGTCGGACGCCCAGCGCTGGCAGTTGGAGGGCGCCTCGCTGGTGAAGGAAGGCGTGCTGCAGCAGAGCGCGCTGGACGACGTCGACACCTTCTGCTCGCCGGCGAAGCAGTTCGCGCTGCTGGACCTGGCCTTGAGCATCTACGACAAGGGCATGGCCCTGATCGAGCTCGGCGTGCCGGTGTCCGAACTCGCCGAGCTGCCGCTGCTCGCCAAGGCGCGACGCTGCAAGTCGCTGTACAACAGCGATCAGGTGGACGGCATCGGCGAGTTCGCACGGGAGGTGGAGCAGGACTTCGAGGCGATCCGACTCGACTACGCGAAGCAGACCACCGACTAGCGGAAGCGCATCAGCCTGCGGAGGTCGGGCCGACGCCAGGAGGCCAGACAACCGACCGGAACGGCACGCGGCGCGTCGGGCTACCGCCTTGAGTGCATGTTCTGAACGCCGTTCATCAAGAGATTAGTGGCATCCACATGAGCATCAAAGAATACCGCACCGCAAGCCGCGCCAGCGGCGGGCTGATCGCCGTCGAGCACACACCGGGGGTGGCCTTCGGCGACCGCGTGCGTATCACCGACGGCCAGGGCGAGACCCGCGACGGACAGGTCATCCGCGCCGCCGACGACGAGGTGCTGATCCTGGTGTTCGAGGGTACCGAGGACCTGGACCTGGACGACATCTGGGTCCGCTTCCTGGACGAGCCGGTGGAGATCGCCCTGTCGCCGGAGATCCTCGGCCGCGAGTTCAACGGCCTCGGCGAGCCGCGCGACGGTCGCCCACCGGTGCTCTCCAACGTGCGCCGGCCGGTCGGCGGCTCGGCCATCAACCCGGCGGCGCGCACCTATCCCAGGGAGTTCATCCAGACCGGCGTCTCGACCATCGACGGGCTCAACAGCCTGGTGCGCGGCCAAAAGCTGCCGATCTTCTCGGGCTCGGGTCTGCCGCACAACCGACTCGCGGCGCAGATCGTGCGCCAGGCCAAGCTCAAGGACGAGGACACCAGCTTCTCCATCGTCTTTGCGGCCATGGGCGTGAGCTACGCCGACGCCAAGTTCTTCCGCGACGAGTTCGCGGGCTCAGGCGTCCTGCGCAACGTGGTCATGTTCATCAACCTGGCCGACGACCCGCCGGTGGAGCGCCTGACCCTGCCGCGCACCGCCCTCACCGCCGCGGAATACCTGGCCTACGACCTCGACCGCCACGTGCTCGTGGTCATGACGGACATGACCTACTACGCCGAGGCCCTGCGCGAGGTGGCCACCGCCAAGGGTGATGTACCGGCGCGCAAGGGCTACCCCGGCTATCTGTATTCCGACCTCGCCGAGATCTACGAGCGCTGCGGGCGCATCCACGAGCGCCACGGCTCCATCACCATGATGCCGGTGGTGTCCATGCCGTCGGACGACATCACGCACCCGATCCCGGACCTGACCGGCTATATCACCGAGGGCCAGATCGTGCTGTCGCGGGAGCTTCAGAACCAGGGCATCTACCCGCCGGTGCACATCTCGCCGAGCCTGTCCCGGCTGATGAAGGACGGCATCGGCAAGGACGACACCCGCGAAGATCACCCGCACGTCGCGGCCCAGCTCTACGCCCTCTACGCCCGCGCGCTGGAGACCCGCAACCTGGCGAGCATCATCGGTGCCGATGAGCTCTCGGAGCGCGATCGCCGCTACCTCAAGTTCGCCGATGACTTCGACAAGCGCTTCGTCGCCCAGGACGAGGCCGACGACCGCAGCATCGACGCGACCCTGAACCTGGCCTGGGAGCTGCTGAGCGCCTTCCCGCGCGACATGCTCACCCGCGTGTCCGAGACGGAAATCGCGAAGTATTACCGTGCCGCGGACTAGCTCAGCGACGCGGAATGACCACGAACATGCTCGACTCGTTGGTCTGACCTAGGCGCGTCGGCAAGAACGTTGTGACGATGGCGACGACAAGCGAAGACGGGGTGACCTGCGAGCACTGCGCCGCCGTCTGCTGCCGGGAAGAGGTGCTCTGCATCGCCGACGGCGACATCCCCGAGCGCTTCATCGAGCGCGCGGCCGACGGTTCCGAGACCATGCGCCGGCTCGACGACGGCTGGTGCGCCGCCCTGAACCGCGCCGACATGCGTTGCGGGATCTACGCTGAGCGTCCCCTGCCCTGCCGTGAACTGGACATGGGCGGCGTCGATTGCCTGCGCCTGCGTGCCCGCTTCGCGGTCGAGTTCAGCTGAGCCGGCCCTTGGGCAAGGTCAACTGCGGCCGGCAGCGTCAAGTATCCGTCAGCTCATCTTCGCCCCAAGGGCTGACTACTGCCACGTTCAGCCCCGCGAAATGGCGCAGGTTACGCGTAGCGATGGTTGCCCGACGCGCCAAGGCGATCCCGGCGATCTGGGTATCTCGGATATCGACCATGACCCCTGCCTGCTGTCGCGATGCTGCGATCGAGAATGATCACGGCTCAAACTCGGCCGGTTGCGGCACCTGCCCGCGCAGTTCGAGCACATCGAAGTCCAGGTCCTTGCCGGCGAAGCGTGCCGCAATACGCGAGCCGAGGCGAGGTGGGGGTAGACCGTCGTCGGCTAAGGCCTGACGAAGGATGTTGCGGATCTCCTCTTCCATGCTGTGACCATGCAGGCGAGCGCGTTGCTGCAAACGGTTCTTCACGTCGTCTTCAAGATTGCGAACCAGAACCTGAGCCATGCAAGACTCCTCCTGGAGTGTCGCTCCCACAAGACCAGCACAGGCGCCGATGTGGGTGCACTACGCCGCTCTCACCGCCCTGCCGACCACTGCCGATACAACAGCACCCCGCCCCATGCCATCGCCAACAGCATGATCAGGCCGCCGAGCAGGTGGCTCGCCTGGGCGATCTGATGATCCATGCGGATGAGGCCGGTCTCGGTCAGCAGGTACGCCCAGTCGTGGAAGCCGTAGGGTGCCGAATGGCCGAAATTGCCGCCGATCAGCGGCAGCTGTCCGGCACGGGCGTCGTTGATGTAAGGCGCGATATCCAGAAAGTTCTGGCCGAACCACCAGAGTGCCACCGAGGCGGCGAAGGGATCGCGGGTCTGCAGCAGCAGCACGACCATGCAGATGAGTGGCATCAACAGCTGCCCGAGGGTGCCGCCGAGAGAGCCGATGAACTCCCCGAACATGCCGAAGACGACGTGGCCCGCTTCATGGAACGGCAGATTTACCAGATGCAGCCAGGACTCCCCCACCGCATTGCTCGCCACAGAAGCGCTGATCATGGACAGGCCCCAGACGACGAGCACCACCAGCAACAGCGATCGGCCCCAGAGCGAGAGCGGGCCCGCCGGAACGCCCGACTCGGGGGCCGGCAGAATCAGCGCCATCAGCCCCGAGGGTTCGGACCGCCGCGCGCCAGGCCGGCCGCGTCGGGCCTGCGCCGCATCGCGAATCGGCCTTGGGCCCAAGCCGGAATGCGGAGCGGCCCCCGCGCCGGAGTCCACGCTGGAGTCCGCACTGGAGTAAGGCCGGGGATGGTACTTCCAGTACTTGTCGAACACGACGCCACAGGCGCTACAGATGGCTCGGCCCTCCTGGCCTGACGCGCCGCACTTGGGGCAGTCCATGATCGTCCGCCTTCAGTCCACGCCGCCCGGGCGCATGCGCTCGATGATACCGGTGGTGCTCCTCTGCTCCACCAGCGGCACCAGGACCACCTGCCCGCCCCAGGACTTGACCTCTCGGGCACCGACGACATCCTCCTCCCGGTAGTCCGCGCCCTTGGCCAGCACGTCCGGCTCCAGGGCCAGGATCAGCTCGATGGGCGTCTCGGCGTCGAACAGCACCACAGCGTCTACCGAGGCCAGTGCCGCCAGCACCCGGGCGCGGTCGTGCTCGCCGATGAGCGGGCGCTCGGAGCCCTTCAGCGCGCGCACGGAGCGGTCGGAATTGAGCCCGACCACCAAGCGCTGACCGCATCGGCGGGCGCGCTCAAGGTAGCTGACATGGCCGACGTGCAGCAGATCGAAGCAACCGTTGGTGAACACCACCCGCTCCCCGGCGGCCCGCCAGCGCGCCACCTGCGCACGCATGGCCTTGAGGTCCTGGATCTTCGCCGCCTGTTCCAGCGCGGCCTCGCCGGCCATGGCGGCGACGAGTTCATCGCGGCGGATGGCGGCGGTGCCCATGTGTCCGACGACGACCCCGGCGGCCAGGTTGGCCAAATGCGCTCGGTCCACCGGGTCGAGGCCGACGGCGAGCCCCGCGGCGAGGGTCGCAATCACGGTGTCGCCGGCACCCGAGACGTCGAAGACCTCCCGCGCGGTGGCGGCGACACGGGTGGTCCCGGTCTCGTCCAGCAGGGCCATGCCCAGCTCGCCGAGTGTCACGACCAGTTCCGACAGACCGAGCTCGGTGCGCAACCGGCCGGCCTCCTGCAGCAGTGCGACCAGGTCCGCCTCGTCGGCACCCAGGGCCAGGGCCAACTCGGCCCGATTGGGCGTCAGCAGGGTCGCGCCGCGATAGCGATCGAAGTCACGGCCCTTCGGATCGACGAGCACCGGCACGCCGCGGGCGGTGGCCGCCCCGATCAATGCCGCGTTGCTGTCCCCCAGCAGCACGCCCTTCGCGTAGTCGGACAGGAGCAGGACGTCGGCCGCCTCGAGGCGCTCGCCGACGGCCTCGATCAGCGCCGCGGTGTCGGTCAGCGGAGCGACCCGCTCGGAGTCGATGCGCAGCATCTGTTGGCGGTTGCCGATGATGCGGGTCTTGCTGGTGGTCGGGCGGTTCGCATCGGTGAGCAGTGCCCCGGCATCGATGCCGTCGTCCGCGAGCAGCGAACGCAGCACCTCACCGTCGGCGTCGTCGCCGCAGACGCCGGCCAGCGAGACCTCGAGCCCGAGCCCGATCAGGTTGCGCGCGACATTGGCCGCGCCTCCGGCAACGCAGCGCTCACCGCCGTGCCGAAGCACCGGCACCGGCGCCTCGGGGGAGATGCGCCCAACACTGCCGGTGATGTAACGGTCCAGCATCAGATCCCCGACCACCAACACCCGGCGATTCCGGAAACCCCGGACAACCGCCCGCGCGACCTGTTGCGGTTCGCGGAACATCAGGCTGGGCTCCCCGCCGACGACCTACCCGTCTCCACCAACCGGCGCTCGACCAGATCGCAGAGGATATGGCCGATGACGATATGTGCCTCCTGGATACGGGCCGTGTTGTTGGAAGGCACCCGCAGGCACAGCTCGCAGGCGCTCTCCAGGCGGCCGCCGCCGGCGCCGGTGAGCCCGACCCGGAAGACGCCGAGCCCGGCCGCACGTTCCATGGCCCGGAGCACATTGGCGCTGTTGCCGGAGGTCGAGAGGCCCACCAGCAGGTCATCCTTCCGACACAGGGCCTCCACCTGCCGCGAGAACACCGACTCGAAGCCGAAGTCGTTCGCAACCGAGGTGAGGATGGAGCTGTCGGTGGTCAGCGCGATGGACGCGAGCCCGTCGCGCTCCCGCTCGAAGCGCCCGACCAGCTCCGCCGCCAGGTGTTGGCAGTCCGCGGCGCTGCCACCGTTGCCCATCCAGAACACCCGGCCGCCGGCATCGAGGCAATCCGCTGCCTGCTGCGCGAAGCGCTCGATGTCCGGGGCCAGCGCGGCAGTGTCCTCAAGGACCGCGACATGGGCCGACAGGGTGCTGTGAATCAGATCTTGCATAGGTGCTCCGCGGCCATACCCGCCCGGGCGGGTGTCCCGCCAGTATGCCGATCGGCGAGGTCGACAGGCAACGGATAGGATGCGAACTGCGGCCCGGGTCGTCGTCGCCGCCCGAACCCGTCGACCGCGGAATCAACCGCAACGGCCATCGACCCATGCCCGACTTTCGGCGCCCGTTCCCAAACTCGGGCATCGGACGACCGCATACTTAGTCCGGGTGCGCGCGACGGATGTGCCGACCAGCCGTGGGCCCTCGGGCATCTCCCGCGGGCACGGCCCGGTCCTGCTAGACCTGGCTTGGTGAATCTTGACCGACGGCAGGCGGCACAGGGCGATTCGGGTGCTAACCTTGGGATGCAGTCCCGACAATGGACGCCAGAGCCCTGGGCAGATCCCGAGGCGGGCACAGGGCGAGCCCATACCCGCTGGCTGGTGCCCCGTGACAGGACCGCCCCCGTGATCGACAACAGCCTATATCCTGTCCCCATCGACCCCGCGCCCAACACGCCATCGATAACCAGGCCGCGAAACCATGTCGAATCTGCTGATCTCCTTGCCCGACACGCCAAGCACCGGGCTGTTGGACGGTGCGGCCGAGACTGCTCCACCACCGGCACCGCTGAAGGTACTGGTTATAGACGACGCGCCGGACGTCCGCATCTATGTGCGCGCACTACTGCGCAAATGGGGCTACGACACGGAACTGGCGAGCAACGGCGCCGAGGGTCTGGAGCGCCTGCGACACGGCGACATCCGTCTCGTCATCTGCGATTGGATGATGGACGGCATGAGTGGCCCGGAGGTCTGCGAGGCCATTCGCCAGGCGGACTTCTCCCACTACATCTACGTGCTGATGCTGACCGGGCGCACCGATGACACGGACCTGGTCTACGGCCTCGACGCCGGCGCCGACGACTTCATCCGCAAACCTTTCGATGCCCAGGTGCTGCGCGCACGGCTGCAGGTGGGCGTACGCATCCTTGCGCTGGAGGAGCGCCTCGCCGAGCAGCACCGACACCTGAAGCGGAGCCACGACGAGCTGGACCGGGCCTACGGACAGATCCAGAACGACCTCGCGGCGGCGGCGAAGATCCAGCAAGAATCCCTGCCGGTGTCGGACCGGAACATCGCACCGTTGCGCGCCGGCTGGCTGTTCCTGCCCGCGGCCCAGATCTCGGGCGACAGCTTCCAGTTCTTCCCGGTAGCGGCGAATACGGTCGGCATGTATCACCTGGACCTGGCCGGTCACGGCATCCCGGCGGCGCTGTTGTCGACCGGATTGAGCCGATCGTTGGTGCCACACGCCGGCGGCAACCGTGCGAACCAGCGCCCCGGTGACTACCTCGATCCGTCCGCCTTCCTGGCCAACCTGAACGCCCAGCTCGTCAGCCCCGACGGCGAGGTCAGTAGCTACGCGACGGTCGTCTATGTCGTGCTGGACACCACGACGGGCGAAGGCAAGGCCGCCATCGCCGGACACCCCAAGCCGCTGCTGCTGCGCGCGAACGGCAGCATCGAGTCGGTCGACGGCGGCGGACTACCGGTGGGGATGTTCGCGGCGGTCGAGTACGAAACCGTTCCCTTCCACCTCGCCCCCGGCGAGCGCGTCATCACTTATAGTGACGGAATCACCGACTGCGTGGACCAGGAGGGGCGCACCTTCGACCTGGAACACCTGCACGAGTTGATCAGCGCCAACAGGGATCTCCCTGTTGGAGAGCTCGCGGAGAGTCTGCGCCGGGGCATCGCGGACTGGCGCGGCGGGGCCGAGTTGGAGGACGACGTGTCCCTGCTGATCATCGAACGCCCCGCTTGAGGAGAGGTCGCGAACAGCCCGAGTCGCCTGCTCGGCAGACACCCCGGCTGGAACAACACCGCACCCGGAGCCCACCCATGAACATCTCCATGGCGTAGAGGGAAGACCGACACCCAGCAGTACCGTTGGTCGATTCCCGACGGATCGGGATTCAAGACATCACCAACAGGCGCGAAGCGATGAACCGAGTGGAATTAGAGTTCAAGTCCGACCCGGCCGACATGGAGTGGCATGAGCAGATCGCCACGCGACTGCTGCCGTTGCCGCGGGCGGCCGGGCTCGCCGACGCAGAGCTCACCGCACTGCACGTGGCCCTGGTGGAGGCGGTGAACAACATCATCGAGCACGCCTACGCGATGCAGCCTGGAGGATCCATCGTCATCCAGGGCGAATGCAAGCCCCACGAGTTGTGTTTCGCACTCCAGGATGAGGGCATACCCATGCCACTGCCGCTCCCGACCGGCGAATTGCCCGACCTGGACGCGGATGGCGGCCGCGGATGGTTGATCATCCGACACGGTTTCCCCGAGATCCGTTACGAACGTCGCGGTCACTCGAACCTGCTGACCCTCTGCAGACCCCTGGCTGCGGGAGGCTAGCCAGGGATCACCGGCCGGCTCAAGTACCAACACCGGCGCCGACACCGAAACGACAACCAAGAGCAAACACCCGAATGACCCTGAAGCACAGACAAGTCAACGACATCGATATCGTCACGCTGCCGGAGCGCCTGATCATGGCAAACGCCGGGGAAGCGCGGAGCCAATTGAAGGACATCATCCAGTCCGGGTCCGGCCGGGTCGTCATCAACCTCGGCGACACGGAGTTCATGGACTCGAGTGGCCTCGCCGTCGTCGTCGCGGGGCTCCAGGCCGCCCGCAAGATGGAGGGTGACGTCTACCTGGCGGAGATGAACAACACCATTCGGGCGCTATTCGAGCTGACCCGTCTGCAGACGGTATTTCAGATCTTCGATGACGAGGCGCGGGCGGTGAGCGCCTTCGGCTAGTCGGGCTGGGAATGCGGCCGATCCATTGAACCTAGATGGAGTAGTTGGACGGTTGTCAGGGTGCGTCCCGCGGGCCGTCCAGCGAGGCACAACGACGCGGAATAGTCACGCTATTCCAAGGAGTTGT
>JANQFX010000104.1 GCA_028277725.1 Thiohalocapsa sp.
TTGACCCATACCGTCGGCCGCTGGACGCAGTTCTGGCAGAAGATCGATCAGTTCGGGGCCGACTGCTTCGGTTGAGGACATTATTCAGAGGCCGCACCCGCTCGATGAGGTGTAATTCTAGCTGATCACCCAAGCGCACCGCGGGATGGCGCCGATCGCGAAACTCGAAGTGCCAGTGCGCCTGACCGCGTTGCGCTTCATTCGTATTGAACAGCCCGAAGTCGATCAGGTGGATCGCGATCCCTGGTTTCGCTTCGCTGTAGTCCTGGCCCGCCTTGAGCTCCTGGCTCAATAGCTTTGCCAGATAGTAGAGGCTGCGGGCGCTCCAAGCGGACAGTTGGCGGATCTGCATCTCGACGTTATAGAGACGACCGCGTTCGTCGGTGGCGAGGATGTCAAGCACCACCGCCTTGTCACCGTGCTCCTCACCGTCGATGCCGCTGTTGCGGATATCATACCCGTCGCACACGGGTTTTTCGGTCGCGATGCACGTCCCGCGCACCCGATAGCAGCGTTACGTCTCCTCGCCATAGGGTTGGCTATATCTCGTCGGCGTGCCTTGCTCTCGGGCACGAGGAACGCACCTCGCTTTCCCGAAAACCCGTGTGCGACGGGTGTAACGGCGCGGATCGGCGGCTCAGCGTGACGCACCGCATTGATCAACGCGACCAGGAGCCGCGGCGCACGGACTAACAGGCGCTTGAAGACGTAGTCGTTCTTGGGGTCGAGCTAGTCCCGCGCGGGCTTAGCGTTGTCGGTCTGATTATCGGTCATCACCCGTCATCGCTTGGCGGCAAGCGCGCGGCTCAAAGGTCAGGGCAAGCAAGCGTTCATTTACGGCGATCGCGACCAGCGCCACACTAACATCTTGAGAATCTCCGTCAGCGGATCGGGCTGCGCCTGGAACTCGATGACCCAGATCCCTTCCTCCTAACGCTTCGGCATCAGCGCCCCGTCGGTACGCCGTGCCAGGCCTTCGACATCAAGCATCTCGAAGAGGTAGAGGGCGCTGGACCTCGATGCCGTCGGTCAGCCGGTACAGGAAATCCGGATAGGCATCCACCAGGGCGTCGATCTGGGTGTCGGCCTTCATGAGAGAAGGTGTTGCCGGCGGCGACGCCGCGCTCCTGATACAGAAGAAGGCCTATCTGACGACGCCGGCGCGGCTCGATGCCGGGGACGTTGCGTCACGTCTTCGCGGATGACGGGTAGCCTCGTATAGCGGGCCGAAACGCCGGATGAGGAGACGCCCCCAAACGGCGGCTTCGCCTTCCAGCTTGCTTTGGGACCGGCGGTTCGACCTGGTGGCATTGGCAGGTTACCGGTAGATCTCTCGCCGGTGTCCGATGTCCACCACGAGGATGAATAGCCGTTGGTCGTCGATCTCATAGAGAACGCGATAATCACCAACTCGGATACGCCAGGCCTTCCGTCCGCTGAGCTTCTTCACCCCATGATGCCTAGGGTCGTTCACAAGGCGGCGAACAGCATCGGCTATCCGGTCGCGATCCGGCGCGTCGATGCGTGCCAGTGAGCGCTGAGCCCGCCTCTCGATGAAGAGAGAATATGTCAATCGATCTTGCCGTTATGCAGCGCGCTCATTGCCTGCTCGAACGGTATGGGCTCCGATGGCTGCGCCTTCGCCTCATCGTATGCGCGAATGTCGTCGAGCTCCTCCAGCTCTTTTCTGATCTGCTCCCATTCGGCAAGCGGCAGCACGATGGCTTTGCGGTTTCCAGCTTCATCGACTAGGTATTGTTCATGAACTGCGATCATCGGTTTTCAGGCGTATTTCGCGATGTGTACATTGTAGCTTACGCATCATTGAGGGCCAGGCTCCCCGCGGCCGGTTGTACAGGAGGGTGTCGATCATGACGTTGCCGCCGAATTGGATCCGGGCCGTATCGATGCTGTTGCGGCGCAGATTGCGGGCGGCGTCTTGGTCGGTCGTGAAGAGCAGCGCCGAGAGCTGATCGGTGGCGACGGCTGGACGCCGCGCTTCATTGGTCGGCTAGCCAGCGGTTGAGGTCGGCCGGATCGGCAAAGTCCAGCAGCGCCTCACCGAGCGCTTCGAGCTGTTCGATCGGCAAGGCGGCGATCCGCGTCTGCTGGGCTTGCGGGACAGGACCAATGCGCCGCTGCAACTGCCGCAGAATCAGGCGCTCTTCGCGTTGGCGGCCTTCTTGGCGGCCAATCGCCTCACCTTTGGCAACCAACTCCTTGTAAGCTCGGGTCTCCTCCAATGGGGTCAGCTCGCCTAACATCTTCAGAATCTCCTCCAGGCTGCGGGTCTTGAACCGCGCCATCAGCCAAGATTGGAACACGTCTAGACAGTATTGCCGCGCCTGGGCTGGGACTGCAGCGGCCTTCAGTTGACTGTAGACGGCCGGGGCATGGCCGCGCAAGCGCTCGAGGTCGTCCTCCAGGTAGGGCAGAAAGACACCCAGCAGCGGGTGGTCGGGGACCGCTTGGGCGAGCCGGCGCAGCACATCGGGCAGGTAGGCCCGTCGCAGCGGTGCGTCGGGGTCGCGCTCCATGAGGCTGTGCCAGGGCTCGGTGCCGGGGTCAAGTGAAGCCTCGGCAAACAGCACGAAGCCGCGCACCGTGCGGGTTGGGTGGCGCTCGCCGACCAGGCCGACTTCCTGCACGAGGCGGTGCTAGATCAGCGGATCGGGCTGCGCCTGAAACTCGATGACCCAGATCCCTTCCTCCTCGCGCTGCGGCATCAGCACCCCGTCGCTGCGCCGTGCCAGGCCTTTGACATCCAGGGCCTCGAACAGGTACGGGCCGTGGACCTCGATCCCGTCGGTGAGGCGGTACAGGAACTCCGGATCGGCGCCCAGCAGGGTGTAGATCTGGGTGTCGGTCTTCATGAGAGAAGGTGTTGCGGGTAAGGCGCCGACGTGATCCTGATTCAGCTGGAAGCCTGTCTGACGCCACTGGCGCCGCATTGAGCCGCGCCGGCGATCCGAGTGGGGAGACCGCCGGGACTGGGAGCGTCGGCGTCTGGCCGGCCGCGTGCCCGGCTCGGTGCCGGGCATGCGGCTTCACGTCCTCGCGGATGCGCGCACGCCTCGGTCGGATCAATTGCACGTATCGCAATAGCTCAAGCGCATGTCCGCGCTTGGCGGCTTTGGGCCCAGCCGAGGATTGCGGCGACGATGCGCTCCGCCGCTTTGCCGTTCCAGAGCTCCGGCACCCGGCCGGCCTTGCCGCCGCCATCGAGCACTTCGCGAACGCGGTCCGGATGCGATTAGGGTCGGTTCCGACCACGCTGTTGGTGCCTTCGGTGACAGTGATCGGGCGCTCGGTGTTCTCCCGCAGGGTGATGCAGGGCACGCCGAGCGCGGTGGCCTCCTCTTGGATGCCGCCGGAGTCGGTCAGCACCAGGCGGGCGTCGCCCATGAGCTCGAGCATATCGAGGTAGCCCAGTGGGGGCATGGCCAGGAAGCCAGTCTGCAGGCGGCGTCTGAGCCCCGCCGCCTCGGTGCGGGCGCAGGCGCGGGGGTGAAACCGGGAAGACCAGCGAAAGGTCCTGCGACAGCTCGCAGAGGAGGTCGAGGAGTCCGCGGAGGACATCGGGGTCGTCGACGTTGGCGGGGCGGTGCAGCGTGAGCAGGCCGTCGCCGTTCCCGTCCAGCAATTGTTCCGCACCCGGCAGCGCCGCCAGCAGGTCTGCCGGTCGGGTTGCCCGGGGGCGGTTGTAGAGGCGGGTGTCGATCATGACGTTGCCGACGAAGTGAATCTGCGCCGGGCCGACGCCCTCCCGCTCCAGGTTGCGGGCCGCGTCCCGCTCAATGATGAAGAGCAGCGCCGAGGTCTGGTCGGTGAGGCCGCGGTTGATCTCGGCAAGGGATTGCCGACCTACTCAGAGCAGCTTCACGAGGGCCGCGATCACACCAACCTGGGCAAGTAGCATCGGGAACAGCCATTTGAGGAGATCGTTCCGGCTCCGCGCGATCTCGAGCTTGATATCGGCGCGCACCTGTTCGATGTCTCTTTTGAGCTCCGCACGGACCTGCTCGATCTGGCCACGAACCTGCTCGATGTCGAGCTTGAGCTCCGCGCGAACCTGCTCGATCGCAGCGCGGACCTGCTCGATGTCGAGCTTGAGCTCCGCACGAACCTGCTCGATCTCCTTCTGGAGGCGCAGCTCGCTCTCGCGCACATGGGCCTGGGTGGCCAGATCGGGGAGATGCGGGTAGCGCTCCTACAGGCGCTCGAAGGCCTCGGCGATGACCCGCGCCCGCGTGCGGTCGTCGGGCGCAGTGGTCAGGGCTTCGTAGAGGGCGACGCTCGAGCTCATGGGCCGAGTGTGGCAGGGGGCCAGCGGGCCGGCAAGGTCATGTCGGCAAAGGGTTGTCGAGGTCCGGGGTAATGACTGCGTTTGGCCGAGTACGACCTGGCATCTCAGCCGTCGGTGTCGTCGCCGCGCGCTGGCATCTGCACCGGTATCTGCGCCACCTCCTCGCGAAGCCGTTCGAGCTCATCCTTGATGGCTTCGAATTCGACCGTCTTGCGCTTGAGGAAGCGCACGGCCATCGTGGCCTTGCGGTTGATTCCCTCGGGTGTGAGCAGGTACGCGTAGGCGATCTTGTTGCGGCTGTTCTTGAAGTTGTCGGCCTTGATCCAGCCCTTTGTCACCAGCGCCTGCAGGCAGTAGTTGGTCTTGCCGAGGCTGACGCCGAGGGCTTGGGCGAGTTGCCGCTGGCTCATGTCCGGGTGCGCTTCGAGGAGCCGCAGGATGCGGTAGTGGATCTCGTCGTTCAAGATAGCGACGGGAGTCGCTTGCTCGGGCAAGCTACCGCCGTGCCGCGCGTGCTTCGCGGCGGCGGCTCGGAGGACGCATGCGACAGCGCGAGCTTGCCGTTTATACGTTCATGACTTGAACGCGACGTTAGGCCGCTTGGCAAGGGTTGTCAAGCGGCTTTGGGTGCGCGCGTTGGGCGATCGTGGTGTGAATCGCGCCCGGCTTCGACGTGAGAACCCTAGTCGAAAAGCTTGGGTGAGGACTGCGTGGTGGTTCACAGTGCGGTTGGTGGCTAGCGCTGATGGCGAGCGACTGCGCCAGGGGCCTGCTATGCAACGGCACATTGGTTCCGGAAGCTGAACCGCCCCGAGTATGTCGGAGGCTGCTTCGTTTGAGTCAGGCCGCCATGGCGGCCGGCTCGGTTTGCCGATAGTAATCGGCTTCCGCCTCTGCCG
>JANQFX010000075.1 GCA_028277725.1 Thiohalocapsa sp.
TCCACTCCCCCACACGGGAGGGGTGCAAGGCGCGAGCCATAAAGCAAATCGATGGATTGGAGGCACTTTGGACTTGCGCGCGAACAGAGTATCTACGAGCTCCAGACGCATTTGGGGGCCGGAACGCGGCGGATTTGGGTTCTACAGGCGCGGAATGCGCAGGCTCTGCCCGACGTCGATGCTGTCGCCGTTCAGATCGTTCGCCGCCTTGAGCTCTGCCACGGTGATTCCGTGCGCGTCGCTGATGGAGGTGAGGGTATCTCCGCTCTGGACTTGATACTCGCCGGGCCCGAAGCCGCCGTCGGGCACCTCCCCACCCAAGGCGCGGGCGATGGTGGTGACGTTGTGGTCGATCATGCCGACATAGGTGCCCTCGTAACTGCCGGGCTTGCCCATGGCGTCGGAGAACAGCTCACCGCCGATGATGACCTCGTGGCCCTGGGCCTTGGCGCCTTCCACCAGTGCGCGGACGTTCTTATCGGCCACCGAGGTCTCGACGAAGACGGCGGGGATCTCGTTCTCGACCAGGAAGGAAACCAGGTCTTCGATGTCCTTGACGCCCGCCTCGGACTCGGTGCTGATACCTTGGATCCCACGCACGTCCAGGTCGTAGGCGCGGCCCATGTAGCTGAAGGCGTCATGCGCCGTGACCAACACGCGCTGGTTCTCTGGGATGGATGCGATAGCCTCGCGGGCGTAGGCGTCGAGTGCCGTGAGCTCCTCGGTGTAGGCCTCGGCTCGGGCGCGGTATTCGTCGGCATGCTCGGGATCGAACTCGGCGAGGGCGTCGGCGACCACCTCCACCGCCTTGATCCAGCCCTGCACATCCATCCAGACGTGCGGGTCGTAGTGCTCGGCCTCGTCGGTCATGACGTAGCCGCCCTGATCGAGGATCGCCTCGGTGACGGCATAGACGGGCTTGCCGCGGCGTGCCACGGCGACCAGCACGTCGGCCATCTTGCCCTCGAGCATGAGCCCGTTGTAGAAGACGATGTCCGCCGAGCTGAGCGCGATGACGTCGTTGCGCGTCGGCTTGTAGAGGTGCGGGTCGACGCCCTCACCGATGATGCCGTCCACCTTCGCGCGGTCGCCGGCGACCTCGCGCACGATATCGGCGATCATGCCGACGGTGGCGGCGGCGGTGTAGGGCTTGGCCCAGGCCGCCGGTGTCAGCGACAGGGCGAGCAGGCCGAGGGCCAGCCAGGTCAAGCGGGTCTTGTTCCGCGTTTGGCACGGCATGGGGTGTTACCTCCGATCAGGTTGGGTTGAGGGATGGTTGCGCAACCGGTTTGCGCCGGGTCATTAGCCCGTAGCCTGGGCTGAACAGCCAGGCGAGCAGGAACAGCAGCCCGGCCGCGGTGGCCATGACCCCGGACGTGGTCGTGCTCTCGAAGCCGATCAGCGGCGGCAGGGCCACGGCGCCGAGATGACCGAGCAGGGCCGCGAGCACCCCGAAGACCGCGCTCAGACCCAGCATGACCGCGAGGCGGTCGGTGAGCAGATAGGCGGTCGCGGCGGGGACGATCAGCATGGCGATGACGATGATGCTGCCCACCGCCTCGAAGGCTGCGACGGTGGTGACGGCGACCATGGCCATCAGCAGGTAGTGCATGGCGCCGGCATGGATGCCCAGGGTGGTGGCCAGGGCGCTGTCGAAGGCACTGATGTTGAATTCCTTGTAGAACAGCGTGATCAGGGTCAGGTTGAGCACCAGAACGGCGGCCAGGCTGACCGCAGCGCGGGGGACGTCGATCGGGATGCCGGCCAGTTCGACGCTGAACAGCACGTCGAGCGGCGTCAACTCGAGCGCGCCGTAGAGCACGCAGCCGGGGTCCAGGTCCACGTGGTCGGCCGCCTGCACGATCAGCAGCAGCCCCACGGCGAACAGCGTGGTGAAGACGATGCCCATCGCGGCACCGCGATCCACCTGGCCGAGTTTGCTGACCCATTGCGTGAAGACCGCAGTCAGCACGCCGACCACGGCCGCGCCGACGAACATGGCAACGCTCGCCCGACTGCCGGTGGCCAGAAAGCCGATGGCGAGACCCGGCAGCACCGCGTGACTGATGGCATCCCCCATCATGCTCATACGCCGCAGCACCAGAAAGCACCCCGGCAGCGCGCAGGCCACCGCACAGAGCGCGCCAACGATGACGATCCAGGTGTCCAGGGCCAGCCAAGTCATGCGCTCGCCCCTTGCAGGCTAGCAACCTGCGCCGCGGGCCGCAGCACGACCGGACGGCCATGGTCGGCCAACTTGGCCTCCAACTCGCGCACCATCTCCGGGCCGAGCACGTGCTCGACGGCATCGGCGTCGCGGTCCACATACTGGGGCGCGACATCGGCGTAGGTCACGAGATAGGTCTCCCAGAGGCGATGGTTGCGCGTGACGCGGGCGGCCTCGGCATAGCCCGCCTCGGTCAGGGTCAGTCGGGCGTCGTCGCAGGCCGCGACCAAGCCATCGCGGCGTGCACGGGAGATCAGGCGCCGCACGCGCCCGAGCGACCAGGAGCGCTTCGCCAGCAACTCGGCGCAGGGAATGCTCAGGTTGGGCGGGCGTACCGCCAGCGTCCGCTCGTTGGTCTCGAGGATCTCGTAGACGGCGCGCAGCAGATCCTGGCGGCCGATCTTGCGCTGCAGTCGCCGGTGGGCCCTGTAGCGGACGAGGACGCCGCGTTCGGTGCCGAGGAACATGCTGACCAAGAACACCAGCGCCGCGATGAGCACCACCACGGCACCCGCCGGCAGCCGCGGCATCAGCGCGCTCAGCGTCGCGCCGAGCCAGCCGCTGATGCCGCCGATGAGGCCGGCGAGCAGCAGCATGCGCCGGAAATCGCGGGTCCAGAAGCGCGCCGCCGCGGCGGGGGTGATCAGGAAGGCGATGATCAGGATCAGCCCCACCGCCTGCAGGCCGATCACGGTGACGGCGATCACCAGCGCCAGCATGACCATGTCGAGGGTATGCACCGGCCAGCCGAGGGTGTGCGCATAGCCCTCGTCGAAGCACAGCAGCGTGAACTCCTTCAGCAGAACGACGGAGCAGACCAGCGCCAACAGCGCCGCTGCGCTGATGAGCGCGAAGTCCTGCGCCACCATCGACGCGGCCTTGCCGTAGATGAAGGTCTCGAGCCCCGCGGCGCTGGCATCCGGCATGCTCTGCACCAAACCGAGCACGGCGACCCCGAGCCCGAAGAACACCGACAGGACGATGCCCATCGCCGCGTCGTCCTTGATGCGGGAGGTGTTGCGGATCAGAAGCACCAGGATCACGCCGGCGAGCCCGCTCAGGGTCGCGCCGAGGAGGAGGCCCGGCAGCGCCTTGCCGCTCCCGCCGGCGACGACCATGACGATGAACAGGATGCCGATGCCGGGAAGCGTCGCGTGCGACAGTGCGTCGCCCATCAGCGAGCGCTTGCGCAGCAGCAGAAAGGAGCCGACGACGCCGGACGCAATGCCGAGCACCAGCGTGCTCAGCACCACGAGCCGCGTGTTGTAGTTGAGCAGCAACAGAACATCCACGACATCCTGCAGCGCCGGCAGCTCGACGCGGGTGTCCGCGAGGGCCTCTAGCCGGGGTGGCGCGGGCGCCGGATCGGCATGCCCGTGGAGCGCGCCGGCTTGCACCCGAGGGACCGAGAGCAATAGCGGGACCAGGCCCGCGAACAGCGGCCAGGACAGGCTCCGGCGCGCGGCCATCAAGACTGCACCCGCGGGGGCGCCGGAGGCTCGGCCGCAGCCCCGGCACCGGCGACCCCTTGGCGTGAGGCATACAGTGCCTGACCCGCCTCCTCCAGCAGCGCGAGACGCCCGCCATAGGTCGCGTGCAGGTTCTCCTGAGTGAAGACGTCGGGCGTGGGACCTGCGCTGACCACCCGCATGTTCAGCAGCACGACCCAGTCGAAGTACTGCGCGACCGTCGACAGGTCGTGGTGGACGACGATGCAGGTCTTGCCCTGGGCCTTGAGCTCGTGCAGCAGCGCGACAATGGCGCGCTCGGTCGCGGCATCGACGGCGGCGAAGGGCTCATCCATGAAGTACAGCCGCGCGTCCTGGGCCAGCGCCCGGGCGAGGAACACCCGTTGCTGCTGCCCGCCCGAGAGCTGATTGATCTGGCGCTGCGCGAGATGTCCAATCCCGACGTGCTCCAACGCCTCCCGGGCCGCCTCCTTATGCCGCCGACGCACAGGGCGCATGAGCCCGATTCGGCCATAGGTGCCCATGGTCACCACGTCGAGGGCACTGACCGGATAGTCCCAGTCGACACTCTCGCGCTGCGGCACATAGCCCACCAGGGCACGCTGCTCCCGGTAGGGCCGGCCGGACACCAGCACGCGACCGGAGGCGGGCTTGATCAGGTCCAGGCAGGCCTTGATCAGCGTGCTCTTACCGGCGCCGTTCGGCCCGACGACACCCACCAAGGTCCCCGGCGGGATACGCAGCCCGATGTCCCACAGCACCGGCTTGCTGTGATACGCGACCGTCAGGTCGTCGACCAGCAGCGCGCAGGGCGGCTCAGGGTGCAGCACCTCGCCAGTCTGCCGCCCTGCCCTGTTCGTCTGCGCCGACTGCGCGGGTTGTGCAGCCAACGCTGCGGACCGGTCGGCTTGCGGCGGATGACGGAGATCAACCATGGAGCCGAACCGCGCTGGACAGCCGCCAGGATGCGATCGGTGTCGATCGCGATTGCGGGCTGCGTCCAGACTGGTACGTACCACCCGGACGCGTGCTCGAAGACCGCATTGTCGGCATGGACGCAAGTGCGTCGGGACGCGAGCGGTAACGATGAAAACCCATGATCAGACTGCTCCGGTCAATGCTGCGAGACGGCTGTTGCAAGCGCGAGCCGCAACTTTGACGCGTCAAAAACCACTGTTGGCAGAGGCTAACTCTGACCCAGATACGCTGTCAATGTTGCTTTTGCATATCAGAAGCGTTCGCATTACATGAAATCGCCGCTAGGACATTGGGGATGTGCCCGCGACCGATGCCGCCCGCGGCGGCCTGTGCTGCGCGCACGCGGGGTGGACTAGTGCCTCGGGGCGGAAATCGCGAGGCCATGCATTGCCGCGACCGCCATCGAATCCATGCCCGACGGCGACGATAACGACACTAGCCCCCCGCCTCGACCCGCAGGTGCATCGCCGCCTGCATCCCGATCGAGATCGCTTGGGCCGCCGGTGGGCAGCGGACCGTGAGCGTCCCTACGATCTGGTTCGACTCTAGGAGCTCGAGGGTCGCGCCCGGTTTGAGCCCGCACCGCCCAAGCCAGTGCAGGAGCTCGCGTGAGCCCTTTTCGACCTGAACCAGGCGATAGCGGCCGGGTGGACACTCGGCGAGGCACTCATCCTTCCGTGCCGCGGTGCTGCCCCCGGCATCTGGAATCGGCGAGCCGTGGGGGTCATGCGAGGGGCGACCGAGCATCTCGTCCATGCGCTCGATGAGCCGGTCGGAGACGACGTGCTCCAGCACCTCCGCCTCCGCATGCACCTCGGCCCAGTCGAGCCCCATGACCTCGACCAAAAAGGTCTCGATGACCCGATGGCGGCGCAGGACGCCGAGTGCCGTGGAGCGCCCGGCCGGCGTCAGGACGACGCCCCGTCGCGGACGGTAGACCACCAAGTCGCGCGCGGCCAGCTGCTTCATCATCTGCGTCACCGTCCCCGGTGTCACCGCCAGATCGCGTGCTACCAGTCCGAGGCAAGCAGACGCCTCACCGTGATCCGCGGGACTGTGCCGCAGGATGGTCTTCAGGTAGTCCTCTTCGGCGCTACTCGGCATCGCTGGTGCCTCGTCGGGCGGCCGCCCGTGGGTTTGCGTCGACCTCGACACGGCAGACCGGCGCAAGTCCGCCGATCTTCTCCGAGGAGGGGTCGCAGCCGTCGGGACCTAGATGGCGCATACTCGTGCGGCAGACCCGGCGGCCCATCCATGGCCTGCCGGCGTCGGCGTCGGTGTCGTTGTGCGGCCGCTCGCGGCATCGCTCGAGCCGCCCGGGTGGTCAACCGCCCGCCGCGTCCGCGCGGCGCGCGCCTCGATCGCCGCGTGCTGCGCGAGTCCGAACTCCGCGACGTAGATCAGCGTGTCGCGCAGGGCGCGCACCACGGCGCGGGAGGTGATGGATGCCCCGGTCATCTGATCGAAGGCGCCGCCATCGCGCGCGATCGCCCAGTAGGCGCGGTCCGGGCTTGCCAGCGAGCGGCCCTTGAACGTGGAGAGCCAGTCGGATTTCTCCGCCTCGATTCGATCCCCCAGGCCGGGCGTCTCGGCGTGCTCCAGCACCTGCACCCCGGCGAGGATGCCATCCGTGGTCATGCCGATAGCGAGCCGAATGGGACCGGCGTAGCCCTGCTCGATCGTCGTCCTCAGCAGCAGCCCCACCGGCTCGTCGGCGGCACGCACGAGATCGACCGATTCGACGTGCAACCCTGGCGGCGTCAAGGCACGGACAGGGGCCGACGGCTCCCGCGTGCGTAGATGCGGGGGTGCGAGCGCCTGCAGGACGGGCTCGAGTCGCGCTTCTTCAAAAGCGATCCGCGCGCTGTCTGCCTGCGGTCGCAGCCAGCCTTCGACCACATTGACCGTGGCCGCGCAGACGCTCGCTACGAGGCCAAGGGTCGCGGCGGCATGCCAGGGGACCTGCTGCCGTATGGCCCGATGCCCCGCGCCGATGGCCGCCGCTCGGGCCGCATTCGCGTTGTTGTCCGCCGATCCGTCCATGTGCCGCTCGCTAGAGCACGTTGAGCTCCAACACCAGCGTTGCCTCGATCAGTTGCTCCTGCAGGCGCTCGGTTTGGTGGTAAAGCCGCTTCAGCTGCTTGGGAGAATCCGCGATGGTCTCGGCGGCGCCCGAACCGTCGGCATCCAGGGCATCGACGAGCTTCTGGAGTCGGCGCGTGACGGCAGCCGCGAGCTTCGGGTCCTTCGTCGAGAGCACCCCGTCCCGGGTCGCGATGAGGCTTGAGACACCGTTTTCGCCGTCGCCGACCATCAACGATTGCAGGCCCTCCAAGGTCGCGCGCAGACCCTGCAACGAGGTGCCGCTGATGGGGGCCTCGAAGGCGTCGGGCTTCACCTCGCCATCGAAGAGTCCGCTCGGGTGGCCGATGCGGTCGCGCAGCATCCGCTCGGTCACATTCAGTGCTTCGGCGAAGGGCAGGCTCAAGGCATCGCCCGGCAGCAGGAATGGATCACCGTCCCCGGCGGCTAGGAAGCGCTGCTCGAAATCGTCGAACCAGGCGTCGCGGCTCTCGGCGGTGAGGTCCGCGATCTCGTTGGCGATATCCCGGAGGTGTGCGCAGCGACGGGCGACGGCGGACAGATCATCGGCCTTGAACAGCAAGTGCTCGAGCGCGGCGTAGCCGCGGACGTCGTAGCTCCTCAGCAGATCCTGCATGTCGTCCGCCGCTGAGGCCGTATCCAGGACGACGCGGTTCGGCGGCGAGGTGCCGATCCGCTTCTCAAGTTCCAGCTCCGCCATGGGCCCGAACAGGAACGGCTCCGCTCGACGCCAAGCCGTATAGGCAGCACGCCAGTCTCGCCGGGCCTGGTCCAAGCCGGCGGCAGAGGGCTGCCGACAGAGGTCATCGACACGATTCGCGAGCACGGCGGCGGTATCGGCGAGGCTAGCCAGCGCAGGGCGGACGCCGGTTCGCACGAGGCTGTGGAGCGTGCGCGACTCGGGGGTGTCGCTCGGCGATGCCAGGCGCGGCGGTGCGGCCTCCGACAGCCTCGGCGCCGCGGGCGCCGCCGCGACTCCTGCGTCGTACAGCTGCGGCGGCGCGCCGGCCGGCCTGACCGCAGGCACCGCGGCAGCGACCCTGTCCGTCCAGGGAGAAACCGCTGCGGCCGAGTTGCCTAGCGGCAGGTCGGCAGGCACGGTGCTGGGCACGGGAGCATGCGCCGCGGGCCCCGCTGTCTGCGGCGGCGTAGGCGCAGCGCCCACGGACTCGGCCGTGCGTGGTCCGCTCTGCGCTGCCGCCGGCGCTCGCTCGTCCCGGGGCAACGGTGTTGGCGCAAGTCCGGGTGCGGCGGGCGCCGCGGGCGGATGCCATGCCTGCCCCGGGACAGGAGCCGGCGGCCGCGTCCACGGTGGCGGCGACGGGGGATACCATCCGCGACCCGCCGCGGTATGCGGTGTCCAAGGCGGTAGCCGGTACCCCTGTGAAGACCAGGGACTGTCCTGGGCTCCGAAGGGGGCGCCGCCTTCGGCATTCCCTTGCTGTCCGGCGGACCAAGCAGGTGCGGTGGCGAGGCCCATCAGGGTCGGAACAAGGGCGATTAGGCAGGGCCATCGAAGCGACCATGTCATGCTTGGTTTCCTCAGGTGCGTCGGCGGGGCGGGGAGAACGAGCGCGGGTACTTGGCCCGGCGCGGCACCGCGGCGGCTTCCGATGCGCTTCAGGGCTGCGATGCCGAGGGCGGCGCCATTCTTGGCGCAGGCTCCAGCCCCGTGATCGAGGGTTGCCGAGTCGGGTCGCAGCCTTGTGCAACCGGCTGCACTGCCGCCACACCATCACGCTCGTTTCAATACGAAACAGGAATTATTCGTGATACTCTTCACGACTTCAAGCGCGCATGCAGACCCGGTGCTTGCCGGCGCTCCTCGCCGCGCCTCGCCCACGCACCTGCACCTCGACACCCCTCCGGCTAGTCTTTCGAACGGAACCCATCTCCAATGAGCTCAAGCCCTTTACGGCAGCGCTGGCTGCGCCCGCGTGCATGCCTAGTCTTGGTCGGTGCCTTGCTTGCAACCGCCTGTTCTGGCCCCGACGCGCCCGTCGTTCCCGCCGGGCCGGAGGCGGTGCTCGACGCGCTGGTCCAGGAACGAGCATTGCCCGCCATGGCGCGCCTTGAGGGCACGACAGCCGCTCTCGATGATGCCGCCCACGCGCTTTGCGAAGGCCCGGACGAGGCCCGGCTGGAGGCCGCGCGCGTCGCTTGGGGCGACGCCTACCTGGCCTGGTGCGCCGCAGCGCCGTACCTGTTCGGCCCCGCGGACGACATCGCCATGAAGCGCCGCCTCGGGACTTGGCCGGTGAACGAGATCGTGCTCGACCGCGTGGTCGCGTCCGATGAGTTCGCCCAGATGCGGATCAACGACGACCTGCGCGGCTTCGCCGCGGCGGAATACCTGCTCTTCGTGCCGGAGGGGGCAAGGGCCGCGACCGCGGACCGGCGCTGTGTCCACCTGGCGGACGTCACGGGACAGATCGCGGAGCTGAGCGCTGACGTTCATCGACGCTGGACGGACCACTACGGACCGGCGATGGCCGCGCCCGGAACGGACGAGCTGACCATCGCCAGCGCGGACCACGCCATGGCGCTGGTGTTCGCCGAGGGCATGAACCTCACAGAACGCATGCTCTGGCAGCGTATCGGTGTCCCCAGCGGCTTCTTCCGCGGTGACGCCGAGCCCGACAAGCTGGAGGCAGTCCACGCGGGTCTCTCACGAGATGCCTTGGCCGCTACGCTCGAATCCATGCAGATGCTCATTGCCGGCCGCGACGACAAACCGGGCTTGGCCGCATCGGTGGCGGAGGTCGATGCCGCGCGGGCGGAGGCGCTGGTGGAGCGCGGTGAGCGCGTGATCCGCGCACTGGCGCCGAACGGCGATGAGGCGAACGAGCCGCTCGCCGACACCCTGCGGCGGGAGCCGGCGCGACTGCAAAGCCTGTACAAGCAGGTGGAGGCGCTGCAGGATCAGCTCTCCAGCAACGCGGAGCTCATGGAATTGCCAATTCTGACCGTGCAGGACGGTGACTGAGATGCGCCAACCCGTGAGTATCCGCCGACGGCGCCTGCTGCTGGGCGCCTTGGGATTGGCGGCATCGTCGCGGCTGCCGGGGGCCCAGGGTACGCCGACCGTCGCAGAGCGCCCCCTGGGCGATCTCCTCGTGTCCGGCTTCTATACCGGCCAGGGTCTCGCGCGCCGCGACTGGCTGGCTTGGAGCGACCTCGCCGGGTTGCACGCCGGGCGCGTGGCCTTGCCGATGCGCGCCCACGGTGCCTGCCGCCATCCGGCAAAGCCGGGACACGTGGTCTGCTTCGCTCGGCGCCCTGGCAACCAGCTCTGGGAGGTGGACCTAAGCGGCGACAAGATCACCACACGGGTCGATGCGGGCGAGGGTTATCACTACTTCGGCCATGGTGTGTTCAGCCCGGACGGCGGACGCCTCTATACCACCGAGCAGCGGATCGAGGACGGGACCGGCCTGGTGCGTGTTCGCGACGGTAGGGACTACCGCGTCATCGACGAGATGCCGAGCGGCGGGATCGGCCCGCATGAGATCCGCATGCTCTCCGATGGGCGCACCCTTGTGGTCGCCAACGGCGGCATCGCCACGCATCCGGCGCAGGCCCGTCGCAAGCTCAATCTCGGTACCATGGACCCAAGCCTGGCGTACCTGGACAGCACGGACGGCCGCATCCTGGAGCAGCACCGGCTGCCTCACCACCAGCTCAGTATCCGCCACCTGGCAGTGGGTGCGGCTGATGAGGTCGTCGCCGTCCAGCAGTTCGAAGGTCCCCGCGACCGGCTTCTACCCCTGGTGCTGGTGCATCAGCCGGGCGCCGCACCTCGGCAGGTCGAGGCCGATCGGTATCACCTGGAGCGCATGCGCCAATATACCGCCAGCGTAGCGGTGGACAGCCGCAGCGGTACGGCGCTGGTCACCTCCCCAAAGGGCAACCTGGTCACGCTCTGGAGCCTGGCGGACGCCCGCCTCATGCAGAGCAACGACCTCCGGCAGCCCTATGGCGCTGCCATTGCCGACGACGGCACCTTCGTCATCACGGGCGTCACTGGACAGGTACACGGTCTGCGCCCAGGCGGCTCCCCGGAACTGCTGCACACCGCCGCCGGCGCCTGGGACAATCATGCATTGTGGCTCGCCGCATCGACGGATGCGCCAAGCCCAGCTGCGCAATCGCGGCAACACCCAGGCTGAAGCGGAACCACGGGATCAGTGGCGTCGGCCGGGCGCGGGCGGGCGACTCGTTCCGGTACGCGAGCTGATCGGCCGGAGCGACCAGCCGGGATGCATGGGCCTAATCCGGCCCGGGCTGGCCCAGGCAGGCGACGTACCCGCGTCTACCCGCGGATCGACGGCCCATCGCCCTGGTGGGCCGGGCTTCCTACCGATACCGCGTCCAACTGTGGACGCACCAGGGCCGGCACCGGCGGATCTGACCTTGCGCGCGGTCGCAGTCGCGGCACAAGCGGCTAGACGTAGCGGATACAACCAGCCAAGATGCGCGGGACACCCGGAGCAAATGATTCGGGTTACCCTTTACGCTTTCGCGCGCACGGCCTGGGGTCCGCGATCGACTCTTCCCGGCAGTGGTTCGGACCTAGGCCAACAGAAGAATGATCACCTCGTCCATCGCTGCATGAAAGAGAGCTCTGCCGTATGCGTCACGAAGCGCCTACCCCAGTAGGCCGACGCGCTCAGGGCAAGTGCGGCCGACCAGATCACATGCGAGCGCGCAGGACACAGCACAGTACTCAGTTTTCCAACTCTCAACGGGAGATGCCCCATGCCCGAAGACCAATGGCTGCTCTTCGACCTCGCGACGCTGCTCGACAAAATCGAGCCCGGCGGCGTGCGCTTCGAGGAAGTCCTCCGCACGCCATCCCTGAGCTGCTCCATCTATCACCTGCCGGCGGGCTCAAAGGAGATGCAGAGCGCGCACGAGGAAGATGAGCTCTACCTGGTGCTCGATGGCCGCGCGCGGCTGCGAATCGGCAATGACGACAGGCTCGTCGAACGCGGCTCGCTCATGTATGTCCGCACATCCTGTGATCACGCCTTTTTCGATATCGAAGAGGACCTCACCGTGCTGGCCTTCTTCGGCGCACCACTCTGGCTCGCGAACGCACGCTTCAGGTATGCGATGCCGACGTCCGAGTCGCCATGCTGAAACGAACGGCGTCGGCCTTGACGGGTATCACCTAGGGAAGCCCGATTGACCGGCGCCGCGCGCAGCGGGCATGGTGCCCCCCGATCTCATCGACATCAGTCCCTGAAAAGGTAGTAACCACGAACCCGTGTCTTCGGGCGCTGTCCGATTCGTGGCCAGGATGGCCAGTCAATCGGTGTCTCCTCAGAGTGACCTCAGGAAGGTCAAAAGCGCCGTCCGGTGTTCGCTGTCGAGCGCGAGTGTCCCCGCCCGAGCGGGCTCTGCTTCGCCGCCGTGCCAGAGGATCGCCTCGAGCAGGGTCCTAGCACGGCCATCGTGGAGGAAGCCACGCTCCGGAAACCGCTCGGCCAGGAGCCCGATACCCCACAAGGGTGCGGTGCGCCATTCTCGGGCGTTCTCGTCGCCCTCACCCAGGCTCGGATCGGCCAGGCCCTCACCCATGTCGTGCAGTAGCAGGTCGCTGTAAGGCCAGACGACCTGATCATGCAGGGCGTTTTCCTCGGCAAGACCGGTCTGCATGACCTGCAAATGGCAACTGGGGCAGCCGAGTTGCTCGAAGACGACGCGCCCATGCTGGACATCCGCCGCCTCGCGCCGGCGTCGATCGGGAACGCCCAAGTAACGCTGTGCCTGCACCAAGAGGTTCAGGTGCGCGTCCGGGAGTTCCGCGTGATCCGCGCTGGTGTGCTTACCTGGGCCGCCGGCGCACTCGCCCGGCGGAAACAGCCTGTTGCTGATGCCCATGTCGTTGCAGAGCGCCGCGGCCGTCTGCTGCTCGAGGGTAGGTTGCTCGGCCTTCCAGCCGAACCGGCCAATGCTGGGCTGCCCCGATGCCCGGTTCAACGCCACGCTGGCACGCCCGCTGATGCCGTCGCCATTGGCGTCATCCGGATCGGCGACATGCTGGATGAAAGCGTCGGGTACCTCTTCCAGTAGTCCCCAGCCGAACAGGGCCGGCGGCATGCGAAGCACCACCGGCCCCTTCAACCCCAGGGGATCGCCATCGACGGAGACGACCGTCACGACCGGCCGGCGTAGCCGAACCTCGGTCCCATCGTCCATAAGCAATGGCGTCTCTTCCCAACGCAGGTCCATGCGGCCCTGTGCCCCCCCATCGCCCAGGGAACGGGTGTTGATCTGGCCACCGAAGCGGGCCTGGTCGTCCGGATGCAACAGACGCGCGATGGGCGCCAGCGGCTCAGCCGGCAGGCGGTCTTGGGATAAGCCCTCGACATGGCATGCCAGACAGGAGGCTTGATCGAAGTCCGGCCCGAGAACACCCTCGACGGGCGGAGCCTGCTGCCAATCGGCACCCAGCAATCGCCGGGCGCGATCCAAATCCGTCGCGACGTCGGGCAATGTGGAGGGGCCGCGCAGCAGCGGCCTCGGATCATCCGATGTCGCCGTATAGGTCAATACGCTGCCGCCGGGCGAGACCCCGGGATGCTCGATGTCCCCGTCGCCTGCCGCCCCGCAAGGGGACAGCAGGGTCGCGACGACGACGGGGATGGCGCGAAGGGGCGCGGGAATGGATGCCTGAGCCGGAGATGGCATGTTCATCGGCCTGCTAGAACTGCCTCGATACCGGTTCAGGCGTCCCGCACGATCCCTCAGTTGACGGTGAACTTGCCGCGCATCACCGACCAGTGGCCGGGGAAGGAGCAGAAGAAGGTGTAGTCACCACCCGCCTCAAGCGCGCTCGTCGAAAAGCTGATGCTGTCGGATTCGCCGGAACCGATGACCTTGGTGTGGGCAATGACCCGTTCGTCGCCCGGCTTGATGTAGTCGTTCTCGAGCCCGGCGTTCATGCCATCGATGGCGATGGCCTGGTAGTCCGCACTCTTGCTCAGCGTCCAGTTGTGGCCCATGGTCTGCTTCGGCAGCTGGCCGGTGTGGTTGATGGTGACGTTGATGGCCTCGCAGCTCTTGTCTGCAGCCATCTCGGTGACCTTGAAGGCCATGGCATCGTCCACCTGGACTTCGAAGTCGCATGCTGACCACGCGGAGCTGGCAGCGGAACAAAGTACGGCGGCGATCAGGTAACGGTTGATTGGTTGGCGTTTCATCAGGCTTCTCCTCGGTAGCCTTGGGTCGACGGAAGGATGGCTGTCCCAAGGGACAGCGCATCGATGGAATGAAGTCTGTGGAGCCTCGGTGCACCGCCAGCGCCGCGCTCTCGCACCAATGCGACGCCGGCTTCCAGCCCCAGGCCGGTCAAGATATTGACGACGCCGGCGGGCAGGCCGGCAGCCAGGATGCCGAGCAGTTGCAGGAGCAGTACCGGAAGTCGACGGGCGTCGCGGTACAACAGCAGGGCGACCAGGGTGCGGCCGTCGTAGAGCACACGCAGCAGATCCCGGCACACCTCGAGCGGCGGGGCCTCGGCCAGTGTGACCAGGGTCATGGGCCCGTCAGCACCATCCGCGGGATCGCCGATCGGAGTCGACCGCGACCTGGACGGCAGGGCACGGACGAGATCGCGCAGCGCCGCGACGCTGGCAGCCACGGACGCCGGCCCCTGCGGCGATGCATGGCCTTCTCGCCTGGCCATATCGTCGGTGACCTGTTCTGTCGAGTCGCCGTCCCAAGCGCCGGCCTGCACTGCGACCCGGCCTGGCAACTGCCCGAGTTCGGCCCGGCGAACCGCGCGACCACACCGAGCCCAATCCGGCGCCGCCTCCCGCGCAGCCGCGCAGGCGTCTGCGATGTCTCGAGCATCGGCCCTTGCGACGCGTCCCCCAGGGCCCCGATCAGGCGCCTGCTGCAGATAGCGGCCGCTCGCCGGCTGGCACCAGCGCCCGCCGATGTAGTTCTCGAACAGGAACGACTCGTGCATCAGACGCGACTGCGGTGCCGTCGCGCCCGGCACCGCGAGCGGGGACGCGGCGATCGGAGACCGCGGCACGCCATGCTCCAGCGCTCGGCGCAGCAGTGCATCCAGGCAGCGGCTGGCCCGAACAGGATCAGCACCCATGGAACCCTCTCCTTACACGACGGGTTAGGGCCAGGAGCCCCAGAGCGAGGGGCGGGAAACCTTGGGTGCGCCATGGTTGGCGCGGCGCAGCTGGACGGCGCGCGAGGGAGACTGCGGAAACCACCAGAATCGACTCCTGGAGAGGACGGACCGGAGATGATCTGCTGGCTGTGCGACCTGAAAGCGCCCAACGGCGGCCGCATGTTGGCGGGGCATTGTTGAGCATGCTACTGCGCCTCATTCTCATATGCAAGCATGAGCACAGGGCTTGGCCTTGTCCCATGCATCCAGTCGGCGCTGCTCGTTCCCTACGTCCGACCGGTGCGCATGCCCCATATCTTCAGACGTTATTACTCATTGCGACACATTCGTATTCATGCCATGTTTCGCGCCAATGTTGTGCCGACGTTCAGGGCAGACGAGATTGCTGGGACGCCGCTGTCCGGATCGGCTTGCCGGGTGTCGACGACAAGACTCGGCCGGAACAGATTCCTGCGTGGACCGCGACTGCACCCGACAGCTGCAAGACGCCGAGATCTGCGGCTCGACTTCGCCCCATCGGCCAGGCCATGCCGACATCGCCACGCCATCCAAACCCGAGAAATCATGCACCGGAGGACGACCCAAGCCATGTTCATCGCCATGAATCGTTTCCGCATCAACCCGGGGTTCGAAGAGGGCTTCGAGGTCGTGCTCGAGGAGGTCACAGATGCAGGCTGAGAGCACACCGGGGGCGCAGAGCCAGGGTCCCGCTTCGAACCCGACTGCAACCGATGCCAACGACCCGGCCCTGCTCTGGCAACGTTGGCAGGCGCTCCGGGACAGCCGGTCCGGGCTGCGTGCGCGCGATGGCGCCGAGGAACTCGGCGTCAGCGAGGCTGAACTCGTGAACAGCAACCCCGCGAGCCGCAGACTCCACGCCCGCTGGGGGGACATCATCGAAGGCCTGCGGGCGGTCGGGCCGATCATGGCGTTGACCCGTAACCACGGCGTGGTGATCGAGAAGACCGGCCCGGTGGAGGCGGTCGACATCTATCCGGCGCACAGCATGGGCCAGGTCGTCGGCACGGACGTGGACCTGCGCCTGTTCCTGCGCCACTGGCACTTCGGCTTCGCGGTGAGCGAGACCGGGCGTTCCGGGCAACGCGACAGCCTGCAGTTCTTCGACGCGCAGGGGGTGGCCGTGCACAAGGTCTACCGTACCGGCAAGACCGATGCGAACGCCTGGGCCGGCCTTGTTACGGCGCAGACCGACAACGCGCCGCAACCCATGCGCATCACCCCACCGGAGCCAGCGCCAAGGGTGCTGCCGGACACCGAGATCGACGCCGACGGTTTGCGCGAGGGCTGGCTCGGGATGTCCAACACCCACGACTTCTTTGGCCTGTTGCGCAAGTTCGGCGTCGAACGCCGCCAGGCGCTCCGCTTGGCGGGTGCGGACCTGGCACGCCCGGTGGCAGCGAACGCCTATCGCGCCGTGCTCGAAACCGCGCGCAACACGGGCGACGCGCTCATGCTGTTCGTCGGTAACCACGGATGCCTGCAGGTCCACACAGGACCGGTGCGACGCCTGGAGACCGTCGGCCAATGGTTCAACGTCATGGACCCGGGCTTCAACCTCCACCTCTGGCAACCGGCCATCAGCACCGCCTGGCTGGTGCGCAAGCCGACGGACCGGGGCGTCTTTACCAGCCTCGAATGCTACGACGACGCCGGTGAACTGCTGCTCCAGTGCTTCGGCAAGCGCAAAGGCGATGCGTCCGAGTCGTCGGCCTGGCGGGAGCTGCTGACCGCCGCAACCGGCGAGGCGGATTTCATCGGAGCGAATCCATGAAGAACGATCTCCCCCGGAACGACCCCTCATACCGCGCCCGGCTGACGCGGACCTTTCCACTCGTCGACACTCTGCTCGCCGTCCTACTGGCCGTCGGCCCCGCCACGCTGGCCTTCGGCGACGAGACGCCGCAACGGATCGTCAGCGTCGATGGCGCGCTCACGGAGATCGTCTATGCCCTGGACGGCGCCGACCGGCTGGCCGGCGTGGACACCAGCAGCCTGTACCCGCCCGACACCGAGGATCTGCCCAAGGTCGGTTACAAACGCGCCCTGTCCGCGGAGGGGCTGCTTAGCCTGACGCCCGACCTGGTGCTGGTCACCGACGACGCCGGCCCGCCGGAGGTCCTGGAGCAGATCCGACTGGCCGGCGTCCAGACACGGATGATCCCGGACGCACCCACCGTCGAGGGGCTGCACGCCAAGATCGACGCCGTGGCGGACCTGCTGGGCGCGACAGAGGCCGCGGCCGAGGTCAACGAGGGCATCGACCAGGCGCTGGCCGAGGTCGCGGCGGCCATGGGCGATCACGCCGACCGGCCGCGCGTGCTCTTCCTGCTGCACAAGGGCAGCGGCAACGACATGGCGGCGGGCCGCAACACGGCAGCGGACACCGTGATCCGCCTCGCCGGCGGCGAGAACGTGTTGCACGATGCCATCGACGGCTACAAACCGCTAAGCACGGAGGCGGCCCTGGCCGCCGCACCGGAGGTGATCCTGCTCACCGAGCGCAATTTCGACTCCCTCGGTGGCCTGGACGCCCTACTCGCAGACCCGGCCCTCGCCAACACTCCGGCCGGACGTGACCAGCGGGTGGTGGTCATGGATGGCCCGCTGCTGCTGGCCTTCGGGCCGCGACTTGGCGACGCGGTGGCGGAACTGGCACGTGGGCTCGGCACGCTGCCCCCAGTCGCCGTCGACACGGCGGAGGCCGATTTGGACGGGACAGCGGGCCGGACGGGAAGCGCTGATTAGTCAGTGCTTCCCGTGCGGAGCAGGATGCCCCGCCGTGTTCGGCGACGTCAGTCGCTGAAAATGAAGCGAAGCGGAAACCACGGTTTTCTCTTCGCGTGCTGAGACTGGGCAGGAAGCCCATTTTTGAGCGTCTCCCTAAGAGGCTGTTCACAAGTCGTGAACATCCTCTAGCAGCGCGACGACACCGAACACCATGCACGCGACATCCATCTCCATCAAAGCCGCTTCGCACCTGCAGAGACACCAGCAGCGGCAGCGCTGGACGATGCTGGCGCTGGTGTCACTGGTGCTGATCGTGGCGCTGCTGTCCATCGCCATCGGGCCGGTGACTATCCCTCCCGCGGACGTGCTGCGCGCACTGGGAGGACTAGCCGGCCTACCGGCGGGAGAGATCGCACCGCAGCACGAAGCGGTCATCCTGTCCATCCGGCTGCCGCGCACGGTGCTCGGTCTGCTCGTCGGCGCCGGGCTCGCCGTGGCCGGTGCGGCCATGCAGGGCCTGTTCCGAAACCCGCTCGCCGACCCGAGCCTGATCGGTGTCTCCGCCGGTGCCGCACTCGCCGCCGTGTCCGTCATCGTGCTCGGTGCCTCCGGGCTCGCGGGCGTCACCGCCTTCCTCGGTCCTTTCAGCCTGCCTATCGCGGCCTTCGCGGGGGGGCTGGTGACCACGCTCTTGGTTTACAGGCTCGCCAGCTCGGAGGGCCGCACCTCGGTCACGACCCTGCTGCTCGCGGGCATCGCCATCAATGCCCTCTGCGGCGCAGGGACGGGGCTGCTCACCTACCTTGCCGACGACCAGCAGCTGCGCACCCTCACCTTCTGGAGCATGGGCAGCCTCGGTGGGGCCACTTGGCCCGCGGTCGGCAGCGCGGCCTTGATGATCGCCTTGCCCCTGCTGGCCCTGCCGCTCCTGGCACGAACGCTCAACGCCCTGCTGCTCGGCGAGGCCGAGGCCGGACACCTGGGCATCGCCGTCCAACAGATGCAGCGCATCATCGTCGCCCTCGCGGCGCTCGCCGTCGGTGCCGCGGTGGCCGTGAGCGGCATCATCGGCTTCGTCGGCTTGGTGGTACCGCACTTGCTGCGCCTGGCCCTGGGGCCGGACCACGGCTTCCTGCTGCCCGGCTCGGCACTGCTGGGCGGCGCCCTCCTCCTACTCGCGGACCTGCTGGCACGCACCCTGGTGACGCCGGCGGAACTGCCCATCGGTATCCTCACCGCCCTGCTGGGCGGTCCCTTCTTCCTGGCCCTGCTGTTGCGCTGGCGGCGTACCGCCCTATGATCTCCGGCAGGCAGATCCAGCCGGCGGCGACGGGGCCCGCAAGCGTCACCAACACCCTGCGAGCCGTCGGCATCGGCGTGCAGCGCGGGGGACGGTCGTTGCTCGCCGAGGTCGACCTGGCCCTGGGCACGGGTGAGGTCCTGGTGCTGCTGGGCGCCAATGGTGCGGGCAAGTCCACCCTGATGAAGTGCCTGGCGGGGGAACTCGGCGCGGACCAGGGCCAGGTACTGCTGAACGGGCGGGAGCTCCACCGCTGGCGGGCGCTGGAACTGGCCAGGCGCCGTGCCGTCCTGCCGCAGGCGAGCCCACTGAGCTTTCCGTTCACGGCATTGGAAGTCGCCCGCATGGGGCGTATCCCCCACGGCGGCGCCCGCGCGAGCTCGGAGGCCGATGACTTGACCATTGCGGCCGAGGCCCTGGCCGCTGCGGAGGCGGAGCATCTCGCCGAACGTCGCTATACGACCCTCTCCGGTGGCGAGCGCCAAAGGGTGCACCTTGCGCGTGTGCTGGCCCAGCTGTGGGAACCCTTGCCCGGGGACGAGCCGCAATGGCTCCTGTTGGACGAGCCCACGGCTAGCCTGGATCTGGCGCACCAGCATGGCGTGCTGGCGCTGGTGCGCCGCTGGGCACACCGGTTGGGGCGCCGCCCGGTCGCCCGCCGCCTAGGGGTGCTCGTGGTCCTGCACGACCTCAACCTCGCGGCACAGTACGGTGACCGGGTTGCGATCCTGAAACAGGGGCGACTCCTCGCCAGCGGCACGCCCGCGGAGGTGCTGCAACCCGAACAGATCCAGACCGCCTTCGGCCTACCGGTCCGCGTGATCCCCCACCCGGACTCCGAGTGTCCACTGATCATTCCGAGATCGATGTAGCGCATTCGGCGAACGGGCCTTTGGGAGATTGATAAATGCGATTGCGAATGCGTGTCTTTGGCATGTAGCATTCCGCCGCATGAGATGTGCGTCCGAACGAACCCTTCCCCAGGCCCCGATCTTGCGCGAGGCCGGGCAAGCGAGGCGCGAGTGGCGAAGGCTCGGGCGCGTCGCGATGGACAGGTTGCAGCTCCAGGGACTCTCCGGAACGGTGCCGCGCACGATGGCCGCCGCACTACTAGCGCTTTGCTTGCTCAGCGCCTGCGGTGCCCCCGACGTCGGCCCGGAGCCCGGACTCATCGCGCCCGAGATCACAGCCCTGGACCTCGAGGGCAACGCAGCCAGACTGGAGGAATACCGCGGCCGGGTGGTCGTTCTCGATTTCTGGACCGGTGGCTGCGGCCCCTGCCTGGTCGATCTGGCGCAGATGGAAGGGCTCTATCGCCAGTACCGAGACGACGGGCTGACTGTGTTGGCGCTGAACCAGGGCGAGCCGGTGGAGACCGTCATCGATACCATCGAACGGCTGCTCCCGGTCACCTACCCTATTGCCATCGATCAGCGCGGCGAGTCGGCAAAGCGCTACGGCGTCAGGGCCGTTCCGACGACCTTCCTGCTGGACCGCCGCGGCGTGGTGCGCGAGAAAATCCTCGGCGAGATCAGCCGCGGGCGGCTCGAGGTCATGCTGACGGACCTGCTCGGCGTCGAGCCGAGCATAAGGTTCGCCGAGTCGCGGCCGACTGCAACGCCAGCCTCGGCAGACCAGGCCAAGCACCACGCAACGGCCGGCCCTCCGGCGCCCAACCCAAGCGACCAATCACGATGAAGCGACGAGACCTGCTATCCCTGCTCGGTAGCGGAAGCCTGCTTGCCTATGCTGCGACGGCACACCCGGCGCCGCCCGGCGCGGCGCCCAAGCCCTGGGAATGGGTGGAGCGACGCGGTGGCGACGACGATGTGGCGGGGACACCGCTGCAGTTCATGCCGAGCCTGCAGGACCCGCGGCCGCTCGAGGACGAACTCGAGAAGTTCCGCCGCTGCCCCTACTGCGGTATGGCTCGGGGCCATGTGCGCTGGCGCAAGACGCGCCATCTGGTGCATTACCTGGACGACTCGGTAGATCCGACCTGCTCCATCCACTGCGCCGCCCTCAGCCTTGGCCTGAATCTCGACCTGGTGCCCCGCGCGATCTACGCGGCGGATGCCGGCTCCACGCTCGATGTTCCGCCGTTGGTGGCGGTGGAGGCGCTCAACTACCTCATCGACCCGAGCCGCCCGGGCACCATGACCCGGCGCAGCAAGTGGGCCTATGCCGACCCGGTCAAGGCGCGGGAGATAGCCAGTCCCGACGCCCAGCTCGTCGACTTCGATCAGGCCCTGAGGGCGGCCTACGTCGACATGGCAGAAGACACCATCATGATCCGCAAGCGCCGTGCCGAGCGGCGCGGTTGATCTCCTCATCGCACAAGACCATCGACGCCGGTGCGCACACCATGACCGCTGACGGACATCGCCCTCCCCGCTCACCCGCCAGGACACCTGCCAGGGCGCTGGGGATGATCCGTCGGCGCACGCTGCTTGTGGCCCTCGCCCTATTGCCGCTCACGCTGCGGACCGCCCTGGCGCGTGAATTCATCGAGCCGAAGCGAACCGACAAGTGCCCGGTGTGCGGCATGTATGTCTTCAAGTACCCGCAGTGGGTCGCCGAGATCATTTTCGAGGATGGCAGCTACGCGGTCTTCGACGGCGCCAAAGACATGTTCAAGTACCTGTTCGATCTGCCGCGCTACAACCCGGAGAAGACGCGCGAGGATATCGCCGCCGTCTATGTCACCGAGTACTTCGGCAATCGCATCATGCGCGCCGAGGGGCTCTTGTACGTCCTCGGCAGCGACGTCCTCGGGCCCATGGGCCATGAGTTCATCCCGGTCAAGGGCGAGGTGGCCGCGACGACCTTCATGCTGGAGCACCGCGGCAAACGGATGCTGCCCTTCGAGGACATCACCGCCGACGACATCCCGGACTGATGCGCTATCACGTCCTCGCCGGGGTGCTGGCCACCGAGATCGGCCTGTTGGCGGCGCTGCACGTCGACGCCACCGCGGACATGTGGTCGCGCAAGAGCGAACATGCACAGGTGCGTGACCTGGGCGCTGCGCTGGGGCTGACCGATCTGGCCATCTGGACCGAGGCGCGCTACACGCGCCACCCGTCACAGGCCGACTTCTTCTCGGCCTTTCAGGACTTCCCCGGCGCCATCGAGCACTTCCCGGCCGGGTCCATCGTCGGCCCGCCGGCGCACCTGCGTCCGACCGAGTGGATGGCATCGACACCCAGCCAGCAGGCACCGCGGCCATGACCAGGGCTCAGTTCGGCAAGCATCTGAAGATTCTGGAGTTCGCCCTCGCATCGATGCTGCGCCGACGGATGAAGAACGCGGGCATCGTCGTCGTCTTCAGCGCCGTGGTCTTCCTGCTGTCCTCCATCGTCTTCCTCACCAGCGCCCTGCGCGCCGAAGCCATGGCGACACTCGAGGGCGCCCCGGAGCTGATCGTCCAAAGGACCGTCGCCGGCCGCCACGCGCTCATCCCGGTGGACTACGCCGAGGTCATCGCGGCGCTTCCCGGCGTCGGCTCCGTACAGCCGCGCTATTGGGGCTACTACTACGACATCTACAGCGATGCCAATTACACCTTGATCGGCGTCCCCGACGAGGGACCGGGGTCCGCCGGTCAACTGCCCCTGCACCTGGTGGAGGGGGACATGATCACCCCCGGTCGGACCGAGGTTTGCGTCATCGGCGCCGGGGTCGCCCGTGCGCGCTCCGCACGGATCGGCAGCATCGTCTCGCTGCGCAACTCGCGGGGCTGGATGCAGGAGTACGAGGTCGTCGGCATCCTCGCGGGTGCGTCGCGTTTGCTGACCAACGACCTGATCCTGCTGCCTGAGCGGGACCTCAAGACCCTGCTGGGCCTGCCCGACGATCGGGCCACCGACCTCCTGGTGGAGGTCTACAACCCCAACGAGGTCGCCAACATCTCGCGCAAGCTCCTCGAGCGGCTGCCGCAGGCGCGGCCCATCAGCCATGCCGAGATCACCCGCACCTACGACACCCTGTTCGACTGGCGCGGCGGGTTGCTGCTGGCCATGTCCCTGGGCGCCGTGGCCGCGTTCATGATCCTCGCCTGGGACAAGGCCACCGGGCTGTCGGCCGAGGAGCGACGCGAAATCGGCATTCTCAAGGCCATCGGCTGGGAGACCTCGGACATTTTGGAGCTCAAGCTGTGGGAGGGCGCGGCACTCGCCATCACCGCCTTCCTCACCGGCATCACCGCTGGCTATGCACACGTCTTCCACTCCGGTGCCGCCCTGCTCCGCCCGGTGCTGCAAGGCTGGTCGACGCTGTTCCCGAGCTTCGACCTGGCGCCGCGCGTCGAGCCCTACGAGCTGGGCGTGCTCTTCCTGCTCACGGTCGCGCCCTATATCGCCGCCACCATCGTTCCGGCATGGAAGGCCGCCATCACCGACCCCGACCGAGTCATGCGCGCATCATGAGCACCAGGGTCTCCATCGAGGACGTCACCCGAATCTACAACCAGGGCAAGCCGAACGAGGTGCGGCCGGTGGACCGGGTCTCGGTCCGAATCGGCGGCCCCGGTGAAGGCGCGAGCGACGGAGGGGACGGGCAAACCGGCAAGGACGTCGGGGAGATCGCCGTCCTGAAGGGACCGAGCGGTTCCGGCAAGACGACGCTGCTGGCGCTGATCGGCTGCATGATCCGCCCCACGTCGGGCCGCATCCTGGTGAACGGACGGGACGTCGCCAAGCTGCCGGAACGGTTCCTGACCGAGGTCCGGCGGGACACCTTCGGCTTCGTGTTCCAGCAGCTGCACCTGATCTCCGGGCTCAGCGTGCTGGAGAACGTCATGCTGCCGCTGTATCCGCTCGAGATCGGGTTCCGCGAGGGCAGAGAGCGTGCCCTCGGCCTGATCGAGCAGCTCGGCCTGACACACCGCCGCCGCTTCCGGGTCGAGGCGCTCTCCGGCGGCGAACGCCAGCGTGTGGCGATCGCCCGCGCCCTGATCAATAGGCCCGGTGCCATCCTGGCCGACGAACCCACGGCGCACCTGGATGCCGGTCTGTCCTGCGAGCTGATGGGCATCCTCGGCGAGCTCCGGGGCCAAGGCAAGTCCATTGTCATCGCCACGCACGACCCGCTGGTCTACGACAGCCCCATGATCGATCGCGTGTTCACCATGCGCGACGGCCGCATCATGGACGATGACCGATGATCCTGGGATGATTCTCCACCCAGGCATTCTCTCGCTGCTGCTCGTCGCTGTGCTGGTATCCGGCATGGTGCTCTATGGCGCCGGCATCGGCACGGTTGTGCTGGCGCGCTGGGACCTGTCGAGCAGTTCGGAACGGCAACTGGCCCTGGAGCGCAGGACCTACCTGCTCTCCACGCTCATGAGCCACGCGCTTGCGCTGGAAATCCTGTCCGCGCTGGTCTTCCTCTACACCCTGGAAGACATCCATACCGTCTTCGTCGGCGCCATGTGCGCCACCGGCACATTGAACGCCAACCCCGTGGGTTGGTGGGCGCTGGCGGTAAAGATCGCGGCGCTTTTTGCTTGCGCGGTCTGGATCACGCTCAACCGCATCGACCAGCGCGCCGAGGACTATCCGCTGACGCGCCTGAAGTACGGACTGCTGCTGGTCCTCGCGCCGCTGATCCTGCTCGAGACCTGGCTCCTGTTCCGCTATTTCCTGGGCCTGGACCCGAACGTGATCACCTCGTGCTGCGGTTCCCTGTTCAGCGGCACCGGGGTCGGCGTGGGCGCAGAGATCGCCGGACTGCCTGCCCTGCCGCTGATGATCGCCTTCTTCGGCGGCATCGCCGTCTACCTGGCCCTGGGGGTGTTCGGCCTGCGCCGTGAGCAAGCCTGGCCGCGGCTCCTGCTCGGAGCAACGGCCGTCGCCCTGTTCGTGGTGTCCCTGGCCTCCGTCATCGCCTTCATCTCCGCCTACCACTACGAGTTGCCGACCCATCACTGCCCCTTCTGCCTGCTGCAGGCGGAGTACCACTACATCGGCTATCCGATGTACCTGACCCTGTTCGCGGCGACCTTCTACGGCCTGATGGTCGGCATCGCCGAACCGCTGCGCCGCGTCCCCTCCATCGAGGCACCGATTGCCACGGACCAGCCCCGCTGGATTCGCCGCTCCCTGCTCTGGCTGCTGGTCTTCGTCGTACTGGCCACCTGGCCGATGGTGTTCTCGGACTTCACCCTCGAGGGATACTACTGACATCGCCACCCTATGCATAAAGGCCTAGAGTCAACAGTCGTGACATCAGCCGCCATTTTTTTTGATCGTTCGCTCGTCCGATATCGACCCAAAGGAGACGTCGGCCGTCGGGCTTGGCGTTCAATGCTCGCAGCAGGCATGCTACATGTCAGCATCGTACTGCCTGCGTTTGCTAAGCATCGAAATACTCGGGCGATTCTTCCTTAAGCGTGAGCAAAAGCTCATGAGCTATTTGCCTAATGCAAGCAAGCTCAGGTCTCCCACCAAGCACCTCCTCTATGTCACCCGATGAAAATAACCACCCCAACGAGTTATTTCGGGATAGATCCATATACGCTTCCTCAAGGTCGGGGTCTACGTGTGCACCGCCATCAGTGTTCGCTACGTTCTCCACAAGTTCACGGCGGCAATATGTCCTCCCTTGGTTGTCTTTCAATACGGGGTTATTCCACCAATCTACAAACCTCAACTTATTCGGAGGAATAGGTGGTGCACCCATTTGAACCAATGGAATATACTCTGCTCCATTCCCAGATATCCGGCATCCAACCAAATCACATTCAGTTAAGAGGTTCCCTGCGTTGAGCGGGCCAGCTGAGTCGTAAAACCTTTGATTCCGGAGTCCAAGTTGTTCGAGTAGAGCTCTCGACTGACCTCTATGATGCAACAAGACACGGAGCGATAAGGCAATGTGCTTCCCCGTCGCGGGGTGGCCTTTGTCGAAGCTTCCGCAGGCGTTTTGCAGCAGCCACAATTGATCTCTTAGCTCTTTCTCTAGATCTTCTCTCGACCGAGCTACTCGTTTCTTACGTACCATACTCTCCTGCTTAGGAAGTAACTGTTTGGTTTACGGATAATCTCCCTGGTCGGATTGTTGTCAAGAATCACCAGACCACGGCCGACCACGCCGGCTGCATGCCACGTTAGCACAGGTCGCACTAGGTCGGCTTGTGGCCGACAGCCGTCGGGCATCTACATCCGGCGCAGCGTCTGCTTGGTATCACCCTGCGGACACCGGGCGACGGCGGCTGGCCGCTGCTGCGCGCCAGGCACAAGACCCGCTCTTTCGGCGCTATCGCCCTGCCCTTCAGCAGCGCGTTCGACATCGGCGCCGCGAATCCGCCAACGCCGCGGCCTTCAGCCCAGGACCTCAACCGGTGATGCGCAGCTCAACGCCGCTGCCCGGCGGGCCAGCCGGCGGTCGAAGGTCACGAGCAGCGAGCCAGGGCATTGGTATCAAGCGACTTCATGACTCTGGATCGCGCTCGCGTGCCAGTAGCGATGCGGGATCGAAGTCATCCAATCGGCGTGGCTTCCCGCGAGCAGGGGCCTTGACCAATCCTGACGGGTGGCCCATCGCTGCCGCCCCTTGTTTGACGCGAACCAGGGCGACGCTTGGCTCTGCCCTATGGCAACCGCATGCGAAACGCACCAATGCCAACCCTCCACATACGAGACGTGCCTGAAGACGTCTACCACGGCATCTCCGCCGCGGCACGCGCCGAACATCGCAACCTGTCTCAACAGGCCATCGTTGAACTAGGCCGGGCGCTGGGTTTGGCAGACACAGCCCAGCGCCGCGAGCGCCGGATTGCCGATCTTGCGGCGAGCGGGCGACGCTTGCCCAAGCGCCAGCTCCTGAAGCATTACTGCGCGAAGATCGCGAAGGTCCATGAGCTGAGGCCATGCCGATTGTGGTCAACAAACGGCGCGAAGCGTATCCAGCTAGCCGCTTGAGGGCGCAGACGCTGTTCTCGTGGTCGTCAGGAGTGCTCTCCGCGCAAAGAATTGCGACGCATTCTCATCGCGATTATCCTCTTGGCTATGAAACGGAACCCATCGACGATCGGCGCTCCGCAGTTGGCGTCGGACCCTGACCGGGCCACGGCCAACGCCGCGCCGGCGTCGGCGGCCGCGGATGGCGCCAAGGCCCCCGAGCGACGGCCCCCGCCAGCCGGGCATGGCCACCCGCACGGTATGGCGGCGCCCGCCGAACGCCCGATCGAGGCATTCTTCGCCGAGGTCGGGGATGACCCGCTGACCTGCGCCTTTCGCGGCCGGCAAGCGGTCCACCCCTTCGTCGGTCTGCAGCCGGTCCCCGAGGACGAGGTCGAGGGGACCTGGGCCACACTCTGTGCGAGCCCCCGCTGCACCACCTCGGTCGCCTATGTGCATGTGCCCTTCTGTCTGAGCCATTGCCTGTTCTGCGGCTTCTACCAGAACGCCTGGCGCCCGGAGCATGGCCCGCTCTATGTCGACAGCCTGATCACGCAGATGCGTCGCGGCCGAGCATCGCCCATGCAGGCCGAGGGGCCGATCCGGGCGCTCTATTTCGGTGGTGGCACGCCGACGCTGCTGTCCGGCCCAGACCTGGCACGACTCATCGATGCGGCGCGGACCTACCTGCCCCTGGCCCCCGATTGCGAGATCACCGTGGAGGGACAAGTCCATGCCTTCGGCCTCGACAAGGCACGCGCCGCCTTCGATGCCGGCGCCAATCGGCTGTCCCTCGGCGTGCAGACCTTCGACGACCACGTCCGCCGCAGCATGGGCCGGCATTGCTCGGGGCGCGAGGTCGTCGCCACACTGGAAGGCCTACTCAGGGCCGACCAGGCCGCCATCGTCATCGACCTGATCTTCGGCCTGCCTGGACAGGATGCGACCATCTGGCAGCAGGATCTTCGCCAGGCCGTCGCGCTCGGGCTCGACGGCGTCGACCTGTACGCGCTCAAGGCAGTGCGCAACGCGCCTCTTGCACGGACTGTGGACAATGGACGCATGCCGCCGCCCGCCACGCAGCCCCTCGGCGACTTCTACGGCGTCGGCAGCGAATACATGCGCAATGCCCGCTGGGACCCGGTCTCCTGCACCCATTGGCGCGGAACAACCCGCGAGCGCAACCTCTACAACCTGCTGATCAAGAGCGGCGCCGACTGCGTCGCGGTCGGCGCAGGTGCCGGTGGCTCCGTGAGCGGAGCCGACGCGGGCTTCAGCTATCGCAACCTGCCATCGGTGGAAGACTATCGGGAGCGCGTCGATCGGGGTGACCCCGTGGTCGCCGGGCTGATGCGCCAGTCTCCACACCGGCGGTTGTTCGACGCCATCAAGGGCGAACTGGAGCGCGGACGCCTGAACACCACGCACGCCGCCATGCGGCTGGGGTCCGACGGCGGCCCGGATTGGCAAGGGCTCGTCGAGCCGTTGCTCGCGCAATGGCAGCAGGCCGGCCTGGTGACCCGCGACGGCGACTGGATGGAACTGACCCTCGCCGGGCGCTTCTGGCAGGTACAGCTGACGCTGAACCTCCTGCAGTGGCTGAATCAGTGTCTGGCAAAGCACCAAACCTAATCCTCGACACCTGCAAAGGCTATGCACTGAGTCCGGGGCGTGACATCCGCGTAAGCCTGAGTGTGACCTACGGCGGCTGACGCTGCAGGTCCAGACTTGGCGCAGCCCCAGGTTGCAACTCAACTGCCTTAGGGCACCTCGAATATTTCGAGGCGCCCTTCAGGCCAGGATGGCCTGAATACACGGCAAACCCGGTTGGGTTGCCGGAGTGATGACCAAGGCCTTCGACCGCACCGGCGAGCCAACTGCAGCGCAGCGCAAGGCGGGCAGCTCGGCAGCGTGCCCAGCGAGCAGCTTGCCGCCCTCCCTGACCCAGGACGGGGGGACCCGGGCCGCGCGGGATTGCCGGGCTAAGACGTACTCGACATCTATGCCGCATTCCCGCCGCGCCAGCTCGCCGGGCTCTAGCTGCGGCTAGATGTCCGCAACCTCTTCGACGAGACCTACCAGAGCCCCAGCTCCGATGGCGTCGGCTTCCGGAACGTCATCGCCCTGAACGGCCCGGGGCGGACCTTCGGGCTCGCGGCAGTTCGGCAGTTCTGAGCGCTGCCGCGGGAGACTGCGACGGATGGCGAACAACGCAACCCCCCGACGACATACATCCAACTGGGGTGTGCTGATGGTGCTGGCCATGACCTACGCCGTCGCAAGCGCTCGGGCGCGCGCCTTGACGGTGACCGACGTGCGCGGACCGCAGGTAAGGCTCCCGGGACCGGCGCAGAAGGTCATCCTCGGCGAGGGACGGTTCCTGGCCCTGCTCGAGGTGCTCGGGGTGGCTGGATCGTTGTTGGACACGTCGAGCTCAAGCACCAATACGCCAAGCCTTGCTGCGGAGCTGAGCCTGCCACATGCCGTGATACCTGCCGCCTTGCTCCAACAGGCTCGCATGCGTCCCCTGCTCCACCAGTCGCCCCTCGTCGATCACCAGAATCTGGTCCGCTCCGGCGACGGTCGAGAGGCGGTGTGCAATGACGATGATGGTCTTGTCTTCGACGAGGGCATCGATGGCCTGCTGCACGGCGAGTTCGCTCTCGGTGTCCAGCGCCGCAGTTGGCTCGTCCAGGATCACGATGGGCGCGTCCTTGAGGATGGCCCGAGCAATGCTGATGCGCTGACGCTCGCCGCCCGAGAGACTGCCGCCGATGTCGCCCACGACGGTCTGGTAGCCCCGGGGCAGTCGCTCCACGAATTCGTGGCAGTGGGCGGCCTTGGCGGCCTGGACCACCTCCGCGTCAGTCGCGTCGGACTTGGCCATGCGAATATTCTCCAGAATGCTCTCGTCGAAGAGATAGACGTCCTGAAAGACGACGGAGAAGCACTTGAGCAGCGCCTCCTGGGTCATCCGCCGAATGTCCACCCCACCGATCTCGATACGCCCCTGTTGGGGATCGGCGAAGCGCATCATCAGCTTGGTCAGCGTCGTCTTGCCCGAGCCGGACGGGCCGACGATGGCGGTCATGGCACGCGTGGGGATGCTGCAGCTCACTCCGTCAATAGCAGGCCGGTCGTGCTCGGCATAGGTGAACTTCACGTCGTGGAGCTGGATATCGAAGCGATCGGCGATGCCCTCGGGCGCGCGGACCTCGAGTGGCTCGGTGTCAAGGATCGCCTTGACCCGCGCGAAGCCCGAGCTCATCAGGTCGATCACCGAGGTCATGGCCAGGAACAGGGACAGGGGCTCCATCAGGCGGGCGACGATGACCAGCACCGAGGCCACCACGGCGACGCTCATGGTGCCCTGACCAACCCAGAAGCTGCCGAGGATCGCGCTGATGACCAGCGCAAAGACGATGAGCAGATCGACCAGAACCAGGTTAAGGATCGTGCCCCACAGCGACGAGCGCTGCAGGTCCTGAACCCCCAGGATGCCCGCGCGCAGGCGTGCGGCGTTCTGCCCGGTCTGGTTGATCGCGCGCAGCACCGGCAGGCCCTGGATGTACTCGATGATGTCCGACTCGAGCGCACTGTTGGCCAGGGTCATCTCGGTCTTCTCGCGCATGCCGCTCGAGCGCTTGCGGCGGTAGAGCGGGACCGCGAGCGGCAGGATCACCAGCATCACCAGTGCCATCCGCCAGTCGATGAAGAACAGGCCGGCGATGACCACCGCCGGCGTCAGCACGGTCTCGATGAACATGCCCGAGACCATGCCGAGCATGGTCACGCTCTCCTCGACGTTGCTGGACAGGCTGGAGTTGATGTCGCCGGTCTTGTAGCGGCTCAGCTGCTCCAGCGGCATGCTGCGCAGCTTGTGCCCCAGCTTGACCCGCATGTTGTGGGTGACATCGGCCAGGGTGTCGGTGTAGTCGAAGTCGTGCGCGAACCAGCGCGCCGTGCTGTTGACGACAAGCAGCGACACCATCAGCGCAAACGCGCTCCACGCGCCCGCGGCGTCGACGGGCGATGCGAACAGCGCCACCATGACCAGGTAGAGGCACAGGTAGGCGAGTCCCTGCGCGGTGTGCGCGACGGCGTAGAGGAGCAGGCTGTGCTTGTAGTCCCGAACGTAGTCGTCGGCGACGACCTTGCCGAGGGCATAGGTCTGCCTGAGGGTTGTGTACCGGGTGGCCTCAGCCATGGTCGCCTTCTCTTGCATCCAACCGGGCGTGCAGGTGCCAACCGCGCGCCGCACCGTAATTCGACCACAACCGGGCATAGAGCCCTCCCCCCGCAACCAGCGCATCGTGCCTGCCCCGTTCGACCAAGCGACCGGCATCGAACACCAGGATCTGGTCGACGTGGGTGATCGTCGACAGGCGATGGGCGATGGCGATAACGGTCTTGTTCAGGGTCAACTGGGCCACCGCCTTGATGATCGCCTCTTCGCTCTCGGGATCGGCGAAGGCCGTGGCCTCGTCGAGCACGACGATGGGAGCATCACGCAGGATGGCCCGGGCGATGGTGATACGCTGCCGCTGCCCCCCGGAGAGCCTTGCGCCGCGGTCCCCGGCCTGGCTGTCATAGCCCTGCGGAAGCGTCAGGATGAAGTCGTGGATCTGCGCGGCCTTAGCGGCGGCCACCACCATCTCGTCCGTGGCATCGGGACGCGCCATCCTGATGTTGTTCGCGATGCTGTCGTGGAACAGGAAGGTGTCCTGGAATACGAAGGTCACGGTATTCATCAGGTCTTCGTTGGTCATGTCGCGGATATCGACGCCATCGATGGTGATGGCGCCGCCCGTCACGTCCCAGAAGCGCGGCAACAGCTTGGCCACGGTACTCTTGCCAGCGCCGCTCGGGCCGACCAGGGCCGTGGTCGTCCCGGCCTCGACATCGAAGCTGACCTCGGAGAGCGCGTCGTCGTCCCGATTCTCGTAGCGAAAACTCACGCGCTCGAAGCGAATGCTCGGCTGTTGCGGCCGGGGCCCTCGATCGACGGCGTGCATGGTCGGGACCGCCAGCAGCTCCTCGATGCGGTTGGCCGCTGCCTTGGACCTGCGCAGGAAGTTGTTCAACCACATCACCGGCATGAGCGCGTCGGCCATGCCGGTGGATACGAAGAGGGCAGCGATGAGCGCGGGCAGCGACAACGAGCCTGCCTCGACGAGCCAGATGCCCGCGGCGAGCACCGCAAGCCAGGTGGGCAGGGGTGCGAGGACGGTCATGGAGATGCGTGCCGCTGTGCCACTGGCGGCCATCCAGTCCAAGAGCCCCTTGCGGAAGCGCTCCAGGGCACGGTTGTAGCGCTTGAACGTGCTGGTCCCGTCGTCGAAGGTCCGCACCACCGCCATCGCCTGGATGAACTCGATCACCGCGGCGCTGATTTGGGCCTGGGCCTGCTCGTAGCGCCGCTGCATCGCGCGCGAGTCGCGCATCGCGATGCTCATCGTGGTCATGCCGATCATGAGCACGCCCACCGCGACCAGCGCCAGCCGCCAGTCGATCACGAACAGCAGAACCCCGGTGACCAGCGGCGCGGTGTAGGCGCGGCCGATCATCGGCGTGCTGTCGGCGACGAAGACGTGCAGGTTGCGGACGTCTTCGAGCATCACCTTCTTCAGCGCGCCGGTCCCGCTGGAGATGATGAAACCCAGCGGGACCCGGGCCAGATGCACGGACAGGCGCGAACGCAGGATCTCTTCCAACTCGAACGCACCCAGGTGCGATACCCCGAAGGCCACCGCGGTCAGCACAAAGGCCAGTGTTCCCGCCGCAGCGACGCCGATCAGCGCGGAGGAGACGGACCAGGAGAGACCCAGAAAAGACAGGCCTTCGGTGCCCTCGAGCAGCACCGCGACCACCAGCGAGAGCATGAGCAGCGTGCAGATGGTGGCAATGGCGCCGAGCGCCGACAGGGCCATGGCGGTGAAGATGTAGCCATTGACCGGCCTCATGAGCCGCCATAGGACGCCATAGCCTTCGGATGTATCCTCTGCCATTCGTTCAGCCCTTCAGACAGGCGGATGGCGGATAGCCGAAGGCGCGGGAGAAGGCGGTGGAGAAGTTAGCGGCGTTCGTATAGCCGGCACTGTAGGCCGCCTCTCCGACCGTGGCCCCGCGCTCCAGGAGCGCGAGACGTGCCAGCTCGAGCCGATCGAGCGGCTCGTGATCGGTGGCTGCTGCAAGGATGTCCTCGGCATGCCGGACGGCCTGCGCACTCGGCTGCCAGTGCCTTAGGGTGCGGTCCGAGGCGACGCACGCCATCAGCGCCTGCACCGCGGACGGCGGCGTGTCGCTGCTGCTTGCCGCGACCGGCAAGGTCACGCTGACGGTGACCTTGCGAGCCCGCTGGCCGGCACGAAGCCACCGCTCCAAGCGCGCCTCCCGGCGGTTGATCCATAAGTAGCCGTTCGGACCATCATGCGCCGTCATGCCCAAGGGCTGTCCGTCAAGGACCGCATCCAGATCCCCATCCAGCATAACTGCGACGGTCAGCTTGGGCGGCACAACGAAGGTCCCCTGGGCCGATTCCGTCTCGAGGGTATCGTTGGCGTGGATCTGCATGTCCAAGCTCATCCGGCTACAGGTGCAATGCCCTGCCAACAGCGCCGCGATGGCGTCGTCGTCACCGTCGACGAAGGCCTGCCGAGCCGGGGCACCGGGTGTATCGGCCGTCCGACGCTCGGAACAGGCTGCTGTAGGAGGGACTGCGGGGAGAGGGGGGCGTCCTGAAACAAGAGGATTCCACCAAAGACTGAAACACATACGCTAATGCGATTGCTTCGCATTATAGTATCTGCTACTTTGCTGGATCAAGACGCTGTGGTCGGCCCTTACGTCGGTGCTGACCGTCCATGCAGACGCACCGCCGATCAGGCGTAGCCGGCCTCTCGGCGCACGCCTTCCGGGGGTCGCGAGATCGAGCTCCGACGGCTCGTCACTGGCTTGTCTGCCGGGACCGCCCCGCTCGACCGCGCCTATCGTGATCGCTTCCCGGAAGATCTGCGCCTCCTGCAAAGCCGTTTGACGATTTGTCGAAGGCGCTGTCGAGCTGGGGTCGCCATCATCTCGTTGCCAGGCGCTCTGCGGACGTCTTCGGCGACGACCGGCAAGCACGCAACAGCCAACGTTTTACACGTTCATATCAGGCATGACCTCGGAAACCCCTCGGCGCGCCACCCAGACCCCGATCGGTCCCAGCCGCGTCGAATCCGGTCGCTGGCCGCACACCCTCGACGATGGGAGACGCATTCGCCGCCGATGGCGCAAGCCCGACGCGCTCCCCGCAACCATTCGCCGATGGCTGCGGCTCGCACTCCCTCTCGCTGTCGGTGCCGCGTTTGCGCACCCTACATTCGCAGATCGGTCAACCTCTGAAGCGTCCCTGGAGCAGGCGCTCGCCGAAAACGCCGGGGCCGTCGACGACGCCATTGCCTCTCAGGCTCGCGTTGATCAGACCCGGGCGGAGACCGAGCGGCTGCTGACGGAGTTCCGCAACCGCAGCAGGGAGTTCGAGGGCCTGAAACGCTACAACGATCATGTCGAGCGCATGCTGACCATCCAGGAACAGCGGATCGCCGACACCCAAGAAGCGCTCACCGCCGCCGCACTCACCGAGCGCGAGCTGATCCCGCTGCTGGAACGGATGGTCGAGAGCCTCAGGCGCTTCGTCGCGCTGGATCTGCCCTTCGAGCGCGCCGAGCGCACGGCGGAACTCGAGGCCCTCGCGGCGGTGATCGATGACCCCGCGGTGACCACGGCGGAGAAGTTCCGGCGTATCCTCGCCGCCTACCGCCGGGAGCTCGACTACGGCCGTGACCTCGCCGCCTATCGAGCCCCCTTACCTTCCGTGCCACACCCTTCGCCCCAACAGCAAGGCCAAGCGCCGAACCAAGCATCCCGGGGAGAAGCGGACACGACACCCGGCGGAGCGCCGGATCAGCCATCCGGCGAGCCGCCGGTCCCGCCGCAGGCGGTGCGATCGGCCGAACGGCCGGCCGAACAAGGGGCGGCGCGCATCGACGACGCCCCCACCGTGGACCTGTTGCGTGTCGGTCGGGTCGCCCTGTTCTATCGATCGCTCGACGGTCGGCACCTGGGCGCCTGGGATCCGGCGCAGGGGGATTGGAGGCCCCTGCCGGCCCGCTGGCGCCAGCCGCTGGCCAAGGCGTTGCGGGTCGCCCGCAAACAGTCCGCTCCGGGCATCTTGACACTGCCGCTCCCCGCGGCGGGGGTGCGGCCGTGATCCGCGGTATCGATTGCGCGCGGACATTGGTGCTTGCTGCCTCGGTGCTGCTCTCGCCCGCGGCACCAGCCGAGACGACCCCGTCCGCGCCGGAATCGCTTGAACAGCTGCTCGCCCAGGTCGAGCAGGCGCGCGCGGCGGCACAGGCGGCGGACGCCGAGCGTGAGGAACGATTCCTGGCGGAGCAGGCGGAGCAGCAGCAACGCCTGGACGAGCTAACAGCCCGGCTGGAGGCCGAGCGCAGTCGGGGCGAGGTGCTGCGCCAAGCCTTTGATGCCCGAAAGGAACAACTGGGGGAGCTGGACCTAGGTCTGGCGGCGCGCACCGAGCAAATCGGTGAGGTGCTCGACCTGATTCGTCAGAATGCCCGTGAAACCGCGGCCTTGCTGGACGAATCCCTGGTCTCGGCGCAATTGCCGGGACGCGCGCAGGCCCTGGAGCGGCTGGCGGACGGCAACCATATTCCCGCCATCGGCGAGGTCGAGGACCTCTGGCTCGCACAACAGCGCGAGATGACCGAGGCCGCGAAGGTCGTCGGCTGGACGACCGAGGTGATCGGTGTCGACGGGACAACCGAAGTGCAGCGCGTGATCCGGGTCGGGCCCTTCAGCGCGATCGACGAAGACGGCCGGTTGCTGACACGCCTGCCGGAGTCGGGCCGGCTCTACGAGCCGCGTCGTCAGCCCGATCCGCTGCGCTGGGAGCGCTGGCGGGAGCGACTGTCGGCATGGTGGCCCGTCGGAGACCTCTGGGCGTTGGGGCCGACCGCCATCGCATTGCCGGTGGACCCCAGCGGCGGGACGCTCGTCACACTGTTGGCCCAGGTTCCGAGGCCGCTGGAGCGCATCGGCCAGGGGCGGCTCATCGGCTGGATCATCATCGCCCTCGGCGCAGCGGGCATGATCCTGGCCCTGCTCCGATGGCTCGTGCTCGCCCACCTGGACCGTCGCATGCGCCGCCAGCAGTGCTCGTCGACACCCGATCCGCGCAATCCGCTCGGCCGGGTGCTGGCGGTGTACCGGGACAACCGCGATGTCGACACCGAGACCCTGGGACTGATGCTCGACGAGCGCATCATCAAGGAAACGCCCAAGCTCCAGCGTGGTCTGCCCGCATTGCGGATTCTCGCCATGATCGCGCCTCTGCTCGGCCTGCTCGGGACGGTGACCGGTCTCATCGCCACCTTCCAGGCCATCACACTGTTCGGCACCGGCGACCCCAAGCTCATGGCCGGGGGTATCTCCCAGGCCCTGGTGACGACCGTCCTCGGCCTGGTGGTCGCGATTCCGCTCATCCTGATCCACGCGGGCCTGCTGGGACGCAGCCGACGGCTGGTCGAGATCCTGGAGCAACAGGCCACGGCGCTGGTGGCACGCCAGGCGGAGCGGGACGGGGCCGATGTCGCCGCTTGAGACCGGCACGCCCATCTCGGGGGTCGCCGCCGGCACGCAAATGCCCTCGCCTTCGGGTGACATGGCCGTTGCAGCCGGCACGCTGCAGGACCCGCTGACGATGTTGCGCGATGCCCTAATCGACGCAGTCATCGACCCGACCTACCTGCTGCTCGATGCCGGGGGACCGGTGCTCTGGGTCATCTTCGTCGTCTCTCTGCTGCTGTGGACATTGATCATCCTGCGCTATGCGGACTTGATGCACCGCCACCCGAAACGGCTCGAAGCGGCGCGACGCGACTGGGACAGGCGTCCCGAGCACAGCTCTTGGTTCGCCCAGCAGGTGCGCCGTGCCCTCATCTCCCACTTGTCGCTGGAACTGCACCGATCGCTGCCCCTGATCAAGGCCCTGATCGCGGTGTGTCCGCTGCTCGGCCTGCTCGGGACGGTCACCGGCATGATCCACGTCTTTGACGTGATGGCCTACGCCGGCGGCGGCAACGTCAAGGCCATGGCCGACGGCATCTCGCTCGCGACCATCCCGACCATGGCGGGGATGGTGGTAGCCATTTCCGGGCTGTTCTTCAGCGCCGACCTGAGCCGTCGGACCAACCTGGAGGCCGACCGGGCCGCCGATCAACTGCGCATGGTGCACCGTTGCATGCAGACGCCACTCGACCGGACACCGACATCATGAGACGCCGCAGAGTCGAGGCCGCCGAGGAAGATGCCGAGATCAACATGATGCCGATGCTCGACATCGTCTTCATCATGCTGATCTTCTTCATCGTCACCAGCTCATTCATCAAGGAGAGCGGGGTCGATGTGCAGCGCCCCGCTGCGGCGACGGCCACACGCCAGGAGCAGGGCAGCATCCTCATCGCCATCACCAGCAAGGATAGGATCTGGGTCGACCGGCGCGAAGTCGAGCCCGCGGCATTGCGCGTCATCATCGAGCGGTTGCACGCAGAGCATCCCGAGGGCTCGGTCGTGATTCAGGCGGACAAGGCGGCCAGTTCCGGGCTGCTGGTGCAGGTCATCGATCAGGCCCGCCGAGCCGGCGTCGACGACATCGCCATCGCCGCCGAGCTCATCGAACGCTAGGCCATGCGACGACTCGGCTCCACCGTCACCGCCCTTTGCATCACCCTGGCCCTGTTTGCCCTGATGCAGGCGATGATCGGTCGACAGGAGACCCCGATCGAACCCCTGAGTGACGAGACCGAGGTCAGCCTGGTTGCCGCCGTCGACCAAGCCGGCGCGGCCAACGATGACGCTGCGGCCGATACCGAGGCGGCATCCCTCCCGCCCCCCCCGGAGCCGGCACCGCCGGTGCCACTGACGCCGCCACCACCCGTGGCGGCACCCACGCCACCGCGGCTGACGCCACCGCCGGTGATCGAGCCCGAGCTGGCCCGCATCGAGCCCGGGGCCAAGCCCTATCTGGGGGCCGTCACCAAGCCAAGAGCGAAGCCCAAACCGAAACCCAAGGCCCGGCCCAAGCCGGCGCAGCCGCCCCAGAGCGCATCACGGTCTGCGACGCAATCACGCGCCGGAGACGTGAGCGCAGGCCGGGCTGCCAGTCGGTCCAACGCCGGCGACCGGCGATCGAGCGGACGCGCAGAAAGCTCGGGTGCCCGAGCACAGGCCAAGCCCAAGGCTAAGGGCCCCACCCGGGCCGCGACGCCGATTTCGACGCCGAGGCCACCCTATCCGCCCTCGGCGAGACGGGCACGACGCGAAGGCTGGGTCGACGTCCAGTTCACGATCACGACCAAGGGCCGGGTCACGAACCCGCGCGTGGTGGGCTCGAGCCCGAAGGGCGTGTTCGATCAGGCGGCCCGGAGGGCCATTCAGCGCTGGCGCTTTCGCCCGCGGCTGGTCAACGGCAAACCGGCGTCGCAGAGCGCGCGGCAACGGATCTACTTCCGGCTGCGATGAATCCAATGTCCATGCAACGGCTCCTGCCTGCCTTGGCCTTGCTCATCGCTCTGCCCGTGCTCGGCGGCACACTGAGTCAGGCGCATCACGCGCGCCTGGCGAGGGCACATGAACTCATCGAGCAAGCGCAATGGGAACAGGCCGAGCAGGCCCTGGATGCACTCTACGCGGACGTCGGCGACCAAGCCTATGCACGTGCGCTCGTCCTGCAGGCCCAAGGCTGGCTCTACCACGGCAGCGGCAAGCCCTCGAAGGCGATCCAGTCGCTGCACGAGGGCCTCGCCCTCAATGCCCTACCACGGCAGGCCGCACAGGACGCCCGCTATCTGCTGGCACAGCTTCTCCTCCGCCGAGACGAGGCCACGGCGGCAGCCGCTGTCATGGATGACTGGCTCGCGGCGGCCAAGACCCCGTCCGCCGAGGGCCTGCATCTGGCAGGCACCGCCCAGGCGCTATCCGGCAACAACGAATCCGCGACGCAGTATCTGGAGCGGGCGGTTGCGGCCGTCGAGATCCTGCCGGAGGCCTGGGGGCAGCGCCTGCTGTCGGTACAACTCGCCAGCGGACGAGCCGAGGCAGCGCAGGCGCTGCTGCGGCGCCTCATCGTCATCAACCCGGATCGGGCGGCGTACTGGCTTCAGCTCGCCGACATCGAGGCGAAGCTCGGCGAACCGCATACGGCGGTCGCCGTCCTCGAACTGGCCCGGCAGCACGGACTCCTGCAAGAGCCGGCGGCACTGCTCGACCTGGCCCGGCGCTGGATGGAACTCGACGCGCCCGCACGCGCCGCCACCTTGCTGAAGGAGACGTTGGACGACGGTCGACTCAAGCCGACGCCGCTCCACCTGGATCTCCTCGCCAGCGCATGGTTGCAGTCGGGCGAAACCCGGCACGCCCGAAGCGCCCTTGCGCAGGCGGTCGAACTGGCCGCGGACGGTCCTTCGATGCAGATGCGACGGCCCCCAGACGGAGCAGACGCGCATCGGGCCGACGCGACGCAACGCCGCATACGCCTGGCACAGGTGACGGCGGAGCTGGAGGACTGGGGCGCCGTACTCGCGGTCCTGGAGCCGCTGCTCACGGACTCCGATTCGGCGCACGGCGGACGAATTCAGCTCTTGTCCGGCATCGCACGCTATCACCGCGGGGAGCTCGAGCAGGCGTTACGCCATTTCGAGCGCGCCGCGGGCTTCGAGGAGACCCGCGTCGTCGCGGAGCAGTGGTTGGATGCACTCCGGCCGGTCGAGGCCGGCGCATAGGGATACGCCGATTCATCGGCGTATGCCGGGGGTCAATGGACCGCTTCCGTGGGGCGCATGACCCGTCGTCGCTTCGGATCATCGATCGTGCGCTTGCAGCTCGCGGCCTTGCCGAGGCCATCGGCCAACTGCTCGAACTGCTCTCCCGTCAGATGCAGGGTCATCGCACCCAAGCAGAGACGCACATAGCCGCAATCGGCGCAGTACGTGATCTGGCAGATGCCATTCTCGATCAGAGTCTGGTATTCGCAGGTGCCTGCCATGATGATTCACTCAGCAGTTGAGGGGACATCGAAGGGTGTCCCCCGATGACATCATTCCGGAGGCGAAGCCGGAGCCCACCGCCAAGTCGAGCCAAGCGGGTCCGTTCGGGTTTCTGCTGGGATGGCCGCTGAGCCGGTCCCTACTCAGCCAGGTAGCCCGAAGTCTCCGGCGATCAGCCCGAGCCAGGCCGACAGCCGATCGTCGGTCAAGCCGGCCTGATTGTCCTGGTCCAAGGCCAGCCCCAGGAACTCGTCGCCGTCCAACGCCGCGGAATGCTCGAAATCGTAGCCTTGCGCGGGCCATCGCCCCACGACCCGGCCACCGCGCTGATCGAAGAACTCGTAAAGGTAGTAGATTGCGTCGACGAACTCGTCCGGGTAGGTGATCTGGTCGCCCAAGCCGAAGATAGCGATGGTCTTACCGGAGAAATCCTGATCCTCGATCCTGGGCAGGAACTCCTCCCAGCTCTCCTGCTGACAGTCCGCGCTCAGTCCCGGCAGCAAGCCGTCGCCCAGGGTCGGTGAGCCCAGGATCAGATAGTCGTAGCGCAGGAAGTCCTCGACATCGGCGCTGCTGACGTTGACGGGCTTCGCCATCAGCTCGTCGTCGAAGGATTTCTTGATCTGCTTCGCGATCTTGCGTGTATTGCCGGTGTCGGTACCGAAGAAGAGCCCAATTTTGGCCACGGAGGAGTCCTATCGTTTGGGAATGGAACAACAAAGCATGCCGACCCGTCCGTGCTCCCCGGGGATCTCGAATCGTTCAAGAGCCCGCTGTCCTGCACAATCCCCCGGCGTCTCTGGCGGGGCATCCTGTCAGGCAGGGTCGCGAGGACGAATCGGCGGGCTTCTGCTCAGCAGCTTCCGTGCCAGGTGGCCGTCGCTGATGCAGCGAGCACCCAAACAGTTGCCCATGCGGCCAAAATCGAGACATCCGCTACAGACACCTCTTGTATAGAATGCTACAGGTTCGCATTATTGTTAACTTTGTGATTGTTATGAATGTGACAGCCCTTGGACCCTCCGCGACAGCCACACCGCAACAGTGTTCATCCCAGTTCCGGAAACAGGGCACGGACGCTTGCCGATGAGAATGTTTCGCATTAGCATAACTGCAAGTCCGCGCACATCCACCGCCGAGGGCTGCCCGCGAGGCCGCTCGTCGTGCTCTACCAGGGGTCCAGACCATGGGTCGCATCGGTATCTTCTTCGCGTCCGAAACGCGCAACACGGCTGAGGTCGCACGGCTGATCCAGCAGCATTACCTGCCCGCCGGGACGGCGGACGTCCACGATCTGGAAGTCGCCGACGCGGCTCAGGTCGACGCATACGAGAGCCTCATTTTCGGCACCTCGACCATGGGCTGCGGCAACTTCTCTTCGACGCTGGAGGCGTTCCTGCCCGAGTTGGACAAGGTGGACCTCTCCGGCAAGACCGTGGCGCTGTTCGGTCTCGGCGATCAGTACGGCTATCCGGCGGAGTTCTGCGATGCCCTCGGACTGCTGTACGTCGAGCTCCTGCGGCGCAATGCGTATGTGATCGGCTCCTGGCCGACCGCCGGCTACAGCTACGAGGCGTCTCGGGCCGATCTGGGGGACGGCTCCTTCTGCGGTCTGGTGCTGGACCAGGACAATCAGCCACAACTAACAGAACATCGCCTCGCGAACTGGATCACCGCGATCCAACCGAGCCTGCTCCCCGGCACGCCACCGATCGCCTTGCAGCGCGAAGCGTCGGTCCGCCCGATGACGCCCGGCAATCGCCGCGCTGCATGACCTTGGCCATGCGCGACCAGATCCTCCGCGGAGACGAGTCCGGTACTCGGCCGAAACTGTTCTGCTTCGGCCTCGGCTACACCGGTCTGCGCCTGGCAAGAGCGGCGCAGGACAAGGGCTGGCAAGTCGCGGGCACCTGTCGCGACGCGTCCAAGGCCGAGGCATTGCGCAGCGAAGGAATCGTCGCCTTCCGGTTCGACGGACAGCATCCGCTTGAAGAGCCGGCCGCGGCATTGCACGGAACCACGCACCTACTGTGCTCTGTGCCGCCCGACGCGGAATCCGACCCGGTGCTGCGGCTGCACATCGCCGATATCGCCAATCTGCCGGAACGGCCGACCTGGCTCGGTTACCTGTCGAGCACCGGCGTCTACGGAGACTGCGACGGAGCCTGGATCGACGAAACCCAGCAGCCCCGGCCCGCGACCGACGACAACCGTCGACGCCTGCAAGCGGAACGAAACTGGCTATCGCTCGGAGTGCAACTGTCCCGTCCCGTCGGCGTCTTCCGTCTGCCCGGAATCTACGGTCCGCAGGGGCGCAATCCCATCGAGTCACTGATCGCCGGCCGCGCCCGGCATATCGTCAAGCCCGGACAAGTCTTCAACCGCATCCATGTCGCCGACCTGGTCTCGACCCTGTTGGCGTCCATGGAGAAGGACGCCTCCCCGTCCGGAGCTTCTCCTCGGATCTATAACGTCTGCGACGACGAGCCTGCACCGGCGCACGAGGTTCTGGTCTATGCCGCCAACCTCATCGGCGCGTCCCTACCGCCCGCCGAGCCCTTTGCGTCCGCGACCCTGAGCGACTTCGCGCGACACTTCTATACAGAGAACCGGCGTATTCGGAACGATCGAATCAGGCACGACCTTGGAGTCAGGCTACGATTCCCGACCTACCGGGAAGGCCTGCACGCCATCGCGGACACATCGGGTGATTCGGCATCGGCGGAAGCAGCTTCGAGGGAGACAGCGGGGCCGGATCACAGCCGGGGCCGCCAATCGAACGCCTAGGAAAACGCTGACGTTCTGGCGCTTCCCTTGTGGGGCAGGGTGCGCCGCCATCTCCAGCGACATGCGTCGCTGAGAACGGAGGAACCCGGAAACCGCGTGTTCGGGTTCCGTCGGATTTCTGTCCCGAGTGGCCAATAGACCGGGGGCTCCCCAACATGAACTCGACACCCAAGGCAGCGGGCACCGACGCCCGAAAGCGCACCCCCCGTACCTTTTCCTGGCTCAGACCGAGACTGTCCAAGCCCACGGCCATCGTACTCGGCGTCCTGGGATTCGTCGGTGCCCTCCTCTTGAGCATTCCACCGTACGCGAGCGGCGACGATTCGGCACGATCGGGGATTGATGGACACCCCGGCCCGCCAACCTCGATAGGCGCGGCGCCTCAGCACGATTGACATCCATCATTCGAATATAATAATGCGATGCATTACCGTTAATGTTTACGTGTTCTGTATTCTGGATGTCGTTCCATGTTCCACAGCTACAAGATGCCGTTTCCGCCGAATGTGGCGGTCACTGCAGAGGACCCTGTCGCCTGGCGTCAGCCGGCCAGCCGAGAGCGCGAGTCGCTACTCGCGAGTCGATCGAGTCGCTTGCTCTTGGCAATCGCACTCCTCCCGACAAGCCTGATCGCGGCTGAGCACACCGCGGTGGAGCTTGCGCCGATCAGCGTCACCGCGACCCGCACCGAAACCGAACTGGACCGCATCCCCGGTGCGGTGCAGGTCTTAGATCGAGAAGTCATCGAGCGCATCGATGCTCGGCGCCTCAGCGACCTGCTGGAACTGGCGCAGGGCGTGACGCTCAGCAAGCGTGGTACACGCGATACGGTATCGATTCGCGGGTTCAGCAACGAACAATCACTGATCCTGATCGATGGCCGGCGCGTCTCCGACGAGCCGTCGCAGAAGTTCGCACTGGATCGCCTGAGCATGGCGAATGTCGAGCGGGTGGAAATCCTGCGCGGCCCCGGCAGCTCTCTCTATGGTGCCGATGCCTTGGGGGGCATCATCAACATCGTCACCCGCCGACCGGAAGACAACCAGGCTCAGCTTCGCGCCCGATGCGATCAACTCGAGCTGGACAACAGCAACGGTTGCGAAGGGGACTTCTACGGCGCCTGGGTGGTCAACGATCGCCTCGCGTTGTCTGCCTCGGGGACTTTGGTCGACCAGCCGACCGTCGAACTCGACTCGGGCGCCTCGGCCAGGGACGCCGAGCGCTTTCAGGATGGCACTCTGACACTGGACTGGACGATCACCGGCGACTGGCGTCTGCTGGCTTCGGCTTCACAGCTCAACTCCGACAGCTACTTCTACTCCCTCGGAGGCAGCGGCGGCTCCGGCTCGAGTGGTCAGGGCGGCGGCGAATCAGGACAGGGCTCCGATGCCCAGCGCGGGGGCGCCTCCGGGCAGCGCTCCGGGGCCCAGGGCAGCGGTGGCTCGGGACAGGGCTCCGGGGCCCAGGGCGGCAGCCGGAGTGGCGGCACGACAGCCCGCCAGCGCTGGGACGAGAACGATCGCCGCCGCGACCTGTCGCTGGACTTGCGCTACGAGGGGTCGGCGAGTGACGGCCGCATCCAGCTCTACAACTCACACCTCGACAAGGAGCGTCAAATGCGGATGGAGAACGCAGCGGCCCTGAAGAACTTCGACGAGGTCGAGATCGACAAGACCGCCATCGACGCACAGTACGGCTGGGCACCACTCGCGGAACACTGGTTGATCCTGGGCGGCGAGTATCGAGTGGAGGACTTCGAGGGCACGACCTTCCAGACCGAGGAGCGGACCGGCACTGTCCGCAAAGGCGATCTGATCAAACCGGTCTCAAAGGCGTCCATCGACTACTGGGCGCTGTTCCTGCAGGATCAATGGCAAGTCCTGCCCCGCCTCGATCTGACCCTCGGGGCACGTTACGACGCATCGGATCAGTTCGACGATAGGCCGACCTTCAATGCCGGTGGTGTCTATCGACTGCTCGATAAAGACGATCGAGCACTGCGGCTCAAGGCACGCTTTGCCCAGGGTTACCGCGTACCGACCGTGCGCGATCTCTACGTGAATGTCGATAGCGCCAGCGTCAGCCGTCGCGGCAATCCCGACCTGGAGCCGGAGCATTCCAACGGTATCGATGTGGCGATGGAGGGACACTACCGGGCGCTCGACGCGCGGCTGGGCGGGTTCTATAACAAGGTCAAGGATCTGATCGACGAGGAGACCATCGGCAAGCGCCCCGACGGGCGACCGATCCGGCGCTACCAGAATGTCGGCGAGGCCACGATACAGGGCATCGAAGCAGGCATCGACTGGTTCGCCATGGCCGACCTGACCTTCGGGCTGGAGTACATGTACCTGGATGCGCGGGACGACACCACCGACCAGCGCCTTGAGGATCGTCCCCGCCACCGATTCGTCACCACCGTCGATTACACCTACACGCCTTGGGGTCTGGACGTCGCGTTCTGGGGCGACTACAACGCGGGAGTGATCGACAGCACCTCCGGCGAGGACAAGAACTACGGACTGTGGAATCTCAGTCTATCGAAAAGCTTGACCCGACAAGTCGACCTGCGCGCCGGCATCGACAACCTGTTCGATGAGCGTGACGACGACCTGCTGCTGGTGGGACGGAGCTACTTCGTCGGGGTCAACCTGGCATTCTAGAAGTCAACGCTGACGCATGGGCTTCCCGCCCATGCTCGACACGGCCTTGATCATCGTTCCGGCGGAGCGCCCGCGGGCGTTTCGCACCGCTGGTGTTGCGCTTAGCCAGGGCTTCCAGCAGCTGTGGCGTCAGGCCAGGCTGGTGTCACTAGATCGATTTCTGTGATGGAACCTACCACGCGGCAGGTTTCATTCCGACAATCGCCGAAGCGGCGGGGCCGGCGAATGCCCGGACGGCGCCACCGGCCTTACTGGTAGCTCAAACGGTTGACCGCATCCCATTGCTCCGGGGTCAGGATGGCGCGGAGCTCGTTCAGGGCGTCGATGCGCGGGTCCATGGCGGCGCGCTTGATGCTGGCCATCTCGTCGAGCAGCTCCCTCACCTCTTCCTTGCTCTTGCCCTCGGCGACGGCACGCTGCAGCCGGCGTTGTAGCTCGAACGCCTGTTGCATCTTGGGGTGGAACAGCGGTGGGTAGACCGCCTTCACATCCTCCACCAACCGCTGTTGCTGCTCCGGCGTGAGCTGGATGCTGCCCTGCTTGAAGAGTTTGCCCGGATGCGGCAGGAGCGCCAGCTCGTCGACCCGGAACTTCTCGATCTTCGCCGGCCCCGCCGGCGACTCCGCCTGCTGCTCCAGACGTGCGAGCGTCTGCTGCATCTGCTCCTCGGTCAGGATATCCGCCAGCGTGTTCAGGGCATCGATCTGGATATCCGTGACCTCGCGCTGAACGGCGGCCAACTCATCGAGTTGCACCTTGAGCTGAACCCTCGTCCGGTTGTCCTGCAGCACGGCCTGCCGGATCTCGCGCTCCAGCTCCGCGGCCCGTTGCATACGGCTCCCGATCTGTCCTGGATAGACGCCGATGATCCGTTCCCGAATCGCTTGCGCCTGAGCCTCGGTGACGCCGAGCCGCACCTTGTCCTCCATCACCGCGGGCACGGGATGCGGGAGCTGCACCAGCGCCTGCGCATCGCCGCGGCCGGTGTCGGCGTGAAGGCTTGCATGGAATGCGAAAGTAATCAGGATGATGACGGCCAGCATGGGTCGCATGAACTGCTCCTCGTGTGTCGATCGGAGTGAAGGCAACGGGCGACCTCGGTCGAGGTCGAGATGGGAATACTGGGCACCAACACGATCAGCCCCAGCGCCGCAACACGCAACGGCAGCGGATGGGTCAGGCGGACTGGATTCGGGATACACGGCAGCGCTCCAGGTAACACTGGGCAGAGCGCTGGCTGACGGCCCGCGGCAACGGGCGGTGTGGCTGGCGAGGTTGGAATGTGCGCGACAGCCCCAGGTTGCGGCTACGCGACGACGGGTATTTGAGGGCGCCCCGCCCTTGTATGCCTTGAAAATCGTCAAAGCACCCAGGCCACGGCGGGATCGAAGGCGCCAGAGTTGGATGTCCGCGTCGACATGGACTGCCTGCGTTCCTTCCTGGAGCGCTCGCGCTCGCGCCGCGCGACGAACCGAAGGACGCGCTGCCGACCAACGGAACGATTGGCAGGCAGTGAGACCGCGACAGCACCGGCAGTGCGTGCCGTCCTCCCGGCGGCGGGCTAGGTCTCGACGTCCACAATCACAGTGGCCGCCTGTTCCGGCTCCAGATAGAGCCGGAGGCCATCCTCGCTGGTCACCACGAAGCGCTCACGCCCGGTCTCGGCATCGCCCTCGTGGCCGAGGGCGTCGTCCGGGCAGACGGCCTCGAGCGTCAGCACGTCCCCCGGCCCGATGCCGATGGCGGCAACCTGCTGCTGGGAGGCGTCCCCGCCAAGCACCGCCAGGAGCTTGAACGGATGACCCCGGCGGGCGTTGGAGAACTGGATCTCGCGCCCGTCCATCTCCCCCCAGAGCTTGGCGGCGACGCCTTCGGTCAGCAACAGCCGCCGGTGCTCGCCGAGCCGCGCGCGGTAGCGCATGGGCGGGATCTGGCGCAGGAACTGGATGCGGTCGTGCTCGCGCAGGCCGAGGGTCGCAAGCGCCTGTTCCAGGCCGGTGCCCGAGGTCAGTCCCTCGATGTGGCCCTCCTCGCCTGGCAGCATCTCGATGACGGGGGTCTTGTGGTCGTCGTCGTGGTGCACGATGACCTTGGACGCCATGCCGGCGGCGAGGGTCGCCTCGCCCTTGGGGCCGCGCACCCGCACGGGCGAGAACAGCGCCTCCTCGTCCTCCAGGTGCAGACCGCAGCCTTGGTAGAGGCCGAGCCGTTCGAGGCGCTCGCGCAAGCCACCCTGGAGTACGGCGCGGAGCTTGAGTGCTTGGCCGACGGGTGCCTGATCAAGCGAAATCTGCATGACGAGCCTCCTCGAGTTGCTCGGACCCGCCGGGTCGTTCGGCGCCGAGGGCGTCGAGGCCGGCGCCCGCCTCGCCCTTGGCGAGCGCGGCATAGCCGAGGATACCGATGGTGCTGCCGTTGTGGATGGTCGCCGCCGCGACAGCGGGCAAGACACCGGCCACCGCCAGGGCCATGGTGGCGCTGTTGATGCCGATGGAGCCCATGGCGGCGTGGTGCAGGACGCGCTGGGTGTGCTTGGCGATGTCGACGGCTGCCACCAGAGCGGTCAGATCCGGACGCATGAGCACAACCTGGGCCGCCTCGCGGGCGAGGTCGGCGCCGTTGGGCATGCTGATGCCGACGTCGGCACTGACCAGGGCCGGGGCGTCGTTGACACCGTCCCCCAGAAAGGCCACGCGGCGCCCCTGGTCGTGCAGGCGCCGAATGGCCATGGCCTTGTCCTCGGGCTTGAGCTCCCAGAGGACGTCGTCGATGGCGGGCATGGCCCGCCCCAGGGCCTTGGCGGCCTCGCGATGATCGCCGGTGAGTACGACGATGCGATCGATGCCGAGCCGCTTGAGGTCGGCCAGCGCCGCCTCGGCCTCCGGACGAATGCGGTCGATGAGCGCGATCAACCCCACCAACTTGCCGTCCCGCGCCACGTAGAGCAGCGACTTGCCGGCGGCGTAGAGGTCGGCCATCAGCGCGTCCGCCGGTGTGCAATCGACGCCCTCGTCGTCCTCCAGGAAGTGTCGGCTACCCACCAGCACCCGCTGATCGTCGACGTAGGCCGACACCCCGTGGGCGACGACGAAGTCGACCTGACTGATGGGCGGCAGGGCAAGGTCGCGACCCGCAGCCTCGGTGACGACAGCGCGCGCCACCGGGTGGTCGTAGTGCTCCTCCGCACCGGCGGCCAGCGCAAGAAGGCCGTCCTCGGTAAGCTCCTCGAAGGAGATCAGGTCAGCCACCTGCATGTCGCCGGTGGTCAGGGTGCCGGTCTTGTCGAACACCAGGGTGTCGACCCGATCCAGGTTCTCCAGGGCCTGTGCGCCCTTGAACAGCACGCCGGCGCGGCTCGCGGCGTAGAGATTGCTGCGCACCGCGACGGGGTTGGACAGCTTGATGGCGCAGGAGTAGTCCACTGTCAGCACCGAGGCCGCGCGGCTCAGGTCGCGGGTCAGCGCGAGCACGCCGAGGCTGGTGAGGAAGGTCAGGGGCACCAGCCTATCGGCAAGCTCCGTGCTGCGCTTCTCGCCCTCGGAGCGGGTGCGCAGGGCCGTCTCCAGAAATCGGTTGATGCGGGCCATGGACGTCTCGGCGCCGACCTGCTCGGCGGCGATCCGGATGTGCCCCTCGTGGATGACGGAGCCGGACAAGACCGGGCTGCCGGCGGCCACCGGCACGGGCAGCGACTCGCCGGTGAGACTCGCCTGGTCCACCGCAGCTTCGCCCTGCAGCACCTGGCCGTCCACGGGGATCAGTTCGCCGGGCCCGCAGATCACCGTGTCGCCGATCTCGACCTCGGCTAGCGGCAGCTTGGTCTCGACACCGCCGCGCTCGACCCAGACCGATTCGGTCTTCGGCGCCAGCAGGCTCTTCAGCAGATCGTTGGAGCGCTGCTCGGCACTGGCCTCGACATACTCACCCCAGTCGAGCAGCGCGCCGATGGCATTGGAGGTGAAGTAGTCGCCACGCAACAGCGACAGGAGCTTCGCCGAGCCATCCAGGACCTCGACCTTGACGCCCTCCTGCACCAGTGTGGTCGCGCCGCGCAGCAAGGTCGGCGCGGCGAAGTACCAGCTCAACGCAACGCGTGTGATCGGTGGCAACCAGGGCGTCGCCAGCGCGATGGCGGTGGTGACGATGGCACGGAAGGGGTCCGGCGGCCGATCGCGGGACGCGTCCTCCCGGTAGGCGTCCTCGGGGATGTTGGCGAGGGCCTCCAACACCCGTGCGCGGGTCTCGGTGGCACCGTCGTAGGCGACGATGACACTTCGCGCGCCGGGATTGATGCGCACCGAAGCAACGCCGGACAATGCCTCAACCAGGGCCTGCACATAGGCCAAATCGAGACAGGGATGGGCGATGACCCGCCCGCGCAGCCGCAGTCGCCGCGGCTGCTCGCTGACCACCTCGAAGACGGGGTGACGGACGGGGCTGCAGTATGGTCGGCTCAAGTTGCGCAACGCCTTTGTGCCCGTCGGTTCCTATCGACCTGATGACCGGAACCCAGATATCGGGTTTCTCTGCCGCATCGCTCTATTCAAAGCCCTTCTCCATCCGACCGATGGCACAAGACACGACCGATTTGGCTGCCGTACCGATCTTCTCTATCGTCTTCAGTTCTTCGTCGGTCATGGGATAGCCGAGTGACACCAGCTGCGCCCTCAAACCATCGAGTTGGCTGTCATCGATGTCCAGCGTGACGGTTCTGGGTGTGACGTCGAGATCGACTTGAACCTCGCCGAACTCCTCGCGTAACCCCTTCTTCAATGTGTTGGCGCACCCGCCGCACTTGACATTGAGGACTTCGAAAGTCTGTTTCATGCTGCTTGCCTCTTCTGGCCTAGCGATTGGCTGGGGGGCAGCGACGCCGGTTGTCCAGGTTATCGTTGTCGTCCACGCATTCGATTACGACGACGGCAACGACAAAGGAAACAAACGGCCCCGGAATCTTCGTGCCACTACGTTAGAATACACACCAAGAGCCGATACTGAAGCGGCATTCCTTGATCCTGATCTCCGGCTGCGAGGCCGTAAGCGTTGCCGCCGATTGCTCGGAGGAGATGATCAGGGCAGTCTTGACCTTCTCGACGGCCGGATAGTGCTCGAAAATGTTGAATACGAAGGCCTCCAGTTCCATCGGTTCAGTGCACTGATACTTGTATCGCACATGGAACTCTGCATGCTGCCCGTGTTCGTCCTCTTGCGCTTGCGCGGCGTTGTCGGTTGGGCCTTCCGTCTCTTCTTCCCCATGGTCGTGGGTTGTCAGGGCGAAGAGCGCGCTGGAGCGAACCAACTCGCACTGCGGTGCCCCTGTGAGCGTGAACACCTGATCACCATCCCTGAGCAAGGCCTTGGCGCTTGCGATGGCTGCTTCCTCTTCGGGGGTCCTTGCAGCATGTTCGAAGCCGATCAAGTCACCGGCGGGAATCCTGAAACTTATGTCCAGCGCCTGGTCTTCCAACACAACGAGCAGCTCGCCCTCCCCGTGCACGTGGGTGCCGTGTTGGCGGTACTCGCCATACAGTGCGGCGGAGAAGCAGGACGCGAACACAGACAGCAACAGGATTCGCGCGAGACTCATAACTGGCCCCCGAGGCACTTGAAGAACAGAGGCCGACTGAACGGGCGCAAGCCCCGGGCGGTGCTACAGGCAACCGGACCGGCTGTCGCAGGGCCAAAGGCGGGCTGACCTGCCGCCCGAAGGCCGAGGCTCGGGTTGGGACCCGGACTGGACCGCGGCGGGTGTTGGCATGCACAGGTACGTCGCGGAGACTGTGTGGCGCGGATCATGCTGCAAGCGGCTCAAGTTCGTCTAGGGTACGCCGTAAGAGCCGAACCACTCAAGCTCCTCGAATCCGCCGACAAGCAGGCCACCGACGGGCGGCTAGCCGACGCGCACCAACCGCAACGCCGGCTGGCCATGCTGTTCCTGATAGATCTTCAGGTTCAGACGTCGCATCCGTTGGTGGGTAAGACGTAGCTCGGACTTCAGTCTGCGGATTTCCGCCTTCAGGTCAGATGCGTGCGATTCGCATCGTGCAACCTCCTGGCGGAGATCGTCGCTCACGCCCTCGCGGTTGATTGCTTCGGACTTGCCATCGATCAGCAACATGACTTTGCCCATTGTCGGTGCCGGTGCTCCACTAAGTTGCAGGCCGCGATTTTAATGCGACTGAATCGCATTTGCAACGCACAACCGACGATCCGCCGTCGGGCCCGAGGCACGCAAACCGCGGCGGGCTAGGGGCGCTACGCCGGCTTCCGGGTCGACGGGCAGGACGACCGCGACGCGCAGCCTGCGCAACCGCCGCCGCCGTTGCGACGAAAGGTGCGACTCGCCAGCGCGACCCCGATCGCGACGATCACCCCGACGGAGATCAGGCCGGGCCAGTCCGTGGCCTGCTCGCCGGGCGTGGGCACAGGATTCTCGGACCGAGAGACAGCCCCCGCGCAGGCGGCGTAAGGTGCCGGCGCGACGCCGATCACCAAGCCCCTGGACGCTTCCGCCGTCATGTCCCCTGCTCCGCGTCGGCGGCGCCGGTGCCCGGACTGCACTGCTCAAAGCGGTGCATCAGCTCCCGGTAGTTGCCCACCCGGTCCGGTGTGCCGGTGCGCGACTTGAACATGGGCTGGAAGGCGTCCCTCGGCGCGGCGATGGGCAGGTAGGTGCCCCTTGGGCGCGGCGTCGATGTCACCGAACAGCTCCGAGTACGGGATCCAGTCGCCGTCCTCGCGCCAGCCGACCGCATCGGCGAAGCGCAGAAACAGCTCTTTGGGCGGGGCGTCCGGCTCGGCGGCGGCGATCTCGCGGAAGACCTCGTGCTGCGCGCCGATGCCGAAGCGCCCGTCCGAGTAGAAGCTGTAGAGGGCGTCAAGGTAGTACAGGCCGGCGCACGGGAAGTGTTGGATGGATGCCTGGTCGAACCAGCCGGCGCTGAGGCGACCCGCGGTCTCGAGCGCGACGGTGGTCGCCATCGTGTTGGCCGCCTTCCAGTCGCCCTTGGCCATCAGTTCCCTGATCTCGATGTACTCCTCGGACGGGTCACCAGCGACGATGCCGAAGGTCGGCCGATCCCGGTTCAGCATGCTGACGGCGATGGCCAACAGCAGCAGCGCCGCGACGGCCCCGAGGATGGTTCTTTTCGAGAGCTTGATACTCATGAGAGACCCCGCCTCACGCAACCGCGGTAAACGCCAGCCAGCCCTGGTAGAAGGCGAGGCTCGCGAAGTAGGCGACGATCAGCGGCACGATTACCGTCAGCGCCGTGAAGGTCGCCGACTTGGTCTCGCCCCAGATGGTGGCGAGCGTGGTCAGGCAGGGCGTGTAGAGCAGGCTGAAGAGGCAGAAGCTCAAGGCCTGGCCGAAGTTCAGGATCTCGCCCAGCTTGAGCTGCAGGGCGTGGTCCGAGAGCCCATAGGCCACGGCCAGACCCGCGATCTGCACCTCCTTGGCGACGAAGCCGAACAGCAGCGACACCGACATGAAGGGGTTGATGCCGATGGGCTCCATCACGGGCTTCATGAAGCTGCCGATTTGGCCGGCATAGGTATCTAAACCCTCGGCGCCCTCAGGATAGGTCGTCAGGAACCACATCAGAGACGCGCCTAGGATCATGAACAGGGTCAAGCGGGAGATGAACTCCTTCATCTCGCCCCAAACCTTCAGCAGCACCTGTTTGACCGTCGGCACTCGGTACGGCGGCAGCTCCAGCACGAAGGGTTCGCGGTTGCGCAATAGGCCGGTCAGGTTGCCGACCGCGGCGATCAGGAAGGCGAAGACAAAGCTCGCCACGTACAGGATGAAGAGGATGATCGCGCCCTCCATGCCCGTGGTCACCGCCGCCAGGATAAAGATGAACACCTGCAACCGCGCCGAGCACAGCGACAGCGGGATGATCAGGATCGCCGCGAACCGCGCCATGCGCGAGCGCATCACGCGCGTGCCCATGACGGCCGGCACGTTGCAGCCGAAACCCATGATCTGCAGCACGAAGGTGCGCCCGTCCAAGCCCATGCGGCGCATCAGCGCGTCCATCAGATAGGCGGCACGGGACAAATAGCCGCTGCCCTCCAGGAAGCCCATGACGATCATGAACAGGGCCACCAGCGGCACGAAGGAGGCGAGAGTCGCAAAGCCGTTCCAGATGCCGTCGACGATCAGGCCTTGCGCCATCTCCGGCATCCAGGTGATGGCCGGCTGTATGGCATGCTCCAGCAGCCAGTCGGTGACCGCCGCCACCGGGTCCGCGGTCGGTATGCCGACGAACCAGATGAAGGCAAACACCGCCAGCATGATGGCGAAGAAGACGGGCAGCCCCAACAACGGATGCAGCAGGATGCGGTCGATCTGATTCGTGAGCGTCATGTTGTCCAGCGGCGGCATGGTCACCGCACCGTCCAACGTGGACGCACACAGTGCGTCGGTCACCGGCTTGTTGCGCATGCACTCGGCCACGGCGCAGGCCTGGAACGCCTGCGGGTGGCTCGACACCTGTGCAACGATGCCGTCCACTGCCTCGCGCGCACCCTCACCGTACTTGGCGCTGATGCCATAGACGGGCATGCCGAGGCGCTGACTCAGCACCTTGGTGTCGATCTGCACGCCGTAGCGCCGCGCCTCGTCGACCATATTCAAGGCAACGACGGCGGGCAGCCCGAGCGCCTTCACCTGCAGGGCAATGCGGATCTGCCGGTCGATCTGCGTCGCGTTCAGGACCAGCACGACCATATTGACCGGGTTCTGCTCCAGGAACTGCTGCACCACCGCCTCGTCCTCGGTGAAGCCGTCCAGGTCATAGATGCCGGGCAGATCGACGAACTCGATGTCCTCGTCGCCCAGGTCCACCACCGCCCGTTGCAGGTCGACGGTGAGGCCGGGCCAGTTGGCAACGCCGGCCTGGGCCTTGGTGACCCTGTTGAAAAAGGTGGACTTGCCGGTGTTGGGTTGGCCGATGAAGGCGATGCGCGCGGAGGCGTCCTCCAGCCCCGACAGATCGCCCTCCATCAAGTATTCGGCGGCGACGTTCATGGCTGCGAATCCTTGCGGTGCTCGGTCGTGGTCGGTTGTACTGCAGCCTCAACGCCGGGAGAAATCATGGGGTTCGAATCGGGGTTCGCATCCGGGCTCGGATCAGGATTGATGCGCACCAGCCGTGCCTCGCTGCGGCGGATGGCGATCTCCGTGGTGCTGCCGACGCGCACATGCATCGGACCGCCGAAATATGCCTGGCGCAGCACGCGCACCGGCTTGTTCGGGATCAGGCCCAGC
>JANQFX010000108.1 GCA_028277725.1 Thiohalocapsa sp.
TCCACTCCCCCACACGGGAGGGGTGCAAGGCGCGAGCCATAAAGCAAATCGATGGATTGGAGGCACTTTGGACTTGCGCGCGAACAGAGTATCTACGAACTACGGCCCTCATGCATAGGGCCATCTCCGATCAGCGCCCGGCAGCGGGCGACGACGCTGTCGAACATGGCCTCGGTCAGCCGCCGGGTCTGGGTGTTGTAGCGGCTGCAGTGGTAGGAGTCCAGCAGGCGCAGGCCGCTCGGCAGCTGATGCTCGGCACCATGGCCGAACCGCCAGGCGGCCTGTTTCAGGCCTAGGGCGCGGAGGACGGCATTATGGGCGATCTGGCCCAACGCAAGCACCACGGCGCCCTCGGGCAGGGCGCCCAGCTCCGCCGCCAGGTAGCGAGTGCAGGCGCGCACCTCCGCGGTGGTCGGCTTGTTCTCCGGTGGCAGACACTTGACGGCATTGGTGATGCGGCAGTCGTACAGCACCAGCGCATCGCCGGCGGAGACGGACTCGGGCAGGGAACCGAAGCCTTGCCGATACAACGTCTGGTACAGCAGGATGCCTGCGAAGTCCCCGGTGAACGGCCGCCCGGTGCGGTTCGCCCCATGCATGCCGGGGCCGAGCCCGACGATCAGCAACCGTGCCGCCGGATCTCCGAAGGGCGGCACCGGCCGCGCATGGTAGTCCGGGCGCTCGGCACGGATCGAGGCCAGATGCTCGGCGAGCCTCGGACAGCGAACGCAGTCGACATCGAAGGTCGGAGCCGAGACCGCGCTCATGCGCCCTCCCCGGTGTGTCTAAGGCTAGCGGCAGTCACCTGGGCAGTTCAGTCCTCGGTTTCCTGAATCACGCCGTGACGATAGGCGAGTCGGGTGAGGTCGACATCGGTCTTGGCGTTCAGCTTGTCGAAAATGCGTTTGCGATAGGTGCTGACGGTCTTTTGGCTCAGGGACAAGGATTGGGCGATCTCGACACTGCGCCGGCCGTCCAGGATCATCAGTGCCACCTGCATCTCGCGCGCCGAGAGCTCCGCGAAGGGCGTCCGCTTGGTTCCGCGCCAGCCAGCGACCATGCGCCTCTGCGCCAGCCGCGCGTCCACGTAGGGCAGCCCGCGGTGGACGGCGCGAATGGCATCAAGCAACTCCTTCGCCGGGCAGCCCTTGGTCAGGTAGCCCACCGCACCGGCCTCGTGCAGCTGTGTGGGCAGGGGCTCATCGCTCAGCGCCGACAGGCCGATGACCCTGACATCGGGCAGGACGCTTCGGATGCGCCTCGTGGCCTCGATGCCGCCCATACCGCCGGGCATCTGGATGTCCATCAGCACCACGTCGACCTGCGGGAACCGCTGCGCCTGTACCAGCGCCGCTTCACCGCTTTCGGCGTCGGCCAGGACGGCCAGGTCGCCGGCGGTCTCGAGAATGGCCCTGATGCCGTCGCGAACCAGTTGATGATCATCGACGATCAGGAGGTTGATCATGGCTTGCTCTCTCCGGCGCGCGACGCGCTGTCCCCCACGTGCGCAGCGCTCACTGGCTGGCGACGATTGCCGTTGCGACGGTGGACCCTCGACCATCGGACAACTGCACAAGGTACACCAAACGACTCGACACCTCCCACGAGAGCGCGGCCCGCCGCGTCCGACACCCGTGCCGCGCGCCCGAATCGGAAGCGCGTACGGCATCGCCCCTCGACAAGGACAGGCGCCCGAGCCGGCGCTATGCTCTCGAGCCATGGACACCATCGCGCATCGCCCCGACTACAGGGGCCAGGGCATCGTCAATCTGACCGCGACTCTCATCAACGCCCGCGGCGGCACCGCCAGGGTGCCGGAGCTGCACGCCCTACCCGCCTCGGCCATCGCCGACGCCCGCCATGTGCTGCTGCTGGTGCTCGACGGGCTAGGCAGCCGCTGGCTCGCGCGCCACAGCGCCGGGTCCGCGCTGGCCGCCCACCACGTGGCGGAGCTGACTTCGGTGTTCCCGACGACCACCGCCAGCGCCATCACCACCTTTCTTACCGGCGACGCTCCCCAGCAACACGCGGTCACGGGCTGGTTCATGTGGTTTCGGGAGCTCGGCGCGGTGCTCTCGGTATTGCCGGGCAACCCACGCTACGGCGGCGTAGGCTATGCACAGGCGGGCGTCGATCTGGACAAGCTCCTCGGCCACCGCCCCATCGTGGAGCGCATGCGGACGCAGTCAGTTCTCGTCTCGCCCAGCTACATCGCGCGCTCCGACTTCAACCTGGCGCACCTCGGCAATGCGCGCCTGGTCACGCACAAGTCGCCTGAACAACTCTTCCGCGCCAGCGCCCGCGCCATCCGCAAGGCCCGGGAGCCGAGCTACCTCTACGCCTATTGGCCGGGTCTGGACGGCATCGGCCACGAGCACGGCATGGAAAGCCCGCAGGCCGTCGCCCATTTCCGCGAGCTCGACGAACGGTTCGCCGCCTTCCTCGAGTCCATCGCCGGCACCGACACCGCCGTTCTGGTCACCGCGGACCATGGCCACCTGGACTGCGGCCGGGAGGACGTCATCGACCTCGCCGACCACCCGGACCTCGCCGACTGCCTACGCATACCCCTGTGCGGTGAACCGAGGGCCGCCTATTGCTATCTGCGGCCCGGCCGCGTGGAGCGGTTCAGGGCCTACTGGCGCGACCGACTCGCCGACCGCTTCGACCTCCATAGCAGCCAGGACCTGATCGACGCCGGCCTATTCGGCACGGGTGCCCCGCATCCACGCCTTCTGGAGCGCGTCGGCGACATGACCCTGATTTCCTGCGGCCGCGCCATCATCACCGAGCGCCTGCCCACCGAGCGTGACTTCTCGCAGATCGGCGTCCACGGCGGGCTCAGTGCGGATGAGCTGTATGTGCCCCTGTGCGTGGCGCGGGCTTGAGGCGCCCGCGACAGCGGTTTCCATCAAGCTCATGGCGTCATCACGAACCCGATTGAGGATGCCGCCACCCCAGGGGATCGTCGATGGGCAGGCCTGGATGGTCGGATGTCGGAAGCGGTGTCCGCACTCGACACAGACCCTAGACAACCAGCGGAACCACGGGCAGCGTTCTTCCTCTCGCCGGACGACCATCACGTCCGCTTTGGCCCGCACATCTCAGCAGTGCGCCGGAGGGAAAGGGTAGAAGCCCATTTATTCGACAGCGGACAGGCTGTCGATCCAGTCGCGTGTCCAGCGGTTGACCTGATTCCGCCAGCGCTCACTCGAAAAGGTGTGGTCCGCGTCTCCCAGCCTATGCAGGGTCACCCTTTCCGACCCCAGCCACGCGCTCCATGCTGCATTCTCTGATACACGTGCGTCGTACTCCCGCGCCGTCAAATCCTGCCCACTCAGGATCAACAACGTCCTGCCCGAAAATGCCAGCTGTGCGTCGCACAGTTTTTCGGGCAAGGTCTCGTGCGCCTCGCCGCTGTCCGAACCGACATGGCGCCGAGACTTGACCAGCTTCCTCACAAAATCCTTCGCCGAAGCCACGGGATTGGTCCGACCCGACAACAACTTCCTCCAGAACTCGCCGCTGGCCAAACGATTCCAATAATAGTGTTTGACGTAGGCCTCGGCCTCGCCTTCCGGCGTACGCACCCAAGGATTCAGCGCAACTTGACCCAAGATGCGTTCATCGACGCCATCAGCCGCATAGAAGGCGTTTGCAGACGCAGCGTCACAAAGTCCCCAGAGCACGATCCCCCGGACATGGCCGACATGCTCGCATAGCAGGTCACAGGCCGCTGCGATATCGTCATGAATCGCCTCGAAGGATCTGAGCGTCCCGCCACTGTCACCCATGCCGCGGTAATCGAACCGAAGCACCGGAATACCCGCGTCCGCCAGGCATCGCGCCAGGAGAACGAACTGCCGATGACTTCCAACGCGATACTGTGGCCCCCCGACCACGAGCACCATCCCGACGCACCCTGTGCCTTGTCCGCCGGGCTCATGCAGGACTCCGACTAGACTCTCTCCTTGGCAGGAGAAACGCACCGCCCGCTCAGTTGTCAATCGTAGAGCCCCCCAAGGCTTCCTCAACAACGTCGATCAGTCGATCACAAAGCGCCAGCTCCTGGGTCGCCCAGAACTGCGAACACTGCAGCACCGCGGAGTGCACGCCCAGACCTTCTTTACGCCAGCGGTCGACCACTCCCTGACTTGCTGGCAGAAGCGGGTTGTCGATGGAGGGGGCCAGCTCACACCAGCTGACACTATTGATCGAGTGAGGCGGCAGCTGAGATAGACTCAACCCTTCGATGCCAGCCGCCAGTTCCGGCGAAAGCCGATAACCGGCCACCTCGACGGAATTCCCATCGTCGAGTGCTTGTTTCAAGTTCGCCGCCGATTCTCGACCTTTGCCTACGATGCCCGCGGCGGTCCCGAGCCTCAGAAAACGAGTCAAGTACTTGTGCCCATCAGTCACCGGTTGAATCAGCACCAAGGCAGCAACTCGGTGACTGCGGGCAAATCCAGGCACCAGCAATGCGCCCGCCCTCAGTGCAATCACGTTGAGCGCCGCCGCGTCCAGCACCCATTCCTCACCTAGCGCCGCCAGCGCTCGCTCGAGATCCGACTCCCACGTAGCCACCGAGGCATCGCCGAAGTCCCCCTCGCTGTCGCCGGTCCCGAAGAGGTCGGGAAGTACGACCAGGTGACCCGCATTCGCCAATCTGCGCGCCGTCGCGGCCAACAAATGCCGCGATTTATTCAACTCCTCTGCAAATGGAGGCACGATCAGGGTCGTGCTCCGCGGAGGATGACCCGAAGGTCGTGCCCGTACACAAAACAGACGGCCTGCCACTCCTTCGACAAAGCATGCTTCCAACATGGAACGTACCGGCCTATTGCTTGCGCTCGACAAAGGAGGTCAAGGTACCAAGTGTCTCGAAGACCGACGCATCGATCTCATCGTCCTCGACGACGAGATCGAAGCGTTCTTCCAGCGCCGTGATGACAGTCACCACGGCCATGGAATCGAACTCCGGAATGCTGCCTAGCAGGGCACTGTCCGGCCCGAGCTTGGATGTGCGATCACCCAGTTGAAGGACGTCGCCAATGATCTGTCTAACATGTTCAAACGTGGTCATGAATGGCCTGATTACTCTAGAAAGCTAGTATTCAAAACGATGCCCCAACAGAATACCACGGAGGCTTCGAAAAAGCCCGCCAGACGAGTCGTCCATGTTATCGAATCAGGAGCGACCGAGCACCCTGTCAGTCGGTCGGCAAGCACATCTTTCCGCCTGGGGAACATGCAATCAACCCTCATCCAGCCGCCTGCGTAGACGGGTCATTCTCATCCCGCTCCTTTCCGCTTGCTCCATAAATCGTCTCGCACTATCAAGATCTCCAAGTTCGTAGTAATACGACGCCAGCCAGTATTGCAAAGGCCCGGGCTTGCCTCCGCTGGTCAATCCTGCTTCAAGAGTGGCGATGGCATCGTTGAGTTTGCGCCCCTGCTTCTGAACCTTCGCCATCTCGATATAGATCGTCTCGCTGTTTGGCTTGAGGTCTAGCAAGCTCCGCAGTTGCTTCGACGCCGGTCCAAGCTCACCAAGACCAGCGCGCGCACGCGCTTGCGCTATGTTTATTTCGATCCATAGCGGATGTGAAGGTTGTGAGTGACGTATCGTGTAGCCGATTTCGGAGACCGCCTGACCGTAGTACCATCGCTTGCGTCCCCTATCTGTTTCAGCCTTGTTCAACCAATTCAGACCGAGACAGTAGTGATGCATGTGGAGGAAATCTCCTCCAATCAGTTTCTTATAATAATCTATTCGTTTCTCATTGATCGGAAAAAGACGTTCCTGGTAGGCGTGACGCCTTCCTCGATACAAGTCAGCGATCCTTGCTTTACAGTGTTCGGGCAGTAATGCAAACTCAGTCGCGTCAGGAATCCAATCGAACGCGCGCGCACTGGTCGACAGGCAGCACATCAGGACCACAGCCAAAGCCATCGCGACATTTGTACGGCATATGACTCTCGAATTCATAAGGATGCCCCGGCGTTTTGAGCGACCTAAGGGCACCTCGAAATATTCGAGGTGCCCGTGCGGGGCAGGATGCCCCGCCATTGTTCAAGCGCCCAAGCGCTTGAACAATGAAGCGAAGCGGAAACCGCGTTTTCGCTTCGCGTCTCGAAAAATCGCCAG
>JANQFX010000016.1 GCA_028277725.1 Thiohalocapsa sp.
CGCCCCGCGCGGCGCCCAGCGGCGTTACAACTCCTTGGAATAGAGTGACTATTCCGCGTCGTTGTGCCTTGCTGGACACCACGCGGGACGCACCCTGACGACCGTCCAACGACTCCATCTAGGTTCAACGTTTCTGAGTCCGCAGCCCGTACTTGGCGATCTTCCGGTCCAGTGCCGGACGGGAAATGCCGAGGATTTCGCAGCTGCGGGCCTTGTGACCTCCGGTGCGGTCCAGCACGCGCTGGACGTGTTCCGCCTCCACCTCGTCCAATGTGCGTAACGCCAGGTCCGGGGCTGTGTCTGCGATGGCGCTGGACGGTTCGGTGGCGTCCGGCAGGTCGAGCAGGGGCGGGGTGATGACGCCGTCGCGGGCGCTCAGCGCGACGCGGGTGAGCAGGTTCTCCAACTCGCGCACGTTCCCCGGCCAGTCGTGGGCGGTGAGGCGGACCTGGGCCTCCGATGTGATCGACGGTCGGGCTACGCCCAGGCGCTCGGATATGCGGGCGAGTAGGGCATCGACCAGCAGCGGGATATCCTCGCGGCGCTCGCGCAGCGGTGGCATACGGATCTCGACGACCCGCAGCCGGTAGGCCAAGTCTTCGCGGAAACGCCCGGCGGCCGTCTCTGCCACCAGATCCCGGTTGGTAGCCGCGACGACGCGGGCACTGCTGGTCAGCGTCTCGGTGCCGCCGACGCGCTCGAACGCCCGCTCCTGCAGGACGCGCAGCAGCTTCGCCTGTAGCGGGGCGGCCAGTTCGCCTACCTCGTCCAGGAAGAGCGTGCCGTCATCGGCCTGCTCGAACTTCCCCGGTTTGCGCGCGCTGGCGCCGGTGAAGGCGCCGCGCTCGTGGCCGAACAGCTCACTCTCCAGCAGGCTGTCGACGATGGCTGCGCAGTTGACGGGGACGAAGGCCCCGCGCACCCCGCTGTGCTGATGGATGAGTCGCGCCACCACCTCCTTGCCGGTGCCCGACTCGCCGCTGATCAACACCGTGGCGGCGCCGCGTGCGGCCAGCGCGATACCCTTGCTCACCTCCAACATTGTCGCGCTGCGCCCGATCAGGTCCCGCTGCGGAGCGGCCTCCGATGGGGGTGCGACGGCCGCATCGGCGGCCCGGCGCTGCTCCAGCAGGTGCTGGATGGTCTGCTCCAGCTTCCCGGTGTCTATGGGTTTGTGTACGAAATCCGCTGCTCCCCGACCCATGGCCTCGATGGCGAGCTCCAGGTCGTGTCGGCCCGTCATCATAATGATCGCAAGGCCGGGCAGGACGTCCAGGAGACCCGGCAGCAGGTCGATGCCGGCGCCGTCGGGCAGGTGTTGGTCCAAGAGGGCCAGGTGGAAAGGCGCGTTGGCGACCGCCGACAGTCCCTCGGCGCAGCTGCCCACCGTGGTGACCGCTGCACCCATGTCCTCGAAATGCAGGCTCAGCATTTCGCGCAGTGAGGGGTCGTCTTCGATGATCAGCAGGTGCAGGGTGGTCATGGAGAGGGGCTTGGCAAGAACCTGGGGGGACGCTGGCGCCGCTGTAGCTCGATCTGACAGGGGTGATGCCGCCAGGATGTTACAAATCCCCAACAGCGGAAACACTTTGTAACTGTAAAAATTAGAATACGCTTATATGCTTCTTTGCATCTCGAAACCATCCTTCAGCAGGAGTGAACTGATGCTCGAAGCCATCGCAATCGCCGCTCTGGTCGTGGGCGGTGTCTCCACCGCGACCACCATCAACGACGGCGAAGCCGTCGCCGCAGAGGAGCGCAAGGCCGTCGCCGTCGAGGTGCAGCAGGACGGGCGTGCCCGCACCGAGCGGGCGACCAATCCCTTCCTCGACTGACACCTGATCCGCCCGGCATAGCGGTCGGATCGACGACGAGGGAGGGCGCCACGCCGCAGGGTTCCCGCTCTACACGCTCGGCTCCGCGGTGTCGGCGGTGCGTCACCGCACCGCCCCGGGGCCCGTAGGCTCAGCATGCCCTCATGCGTGTAGCGGACCCCATAGCGACTGTGTTGGTCGTCAGATCCGCTATGCGGACCAAAGGCGGCTCAGTCCGGTCGAAACACCAGCACGTCCCCGTTGATGCAGTAGCGCCGGCCGGTGGGCGGCGGTCCGTCCTCGAAGACGTGGCCCAGGTGGATGCCGGAGCTGGCACTGCGGACCTCGGTGCGCCGCATGCCGTGGGAGTTGTCCTGGTGCAGCGTAATGGCGCCCTTGATGGGTTGGAAGAAGCTCGGCCAGCCGGTGCCGCTCTCGAACTTGGCGTCGGTGCGGAACAGGGGCTCGCCGCTGATGGGATCGACGAACACCCCCGGTCGCTTTTCGTCCAGATGTGAGCCCGTGAACGGGCGCTCGGTGCCCTGCTCGAAGGCGATGCGCCGCTGCTCAGGCGTCAGGATGCGCTGGCCGAGCCAGGCCCAGAAGCGCTCCTTGTCTCCTTTGTAGCCGGTGTAGCGCGACACCTCGCGGCCCTTCTCGAACAGCACCATGGTCGGCGTCGCGAACAGCGCCTTGTCGAGCTTCCAGCCCTTCGGGGCCTCGACGGCGTAGGTGGTGACCACCGGCACCTCGGATGACCAGGCATCCAACACCTCGGCGCGGAATTTCTCACAGAAGGGGCATTCCTCGGCCTCGAACACCACCAGCTGCCGCTTTCGGTTCAGGTCGGACCCCTTTAATGCCCGTGCCCGTGCCTTTTCCGGCTCGCCCGGATAAGCCACGTTCGTGCCGCCCAGTCCGCAGTAGCCGTTGGGATTCTTGACCAGGTAGTCCTGGTGGTAGCGCTCTGCGCGGTTGTAGTTGCGCAGCGGCGCGATCTCGGTGGTGATGGGTCCGTAGCCCGCCGCGCTCAGGGCCTGTTGGTAGGCGTCGCGTGTCTCGATGGCGGCCGCCCGCTGGGCCGGGCTGTTGGTATAGACGGCGCTGCGGTAGTTGCTGCCGACGTCGTTGCCCTGGCGGTCGCCCTGAGTTGGATCGTGGTTCTCCCAGAAGGCGATCAGCACCTGATCCAGAGAGACCCGATCGGTGTCGAAGCTAACCTTGACCACCTCGGCGTGGTTGCGTGCGCGGCTGCGCCCGCGCTGGATGGCCGTCTCGAGGTTCAGCACGTCGCGGTAGCCGGCGGTCTCGGCGTCGCCGCCGGCGTAGCCGGACTCCACGTCGAGCACCCCGGGCACGGCGGCCATGCGCTTCTCCGCGCCCCAGAAGCAGCCCATGCCGAGGACGATGGAATCGGTCTTCGCCATGCCCGCCAGTGGCGTCGCGAGGAGTATTCCGGAGAGCAAGCATCGTGTGAGTAGTCGCATCGAAAACCTGTCGGTCGATTGTAGTCCTGCCCCTCAGACCGGCAGGAGGGCCATTTCGTTTCCGAGCCGGTGTGACGAGGACTCGATTATGACAACGACAGCGAACAGGATGCGCAGACAGCAAGGGGTGGCGCTTGCCCGCAGGTCTCCGGCGCGGCAGTGCTCGTCACGCTGACGCAGGTTCAGCCGAAGTTGATCTTCGCCTCCAGGTTCGCCGCAGAGTCGGCGTTCTTCAGGCACTCGTCCAAGGCGATACGCTGGTCTCGGTAGAGCTTGAGCAGGGCGTTGTCGAAGGTGGTCATACCGCCTTCCTCGCTACTCGCCATGGCATCCTGGATCTCGTCGACACGGCCTTCGCGGATCAGGTCGGCGATGTGCGGTGTATTCACCAGGATCTCGATTGCGGCGGTGCGCCTGCCATCCACGGTGGGCACCAGTCGCTGGGAGATGATGGCGCGCATGTTCAGCGACAGGTCCAGGAATAGGGTCTTGTGCAGCTCCTGCGGAAACATGTTGATGATGCGCTGCATGGCCTGGTGGGCGTTGTTGGCATGCAGCGTGGAGATTGCCAGGTGCCCGGTGCCCGACAGCTGGATGGCCGCCTCCATGGTCTCGCGGGTGCGGATCTCGCCGATCAGGATCACGTCCGGCGCCTCGCGCAGGCTGCTCTTGAGCGCCGCGGCGTAGGACTTGGTGTCGATGCCGATTTCGCGCTGGTTGATGACGCAGCCCTGATGCGGGTGCATGTATTCCACCGGATCCTCGATGGTGAGGATGTGGCCTGTGGAATGCTTGTTGCGATGGTCGATCATCGCCGCCAGCGTGGTGGACTTGCCGGAGCCGGTGGAGCCCACCATGAGCACGATGCCGCGTTGGTGCATGACCAGCTCGTTCAGCACCGGCGGCAGGCCCAACTCCTCGCAAGTCTTGATCCTGGCGCTGAGGTAACGGATGACCATGCCTGCCGAGCCGCGCTGGTGGAAGGCGTTGATGCGAAACCGACCCTTGCCCTCCAGCCCGAGCGCGAAGTCCAATTCGCGCTCCCTGTCGAACGCTGCAACCTGCTCCTCGGTCATCAGCGAGCAGACGGCGTCGCGACACATCTCGGGTGTATAGACGGTGGCGCCGATGCTGCGCAGTTTGCCCTCGATCTTGATCCGCACGGGGCTGCCGGCGGTGATGAAGAGGTCCGACGCGTGTTGGCGGATCATCATCTCCAGATAGGGGGTGAAGTCCATGCTGTCTCCTGATCTCTGCCGCGGCGCACGACCTTGCAACAGAGGCGTCGATGGGTCGCGGGCAATGGCGGGGGGCGGACTTACTTCTGACCTCCGAAGTTCACCTGTACGGAGTCGTCCTTGGGTGCTTCGTCCTCATCGACGATGGACAGCCCGTCCATGTCCCCAAGGGCGTCTGTTTCATGTGCGTCCTTGCTCTCGAGCTTGAAGCGCAGCCGCAGGTCGGTCATGGAGTCGGCGGAGCGCAGCGCGTCCTCGTAGGTGATCATGCCGGCCTCGTAGAGGTCGAACAGGTGCATGTCGAAGGTCTGCATCCCGGACTCCTTCGACTTCTTCATGATCGCCTTGATGCCGTGCACATGGCCTTTGAAGATCAGATCTTGGATGAGCGGCGAGTTGATCATGATCTCGATGGCGACCACGTACCCTCCACCGACCTTGTTGATGAGGCGCTGACAGATCACGGCCTTGAGGTTCAGCGACAGGTCCATCAGCAGCTGCGCCCGGCGCTCCTCCGGGAATAGATTGATGATCCGGTCCAGCGCCTGATCCGCGCTGTTGGCATGCAGGGTCGACAGGCACAGGTGGCCCGTCTCGGAGAAATTGACGGCGTGCTCCATGGTCTCTCGGGTGCGGATCTCGCCGATCAGGATCACGTTGGGCGCCTGCCGCAGGGTGTTGACCAGGGCACTCTCCCAATTCTGCGTATCGACGCCCACCTCGCGCTGAGTGATCAGGCAGTTGTCGTGCTGATGTACGAACTCCACCGGGTCCTCGATGGTGATGATATGGCCGTAGGTGGTGGCGTTGCGGTGCCCGATCATCGCCGCCAGGGTGGTCGACTTACCGGAGCCGGTACCTCCCACCACCAGGATCATCCCGCGCTTGGTGAGCACCAACTCCTTCAGGATCGGCGGTAGATTCAGCCCGTCGATTGTCGGGATCTTGGTGGGGATGATGCGCAGCACGGCACCGGTCCGCTGCTGCTGGATGAAGGCGTTGACGCGGAAACGCCCGATGCCCGGCGGTGCGATGGCGAAGTTGCACTCCTTCGTGGCGTCGAACTCCCGAATCTGGTGGTCGTTCATGATGGAGCGGATCAGTGTCGAGGTCTGCTCCGGTTTCAGCGGTGTCTCCGTCAGCGGCGTGAGTTTGCCGTCGATCTTGCAGGCCGGCGGAAAGTTGGCGGAGACGAACAGATCGGACCCGCCGCGCTGCAGCATCGTGCGCAGGCAGTCGAGCATGAATTTCGCGGCCTGTTGGCGATCCATGGTGCGACCCCGTCGTTGTTCCTGTGTTCGATAGAAGTGCGGGCCCGATCACCCCGAGTGAATCCGCCCGGTGGAATGCATCGGATGGGAGTAGGGTCGAGACCTGCTCGGATCAAAGATACAGCGAAGCACGAGGCGCGTCGGGGTGGTCGCCGCAAACCCCGCCCCGCTGCTTGTGCCAGCTCAATGCAACGGCGAGTTGTTGCATGCGCAAACTGGGGTGCGCTGAGCCCGAGACGTCTCAGCGGCGATGGTGCGGTGCAGACGCTCGCTGAAGATCGGCGCCTAGGCGCCGCCCCAGGATCAGTGCTGCCAATAGTATATGCCGGCTCTCGTCGGGGAGATTGCGACCCACCCAGGCCAACGATGAGGTCGTCGAGTTTCACGGCGGCAAGCCTCCGGGGCGATGTGCGAGGACCGTCGGCAGTATCCGCCCGCGCCTGATCCTCGGCAACCGGTCCACGGAACGCCGGAGTCGGGATGGCTCTCGCCTTGGCGATGCCCAAGCGGTGCGCGCGCGAAGCGGCTTCCTCCCAAGGGTTGGGGTAGAGAAAAACCGAGTGCCCGCAATATTCTCGTCACGAAAGGTGAATTTCGTTGTCAAGAACATATCTTAAGATGGCGAAAGAAAAAGAACGCCTTGAGGATCACACCATGGAACAAGAACACCGCTACTCGGCACGACACCGCATCGACCTACCCGTATATATCCGCTATGGCCGCCGTCCGTTTCAAGCTGCCTGCGCCGTCGAGCTGTCCGTCGCCGGCATGTTCCTGGCCGTGCACGCGCTGACGCTGCCCGTCGGTACCCCTGTCGAGCTCGAGTTCAGCGGCCTCGGCCGTGATTGGCTGCTGCCCGCCGTCGTCGTTCATGGCGACAACAGTGGTGTCGGTGTCATGTTCCGCGAGCCGCAGCCGGAGCTGTTCCAGGGCATGATCGCGCGCGCGGTCATGCCGCCACCCGTCGTCGCGGGCTTCGGCTCGGGTGCCAACTCGCGCACCTGACACGCCCTTCGAGCCGGCCTCACCCGACTCCACGCCCGGGCCCTCCACCCCTCCACCCCTCGCAAGGGCTCCCCGCAGGCAGGGTGTCGCAACCTCAACCTGTGACTGAGCCAGCAAACCCGGTGCGCGACACTCCGCAAGCGCACGACGGCGCAGTGGGGTGGACCAGCGTGGTGCCGTCCATCGATGAGAGGTGGTCAGGAATACACCGCGTGCGGCAGCCAGGTGGCGAGGCCGGGGAAGAGCGCCAGCGCGCCCAGCATCAGCAGTTGCAGCAGGATGAACGGCAGCACGCCGCGATAGATCTGGGGTGTGCCGACCTCCGCCGGCGCGACACCGCGCAGATAGAACAGCGAGAAGCCGAAGGGCGGCGTCAGGAAGGACGTCTGCAGGTTGATCGCGATCATCACGCCGAGCCAGACCGGGTCCAGCCCCATGGCCAGCAGCACCGGGCCGACGATGGGCACGACGACGAAGGTGATCTCGATGAAGTCCAGGATGAACCCCAGCAGGAACATCACCAGCATCACCAGCGCGACGGCGCCGACCACGCCGCCCGGCAGCCCGGTGAGGAACTCCGTCACCATCTCGTCGCCCTCGAAGCCGCGGAACACCAGGGAGAAGATGGCCGCGCCGATGAAGATCAGGAACACCATGCTGGTGACCAGGGTCGTCTGCCGCACCACCGCGGTGAGGGTCTGGAGGTTGAGCTGCCTGTGGCTCGCGGCCAACAGCATGGCGCCCACGGCGCCGACGGAGGCGGCCTCCGTCGGTGTGGCGACGCCGTAGAGGATCGAGCCCAGCACCGCGACGATGAGCCCCAGCGGCGGCAGCAGTACCCGAAGCACGCGCAGCCAGAAGCGCCAGTCGTGCGGCGGGCGTTCATCCGCCGGGATGGCCGGCACGGCCTCGGGCCGCAGCAGCGCGACGCCCAGCATGTAGGCGATGTACATGGCCACCAGGATCAGCCCCGGGATCAGGGCGCCGACGAAGAGGTCGCCCACCGAGACCGTGTCCGGCGAGAACACGCCCATGTCCAGCTGCGCCTGCTGGTAGGCGGAGGACAAGACGTCGCCGAGCAGCACCAGCACGATGGATGGCGGGATGATCTGACCCAGGGTACCGGCCGCGCAGATGGTGCCGGCCGCCACGCTCGGCGCATAGTTGCGGCGCAACATGGTGGGCAGGGACAGGAGCCCCATGGTCACGACCGTGGCGCCGACGATGCCGGTGCTCGCCGCCAGCAGCATGCCCACCACCATCACCGACACGCCCAAGCCCCCGCGCATCGGGCCGAAGAGCAACGCCATGGTGTCGAGCAGGTTCTCGGCGACCTTGGAGCGTTCCAGCATCACGCCCATGAAGACGAAGAGCGGCACGGCGATCAGCGTCTCGTTGGTCATGACGCCGTAGATCCGGTTCGGCAGCGCCTCGATGAAGGCGTGGTCGAACAGCCCGAACCACTCGCCGACGAAGGCGAACACCAGCGCCGTGCCACCGAGGGACAGGGCCACCGGATAGCCCATCAACAAGACCACGCCGACGGCCAGGAACAGCAGCAGAGGCATCAGCTCAGCCATGATCGCGGGGCTCTCTTCGGCCGTCGGAGCTCGGCGTCGAGCCCGGTGCCGGAGTTGGCCGTGCCGCTGGCTTGGATGCCGGCTCGCCTTCGGGCTCGGGCAGCGCCGCCTCGACACCCGCCAGGAACAGCCCGTTGCGCAGCAGCCAGATCAGCCCCTGCAACAGCAGCAGCGTCGGAGTGACCAGGATCAGCGTCTTCAGCCAATACACATAGGGTAGGCCGCCCGCTTCCCGCGAACCCTCTCTGACCGACCAGGAGTCCGCCACGTAGTCGACGGACGAAGACAACATGAACAGACAGACAGGGATCAGCAGCACCAGGGTGCCGAGCAGATCCACCCAGGCACGGCCGCGGCGCGAGAAGCGCTGGTAGAAGATGTCGACTCGCACATGGCCGTGTTGCCGCAGGGTATAGGCGATGCCCAGCATGAACAGCATGGCGTGCATGTAGGTCACGGACTCCTGCAACGCGATGGAGCCGGAGTCGAAACCATAGCGAAGCACCACCACCAAGAAGGTGGTCAGCACCATGGCCAGTGCCAGCCAGGCGATGACCCAGCCGATCCAGAGATTCACTCGATCGAGACCGTCGGCCAGGCGAAGCAGCGGGATCTTGCGTGCATCCTGCAACATGGTTCAGGAGGGGCGTGGTTTTGGGGCTAGGGTCGGTCGATCGACCAGGCCGATGGGATAGGGCAGGGCCAGGCGGGTTACCAGCTGAACAAGAGCCACTGCGGCACCGACAGATTCGGCGGCCGGCGGTCCTGCTGCACGTCCAGCGTGCCATCGCCGTCTGTGTCCAGTAGGTAATAGGGCGGCCCGGCGACCGGCTCGATCTTCACCATGTAGGTCTGGCCCTTGACCTTGTACTCGTAGATGGTCTCTTCGTCGGTCTCGATGATGGTCACTTCGGGCTCCACCCGTTCACCGACATTCGGCGGCACGGGCACCGTCGGCGCCGACAGGAATGGTTCGTCTTCCGGCTCTTCGATGAATTGCGCCGCAGCGCCGACACAGAAGCCGAGGCCGATCAGCGAGATCAGCAGGATGGACAGCAGGGTGGGGCGTACCGGTTTCGGATGCGCCGGGGGCAGGGTCGACGGCATGGCAGCGAGACGTTAGCGGAGTGGTCGCGCTAGTGTATTACGGAACAGCCGGGGCGTGTGCCGAGCCGGCGGATCAACAGCCCGGTCCAACAGCAGGAGACATCCCATGCATGGCCTGAACCCGAGGCAGGCGGAGGCCGTGCGGCACATCGGCGGGCCGCTGCTGGTCATCGCCGGCGCCGGCTCGGGCAAGACCCGCGTCATCACCCGCAAGATCGCCCACCTGATCCGCGAACACGGCCTGCCGGCCAACGCCATCGTCGCCCTCACCTTCACCAACAAGGCGGCGCGGGAGATGAAGGCCCGGGTCGGCGGCCTGCTCAAGGGGACCGATGCGCGGGGGCTGCGCGTGTCGACCTTCCATACCTTCGGCCTCAACCTGCTGCGCCGCGAGGCTGTGCTGGCCGGCCTGCGCCCGGGCTTTTCGCTGTTCGACCCCGAGGACGGCGCCACCGTGTTGAGGGAACTGCTGCGCGAGCACGAACTCGCCGATGCCACCACGCCCACCGCCGCCCTGGCGCGCATTTCCGCCTGGAAGAACAACCTCATCGACCCCGACCGCGCCGCCAGCACCGCGGACGATGCCTTCGAGCTGGGCCTGGCGGGTCTCTACGCCGAGTACGAGCGCAGCCTGGCCGCCTACAACGCCTGCGATTTCGACGACCTCATCTCCCGCCCGGTGCGCCTGCTGCGCACCCATCTCGATGCCCGCGAGCGCTGGCAGAACCGCATCCGCCACCTACTGGTGGACGAGGTGCAGGACACCAACGGTGCCCAGTACGAGCTGCTGCGCCTGCTGGTGGGGCCGCGCGGCGCCTTCACCGTCGTCGGCGACGACGACCAGTCCATCTATGCCTGGCGCGGCGCCCGGCCGGACAACCTGGCCCGGCTCAAGGACCACTATCCGACGCTGCGGGTCGTGATGCTGGAGCAGAACTACCGCTCCAGCGCGCGCATCCTCAAGCTCGCCAACGGCCTCATCGGCCACAACCCGCACCTGTTCGACAAACGTCTCTGGTGTGATCTCGGCCCCGGCGAGCCCGCCCGCATACTAGTCTGCCGCAACGAGGCCCACGAGGCCGAGCGCGTCGCCGCCGAAATCCAGCACTTCCATCTCACCAAGGAGCGTGCCCACGGCGGATTCGCCATCCTCTACCGCAGCAATCACCAGGCGCGGCCCTTCGAACAGGCCCTGCGCGGCCTCGGGGTGCCGTACTTTCTCAGCGGCGGCACGTCCTTCTTCGCCCGCGTCGAGGTCAAGGATGTCATGGCCTACCTGCGCCTGCTCGCCAACCCGGCGGACGACGCCGCCTTCCTGCGTGTCGTCAACGTGCCGCGGCGCGAGATCGGCCCCAGCACGCTGCAACGCCTGGCTGGGTTTGCCGCAGAGCGCGGTCTGCCGCTCCTTGAGGTCGCGGCGGACCCGGCGCTCGCTCAGCACCTGCCGACGCGCCAGGCCAATCGGCTGGCGGCCTTCGCCGAGCTGCTCGGTCAGCACCGGGTCGACACGGCCTCGCGGGCGTTGGAGGGAGTCCAGAGCGAACAGACCCGGCCCCAACGGAAGCAAGTCTCGTTGCCCGGCCTCGATCCGGTCGCTGGTTTACCTGGCGCCGAAGCCCTCACGAGCCGCTGCGCGGACCAGGCCCAGGCGCGTGCGCCCGGTCTTGATCAGGCGCAGGACCGAACTCCCGCGCGCGATCCGATAGCCCAAGCGCTCGACCATGACCAGCTACCCGTCCCCGCGGCCGATCATCCAACCGACCCCATCGCCGCCGTCCGCAACCTGCTCACCCTCATCGACTACCACGGCTGGTGCCACGACAGCGCCCCCAGCCGCGAGGCCGCCCGGCGGCGCATCGACAACGTCGAGGATCTCACCAACTGGTTGCAGCGCTTGCGCAAGGAATCCACGGCCGAGGGTGGCGCCCCGGCCACCCTGTCCGAACTGGTCGCCAAGCTCAGCCTGCTCGACGTGCTCGAACGCCAAGACGAAGAGGACGGCGGCGACCGCGTGCACCTCATGACCCTGCACGCCGCCAAGGGCCTGGAGTTCCCGCATGTCTATCTGGTTGGCATGGAAGAAGACCTGTTGCCACACCACAGCAGCATCGACGGCATGCCGGAGTCATCGGGCGACGACGACATCCCCGACGCCGGCGCCGGCATCGAGGAAGAGCGCCGCCTCTGCTACGTCGGCATCACCCGAGCTCAGTCGAGCCTCACCTTCACGCGCGCCCGCCGTCGCCGACGCTTCGGAGAGACCATCGCCTGTGCCCCGAGCCGTTTCCTCGCCGAACTCCCCGACGGTGAGATCATCCAGGCGGACAGTACCAAGCGCAGCGAGTCCGAGGCCCGCGCCCACGGCAGCGCACAGCTTGCGGCCCTGAAAGGCCTCTTCGCCGATCGATGACGCGATGTGCTGGCGGAGCTTGTCCCCCGCGCCGCTCCGAGAGGCGTTTCGCCGGTCACCGACCCCGGCAACAGTCAGCCGAGGCAGGGGAGGCGTTGTCCAGACGCCAGGGCAACAGTGGGCCACCCCCTGGACAGCCATCCACCGACCCCCTGGAGACCCTCGCGGAGATGGACAACCGAACAAGACCCGACTATCATTTTCCGTTCGTTGTATCGGCATCCCGCTCGATGCACCACCCCTCCCCAAGCGCCTGTAGCTCAGCTGGATAGAGTACTGCCCTCCGAAGGCAGGGGTCACAGGTTCGAATCCTGTCAGGCGCGCCATAAAATCAAGAGCTTAGATGAAGCCGGCCACGAGCCGGTTCTTTCCAAAGTACCTCAGCGCTTCCGGTGCACTTCGACATCGACCCGGCGCAGTCCCTCGGCCACAGCTCGGCAGCCGCCGCGCCCGCCGATGCCGAATACACGGATTGCAACCTGTAGACGGATATGGCGTAAGAATGGTTGTTCCATCCGAAGCGGCTGCCGCGTTACAGGATGGCGCGTGTCAGCAACAGGATCTGGCCGGTATGGCGAATGCATGGGTGCGGGATGATCGCCCTGCGATCGACGATTCGGTAGCCCAGTCTCTGATACAAGCGCAGGGCACCGACATTCTCATCGAACACTTGGAGTGAGATCAGGTCACAGCCCGATGCGGCGGCCTGGAGGTTCGCTTGCGTCATCAACCCGGTTCCGATACCTCGCCCCCGGAACCTCGGGTAGCTGGCCAGCATGTTGATGTAGAAGCTGCCGGGCACCAGGTTTTCCAGTTCGATCAATGGCCGAATGAACTCGGGGAAGTCAGCCGGGTCGTCTGCCTGCCCGGCATCCGGTAGCCGGTACGCCAACAGCATGCCGGCAACCTCACCGTCCAGCCTGGCCAGCCAGGTGTTGCGGTACGAGAAGTTCTCGTGTTCCGAGGCGGCGTTGCGTGCGCCCACGTCGTATTGGGTCTCACCCTGACGACGGGACTCCTCCCAGAAGTACTCGGGAATGCCCTCGCCGGCAATCATTGCCAGCTCGGCGATGGCACGACAATCGGTCTTTTTCGCTGCGGTGATGTTCACTGCTGAGCTCCCTGGTTGCGATGTGCGGAGCCCGAGGGGCGGTTGTGGGGCCGCCCGACTGGGTGGGCACTATTTGCGCAGGACATAGAAGTTGTTCTGGAAGTCATGCTCGAGCTGGTTGACCTCGATCTGCTCGAAGCCGGCGAGGCGCAGCATTTCAACCGCTTTCTCTTCGCCCCACATGGTGCCGAGCCCGGCACCGCCCTGCGCCAGCGAGACGGTCATGCAGTGCATCGTCGACAGCGTGTAGAGCAAGGGTCCGATGGGATGGTCGGCGTTGTTCTCCAGATGGCTCGAGGCGCGGATGTCCTGCATCAGGAAGCGGCCACCGGGCTTGAGAGCGCGGTAGATTCCGTCCAGCACGTTCTGTGGTGCGGCTTGGTCATGGATGGCATCGAACGCGGTCACCAGTTCGAACTGCTCGAGATCGGCATCGAGGTTGAAATCGGTCAGATCGCGTCGCGTGAAGACGATGTTCTCGATGCCTCTGTCGGCTGCCACACGGCGTGCGTCCTCGAGTGCTTCGTGCGACAGGTCGTATCCATGGAACTCAGAGCGCGGGAAGCGTTGTGCCAGATGCAACAGGGCGCGTGCCCGCCCGCAGCCGACGTCGAGCACTCGGATGCCGGCTTCGAGCTCCCGCTCAATGCCCTCAACCAAGGGCAGGATGTGCTCATCCAGCGCGGCGAGCACGGTTTGGCCGCTGTCCTCGGCCATGATCCCATGGAAGCTCGGGAACTGCTCGTAGCCGACACCACCCCCCTGACGAAAACACTCGACGACCTGATCCTCGACCTTGCCGAGCATGCCGACATACTGGGCGAATACCGCGATATTGTCCGGCGCGGCACGGCGGCAAAGCAGCGCGGCGTGACTGTCGGGCAGCAGGTAGGTCTTGCTGGCCGGCTGGTATTGCACGATACCGGCGCTGACCATCGCTGCCAGCCATTCGCGCACATAGCGCTCGTCCAGCGCGCCCTGCGCGGCGATTTGCGTCGACGTGGCCCAAGTGAGCTCGTCCATCAGATCGTACAGGCCGGTGCGGTGGCCGATGGACACCATTAACGACAAGGCGCCCTGGTTCAGCATGCCGAGCAGTTGGTCGGCGAAGTCGTCGACCGGCAGGGATTCGTTGAGCATCGGGATACAGGCATTGCACATGGTCTTGTCCTCTGTTGTCGGGATCACTGGGTAGGTGGAGGACAGTTTAGGTAGGGGGAGTCTAGGCGGTCACTACAGAAAAAGAAGAATGTTGCATGGCTGCAAGCTGTTGATTTTTATGTTAACTATCCGGTTGCTGGCTCATCGTCAAGAGAACTGTCCTGCGCTCCCGGTTCTATTCTGACCGGCGGTACAGGAAAAACGCGGACGCGAAGCGTAAACGTAGCTCGCCTACAACCTGATGCGCTGGATCGGGCGGATCGGACGACTTGGCCCGACGCGCCACCGCACCGGAAGGCCAAACGCCGACGTGTGCCCACCGTCATGCAGGAGCTGATGTCCATGGCCGCCCGCCTGATTCGCACCGCCACGCGTCTGCAGCTCGCGTCGGGCTGGGGCTGCCCCGCATTGCCCGTCTATCGACACCGCTACGGCCAACTCTCCGAAACCTAGACACGCTGGCCGCGTCGGGCCCGTCGCTACGCATGCGCGGGTTTTGCTTCCTATTGCCCATCGCTCTCCCCGCCTCGATCCGACACCGGAAACCGTGCCCGACCTGCCGATCAAGGCATGATGAACACGGCATGGCACCCGCTTTCCGACGTCTTTCGTCTTAATGGCGACTGCGGGAATCGACGCGCTCATGAGTTCACGGATTCAGGTTTCCTTGTTATGCTCTAGGGTTGATAGCAAGCATCAGTGAGCCACCGCCATGCCGAAAGATGGAAGCGTGACCCGCAACAAGATCATGGATGTCGCCCAGGGGATGGTCTTGAGTGTGGGGCTGTCCGGCACCTCGGTGGAAAAGGTCATCGAACAGGCTGGGGTGACCAAGGGCACCTTCTTCTACCATTTCAAGACCAAGCACGAACTCGCCGAGTCGCTGCTGGAACGTTACGCCAGCGAGGACCGTGCTCATTTCGCCGCCTACATGGACAAGGCGCAGCAGCTGTCGCGGGATCCGTTACAGCAGTTGCTGATCTTCGTCGGTTTGTTCATCGAGATGACCGAAAAGCTGGAGGACCCGTTCCCCGGATGCCTGTACGCGTCCTACTGTTACCAGAGTGGCGCGATCTCGCCCGACATGCTCGGCACGATGGAAATCATGACGCGTTACTGGCGGCAGCGACTGAGCGGGCTGATCGATACTGTTGCAGAGCAGTATCCTCCGCGCATCCCGGTGGAGTCGTCCCAGGTTGCCGATCACGTTCTCACCACTTTTGAGGGCGCATTCATCCTTGCCAAGATCATGGACGAACCGAAGCTTGCCTCGGAGCAACTCATTCAATGTCGGAATTACCTGGAGTTGCTGTTTCGAGCATCGGCGTAACGGGAAATCGGGGACGTCATAGGAGCCAGTCCGAGAACTCGGTTCTTCAGAAGAGGAGGTTCCTGGCACTCTGTATAGTTGGTCGGTTAATTAGTGGAGAATGGCCGATTCTACTATTCTCGGATGACCCCCTCGGGAAACGCTGATCCATTGCCAAACCCTGGCCGCGTCATGTCGCGTGTCCGCTGGTTGGCGGCGGTCACCTTGAGCGCGTGCACCACACCACGGTGCAGGTCGGCGCCGATGTGCGCCTTGCAGCCGAAGCGCCACTGGTTGCCCTTGCGTGTCTGGTGCATCTCGGGGTCAGGCGCCTCGGCCCGGTGCTTGGTCGATGGCGTCACGGCGATGATGGTCGCATCGCTCGGCGTTGGGTCGATGGTGCTGGTGCAGATGCTCGACGCTTGATGGAGCAGTTGACCGCGCCGACTTCCATGTCAGTGTGCGGACCGGGGTCTGTCGACGCGCAGCGGTGGACAACAGCCGCCGTGCAGGTGGCGAACGATTAGGTTTGGCTTGAACGAAGTACGGGAAAGCCCTATGCTGCAGTTGCCGCAAGACGGAGTCGAGTCGCGGTCGATCTACCCACCCAACGCAGGCGGTCTCAGGCGGAGTCGATGTTATGAAAAGGTCCAACCAGGCGTTCGCGCTTATTCTGGCCCTAACCGCGACCGCGGCTGTGGCGGATGACCAAAGTGTCCGGGCAGCAGTGGGCGGTGGTCTCGCTGGAGCCGTGGGCGGCTATCTGGGTTCAGAGCTAGGCGGTAGATCAGGGGCAATCCTTGGTAGCGGCCTTGGCGCAGCACTGGGATCTGCCGTGGCCACAGAGCGATACGGACCTGGGCGATACGATGACGATCGCAAGCACCGTCAGAGCAAACGGAAGCGACACTATCGCCGCGATCGTGATGATTGGGACGATTGATAAGGCGGTGTGCCGAAGACTCCTCAACTCTGGCGTCTTCACGCCGCAGAGGGCCCGGCAGCCATTGTCCTCCGCGGCAGATGGGGACCTCGAATGATGCGTCCGTGACGTTATTCAGGACGTAGAGTTTCCTGTTCTGAACATGGCGTGATTTCCGCTTCAAACCATTTCTCAAGCGCTTACGCGGTCGAGGAATAGCAGGGCATCCTGCCCGCACGGGATCTCGAACTCTTCGAGATGCCCATAGCCCGGATGCCCGAACCGATCCCATAGGTCAGGCGCCCATCGGCTTTTGTATCCGATCCAATTCGCGTGCTCGCACACGCTGTCCTCGTCGTCATGCGCCGACGAGTCGAAGTCGCGGACCAGCTGTCATGGGTCTGAGCGTCAGGAGCCGTGTGGGGGATCGAAGTGATAGCCCCACCGACGTGGCCTGCCTGTCGTCATCGCATCAGATTCCGGTAATCAACAACCTCACGCCCGCGAGCTGTGGCGAACGATCAGCGCGAGCAGCGGGGCGCGCGTGTTGTCGCTCTACCTGTGCTGAGACAACGCGCAGCATTGGCGCCGGTGTCGGTGCCGGAATGGGATACGTGGTAGATCGCTACGAGTCCAGGAGATGGTATTCGATCGGGGTTACGAGGTGCATTCGCATGGAGCTCTGAATCGGGCAGCGAACCTCTGCATACGGTGCTGGTACGGACGACTGATCGGATGCAACGAATAGTCAGTCAGCAGCTCGACGCTTGGGCAGACGCAGCTTGCAAGCAGCCTACGCGGGTGGAAGGCACCCTTCAGCGGACATCATGGCGACCGCGGTTGTGTGTCGACCTGGCTCAATGCTTGCCCATTGATCCAAATCGGACTGTGTGGTTGCTGTCGGGGTGCGTCCCGCCCGACGAGGTCATTCGGGTGCTCAGCGAGGCACAACGAGGCCGATAGCCCACGACACCGACGACCTGACAGCGGCTGAGTGGCGCGCGGGGCTTGCTCTGGCAGTTCGGATTCGCTATGCGAGACATCGACTTGCGATTCCCGACTATTACGCTAAACTTTTGCCCAGACTCGCTCGCTTGCAAGAGGAATGGCTTTCGCAGGGTCGCTATGCAGGCGGAGATCAGAGTTTGCGGGCGTCGGCAGCGAATGCCGCTTGTCCGGATTGGCTCGCTGGATGTACACGAGGTGAATATATGAGTGACGTCGAAGCGACTGCGGGTCTCAGGAAGCGCAGCGAGGTGCCCGCGATGATCTCAGAGATCGGCGGTGCATTCGTGGACTTGGCCGCTGCCGCACGCGAGATGGACTGGGAGACCTGCGAAGCATCGGCGGCACGGACCTTGGGAGTCGGTTACGGAGCCTATCGCGCTGCAATGGCGCGAGCAGCAGACTCCAATCGAGCATTCGGCCAGGTCTCACAAAGCAAGGCCCTGTTCGACGACCTAATGGAAGGTGCGGAGCGGGATTCTGACACACGGAGCGCACTGACCGAGGCATTGTCCAGCGACGCATCCGACAGTTTCGAAGCGATACGTGATGAACTGCAGGCGGCACTGGAAGCGGCTGCGGCGGTGACGTCTGGGCATTCCGGAAATCACCGTGCGGGATATTGGGCGATTGCCGCACTCGCTCGAGGTCTGCTTGGCCTCGTGCACAGCAACTTCAATCGTGGCTATCTCCGGGCTAGTGCAACCGATCCGCAGCCAGCGGTTTCGGCAAGAGGGCTTCGGGCGGAGGCTAGTGCATACGCGGCTCAGTTATCCGATCTGATGTGTGGGGTTTATGCCGCAGCGGCGCGCCGGCAGCCAAGCGACACGATATCCACAGCCTGTCTCGGCTTGGCGGCCTGGATCGAACAGACACTGCCGCGGTTCGCCGCCCTTCAGGCTGTCTATTGGCGTTTGATCGAAGCCCTATTGGGCGCGGGCAAGGGCACAGAAGCGGAGCAGGCCGGTATTGAGGCGGTTGCGGCTGGCGGCATCACACGCGACGCCTTGACGGCACATGCTGCAGCCTACAGCCTTGCGCTGGAACTGGCCGCTCCGACTCAGCTTCCGGAGTCGCGCAACCTCCTGACGCGAGCGGTGGCGCTGCCATTCTCGGGCAAACTGCCCGACGGCAAGAACACCGAAATCGCCCAGCTACCGACCGCGCCTGACGGGGAGTTCGTCGAGATTCGGGGTTTCGTCGAGAGCAGTCGTGCGCTTCGGCTGTCGGATGGCAAGCTTGTGAGCCGACTGACCGTGCATGATCCCTCCAGTGAGCAGCGGACGGAGGTCGCCGCGATCTTTGCTCATTTACCCCACGCCGGGGTGACGCGTGGCAGCTGCTGCCGTATTCACGGCTTTGTTCGAACCGCATCGAACCTGTTCGAAAGCGGCGCCGGGGTGGAGGTGGACAAGCTCGCACTTGCCGTGCTCGGCAAGAAGAGCTGGCGCATTGCCTTCCTGCGTTCCGGCCGGCGCTGGTATCCGCGCTGGCGAAGCGGAACCAGCATCGATTGGTCCTTGACGCCGCATGGACCCCGAGATCAATCCCCGGGGAAGCAGCCGCCTCGGGGAGCCAACGAGCTCATCTTCCTGCCCTATTTTCGGAGGTAAGCGCATGAGCCCGTCGCCCATCGACGACATCGACACCTGTGTCGACGCTGAGGCTGACGCCCAGCAAGCGGTCCAGCATGCGGAGGATGCGGCAATGGAGCTGGATAAAGCGGAGGACGCGTTTGTGGACGAGGCGTATGCCAGTGCAATCGCAGCCGGTCTCATGGATACGGCGTGCACGGGAATCGCCTTCAGGCCCGGATTCGCAACCGGGGCCGCATGCGCGGCAGCCGCTGCAAATTGGGCCAACTCGTTACGCGAATTGGGAGATGCCGCCGAAGATCTCCGGGACGCGCGCCAGGGACTGAACGACGCGCTAGGGGACGCCGAACGGTCGCTTCGGGACTTCAAACATTGCTTGGAAGAGATGTCCGACGCAATCGAAGGGCTGGAAGAGGAGTTGGATACCGAGATCTTGGACGAAGACGAAGATCTCGAAGGCGAGGAGCCGTTCGACGACGGGACTCCCGACGACGAGCCGGACGACGATGAGATCGAGATCTTCGATGAGGACACCGAAGATGAACCCCCTCCCGGCGAATCTCCGTCCGACGACGCGCCGAGCGATGACGAGATCGAAATCTTCGACGAGGACCCGCAGACCCCTGCTCCCCCTGGCAACGGGTAAATCCGGGCTTCCTGTTTCTTTCGCCCCGATCGGGGTGAGACCTCATGCTCTTTATCGCTAACCTGCGTAACGAAACCATAGACGCCTTCGAGGACCAGCAGATCCAGCCCGCGGGCTATCTGCTGTCCTCGCATCGAGTCACGCCCGCAAGCCTCGAAAGCGCGGCCAGGGTCATCGACCTAGGCCTGCCGTTGATCGCCGACAACGGCACTAAACCGTTGATCGATGGGGTGCTCTCCCTGTTCTCCGAACGTGCCCGTTCCATCCGGTTGGCCGTACGCGACTTACGCCGTACCCTCGGCCATATACCGCGAGGTCGTGAGATCCCGAAGACACTGCGATCCGAGGCGCGGGCGCTTGCCGACGACGTCGTCGCGCACACCACCTCGCTCTCGGAGTCCATCGACGACGACGAGCTCTTGGAGACCCAGCTGGCGATGCGTCCGACCGACCTGATTGCAAAGGAAGATTTCGCGGTCGGGTGTCTGATTGGTCTCGGGCTCGAGCGCGAAACCACCGGCTGGTCGATAGCCCGCTTCGACTCGCGAAACCGCCGCTCGCTTAGACTCTGGCGGAGCATTCGTGATGATCCGCGGTGCAGCGGGGTCCGTGTGCACGCGGTCGTCGGCGCAATGGACTACAATACGGCGCGCTCGGCCGGGCGCCTCGCCGCCGATGCCGGCGTCATGAACCTAGCGTTGGGCATTGCCGGCATCAACCGTGATGCGAGGGCTACGGATTTCATCCTGATGGGCCGCGCGTCGCTGCGTTTGCAGAATGCCGCACCTCGACGGTACGTCCGGCTCGCTCAGATCCTGCGCGGCATTCGTGATGGCTATGGCGATCGGGCCAAGACACTCCAACGGTTTCATTGCCTGGGTCTTGGAGCGGCACGCATGTTCCCGATTCCTCCCGCCGCTCTTCAAGACGCCACGACACTCACGACCGATGCCACTAGCCCCATCCATGATGCGGTTAGGGACAAGGTGCTCTACGACCCCGAAAGGGACGGGAAGCGAGCGACTACTCGAGGCATCACTGTTCGGATCGTAACGGGCGGCGATTGGCCTTTTCTCAGCCCCTTCACACAGCAGTTTCGCGCAACGCACGGACATCGCCCGGAAGACGCGCGCGCGTGGTGGGTCGAGCAGAACGAGCCCGCTATTTCAGATGCGCTTCTGGGCTCAGCGAACCCGCTGACTTCCGCACTGCCGTTGTTCAGCGAAGCACACCCCGCGGTCCGTATCGCTGCTCAGCGCAGCCGTATCGCGCACAATCATTGGGTGCTCGGAAGCCTTGGCGATGCGTTTCCCGCTGGCCCAGAGCGAAGCGTCTTCGCACTCAGTGCCATCGAGGGCGACATGAGAACGGCGTCTACAGTGACGACACGAGGACTGAGAGCGGCGCACCGAGTGCTGACACGCCCCAGCGGATAGGCTAAGGCATCTGCAGCAGATCCCAAGAACTAGACAGCTCGCTACGCGCTGCCGGGGGATGGACACTGGCCCCGATCGGAGCGAGCGACGTCAGGTACGTGCCTATGGCGCGTGGCTACCCGTATCTGGTGGCCGTCATCGACTAGGACAGCCGCTGCATGCTCGCCCGGGCGTTGTCCAGCACGACGGAGAGCGCCTTCTGTGTCGAGGCCGCGCTGGTGCTCTGCGAGCCCGTGGTGTTCAACAACGACCAAGGGGGCCAGTTCACCAGCGGCGCTGTTACCGTGCCGCTCAGCGCGCGCCGGATCTTCATCAGCTTCCAAGGCCGAGCCGGCGGATCCCGCTTGCGCTCAGCGCGAGCAGAACAGCGAGTATGGGATCGGGCGCTCTTCCGGCCTCCGAAGGAACCGATTCGCGGCACCCGATGACCTGATGCTGGCCCCAATGACCGATTCGTGCGCCAGTGCGCAGGCATGGGCCGTGCTTTGGCTAAGCTGTGACTGTATGGCCTCGGCTCGCCCCTCGCGCGCCGATTGTCCTGGGTGAGGTTCGACGGCTCGTCTCGCGCGCGGTCGAGACTTAGAAGCTGCGCCACGCACCGGTGCGCCGGAGGCCGTCGGCCCTCATTTCGGACCGCCAAGCATTACCACGGATTGAGGCGAAGCCGATGTCGACGCAAACGAAGACCGACGCACAACCACCAGACGGTCCTGTACCGCCCCGAGCATCCATGGACCAGGGTGCCGTGGACCATGGGGCCGCATCCACCGATCTTTGGTGTGAGCTGGGTGCTCAGGTTCTCTTGTCGACATCGGAGCCGGTCTATTGGCTTACCGGCGACGGACGCCTTGTGGATGGCAATGCGGCCGCCTGCCGGTTCTTCGGTCGATCCGCCGAGGAGCTGCGGGGCTTGCATCTCGTCGACCTGGATCCGGACCGCGAGAAGGGCGACTGGCCCTCGCTCCGGCAACAGCTCACGCGTTCGGAAGGTGGGCCGATTCGGTTGCGTCACCAGAACCGGGATGGCCGAGTGATCCCCGTCGAACTGCGAGCAGTGCCACTGCATCGGGAGGATGGGGGTCTCATTTGCGTGCTCGCGCGTGATCTGTCCGCGGATCATCGCCAGAACATCGAGCTGGAGCATCTCAACCGCGCACAACAGATGGCGGCCTTGGGGCACTGGCGGCTGGAGCGCTCGACGCGGCGGACGATCTGGTCCCGACAGATGTTCCGCATCTTCAAGCGGGACCCGGGGCTCGGTGTCCCCAGCGCCGACGAACTCGCGGAACGCCTCTCCGCGGCGGCCTACCGGCAGCTCAAGGGCACGCTGCATCGGTGTCTCCGCAACGCAGAGTCGTTCGAGCTGGAACTGGAACTGAGGTGTCAGGATGGCAGTCTCTGCGTCGTTCGTGTGCGCGGTGAGGCGGTCCGCGATCGCCTCGGATGGATCCAGTCGATCAACGGGATTCTTCAGGATATCAGCGGCTTTCGGGCTGCAGAGCGGGCCTCGGCCGACGCCAAGCAGCGCCTAGAGCTGGCCGTCTCCGGCGGGCACATCGGGCTCTACTCGATCGAGTCGGGTTCGAGCCGCTCGGTCTTCGATTCGCGCTGTCAGGAGCTCTTGGGCTTCCCGCCCGGCGAGCCTCGGCTGGATTGGGAGCAGTGGCGCGCGCGCATGCATCCGGACGACCAACCCAAGGTCGATGCCCTCCGGCAGCAGATCGATGCCGCCGCGGATGATCGCTTCGAGGCCGAGTATCGGATCCGCAATCGCAGCGGCGGTTGGTCCTGGATGCTGGATCGCGCGCGCGCCTACGAGCGCGACCGCTTTGGGCGCGTGCTCCGGTACGCCGGCACCCTGATGGATGTGACGCGACGCAAGGAGGCCGAGCTCAAACTCGCCTTTCTGGTCGATCACGACGAACTCACCGGTCTACAGAACCGGCGCGGGATCCTGCGACTGATGCAGTCCGAGCATGCCCGCTGTCTGCGGCGACATGCACCGCACTGCCTCGCGATCCTGGACTTGGATCGGTTCAAGCGGATCAACGACAGCTTCGGCCACGCCGCGGGTGACGAGGTCCTGCGCGCGGTTGCGGACTGTCTGCGTCAGGGGCTGCGCCAGGCCGACTGGGTCGGACGTTGGGGCGGCGAGGAGTTCGTCGTCGTGCTGCCGGACACGACCGAGTCGCAGGCCTTGGTGACCATGGAGCGCCTGTGCCAGCAGGTCGCCGCCTGCAGGGTCCAATTCAATGAGCAGCAGCTGCGCGTCACCCTGAGTGTCGGTGTGGCCGCGTTTCGAGGGAACCCGGGAGAGACCCTGGAAACCGTGCTCTCGTGCGCCGACGCGGCCCTCTACAAGGCCAAGAGTACGGGGCGCAACCGGGTCTGCTTCAGCGACGATGACCCCCAGGGCACCGAGGCGGTCTCGATTGCCGTGCTGGTGCGCGATGCCCTGCATCAGACCGGCATCTACGCAGCCCATCAGCCCATCGTCGCCTTGAGCGGGCGCAGGGTCATGGCGGACGAGATCTTGGCGCGCATCCTCACAGCCGATGGTCGCATCCTGCCGGCAGGCTCCTTCGTGCAGGTGGCCGAGCAGCTCGGTCTGCTGGGTCGGATCGATGCGATGCTGCTGCGCTCGACGCTGGCGCGGCTCGCCGAGCCGGGTGGGTGCGCACGCCCCGGATTCGTCCATGTCTCCGGTGATCTATTGCGCCAACCGGAACAGCTCGCTGCAATCGCGGAGGCTTTGTACACCGAGGCATCGGGATCGGCGGCGCTGGTCCTGACCATCGACGAATCGCAGATCTCCGCCGAGACCGATCAGATCGCCAAGACCCTGGCACCGTTGCTGCGGGCCGGTTGTCGATTGGCCGTGGCCGGCTTTGGCGGCGAGCGTGCCTCGTTCCGGTTGCTGACCCATCTCCCGATCTCCTTCCTCGAGATCGATCACGCCCTGGTGCGTCTGGCCCTGTTCGAGCGCTCGTACCGCGCCCGCCGGCTGCTCGAGGCCATCTGTGAGGCCGCCGAGCCGCTCGGCGTCACCACCATCGCCAAGCGTGTCGAAGACGAGTCAACCGCCGAGGCCCTGTGCGCGATCGGGATCGATTGGGCCAGCGGCTTCCTGTTCGGGCGCCCGAGCGATCCGACGCCGACACCTTTGGACTTCGATCCGGCCTAGGCTCCGGCGACATCGCGCCCATCTGGTGACGGCTCAATCGAATCCCGGGCTTGGTCGCGTGCGCGCCGAGATCCAACACTCGCGGCTGCGTTGCGCCACCTATCGCATGAGCCTGAGATTCGGCAACGGAGAGGGTGGGTGTGACGCGGTGGATTGGCTGACGCCTGCCGCGTCGCTGCCGAGCCGCAAGCAATGCAACAACGCGACGCTCATTCACAGCGGTAGCGGATCGATCGACCTCTCTCCGGAGCGTCTGGATGCGCTCAGCTGCGTGCGCGTGAGCGTGCAGTGCAATGGGTGCCTGCGGCTAGCTCTAGGACCCCCTCTGTCAGGATAGATGTCGCCTTCCCCTGGGGAGGATTTGTGTGAGCATGGGGGCATGTCAGGAGCCGAGGGTCGCGCGCCTGCGGCCGCTCAC
>JANQFX010000055.1 GCA_028277725.1 Thiohalocapsa sp.
GACTTGTGTGATTCATGGGGTTCCAGATTCGCTGATCTGGAGGCTCATGGATGGTCAAGCGCTACGAACTCACGCCCGATCAATGGCGGCGTATCAAGGATATTCTGCCCGGCAAGGCGAGCGATCCGGGGCGCACGGGCGCGGACAATCTGCGCTTTGTCAACGGCGTGCTCTGGGTTCTGCGCTCCGGCGCCCACTGGCACGACCTGCCAGAGCGCTACGGCAAGTGGAAGAGCGTGCACAAGCGCTTCGCCCGCTGGGCCAAGGCCGGGGTCTGGGAGCGGGTCTTCGCGCATCTCATCGACGATCCGGACAATGACTATGTGGCGCTCGACTCCAGCCTGGTCCGCGCCCACCAGCAGGCGGCCACCGGCACCGGCGGCGGCCAAAAAGGGGGGACCAGGCTCTGGGGCGTTCCCGAGGCGGACTGACCACCAAAATCCACATGGCCGTGGACGGGCGCGGCCGGCCGCTCAAGCTCATCCTCAGCCCCGGCCAGCGCGGCGACGCGCCTCTGGCGCCGGCGCTTCTGGAGGGCCTGGCGCCGCGGCGCGTGCTCGCCGACAAGGCCTATGACTCCAATGCCTTGCGCGCCATCATCGCGGATATGGGCGCCGAGGCCGTCATACCCTGCAACCCAACCCGCAAGCGCCCGATCGCTTACGATTTCGAGGCCTACAAGGCCCGAAACCTGGTCGAGCGATGCTTCAACAAGCTCAAGCACTTCCGCCGCATCGCCACCCGATACGACCGCCGCGCCATCCACTTTCTCAGCTTCCTCCACATCGCCGCAGCAATGCTATGGATGCGCTGAATGTCGATTCAGCCTAGCACATCTCAGGCAAACTGAAAGTGCCCAAGACCATCACCATTATCCTGCTGCCGTCCCGGCCGCCCCAATTCAACCCGGTGGAAAACATCTGGCAGCACCTGCGCACCAACTGGCTCTCGAACACCGCCATCTATAGCTGATATGCGACCATCGACGCCACCTGCAGCGCCTGGCGAAAGCTGATTGACCACCCCGAAACAATGACCTGAATCGGCATGAGGAAATGGGCTCATGCCGGTCAATCCCCTCGACCGCTGGTGCTAGCCGAGCACAGGTGCCACCAACCTCCCACCCAAGTGTGCCAACCTTCTGTATGTCATCGGCTCGTCTGGCTTGAGCGCGAACGATGCCCATCTGACCGGAAAACGAGCCACCAAGACCTAACAACCCACAAAAATCGGAAACAATCGCCCCGCTCGCCGCTCCTCAATCACCGCTGCGACAACTGCTGCCCTCACCCCCCCCGAACTTTCAATTCTTAGAGGTGTCCACTCACCCGCTCATTGCTCCCTGAAAGCTCGGCGGAAGCTTCGGGAGAGTGGCGCGAAGAGATAGTCGACAAAGGTTCTCTTGCCGGTCAGGATCATGACCTCGGCGGGCATGCCTGGATAAAGGCTCACGTCCTTCGGTAGCTCTGACACCGAAGCCGTCAATTTGACGCGCGCGAGATAATAGCTCGCGCCCGTATTGGGATCGGTCAGGCGGTCAGCCGAGATCCAGACCACACGACCGGCGAGCGGCGGGACCATCCGGGCGTTTAATGGGGTGAGGCGCACCTGCGCGGGTAGATCTTTGTGCACTACGTCGATGTCATTCGGAACGACTTGGGCCTCAATGACCAAAGGCTCGTCCTTTGGTACGATGGAGAGCAAAGGGGCGCCTGGCTTGATGACCCCTGTAGCAGTGTGAATCTTCAGGCCCACCACAGTGCCAGCGATCGGCGCGCGGATTTTCGATCGGGCAATCACGTCTTCCGCAACCCTCAGTTGTGCCTGGTGCTCGGTGCGGTCGCCCTCCAGTTCGGCGCGGCGGCGATAGAGTGCAAGCAGGCGACTCTTGGGTGCGAGGCCCCTTTTTAGCAAGTTCTCGATATCCTGGATTTCCTCACCGAGGAATGCTAGTTGGTTCTCCTCTGAGGCGATTTGCGCCTTCAGGAGCTCAATTCTCGCGCGGGCCTGAGTATCGTCCAGTTCGACCAACACATCGCCTTGGCTCACGTCCTGCCCCTCACGTACAAAAATGCGAGAGACAATCCCGCCCTCCAGGTGCTGAACTGTCTTACGATATGTGTCGAGATTGACCGATCCGGGCGCGATAGCGGCGCTCGCCAAGGGCGCCAAGTTGGCCCAGGCCGCCACGCCGCCAGAGAAGGCAAAGAACAGCAGCATGCCTGCCATAATGGCGTTTCGGACGGGCGGCCGCTTGGGAATGGTGGGGATCTCCTGCCTCGTCATTTCTTGCGCCTCATTCGCGACTCGACGGCAGCCGCGTTTGGTCGGGCCACTTTTTGAAGGACCTCGTCTCTTGGTCCAATCATCTCAACAGTGCCGTTTCGGAGCACCAGGATTGTATCGATGTTTCTCAGAACACCTGGGCGATGGGCGATGATCACCAGAGTGACGCCTCGCTCCTTGAGGTTGGCCAACGTCTTAACCAGTGCAGTTTCACCGGCCATATCTAGGTTGGAGTTGGGCTCGTCCAGCACCACGAGCTTCGGATGGCCATAGACGGCACGCGCCAGGGCGATCTTCTGGCATTGCCCGCCTGATAGCGCCATGCCGTCGATCCCGATTTCGGTTTCATAGCCTTGGGGAAGCGCCAGAAGTTCCTCGTGAACCCCTGCCAACCGGGCAGCCTTGTATACCTCTTCCGTAGCACCGTCAGCCAACTTCGCGATATTCTCACGCACTGTACCGCTGAAGAGCTCTACGTCCTGGGGCAGGTAGCCCAAATATCGGCCCCGATCCTGCGGGTCCCAGTCAGACAGATCGGCACCATCGAGTCGTGCATGGCCGAGCTGGGGCTTAAGGTTGCCGATGAGAATGCGCGCCAGCGACGTCTTTCCACACCCGGTCGGTCCGATAAGGCCGAGGCTCTCGCCCGGATCAAGGCTGAAGCTGATGTTCCGTAGCATAGGCTCCTTTTCGCCGGGATGCGCATAGCTAACGCCTTCGACGGAAAGTTCTCCTTCCGGAACAGGTAAAGCCGGTACCGGGGTAGCCGGTGCCGCAACGGACAACAGCGTCTTCACGCGCTGGCAGGCCCCCCGGGCAGTAGCCGCCGAACGCCAGGAACCTATGGCCTGTTCGACAGGGGCGAGCGCTCGAGCCATCAGGATCGACCCGGCGATCATGCCACCGGGAGTGAGCTCGTTCTGTAGCACCAACCAGGCGCCAAGGCCGAGTATGCCTACCTGCAACAGCTGGCGAAGGAACTTCGACAAGGCCGTGATCGCACCGCTTCGCCGGCTCGCGCGGGCCTGCTCCACAAGTGAGCCCTCGATCGTCTTCGCCCAGCGGTCGATTACATTGGGCACCATACCCATGGCCTGGACGATATCGGCGTTGCGGGCCGCGGCCTGGGCTTCATCGAGTGCTAGGGAGCTTATATGCGATGCGCGCATCAGCGATTTTCTTGTCATGAGATCGTTGACGAGTGCCAAGCTGAAGAGCAGGAGTGCACCGACCAACCCCATCCAACCAAGCAGGGGATGGAGAAGGAATACCACCGCCAAGAACACCGGCGTCCAGGGTGCATCCAGAATGGGAAATATGCCGGGACCAGTGAGGAATGTTCGCACGGTTCCCATATCACGCAGTGCCTGCACCGAGACACTGCGTCGCCCGAGGGCTACATTCAGGCTCGCGGCCAGCGCACCACCACCCACGCGACGGTCGAGCCAGGTTCCAAGCGAGATCATTATCCTGCTCCGGACAATGTCAAAACCGAGGAGAACGAGAAAAGCGAAGCCGGCAACCAATGTCAGATATAGTAGCGTTTCCGTACTGCGGCTGGTCAGCACGCGGTCAAATATTTGCAGCATGTAGAGTGGTGCTGTCAGCAGCAGTAGGTTAATAGCAAAGCTGAACAGGATCACCGCTCCGAGCCCGACCCGGCATTGGCGTAGAGCATCACTGAGGGGATTGGTGCGGGCTCGGGTAACCGACTGTGTCATAGGACTTCACCTTAGTCGGCGGTGCGTAGTAGTCTGGTGATCTGGTCTAACCCGCGTCCCTACTTCATGGTGCAACGTTGAAGTCGTCCTGGTGCAGATTGCCCTTGTTAACGCCCAGAAGCGTAATGCTGTGGTCCGCATCGAGTTGGATAACCACATCCGGTCCGATATCCGTCGCCGCTGCCAGAACATCGGCAAATGAGTTAAATCCGAAAGCGGCCATGTCGATTGCGTCGTCGCTATCGGCACCTTGTGTGAAGTCGGTGATAGTGTCGTGACCGTCCCCCTCCCCAAACACAAACAGGTCATCCCCCAGCCCGCCGGTCAGCAGGTCATGCCCCCCGAGCCCAGCAATCCGGTTCGCCCCGGCATTGCC
>JANQFX010000035.1 GCA_028277725.1 Thiohalocapsa sp.
CAACTTGCTGATGACCTCTGCCATGCCTACACCTTCTTTCCACATTACAGAACGTTACAGCATACTCCTCGAGACAACATCATGTGAAGGCCGCACCCCCCTGATCGCGCTTGAGACCGAAGAAACGTTGGGCAAGTGATGCTCAGCGCGCACTTGGGCGAATGCCGGGAAACAATCTCCCCTTGCGCCCGAACGCCCCTTTGAAAGCCCCCCTTTGAAAAGGGTGCTTGGACGGAATGAAGAGCCCAGCTCCTTGCTCCTCAGGTATCAACATTGTTGAAAATCACCTTGACAAGTGGATGGTCTTGGATATCTTTTCTAGATCCCGGATGGCCTTGGTCAAGCTCGATGGCCGGTTGCTATTCAGAAGGGAGCGGACACGCTCAGGGGCCGTAACGGTGCCCAACTTCAAGGAGCCGGCGACGCGGAGCATGTCTTCCCAGTTTCGGGCGATCCGCTCGACGTTGACCAAATGTTTGGCCAGCGTGTTCAACTGCGCTCACGCCGGCGCTCTGATCAACGCGCCTAGAGAATCGATATGACCATGGTTGTTGAGGCCGAAACGCCACCCTTGGCAGCGGATGCCGCCGGTATCTTTCGCGTGGGCAGTTCCCGCGTGACGCTTGACACCTTGGTCGGCACCTTTTGCGACGGATCCACCGCCGAGGAAATCGCCGAACAGTATCCAGCCATCTCTCTCGGAGAGGTCTATGCCGTCATCGCCTACTACTTGGCCCATACCGCCGAGGTGGAAGACTACCTCAGGGGACGAGAGCAGCGCTCAGCCGAGGTCAGACAGGCGAACGAGCGACTCTTCGATCCAACCGGGATACGCGCGCGGCTGATGACGCGCCAAGCCGGGCAGGATTCGGTGTGATCTGGCTCCTCGCCGACGAGAACTTCAACAACAACATCGTGCGCGGCGTTCGTCTCCGAGATCCCGATATCGATGTGGTGCGTGTCCAAGACGTCGGTCTCTCGGGAGCCGATGATCCGAGCGTACTGGCTTGGGCGGCTGAGCATGGACGAGCTCTGCTCACCCACGACGTTGCCACGATCACGGCCTTCGCCTATGAGCGCGTCCGTGCGGGCCAACCCATGACCGGGGTTTTTGAAGTTGCTCGGACCGTGGCACTGCGCTCCGCCATCGAGGACATTCTGCTTCTGGCCCACTGCAGCGTGGATGGAGAATGGGAGGGGCAGGTCAGATACCTCCCGTTGCGGTAAAATTCGAGACCCAAACGAACCGCGCTAGAACCTCCTTAGCGGAAGTTCTCGTTCCGATGATCGCCAGGCCCCGAAAACTGCTTTGCAAGGCCTCGGAGACCTAAGGTGGCAACCACGCGTTCTAGGCTGTGTTGCAAACCACCCGGCAACCACTCCGACCACCCGCCCTGAAAATTCGGATCCCGCCGGAATTCGCTCCATGGCCGCGGATGCCATGCCGGCGGGGGCTCCGCCATGCCCCGCGCGAAGAGCTCCGCATAGGCCGCCGCGGCGGTGGCGTTGGTGAGCCGCGCGCGAGCGGCTGCGGCGACGGCTGCGCTGATCTGGGCCAGCCGGGCGCGGTCCCGTTCCAGCGTAGCCGCGTGCCGGGCAAAGCAGGCATGGTCGTCCGCGGCGCAGAGGAACCCCGTCTCGCCCTCGGCGATCAGGAAATCGGTCGTGCCTTCGATCCTACTCGAGACTGGCACCGCACCCGCCATCATCGCCTCGAGCAGCGCGTTGGGACAGCCCTCGAAATGAGACGTAAAGAGCAGCGCGTCCGTCTCGGCCAGGAATCCCGGCACGCTCGCCGGGCCGAGCGCACCCAACAGCTCCACCCGACCCGCCGCGATGTCGCCCGCGAGCGCGGCCCGTAGCTCGCCTTCATCCCGACCCTTGCCCGCGATGCGCAGGCGAAAGGGCACGCCCTCGGCAGCGAGCGCCTGCACGATCGCCGGAAGGTGCAGCACACCCTTCTGGCCATGCTCCAGCCGGCCGAGAAAGCCCAGCTCGATCCGCTTGCCCTGACCCCGGGGGCGAGAGGCTGCGGTCTCGAACGGCGCCGGATCGATGCCGTTGGGGATCAGCGTGATGCGCTCGGCTGGCGCGCCGTACTCCGCGATGAGCGTGTCGCGCAGCCGCGGGGTCAGCGCGACGATTTCCGCCAGCCGCTCACGCCCGGCCAAGGTGATGCGGTAGCCGTGGTCGAACCCGTTGGCGCAGCGCGCCATCACCCGCACCCGCTCGGGCAAATGCGGGATCGCGGACAGGATCGCGACCGAGTTGATGCCCATCACGATGTCGATCTCTTCCGCGACGCACCACTCGGTAAAGGCACGAGCCTGCCGCTTGACTACGCGCGCGCTTGGGGCCAGCAGCACACAGCCTTCATCCAAGTACTCCGGCTCCACCAGTCCCGCCTCGCGCCGACCCACCGTCACGCAGCGCAAATAGATGCCGTGCGCCAGTAGCGCGGGCCGCTGGTTGCGGTAGAAGGTGAAGGTGCCGCCGTCCTTGGGCACGGAGCCGAAGGCGACCTTGATCATGAACCCTTGAGCCGCCCCATGAGGCCATATAGCCGGCCGCCCACGACGCCCAGTCGCCAGGCCAACCGCCGCTGTCGGCCCTTGGCGTCCAGCTTCGCGCCGGCCGCACGTGCGATCTCACCGCAGGCGCGACCATGGTCGATCCAGCCCTCGGCATAGCACCGCACTCCGAGCCCGTAGAGTCGCGATGCGAAGGCCGAGAGCGCTTCCGGCCTCGCGCGTCCGGTCTGCTGCGCCAGCGCGAGCAGGCGGCGCTCACATTCGATCCGATTGGCCCGGCCCGCCCTGCTGCGCAGCCGGTCGCTCAGGCGCTCATCGCCGCCGCGCCGCGCGTGCGCCAGCACCTCGGGTACTGCCACCGCATTGTTGGCACGAAACAGACCGCGCTCGGCGTATTCGCGGTCTTCTAACACGTCGAGCATCTCGTCCCAAGGCCCCATGCGGGCCACAAGCTCGGACCGATAGGCGCAGCGTAGCGAGTTACCCCAGAACTTTCCCTGCAGCGCCCGGTCGTTCGGATCCAGATCGGCCGGAGCGATAGAGGTCTCGATGGTCTCACCGGTCTCGGGGTCGAAACCATCGAAGCCGGTGAAAATGAAATCGGCCTCTGTCCCCCCGAGGCCTTGATCATCCTTCCGGCCACCGGTGCTACGCCGCCCTCGGTTCGAGGTAGGCGACGCGCGGCGGTCTCGTTCGTTTTCGGGCCGGTCGCGGGGGTGGGTCGAGCGCACTGAGCAGGTGCTCGAACAGCGGTGTTGGCGGCTGGCCGAAGAAGCGTTCTGCCGCGCTCGTTCCATCGGGGCGGCGGATGAAATAATTGTGCATGGCGGTCAGCGCGGCGAGTTTGCGATCGCTCAGGCGATGCTTGCCGTGGTGATGGAGGGCGAGTTGTCCGTTGCGCCCTTCCACGCAGGAACTGCTGCGCTGGAACAGGTCGGCGCATTCGGCGGCGAGCGTCTCGATCTCGCGGCGCCGATCGGCGTCGAGTCGCTGCAATGGTGAGTCGATCCGCCGCAGCGATGCCAGCAACTGCTGCGATCGCCGATGCAGCTCGTGGCGCCGTTCGGCGCCGGTGCTGCGCGCCGCCACCCGCTCCAGAGAGATGGCTGGAATGAGCTGTTGGTGCACCAGGGTTTCGATCTCCGGCGCCAGGCCCAGTGACTCGCCAGGTCATAGGGGTGATACGCATCGGCGAGTTCGCGCACGCACGGGCCTGCTGTTGGTCTTGTTCGGCCTGTTCGCGCTGCGCCGCCACCTCATCGCGGGCTTGATCGGAAGCCCGTTGCGCTTGTTCCAGCGCGCGCGCCACTGGCAGCGCGGTGACCTTGGAGACCTCGTGCTGGACAGGGAACACATCAGGCGAGTGATGAGCGCCCAGGTCCCGCTCGACAGGGCGCAGCAGCCCCTTGGCCTCGTCGCTGGTGCCTTGCACCACCTCCACGCGCAAGCCCTCCAGCGCCTCGTCCAAGGCCTGCGTCCAGGTCGCCGCCGAGCGGTCCGGGGCATAACGCTCGTGCAGAATGAAGTTCGACACCGGCTCGATGGCCACCAGGCAAATCTCCGGATGGTAGGTCTCGTCTTCACAGACGCTGATACGCCGCTGCGGCATCTGCCCCGCCAAGCGCTCGCGTTGCTGCTCGGCCTAGCCCACCACCGCCTCCTCGAGCGCGGCGTTGAGTTTGTGCTGGCTGCCGTAGGAGCGGGCGGCGAATGCCGACAACCCGCTCAACTCCAGAAACGTGCACACCTGACGGATGCCGGCGCCCGCCAGCAAGGTGATGACCAGATGCGCCGCCAGCACTTGGCGGTGCAACCACGCCACCCCCTCCTCGGAGGCGTAGAACTGCTGCAAGGCCGCCGGCACCTCTGCAGCCGGCGCCTGCCCCAGCCAATCCTGCAACGTCGAACGCGCAATACCCAGTTCCTCGCCAACACTGCGCTCGGACTGCCCTTGCGCCAGTCGATCCCGCACCGCTGCAAGCGTCCTCGCCTGCTCCCGACGCGGGTAGCGCTTGCTCAACGCGACACGCTTCGCGCGGGCGCCGTCGGCGCTGGCAACACATCGGCTGCTCGTCTAGTGCAGCACTGCGGAAGTTCTGAGACCATTTTTAGATATATGGGATAAGATACTGATCAGAAGTATTTTCTCTGACCAGAGGTCTTCGTTCATGCCCCGCCACGCCGCCACCCCCGTGCGCCTTTCGAATCAAGATCGTCGAGCGTTGGAGGCGCTGGTGCGCCGGCACAGCGCGCCGCAAGCTCTGGTGACACGCGCGCAGATCGTTCTGTTGGCGGCTGCGGGCGTGGGTGTCCGTGCCACCGTCGCCAGGTTGGCGGTTGGACGCGCCACGGTGCAACGCTGGCGTCGGCGCTGGTCGAATAGTTCCGCGACGTTGCCGGTATTGGAGCGGTTGCTCGACGCACCGCGGCCGGGTACGCCGCCCACGTTCACCCCCGAGCAGATCTGCTCGATCCTCGCGCTGGCCTGCGAGCCGCCACGCCGTGATGGGCGCGAGCTGACGCACTGGACGCACGCGGACCTGGCCGCCGAAGCCGTCGCACGCGACATCGTCGATGCCATCTCCCCGGACTCCATCGGGCGCTTCCTGCGCGAGGCCGACCTCAAACCGCACCGAACCCGCGGCTGGATTAACACGCCTCGGGATGCGCGCTTCGACCAGAAGTGCCACGATCTGTGCGAGACCTACCGACTGGCGCCGCAGCGCGCCGCCGCCGGCATCGAGACGCGCAGCATCGACGAGATGACCGGCGTGCAGGCACTCGAACGCGCCGCGGCGACCTTGCCCATGCGCCGCGGTCTGATCGAACGGCGCGAGTTCGAGTACGTGCGCCACGCCACCCTGACACTGATCGCCGCCTTCGACGTCGTCACCGGCAAGGTCGGCTATCACCTCGGGCCGACACGCACCGAGCAGGACTTCGCACAGTGGTTGGCGCAGTTGCTCGCACAACGCACCGCCACGACCCCATGGCACCTGATCATGGACAACCTCAATATCCACTGCTCGGAAGCCGTCGTGCGCGTGATCGCCGACGCCTGCGCCCTCGACATCGACCTCGGCGTCAAGGGCAAACGCGGCATCCTCAAATCCATGGTCACGCGCGAGCGCTTCCTGCGCGACCCCCGCCACCGGATCGTCTGTCACTTCACGCCGAAGCATGCTTCCTGGCTCAACCAGATCGAGATGTGGTTCTCCATCCTCGCGCGCAAAGTCATCCGCCGCGGCAACTTCCGCTCCCTCGATGACCTGCGCCACAAGATCGCTACGTTCATCGATGCCTTCAACGAGACCCTAGCCAAGCCGTTTCGATGGACCTACACGGGCAAACCGCTGGCGGCCTGAATGGTTACGTGGCCTCGGCATTTTCACAGTGCAGCACTAGAGTCAAACACGGCAGAACCCCGGCGCCCTTCATACTCATGGTTAGGTTGCACTTCCAAGAGTACGAAAGTTCAGGGGTTCTGCCGACCCACCCCTGCCGGTTTTCGGGTGCCAATTTCACGCACCCTCTGTCAGGTTTTGGCCGGAAGGATGATCAAGGCCC
>JANQFX010000045.1 GCA_028277725.1 Thiohalocapsa sp.
CATCATGTTCCACTTGGCGCTGGGCCGAGTGACCATGTGGCCGCGGATATGCACGCACCCTTCAGAGGGCAGCAGCAGTCCTGCGAGCATATGCAGCAGTGTGGATTTGCCGCAGCCGCTGCGCCCGATCAGCGCTACCTGCTGTCCTGGCGGGATGGTCAGCGCCACGTCCTTCAGCGTCGGGGCCGACTGCCCCTTGAAGGTGTGGGTGATGTAGTCGATGGAGATGTTCGCGCTCATGTCGGCTGCCCTTGGGATCTGAAAACTCTCCAGAAAGCCAATGCAGGGAGCGTGCCACCTCTCGGCGACTCCTGCCTGGAAGCCTGCCAAGAAGCCGCACGGCGGGCGGCTTGTCCACGCTCGACGCGCGGTGCGTCGAGTGTGCCACCTGACATTTGGCGACATTGCCTGGCTCCGAGCCGCGGCGGTAGTGTCGACAATCTCCGACAATTTTGCTCGGACGCTTGTCGCTTGCGGCTCGGCGGCGGCTCTCGCACGCGAAAGCAGCGCGCCGTGCGGCGCTTCGGGACGTGCCGGCAGCGTGTCTGCCCATGCTGGCACCCGGTGTGCTTAAAGGAATGCGAGACCGATCAATCTCGATTCACTCACCCACAGAACCCGCACGACGAGGTGCCACAGCATGAACAAGCTCGAGATGAAATCCGCGATCCTGGACGCGAAGAGGTCGAAAGGTATGACTTGGGAGGCGCTGGGCGCCGCAGTTGGCCTGTCGCCGGAGTTCCTGTGTTCCGCCTGTTTGGGCATGAACAGTCTGGATGGCGCCAAGGCGCAGGCGTGCGCGGAGACGCTCGGCCTCGCACCGGAGGTGGCGGATGCACTGCAGACCTTCCCGATGAAGACATGGGACCAGGTCGTGCCGACGGACCCGCTCATCTACCGTTGGTATGAGATTGTTGGTGTCTACGGCGAGACCATCAAGGAGCTGATCCACGAGAAGTTCGGCGACGGAATCATGAGCGCTATCGATTTCACGATGGATGTCGACAAGCAAGAAGACCCCAAGGGCGACCGCGTGGTGGTGACGCTGAATGGCAAGTTTCTGCCGTACAAGTCTTGGTAGTGGTCGATCTAAGGACCACCCGCGGCGTCGCCGCGGGGTTTTCCGAAGGTGCTCGGGGCCGTGGGGAGTGCGAGTGATCGTTGGCCGCGGATTACTGCTGCAAAAAACCCATGAACTCCGCGCGGGTGCGCGGGTCATCCTGGAAGGTGCCGCGCATGGCGCTCGATACCGTGGTGCTGTTCTGCTTCTGAACGCCCCGCATCATCATGCAGGTGTGGCTGGCCTCCATGACGACGGCGACGCCGTGGGCGTTTAGGTATTCCATCATGGCGTCGGCCACCTGATTGGTGAGCCGTTCCTGGACCTGTAGCCTGCGGGCGAAGACGTCGACTACCCGTGCCACCTTGCTGAGCCCCACGACCTTGCCGTTGGGCAGGTAGCCAACGTGCGCGTGGCCGAAGAAGGGCAGCATATGGTGCTCGCACATGCTGTAGAACTCGATGTCGCGCACGATGACCATCTCCTTGACGTCTTCCTCAAAGACGGCCTTCTTGATGATCTCCTCGGCGGACAGCTCATAGCCGCTAGTGAGGAAATCCATGGCCTTGGCGACGCGAAGGGGTGTGCGACGCAGGCCCTCGCGGTCGGGGTCTTCGCCGATCGCCTGGAGCATGCCGCGCACCAGGCGCTCCTTGGACTCGTCGTAGACTTCCTCATCCGCGTCGAAGCTGTCCGCATAATGGCCTTCGTTCGCAATCTTGGCGACGTTCGGGTCGGGTGCCATCTCGATCTACCTGTGGTGGGACGGGCGCCGGCCCCGGTGCCGCCCGAGTTCTCTCCAACGAGACGAGGTATTGGGGCTGTGCGTTGGATTGCGAATCGGTCGGGCGCCAGCCCGACGCCGACCCTGATCGCGGCGCAGGCGCGCGGCAGGGGTGTGCTCGGGGCTTTCCTGGAAGCGCATCAAGGCATTGGTTAACATGGGCCCAAGACGGGTGCGCGAGTCACCGACGCTCGGGCTCGGTGAAGCCGACTTCCGCGACCTTCGTCACCTCTGACTACCCATCGCCGGCGGTCGCGATCCGGGGGCGTACGCCGCAGCTTCATCTACCCCGGTAGGAGTGTTCCCTGCGTGTGTGGTTTCTGCGGTGAGATTCGCTTCGACGACCGTCCCATCGACCTCGGCGTCCTCGCCGCAGTCAATGCCGTCATGGAGCCGCGAGGCCCCGATTCCAGCGGCCTATTCCAACAGGGCAGGATTGCGCTGGGCCATCGGCGGCTCAGCATCATCGATCTGAGTACCCATGCCAATCAGCCCATGGTCGACAGCGACCTGGGCCTGACCGTCGCCTTCAACGGTTGCATCTACAACTACAAGCAGCTGCGCGAGGAACTGAGCGGCCAGGGCTACCGCTTCTTCAGCCACGGCGATACCGAAGTCGTGCTCAAGGCCTTCCACGCCTGGGGGGCGGACTGCGTGCAGCGCTTCCACGGCATGTTCGCCTTCGCGGTGGCCGAGCGCGACACGGGGCGACTGACGCTGGTGCGTGACCGGCTCGGCATCAAGCCGCTGTACTTCGCGGAGCTGTCGGGCGGCGTGCGCTTCGCGTCCTCGTTGCCGGCGCTGCTCGCCGGCGGCGGCATCGACACCGACCTCGACCCGGTGGCGCTGCATCACTACATGCACTTCCATGCCGTCGTGCCGGCTCCTTACACCATCGTGCGCGGTGTGCGCAAGCTGCCGCCGGCGACCATGCGCGTCATCGAACCGGATGGCACGACCCGCGAACACGGCTATTGGTCACCCAGGTTCGAGACGCTGCCCGAGGAACAGGGATTGGGCTTCGACGATTGGCAGGAGCGAGTGCTGGCCGCACTGCGCACTGCAGTGGACCGCCGCCTGGTGGCCGACGTCGACGTCGGCGTGCTGCTGTCGGGCGGGCTCGACTCCAGCCTCATCGTCGGCCTGCTGGCGGACCAGGACCAGACCGGGCTCAACACCTTTTCGGTCGGTTTCGAGAGCGTCGGCAACGAGGCCGGGGACGAGTTCCAGTACTCGGACATCATCGCCAAGCACTACGGCACGCGGCACCACAAGATCCACGTCGACTCCGCCTCCCGTCTGCTCCCGAACCTGCCCGGTTGCATCCGGGCCATGTCCGAGCCCATGGTCAGCCACGACGTCATCGGCTTCTACCTGCTGTCGCAGGAGGTGGCCAAGCACGTCAAGGTGGTGCAGAGCGGGCAGGGCGCGGACGAGGTCTTCGGCGGTTACCACTGGTATCCGCCCATGCAGCAGAGCACCGACCCCGTGCTGGACTACGCCCGCGTCTTCTGCGACCGCGACCAGGCCGAGTACCTAGGCGCGGTCCATCCACGCCTGCACGGCGACGACTACAGCCGGGAGTTCATCCGCGAGCACTTCGCCATGGCGGGTGCCGAGACGGCCGTCGACAAGGCGCTGCGCATCGATCAGCTCATCATGCTGGTGGACGACCCTGTCAAACGGGTGGACAACATGACCATGGCCTGGGGCCTTGAGGCGCGAGTGCCTTTCCTGGATCACGAACTGGTCGAGTTGGCGGCGCGCGTACCGGCGGAGCACAAGCTCTGCGACGACGGCAAGTGTGTGCTGAAGGCGATCGGCCGGCGAATCATCCCCAAGGAGGTCATCGACCGGCCCAAGGGCTACTTCCCAGTGCCGGCGCTCAAGTACCCGCGGGGCGAGGTGCTGGACATGATGCGCGACGCGGTCACCTCCCAGCGCGCTCGTGATCGGCAACTGTTCCAGCCGGAGTATGTCGAGATGCTGCTCGCCGATCCGGAATCGCACATCACGCCGTTACGGGGTTCCAAGCTCTGGCAGGTGGCGTTGCTGGAGCTGTGGTTGGCGGAGCAGGGAGTGTGAGTCGGCGGATCAGGGGCTGACATCGAGCGGCGTGGCGGACGTGGGCCGACAGCGCCTCGGTCCTCGCTGGGCACCGCTGGGGCCGAGCACCGAGACCGCGCCGACCCATCCCGCGGAGCTCAGGCAGCCCGAGCAGCTGGTCCATCCTCGACATCCGAGCAGTAACGACCAAGGGGCAGACTTATGACCCTCAGAGACAGCATCCATCACCGGCTCGAGCGCAAGCGCGGCCCGTCGGTGAGCAGCTGGGACAGCAAGGCCCGCAGCGACGACGAGAGCTGGTCCGAGACGGTGGTGGACTGCGGCTGGGGCAGGCTGATCTTCGGCCAGACCTTCAATGACGCCGGGCGCCTGGCGAACTGTCTGCAAGCCGAAAAGAGCGGCCGGCGCGACGTCGCGCTGTATCTGCGCGACCCGCATGTAGTGCTCTCCTACGCACCGCAGGACCTGTTTCTGGACCCGTCGCACACCTTCCGGCTCTGGTTCGAGCGCTACCAGTATACCCAGCGCCGGCCCAAGGGCTTCGTCGTGCGGCTGCTCACCAGCCATATGGACGCCGAGGCCGCGCATCGGCTCTACGCGGCGCGCAAGATGGTTCCGCCGGACCCGGACTTCATTTTTGGCCAACGCGCCTCACGCACCCTCAACTACTGGGTGGCCGAGGACCTCAACGATGGCTCCATCCTCGGCGTCGTCTGCGGCATCGATCACGTCGAGGCCTTCCACGACTATGAACTCGGCGCCAGCCTGTGGGCGCTATGCGTGGACTCCCAGGCGCCCTATCCGGGCATCGGCGAGATGCTGGTGCGCCAGGTCGCGGAGTTCTACCAAGCCCGTGGACGCGCCTTCCTGGACCTGTCGGTGATGCACGACAACCGCGGCGCCATTCGCCTCTACGAAAAGCTCGGCTTCGAGCGGGTACCGGTTTTTGCGGTGAAGAACAAGAACGCCTACAACGAGCCCCTGTTCATCGGCAGGCAGCCAGAGACCAACCTGAATCCCTATGCGGCGATCATCGTCAACGAGGCCCGCAGGCGTGGCATCGGTATCGAGGTGGTCGACGCCCAGGCCGGCTACTTCGCGCTCAGCCTCGGCGGGCGGCGCATCGTCTGCCGTGAATCCCTGTCCGAACTCACCACGGCCGTCGCCATGAGCCGTTGCGACGACAAGGCCATCACCCAGCGCCTGCTCGGTCGGGCCGGGCTCAGGGTACCCGAGCAGTGCCGGTACGAGGCGCTGGACCAGGCCGAGGCCTTCATGACCCAGCACAAGCGGGTGGTCGTCAAGCCGGCCCGCGGCGAGCAGGGCGCGGGCATCAGCGTGGACATCCGCTCCGTGGTGGAACTCGAGCGCGCCATCCGCGCCGCCGAGCGCATCTGCGAGACCGTCATCCTGGAGCAGTTCTGTCCCGGGGCCGACCTGCGTATCATTGTCATCGACTTCCGGGTGGTGGCCGCCGCCATCCGTCGCCCGGCGCACGTGGTGGGCAATGGCCAGAACACGGTCAACGAGCTGATCCAGATCCAGAGCCGGCGCCGGCGCGCGGCCACCGGCGGCGAGAGTTCGATCCCGATGGACGGCGAGACCGAGCGTTGCGTGCGTCAGGCGGGCTATAAGATGGAGGATATCCCTCCCGAGGGCGAGACCCTGATCGTGCGCAAGACCGCCAACCTGCACACCGGCGGCACCATCCACGATTGCACCGCCGAGCTCAGCCCGACCCTGGCCGACGCCGCGCGCAGGGCGGCCCGAGAGCTCGACATTCCGGTGACGGGGCTGGATTTTCTGGTCCCGGACGTCGCGGGCGACGAATACGTCATCATCGAGGCCAACGAGCGCCCCGGCCTTGCCAACCACGAGCCGCAGCCAACGGCGCAGCGCTTCGTGGATCTGCTGTTTCCGCAGACCGTCTCACGGGTCTAGCGGCCACCCGCCCCGAGTCCGGACCGCGACCCGCTCGCGACCCGATGACGATTTGCCGCATCACCGGCGGCGTCCACCGAATAGAGAGCCCCGCGTTTGAAAGCAGTCCCCATCGATCACGATTACTTGCTCGACGTCCTTCTCCGGCTGTTGTTCACGCCGAGCCCGTCCGGCTATACCGACCGCGTCGTCCACCTGGTCTGTGAAGAGCTCGAGCGCATCGGCGTACCCTTCGAGCTGACCCGCCGCGGCGCCATTCGCGCCACGCTGAAGGGCGAGGCGCGGCGGCCCAACAAGGCCATCGTCGCTCACATCGACACCCTCGGCGCCATGGTCAAGTCGCTCAAGCCCAACGGCCGGCTGCAACTAGTGCCGGTGGGGCACTGGAACGCCCGCTTCGCCGAGGGCGCCCGCTGCACCCTGTTCACCGACCATACCCAGCACCGCGGCACCATCCTGCCGCTGAAGGCGTCCGGGCACACCTTCGGGCCCGAAATCGACTCGCAGCCGAGCGGCTGGGACTATGTCGAGCTACGCGTGGACGAGTGCGTGTTCAACCTCGATGAGCTGCTGAGGCTGGGTGTGCATGTCGGGGACTTCGTCGCCATCGACTGCCAGCCCGAGGTCACCGCCACGGGCTTCATCAACTCCCGCCACCTCGACGACAAGGCCGGCGCAGCCCTGTTGCTCGCCGCCACCAAGGCCGTGGTCGAGCACGACATCGAGCTACCGGTGGACTGCCACCCGTTGTTCACCATCTCGGAGGAGATCGGCTCCGGTGCCTCCGGCGCGCTGCACCAGGACGTCGCAGAGATGCTCACCATCGACAACGGCACCACGGCGCCCGGGCAGAACTCCAGCGAGTTCGGAGCTACCATCTGCATGGCGGACATGGGCGGCCCCTTCGACTATCACCTGACCCACCGCATCATCCAGATCTGCCAGGAATTCCAGATCCCGCACCAGCGCGACGTCTTCAAGTACTACCGCTCCGACAGTGCCGCCGCCCTGGAGGCCGGCAACGACGTGCGCACCGCGTTGGTCACCTTCGGCATCGATGCCAGTCACGGCTACGAGCGCATCCACCAGGACGCCCTCGACTCCATCGCCGAGCTGGTGGCCGTCTACATGCAGTCGCCCCCGCTCTACGCCCGCGACCGCTACGAGATGGGCCCGAGGGCCGGCTTCCCGACCGTGCCGGGGTAGGCTAGCCTGGGTGTCGTATGAACGGCATACCATGCCCGAATGAGCGGGTGACCCGCGCGCATCTCGATCAGTCCCTGCAACGGGAGCTCGCGCCCATTCGCACCGAGATTGCCGTCCTCAAGTGGATGATGGGCGTCGTCATCGGCGGCCTCGTCGCTCTCATCATCAAGGGCTTCTTTGCCTGATCTCGTGCCACCGCTCCGCGGTGTCATGCATCTCCAGCGCCGCGAAGGCGGGGTCGGCGAGAAGGTTGGCCAGGCGCGGAATGGGCGGTCACGTCCGCCGGAATACGCACCGGGTCCGGATGGCACCCGCGCGGCGACGAGGAGGCCCGTCGCCGCGCGGCTCGCCTCAGCTCACCTTGATCTCGATGGTCTCACCCGTCTCCGGGTCGGCCAGGTGCACCGCGCATGCGATGCAGGGATCGAAGGAGTGGATGGTGCGCAGGATCTCGATGGGCTGCTTGGGGTCGTACAGCTGGGTGTTGTCGGCCAGGGCCGCCTCGTAGGCACCGGGCACACCCTGGGGGTCCCTCGGGCCGGCGTTCCAGGTGGAGGGGACCACCGCCTGGTAGTTGGCGATGCGCTCGTCCTTGATGACGATCCAGTGGCCCAGGGCGCCGCGCGGCGCCTCCATGAAACCTGCCCCCCGGGCCTGGCTGGGCCAGCTGGCGGGTTCCCACAGGGCCTCGGCGAAGGTCTTGGTGTCGCCGGCCTTCACGTTGGCGATGAGGCTGTCGTACCAGACCTGCATGTGGTCGGCGACGACCTTGCTCTCCAGCGTGCGCGCCGCAGTGCGCCCGAGGGTGGAGAAGAGGGCGTCGACGGGCAGGTCGAGTTGCGACAGGGTGGCGTCCACCAGTTCCTTGGCCTGGGCATGGGCGGCGGCGTTGGGGTCCGCGTACAGCAGCAGCATGCGCGCCAGCGGGCCGACCTCGACGGAGTTGCTGTTCCAGCGCGGCGACTTGAGCCAGGAGTAGCCGTCCTTGATGTCGAGCTGGGTGTAGGGCGGTTGCACGCCGCCGCGGCCGTCGTACTCCAGGTGGGTCTCGCCCTTGTACGGGTGCAGGCCTGCGTCGGTGCCGGCGTCGTACTCGTACCAGGAGTGGCTGATGAACTCCTGGATCTCGCCGTCGGCGTGCAGGTCCACGGGCTCGATCCGGCTCAGATCGCGATTGAGGATGGCGCCGCGCGGGAACAGCAGGTCGCTGGTGTTGCTCAGGCTGCCGCCGGAGAGCGGCATGTCGCCGTAGCAGAGGAAGTTGCCGAGCCCCTCGCCGCGCTCGCCCCAGTCCTTGTAGAAGCTGGCGATGGCGATGGTGTCCGGCACATAGACCTGATCGACGAAGACCTGCATCAGCTTGATGAGATCCTGCACCTGGGCCAGCTTCTTGGCATTGATGGCCGAGTCCGAGTTCAGGTCGATGGGCGAGACGACGCCGCCGACGACGAAGTTCGGGTGCGGATTCTTGCCGCCGAAGATCGCGTGCAGCTTGGCCACCTCGCGTTGCCAGGCCAGCGCCTCCAGGTAGTGCGCGACGGCCATCAGGTTGGCCTCCGGCGGCAGCTTGTAGGCCGGGTGGCCCCAATAGCCGTTGGCGAAGATGCCGAGTTGGCCGGATTCCACGAAGGTCTTGATGCGCTTCTGCACGTCCGCGAAGTAGCCGGGTGAGGACTTAGGCCAACGGCTCAGGCTCTGGGCCAGCTGCGAGGTCGCCGTCGGGTCCGCCTGTAGGCTGGAGACCACGTCCACCCAGTCCAGCGCGTGCAGGTGGTAGAAGTGCATCACGTGGTCGTGGATGTACTGGGCGCCCAGCATCAGGTTGCGGATGAGCTGGGCGTTGGTCGGGATCTCGATCCGCAGCGCGTCCTCGACGGAGCGCACGGAGGCCATGCCGTGCACCAGGGTGCAGACGCCGCAGATGCGCTGGGCGAAGGCCCAGGCGTCGCGCGGATCGCGGCCCTTGAGGATGGTCTCGATGCCGCGCACCATGGTGCCGGAGGAGTAGGCTTGGGCGATGCTCTGCCCGTCCATTTCCGCCTCGATGCGCAGATGGCCCTCGATGCGGGTGATGGGGTCGACGACGACCCGCCCGCCATTGGGCTTGCTGTTGGCCTGGCTCATGCTTTGGTCTCCTCAGCCGGTGCTGCGGCCGGTTCGTCCGGCTCCACCAGGTGGTCCGCGATGAGCTCCGTCAGGCCGACCACCGGGATGTCCATCGTGAACTCCTCCAGCCCTTCCTCCAGCTGGGTGCGGCAGGTGGCGCACATGGTCACCATGCGCTCGGGCTCGACCTCCTCGATCTGCGCCTTCTTCTTCTTGAAGGCGGCGATCTTCAGCTCTTCGGCGCGTTCGTTGGACGAGACGCCGCCGCCGGCACCGCAGCACCATTGCAGCTTGCCGTGCTCCTTGAGATCGACGAAGTCCTCGGCGATCAGGTCCATCAGATTGCGCTGCTGCCGGATCACGCCGCTCTTGCGGGCGAGGTTGCATGGGTCGTGCATGGACAGCCGGTCCGTCTCCTTGCCCTCGGTCTTGATGCGGCCCTCGGCGCGCAGCGTCTCCAGCACCTCGATGATGTGGAACACCTTGAAGGGGTAGGCCTGCCGGATGGCGTTGGGTCCCTCCCAGCGGATGGCCGTGTAGGCGTGGCCGCATTCCGGGCTGATGACGTTCTTCACGCCCAGTTCCTTGGCGGCACCCACCACCCGCTGCACCAGCACCGCGGCGATGTCCTTGGAGCCGATTTGGATGCCGGCGTTGGTGGCCTCGAAGCACTTCTGGCTCAGCGTCCAACTGACGCCGGCGTGGGCGAAGATCTTGGTGATGGCTTCCAGGTACTCCGGGAAGTTGATGATCTCCATGGAGGAGAGCAGTACCAGGTAGTCGACGCCCTGCTTGTCCACCGGGACCTCCAGGCCGGACGAGGACTCCACGTGCTTGATCTGCACGTCCAGTGTCTTCCACTTCAGGCCCATGGGGCTGCCGGTGTTGACGGCGCGCACGGAGGCCGCGATCAGCCCCTCCGGAGAATGGCCGGAGGCGACCATGCCCTCGCGTGCCTTGCGGATCATGTACTGCAGGTCGTTGCCCACCGGGCACACCATGGAGCAGCGCCCGCACATGGAGCAGGAGTCGTAGAGCAGCGGTTCCCACTCTTCGAGCATCTCGTCGGTGACCTTTCTGCCCAGCCCGACGGACGTCTTGAGTCGGCCCCAGAGGGTGAACTCGTTCTCCCACAGGATGCGCATGGGCTCGAGCTTGTGGATCGGCGTGTACTTCGGGTCGCCGGTCTCGACATAGAAGGGACAGGCTGTGGCGCACATGCCGCAGTGGACGCAGCTGGAGAAGAACGACGCGACGGGCGCGTCCATCTCCTCGCGCAGGGCCTGCAGGCCGCGCTCCAGCGAGAAACCGGTGGCCGGCGCCTCGGGCGCCAGGGCACCTGGTGTCAGGACGGCTTCTGTCATGACTGGACCCCCTTACGGCCGAAAATGGCGCCGTTGTAGTAGCGCGCGATGAAGGCCGTGAAGATGTGAGTGAGCTTGGTGAAGGGCAGGACGACCAGGAAGATCTCCGCGGCCAGGATGTGCAGGCCGAGCCCGAGGGGATAGGGGTTGATGACGCGGTGGTAGGCCAGGTAGCCGGTGAGGGCCACCAGGAAGGTCACGGCCCAGATCAGGTAGTCCTCGGGCGTGGACAGGAAGCGCTTCACCGGGTGCATCAGCCGGTGCACCAGCGCGGCCATGAGTCCGAGCAGGGTGATGGCCGTGATGGCATCGACCACCGGGTTCGGCAGCGCCGGCCAGGCGATGCCGAGGGTCGACTCGATCAGCTCCACGTGCGGGATGAACAGCAGCAGGGCGATGATGAAGCCGATGTGCCAGATGGTGCCGACCACCACGTCGAAGGGCGCGGCCTTGAAGGTGCCCGCGTCGGTGTGGAAGCGCTTGTACAGGGTGCGCAGGCCGCCGACCACGGCATTGCCGCGCGGCTCGGCGTAGTTGTGCGCCCGGCCCAGCACCAGGATCTCGACGATCCGGACCACGAGGCCGATGGCGAAGATCGCGAGCGCCGCCTGGAACAGCGGCCCCTTGGTGAGCATCAGGAAATCCATGGAGGTCATAGCTGTTGCTCCAGTTCGTCGACGGTGACCGTCTGGTGGGACTTGGCGGCCGACTTCGCCTTGCCGCGCGCCATGAGCCCGACCCCCGCACCCACCGCCGCACCCGCCACGCCAGCCGCGAGCAGGGTGTCGCCGGATTTGCCCGGCGGCACGGACAGCGCCTCATAGAAGCCGCCGGCATCCCAGAAGTTCGGTTCGGAGCAGCCGAGGCAGGGTGCGCCGGACTCCACCGGCCAGCTGGTGCCGCCGTTCCACTTCATGGTGGCGCAGGCGTTGTAGGTCATCGGCCCCTTGCAGCCGAGGCGGTAGAGGCACCAGCCCTTCTTGGCACCCTCGTCGTCGAAGCTTTCGGCGAACAGGCCCTTGTCGTAGAAGGGGCGGCGGTAGCAGCGGTCGTGGATGGACTGGCCGAAGAAGGCCAGCGGGCGGTTGTACTCGTCGAGCTCCGGCAGCTTGCCGAAGGTGAGGTACTGGGCCAGCACGCCGGTGATGACCATGGGCATCGGCGGACAGCCGGAGACGTTGATGACCGGCTTGCCCTTGATGAGGTCCTGCACGGCGACGGCGCCCGAGGGGTTCGGGTCCGCCTTGGGCAGGCCGCCGAAGGTGGCGCAGGTGCCCACGGCGACCACGGCCGCCGCGCCCTTCACCGTGTCCATCAGCATGTCGTAGTTGCTGATGCCGGCGATGGTGGAATAGCCGGGATTGGCTTTCGGCCCGGGCAGGGAGCCGTCGACGACGACCAGATAGCTGCCCGCGTTGGCGTGCATGGCCTGTTCGCGGGCGTGCTCGGCGGCGTCGCCGGCGGCGGCCTGGAGCGTGTGGTGGTAGTCCAGGCTGATGGTGTCGAGGATCAGGTTCTCTACCGTCGGCGAGAAGCTGCGGGTCAGGGCCTCGGTGCAGCCGGTGCATTCCTGGAACGACAACCAGATCACCGACGGTCGTCGGGCCTGCTCGAGCGCCTCCGCGATGGCTAGGGCCATGCTCGGCGGTAGCGCCATCATGCTTGCGGTGGCGGCGCAGAACTTCAGGAAGCCGCGGCGCGAGACGCCGTTGCGGCGCAGGCTTTCGCCCAAGGTCATGGTGTCCGGACCCCTGTGCTCTGGCGCGGAGGGTGTGGGGTGCGTGGTTTCGTTGGACGACCCTGGAGCCGTGTCTGTGGCGCTGGATTTGACCATCGGTCCTCCTGCAGCTGTGGGTGCGGGCATTCCGTCGCCGGATGTCGAACCCAGCCGGGCACCGCTGCGACCGGTGCGCCGTTGGGAGTCGGTCGGCGCCCATCCGGCGGGCGCCGCGGTATCAGTCGGCGGCTGGACCGGTCGGGTCGTTGCCATCGGCGTCGGCGAGCCTGGCATCGAGCTCGGCCAGGCCGTCGCGGAGGTCCTCGCGCGGTGCGCGCAGCAGCCGCGGCACCTCGTCGATCTCGAGGTGTAGCGCGATGCGCTGCTCGTCGGCGTTCAGGTATTCGACCAGCCAGACGCCACGGAGCGCGGTCTCCTGGATTCGTGTCGGCCCCAGGGCCTCGATGGATGCGTTGACCTCGCCGCGGCCGAGCCAGTCCAGCAGACGCTGTTCGTCGCCCGGGCCGAAGGGCATGGCGCCGAGGTCGATCTGCGTCGGTTCGCCGCTGTCGAGCAGCCGCGCCAGGGCGTGGCGCACCTCGCCGAGAATCGGTCGGGCATTGCCGAAGTCGACCTGGGTTTCCCCCTCTACGCGGACCGGGATTTCCCCGAGCGATGTCATTGATCCCCTCCGTTTTCGTGAGTTGATAATTTTAGTATGTGCTAATGCACCTGGGTTTGACCCAAGGCACGACTTGCGCGGGTCCCCTGAGCTTTCGCAACGCCGTGGGTCGGCGGGGGGCCAACCGGTAGACTGAGCGTGTGCGCGGGAAGCGCGTCCGGAGGTGGCCTTCGGTGTCAGGTGTCGAGATCCCAGCGCCGCAGCAGGGCCTCGATCTCGGCCGCCGCGCGCGGCACCGCTGCAGCAACGGGTGCCGTCAGCTCGCTGCCCCACTCGATGCGCTCCGGCTGTATCCCCACCAGGGCGCGGCGGGCGGGCAGGCTATCGGTGAGGCGAGCGATGTCGAACAGGTCCGACAGGCTGACCTCATGGACACTGGCGGCATGTTGGGCGAGTTGGGCGTCCATATCCGCGCCCTCCAGCACCCGCACGCTGCCCGGCGGCTGGCCGAGGTTTGCGGCATCCACCACCACCAGTCGCGCGGCCTCGGCGATGGGGCCGGCCAGCGTGAAGCTGAGCGTGCCGCCGTCCTGCAGGGACAGGCGCGGGTCGGCCTCGGCCAGCGGTGCCAGCACACGGAGTACTGCGGCGCCGACGCCTTCGTCGGTGAGCAGCACGTTGCCGAGCCCGAGGATCAGCGTGGTGGAGGGCTCGGTCGTGTCTGTCGGTGTCGGCGATTGATCTGGCGCGCGGGAGAGGCTCATCGGTGCTTGCTGTCGAGAGGGTGGGCGTCCTAGGCTGCCGTCGGAGAGATCAGATCCAGAGACATCAGAGACGGGTTCGGCACATGTGCATGGGGATTCCGATGCAGGTCAAGGCCATCGATGGGTTGGTGGCCAGCTGCGAGGCGAAGGGCGTGGAGCGGCAGGCGAGCCTGCTGATGCTCGGTGACGAGGTGGCCGTTGGCGACTACGTGGTCGTCCACCTGGGCCATGCCATCGAGCGTATCGACGCCGAGCGCGCCGCCGAGGCCTGGGCCATCTATGACGAAATGCTTGCGGCGGAGCAGGGCGGCTAGGCGCACGCCAACCCTCAGACGGCGGGCGGGCATGTCGACCTCCGGGTCGACACGCATCCGCAAGCTCACCGGCAACCCAGGCCTCAGCCGGCTGCGTCCAGGAACTCGTCCGCGATGGCGTATTGTCGCTGGACCTCGTCGGCGTGGTTGTCCTCGTCGCTCTCCACCATTTCGCAGTTGTTGGCCATGCGTGCCTGCATCGCGGCCTTCCAGGCCCGGTTGGTCTTATCGGTCAGCAAGTCCTCCGGCGTCACGGCGGCGGCTGCTGCGGCGGCGACGAAATGATCGGCCTGCGCGAGCCAGTCCGTATCCTTGCCGCAATCCGTATAGGTCTTGGTCGCGTAGCCCTTGGCGGCGCGGTAGGCGTCTTCGGTCTCGTCGAGGCTCGCGTCGGCGCGGATCGCCGTCTCGATGGCGCGGCGTACGCGCTCATCGCGGCTCAGCCGGATCACGCTCTGCGCGAAGCGGGCCCCGATGATGCGCTGTTGCTCCGCCGGAAGCTTGTTGAGCAGGGCGCGGAGATCCTGGTCGTTGGAGATCGTGGGCATGGGCTGAGCCTCTTTGGGGAGGTTGGTTTGGCGGAGGGCGATGTGGCGCGAAACGGTGCGGCCACCGGCGGTTGTGGGAGGGCCTCGAAACATCCGCTACTATGGCCCCGGACAACCCTAAGCCGCATTGATGTGAATCACGGGTGCACAGCCGCTACGCGGTGTCTGTGACCCCGGCCGCACGCCGCAGGCGCCGGCCTCATCGTCGCATCCGCGGCCGCCGAGCATTCGTCAACGACACATGAAACGCACCGTCTACTTCGTCTCCGAGAGCACCGGCATCACCGCCGAGACCATGGGCCACAGCCTGCTGTCGCAGTTCGTCACTGTCGAGTTCGAGCAGGTCTATATGCCCTATATCAACACCGAGGCCCGTGCTCACGCCCTCACCCAACGTATGCGTGAAGCCCAGGAGCGCGATGGTGTGCGACCCATCGTCTTCACCACCCTGCTGAACGAGGAGATCGCCACCATCCTCAAGGCAGGTCCCTGCTTCTACCTGGAACTCTATGAACGCTTCGTCGAGCCATTGAGCCAGGAGCTCGGCGTGCCGCCGAGCCGCCAGTCCGGGCTCAGTCACGCCATCACGCGGCCGAGCATGTACACCAAACGCATCGACGCCATCAATTTCGCCATGGCCAACGACGACGGTGTGCGTCCGGATAGGTACCGCCACGCCGACGTCGTGCTTGCCGGCGTCTCGCGCAGCGGCAAGACGCCCACCTGCCTCTATTTGGCCATGCACTATGGCCTGCGCTCCGCGAACCACCCCATCACCGAAGAGGACTTCGCGCGCGGCGATCTGCCGTCGGAACTCATCGAGGCCAAGGGCCGGGTGTTTGGCCTCACCATCGATCCGCAGCGCCTCCAGGCCATTCGCGAAGAGCGGCGTCGGGGCAGTGAGTACGCCTCTGCCGAACGCTGTCGGCGCGACATCCGCGATGCCCAGGCCATGTTCAAGCGCCACGGCATCCCTGCGCTCAATACCACCAGCCAGTCCATCGAGGAGATCGCCTCGCATATCCTGCGCGCGGTCAAGTCGCCGAATGGAAGCATGGCCTGAACGGTGCCTCCATCTCCCCCGGGATTGATCAATCCGGAGCCGTCGTGTTGCGATCAGCGCCTGCCAACAAGTGCTTGACGGGTTCAGGCAGTACCTGTAGATTGCAGCGGCTTAGGTAGGCGTGTGTCGACATGTCGGTTTCGACAGCCGGGGTATAGCGCAGTCTGGTAGCGCGCCTGCTTTGGGAGCAGGATGTCGGGGGTTCGAATCCCTCTACCCCGACCAACACCTGACCTCCGCCGACGCG
>JANQFX010000056.1 GCA_028277725.1 Thiohalocapsa sp.
CGTCGCAGGGCTGGCGGCCCTGACACCCTGGATCGAGCTGACTGGAATCCAGGTGCAGCGGATGTATGAGGTCTTGCCCGGGTCTCTGGATCCGACAGGAGCCTAAGTGTAAGGGCCCACAATCATAATCCGTCCGGCCCGCAAACAAGGCCCTTTTCGGGACCACATTAACTGCAACTATCCGCTACCCTCGACCCACAATATCTGCAACTGGGCCCAGATTATTTGCAACCAGCCCGCAAACAACGGCCCGGACCCACATTAGCTGCAAATAGTATTTGCCGGCATAACGACCCTTCGACGACAGTCAGGAAACGACCCGAAGCCGTCCTTAAGCGAACGCTCATGGGCGGTGCGTGAAGGTTGCTCGCGGGGCCCTGCGAAGCAAGGCTCATACCGAAGCTGAGCGGTTAAATCAACGTCGAGCAGCGTACTTCCGAAAAGCAACGATAGGCGGACGTTTCCGTTCGATCTATACCGCAGGGTCGTCTGCGATTAACCTGATAGCGATGATCCCGGCCATGTAGGCCTGGGATCGTTTAGACGGCTTATGGCTCAGTCATTCTGGGCGTTCGCGGCAGCTGCCCCCTCAGCTTCATCTTCTTCATCTTGGAAGGCAGTGACTGCGTCCGGGATGTTGTTGCGGTGACCCGCAGGCCACCGCAAACATATGTGCTGTGCGTGCCGCTCAGGCGATGTCCCGTCGGATGATGTTTGTGGCACAGCGGATCGCCCCGCCCCAGAAGGCGGCGGCCTCAAAATCGACAAGGACCGGTTCGACGCCCCGCTTGGCCAGCTCGTCAGCGATGCGCGTCATGTTGGACGGCAACAGGCACCGCTTCGAATCCAGCGCGACGATGCACGCGCCGCCCCAGGCCGCCTCTTCTTCAGTGATGTCGATGAATTCGTAGTCTTTTATCGGTTTCGGGATGCCGTCGACAAGGACGGGCCGGTAGACGATCGCCAGCCTCGGCCCGGCCAGACACATCACCGCAAATAGATGATGGATCCCCACATTGGGCAAATCGATGATGTGTGGCGTGTAGCCATCGAGGCGGAGAATGCGCGCCATCCAATCGGCGCCTTTGCGGTTGGTGGACGAATGGCCCGTGGCGATGATCACATTGCCGTCCCCGAGATTGAGGACATCGCCGCCTTCGTAGACGTAATCCATAGTGTCGGGATTTGTCGTCGGTGCGTTAAAGTAGAGCACATTGGGATCGGCATCGATGTAGGGCTGGTGCAGGTCGCGCACGGCCATCACCTGCGATCGGCTAATATCATTGCGCCACTGGTTCTCGAAAACCATGCGGCCGACCACCCACAGGGGCTCCGCGGCAAATACCTGCCAGCGTCCGCCCACGCCCCAGTTCAGTTTCTGCTCGCCCTCGGTGGCGAGTCGCGGCAGATGCACCTCCACGCCATGCGCCTCATAGGCTTTCACAATAGCTTCGGTCTCTTCCATTAACCCGTCATAAGCGTCAGGAAGAATGTCTTTGAGTAGCCGTTTGTCCGTTCCGCTTTTCAACGCTTCAAGGACGGGGGGATGCAGCACATCGCCGTGGCTTTCCAGAAGCGAGGACACATCGTTAGGGAACATCGCGCCTTCAGGGGTGCCTACCACCACTTCACGCAGCGTTCCCCACAGGTTGTATTCTCCGTACCCATCTTTGGCTCGAACCGGCAGGTAGGTGTTTTCCCTGAACTTCTCATTGGTCGGATCGTTGCGTTCGCCTGCGGCGACGCTGTTCCCGACCGCCATGGCCCCGCACGCAGCAGTAACGAGCTTACCGAATGTCCGGCGCGACAAACCCGTCGACTGACCCACACAGGTCTCATGATTGTTCATGTTGCCTCCAATGTTGATCCTTTGACACCTTAGTTTCCCGGTGGCATAACCGCTGCTCGCCGGATCCTTATTTCCACGGCACGCGTGAATCGTGCCTCGCGCAACGAACGCGCAGGACATCGCACAAGCGGATGGGAGCAGGAAGCCAAGGGTCGCCGGCCAAAGCCTCGCGTCGTCAAGCGCCGCCAATTTTATGGGCTGACAATGCTCAAGAATATCCGGATACTGCCAAAATCAAACGGGCGGGGGCGATGCCATCCAGTCGGCCATTTCGGTAACAACCCACTCTTTGAAGTAAGATATCGGCTAACAGTCTAAAATCACTTGCGTTTTTTGCTTTGATTATCGAAATTCTGCTGATCGGAACGCATTCCTAGCAACAGGTCCATCAAACCAATGTGCGAACCACCGATCGTCATCTACTCTGGAGGTTCGGGAGATCCCTGCCTGACTGCCACTGCCAATTTGTCGTAGCGAAGCTTCAATACAATTTCTGTGAGTAGCAGCATAAGAAATATCGAATTCATGATGAAAACGGGAACCAATTCGAGTACCCAGGCGTAGTATTGGTAGCCCCCAGCGGATCCAAGTGACAACAAGAGCATCCCCATCGATACGTCATCAGCGCGTTTAGTTTGGAAGGTCTTGATTACTTGGGGAATGAAGGACAATGCCAGGCAAACGCCGGCAATGTAGGCCACAGTGTCAGTCCACACGGTCGATTCCTGTCGTCACTTCGGCTTCAATTTGGTGGCTTCTGGCCATCACTCTGGGGGAATCTGCTGGCCTCCTGGGCAGGACAGTCGTTCCATCACAAGCGTTGCCGGATTGTGACGATAACCCGATACTGCCGGACTAGGGCAACCCGGTTTCGCTAAATGCTAACTTATCGGCATCATTCGTGTGACGACATCGAGGACTTGTACTCGCAGATCGGCGGCGAGGGATGGGAATTTGAGCATCTGCAACTGACCGCTGGGGAACTGGGTTTTTCGCTGGTTTCCGTCGACCTTCCGGATATCGCGATACACTGGTATCAGTACGCAGCCGCCATACACGCTCTGGAATGTCATCGAAACGACGCCGTGTTCTTGACTTTCGCTCTGTCCGCCGGAGGCACGCCGAACTGGTTCGGTCGACCTTGCGACAAGAATCACGCATTGCTGTTCCACCCAGACTCCGAGCAGGACTATGTCCTTCCCGGAAACGTACGGTCTCTGGGTCTGCTGATCAATCGCAGGTTGCTCCGCTCCATGGGATGGGACCTCAAAGAAGCTCCGCTGATGGCCGTCGATCCGAGGGCTATGGCGCCTGTGATTGTTCGCTGCAAGGAGGCAACACGCGCGGCTCGGCGAGGGGCGGTGACGGATCAACAACACGCCATGGTACTGCAGGAACGCATTGCGCTGGCACTTAGTGAACTACTTCAGCCTTGGCTGTCGGCGAACGGCAGCGAGAGGAAAGGGGGCATAACAACAACTCGTACCCATCACGTGGTAAGCAGCGCACGAAATGCAATAGCCGAATGGGGTTCGCATGAGAGACTTAGCATCAACAGCCTGGCAGAACGGGTACGGGTGTCGCCGAGAACACTGTACCGGAGTTTTCAAGACAACTTTGGCATGGGGCCGTATGAGTATCACGTCTTGATGAAACTACGTGCCTTCCGGAAAGCGCTGCGACAAAGTAGACCGCGCTTCGGCCTGATTACTTCCCTTGCCTACAGCGAAGGCTTCCAGCACATGGGCCATTTTTCGAGCACCTACCGCGCCCATTATGACGAATCCCCCAGCGAGACCCTGCGTCGTTGGCAGAAAAACGGACATTCTTGATTCTTACGAGCCGGTTGGTGCCACGTGAATCCTGACATGCATCATCAGCAAGTGCCTAAGGACAGCTTCTGGCCGTTCTCTGTCGCTGACAGCAGCTTTGTGGCAAGGCAATTGACCAAGCGCTGTTGAACCCGGTCAGTCAGCAGCACTTGAAAACGCCAACCGGATCCGGGCCGGAGTTTCCCTAGCTCCCGCCCATCACCGTGCGGGAATACGGCCATTTTTTAGACGGCCACTCCTCTTTGACCAGTTACCGCTACGGTAGCGCTATCTACTTCGAGCCAGACGCATTCTCGGACATCTGTCCAGAATAAAGGCTCCTTTTTGCGAGTCTTACTTATCCGGTCGATGCCGTCTAAACTGCACGTTATTCGTTCGAAAAAACCGGAAACTGCCATTTCTTCGGAAATCGCCTCGTGACCACCTTCGCCTATCTGCGCGTATCGACCGATCAGCAGGACCTGGACAACCAACGCCACGGCATCCTGGAGTACGCCAACGGCCATCGGCTCGGCCCCCTTGAGTTCGTCGAGGACGCGGTGTCCGGGCGCATCGGCTGGCGCGACCGGGCGGTCGGTGCGCTATTGCTCGATACCGCATGCGAAGGCGATGTCGTATTGTTCGCCGAGGTCAGCCGCATGGGCCGCTCGACCCTGCAGGTCCTGGAGATGCTCGAGACCTGCATGAAGCGCCGCCTGAGCGTGCACATCGCCAAGCAAGGCATGCTCCTTGACGGCTCGATGCAGAGCCGTATCACCGCCACGGTGCTGGGGCTGGCCGCCGAGATAGAGCGCGAGCTCATCTCGCAGCGCACCAGCGAGGCCCTGGCCCGTCGCAAGGCCGCCGGCAAGCCGCTCGGCCGGCCCAAAGGCCGCAAGGCAGCCAGTCTGAAGCTCGACCCCAAGGAGGCCGAGATCCGCGGTTACCTGGCCAAGGGCATCAGCAAGCGCTCCATCGCCAAGCTGGTGGAGTGCTCGCCCTCGACGCTTTACGACTGGCTGGCCAGGCGCAACATCCGCACGCCCCGGCATGCGGCCTGAGCCATTGCGCTATGAAGCGCGTGCCGCCCGAGGCCATCAGAGACCTGCGCCGGCGGCTCTCTCCGCTGGCCCCGCGCAGCGCCGAGCGTCGCCTGCTATTGGAGGAGACGGCCGGGCTCTACGGCGTCTCGACCGACACCCTGTATCGGGCGCTGCGCGAGCGGGCCGTCCCCAAGCCAATGCGGCGTTGCGATCACGGCGTGCCGCGGGTGATGGGCGCCAAGGAGATGGAACGCTTCTGCGAGGTGGTCGCCGCGATCAAGATGCGCACCGCCAATCGCAAGGGGCGGCATCTGTCGACCGCCGAGGCCATTCGCCTGCTGGAGGACTACGGCGTGCAGACCCCTGATGGACCGGTGCGGGCACCGAAGGACGTCCTCACCAAGACCACGGTGAACCGCTACCTAAAACGCTGGGGCTATGACCGCGAAACCCTGGGCCGGCCGCCGCCGGCGGTGCGCTTCCAGGCCCGTCACAGCAACGAGTGCTGGCATTTCGACCTGAGTCCTTCGGACCTCAAGCAGGTCGAGAAGCCGCAATGGTTCGAGGAGGGGCGCGGTCATCCGCTCTTGATGCTCTACAGCGTGGTCGACGACCGCAGCGGCGTTGCCTACCAGGAGTATCACGGCGTCTACGGCGAGGACGTGGAAGCCGCGTTGCGCTTCCTGTTCGCCGCCATGGCACCCAAGAGCGACGAGTCCATCTCTTTCCAGGGTATCCCCGCGATGCTCTACCTGGACAACGGTCCCATCGCCAAGAGCCGGGTGTTCCGGCGGGTCATGGATTACCTGGGCATCGACGTGCGCACCCACATGCCGCAGAGAAAGGACGGGCGCAAGGCAACGGCGCGGGCCAAGGGCAAGGTGGAGCGGCCGTTTCGCACCGTCAAGGAGATGCACGAGACTCTGTTCCATTTCCACAAACCGGAGAACGAGCGCGAGGCCAATGACTGGCTGCTGCGCTTCCTGGTCCGTTACAACCGCATGCAGCACCGCTCGGAGCCGCATTCGCGCTTGGAGGACTGGCTCGCCAACCTGCCGGAGGAGGGTCTTCGCACCATGTGCGACTGGGAGCGCTTCTGCACCTTCGCCCGGGAGCCGGAGCGGCGCCTCGTCGGCGTGGATGCCCGCATCGTCATCGGCACCACCGAGTACGAGGTCGACCCCGACCTGGCCGGGGAGACCGTAATCCTGTGGTGGGGCCTGTTCGACACGGAGCTCTACGTCGAGCACGGCGAGCGACGCTACGGTCCCTACACCCCGGTCGGCGGTCCGATTCCGCTGCACCGCTACCGGCGCTTCAAAAAGACCCGCACCGAGAAACGCGCCGAGCGGGTCGAGGCCCTGGCCGCGCGGCTTCAGCTGCCGCTCGCGGCGCTCGACGGTGGCACGGTGACGCTGCAGGAGGGCGCGGACCGGCCGGCGCCTCAGGCACAGCCGTTCCGCGACCCAGACCCCTTCCAGGAGCTGCGCTACCCGAACGCCATCGCGGCCAAGAAGGCTGTAGCCGGCATGCTGGGCATGCCGCTGGCGCGGCTCCCTGCGGACCGGATCGCCGCGCTCGACGCCCTGTTGTCCGAGACCCTGGACAAACCGGCCATCGAGGACTTCGTGCGCACCCACCTCAAGAAACAGCGAGGGGATTGAGGCCATGCTCGGCGAGGTCATGGAGCACTACGGGATCACGCGCCCCTTTCGTGACGCAGGCTACTTCGAGACCGAGCACCACCGTCGCGTTTCGCAGGAGCTGGACGCCGCCATCCGACGCGGCGGGCTGATCGCCCTCTGCGGCATCGTCGGTTGCGGCAAGACCACCCTGCTCGCGCGCATCCGCGAGGCCCTGCAGCAGGAGGGCGAGATCCTGGTGTCCCGCTCCCTAACCGTGGACAAGGTCCACGTCAATCTTAAGGCCCTGATCATGGCCCTTTTCTACGACCTCACCGTCGAGGAGGAGGTGAAGGTCCCCGCCCAGGCGGAGCGGCGCGAACGCCTGCTGCTGTCGCTGATCGAGCAGCGCGGAAGGCCCGTCGCTCTGTTCATTGACGACGCCCATGACCTCAACAGCCAGACCCTGGTGCAGCTCAAGCGGCTGATCGAGCTGGTCCGCGGGGCGGGAGAATCGCTATCCGTGGTCCTGGCCGGGCATCCCAAGCTCAAGAACGACATGGGTAACCCCAGGCTCGAGGAGATCGGGGCACGCTCGACCGTCTTCGCGCTCGACGGCATCCGTGGCGAGCAGGAAGCCTACATCCGCTGGCTCCTCGGGCAATGCACAACGCAGGAGGTCGAGACCCTGATCAGCGACGAGGCCATCGAGCTCCTGGCCGAGCGCCTGGCAACGCCCCTGCAGATCGAGCGCTACCTGACCTTGGCCTAAGAAACGATTCAGAAACAAGTGGTGCAACTTGAGCTGCCCTTGTTGGGCACGCTCCGCTTTGCCCAACCTACGGTGTGTAGGTTGTTTCTGAATCATTACTAATCCTCATCCGGTTTGGCCAATGGGAGCTCGACTCGAAACTCGGCCCCGGGTTCGGCGTTCACCACCTCGACCCGTCCCTGCATGGCATGGATCAGACGCTGAACGAGGGCGAGTCCGATTCCAGTCCCCGTGATCGCCAGCTGCTTCGCCTGCGCGCCACGGTAGAAGAGCTGAAAGACGCGGCGGCGCTGACTCCTGGGGATGCCCGGGCCGAAATCACGCACCCAGACGCAGAGTTGGTCGCCTCCCTTGGGCCGGCAGCCGA
>JANQFX010000112.1 GCA_028277725.1 Thiohalocapsa sp.
CGAGCACCAACGCTAGGGTCACCAGCGGACAGTCGGTGCGCCTCTCCTTGGATTTGCCGAAGGCGGCATGGGCGTTTGCATGGGCCGTGCCCTCGAACATAGGTGTTGGTCAGATCGTAGAGCGTGATCACCTCGTCGAGGTCGAACAGATCGCGCTCGCGTGCATATAGAAACGACTCCAACGCTGGCTTGTGCGCCAGCAGCCAGTCGGAGATTCGGTACAGCGCCATCACATCCAGTTTGGCGAAATCGACATCGATCAACTCCCCCAGCGCGCTGCGTTGTTGCAGCCAGTGGTGGGTGGCCAGTTCACTGCCCGGCGCCGTCATGCGCCCGATCAAGGTGCCGATGGCCGCGGCGCGCTGCGGACCGTTGAAGCCCAGCACCGTCAGTTGCTCATCCAAGCCCACGTGGCGCAACGCCGAGACGGCGACGTGCTCCACCGCCACGCTGCGCGGGCGCACCACGTCGAGCGCACCGACATCAATGCTGTGATACCGCGTCGGCGCCGTGTCGCCGTCGCCGCGGCCTGCACGCGAGCGAATGACCTGTGCCGCATAGTGCTGCGCCATGTCTTCCCAACGCGCATCCAGTGCATCGGCAAACGGATCCGATTGCGCGCCGAGCAATGCCTCAATGCGCTGCACCAACGCCGGCCATTGCGCCCGCGGCACGTCGAAATGCCGCCCGAGATTGAGCACCGTGCACTGGCGCACCCGACCGGCTTCGCGCACGGATTCCACCAACCGATAGGTGAAATACGGCTCCCCGCTGCGCCGGCTCTTGATCGTGGTGCGGCGAATGTACATGCCGAGCATGCTGCGCCGCATCGCCGTCAGGGTCAATGGCCCGGCAGTAGATTATGGCACTACACGGCGCCGCGCGATTCCAAGCCCCTGAACTGCATTATGCACACCACAACTGCGTGTACTATCGATCAGACACTTACAAGAAATCGGGAGCGCAAAGTGTTAAAGATGGGCTAAGCTCCCGGACGGGCATTTCCACGCTCGTTGCTACCGCGGCCTGCGAGACGATGACGAAATCGCTCGCGATCAGCCGCGACATCCCGATGATCGCAGGGGCCGACGAAAGACAACGCTGCTAGTAAATCTTGACCGCTGTACTAAGCTTTTCGAGCAGGTGAACTGAGACTCAGCGTTGGAGAGATCCGGATGCAGCCAGAGCCTACGTCGATAGCCGATGCCAAGAAGGAGGCACGCGTCTCATCGATGCGGCGAAGACGATTCTGCAAGTGGCTCGCAGCGAGTGCGCTCCTCGCGGGCCAGCGCTCACTTCTTGCGTCCCCCGAGGGCCCAGACTCGGCGTCGAGCGGAGTCACGCGGCTCAAGGTGGCGGCAATTCAGATGACGCCGCAACTCGGTGCTGTCGACGCGAACCTGACGCAGGCGGAGCAGTTAGTCAGAGAAGCCGCCGCAAAGCAGGCATCGCTGATCATGCTGCCAGAGATGTTTACCTCCGCCGCCGCCTTTCACGAAGACATCATCAAGGCAATCCGCCCCCTCGACGGTGCGCCAGCGCAGCTGCTGAGGGACCTGGCCAGGCAAGAGAACGCCATCGTCGGGGGCTCCTTCCTTGCGGAGGACCGGGGACGGGTGTTCAACACGTTTCTGCTGGTGATGCCGGACGGGACGACCTTCCGCCATGACAAGGATTTCCCGACCTACTGGGAGACCTGCTACTACGAGAAGGGCAATGACGACGGTGTCTTGCCCACGCCGCTCGGCTCATTCGGGACTGCGCTGTGCTGGGAGATGATCCGCTCCGGCACAGCCCGACGCCTCCAAGGGAAGGTGCAGCTGCTGCTGGCCGGGTCCACCTGGTGGACCTTGCCCGAGGAAGCCGGTCCCGATCACCCGCTGCGTGCGGTTAATCTGCAGATGTTGATGGAGTCCCCGCCGAGGCTCGCCCGCATGTTGGGTGTGCCGGTCGTGCATGCCGCCCACGCCGGTCCCTTTCTCGGCTATGAGAGTCCGGAGCTTCCCGATGTGCCCTATCGGTCGGTCTACCTCGGTGAGGCCATGATCACGGACGCAAACGGTAAGGTCCTGGCGCGGCGCAGCTTGGAAGACGGTGCTGGTGTGGTGACCACGCACGTGACGGTTGGCTCCGAGGTGGCGCCGTCGGAAGCGATTCCCGAGCGATTCTGGCTCCCTGAGCAGATGCCGCAGGAATGGATCGAGTCCTGGGACCGCTGGTTTGCACGGGGAGAGGATTACTACCAGACCGTGACGCTTCCGTATCTGGCCAGTGGTGAGATCGAGGAGTATGTCCCGCCCTACATGAGATGAAGCTGGCTGTAGATATTTCTTCAGGCTTCGTCGCGGCCGTTGTTGCCCGGGCGTCAGCTCATTCGAGACTGCCGGAAGTCGGTTCCGGCACGCTCAGGAAGTACTTGGCGATGAGCCCCAGGTCGACAGGCGCTGCCGCTCGACGACCGGTATTTGATAGGCCGGATCAGCCAAGGCGCATGACCGAATGAACACGCTTCTAAAACAAGGAGACCGCGATGAGACGCTTTGCTTTCGCTGTTGTCGCTGCCGGCGCGTCACTCATGGCATCGATGCTGGTTGGATGGCCCCTGTTTGCGGCAGCCGACCCGCCGAAGGGCTGGCAGTTTCTCCCCTTTGATCAGGCGTGGACGCTCGCTCAGCAGGATCAGCGTACCCTATTCGTGTACTTCGGACGCCACGGATGTCCGTCGTGCGATAAGACCAACCGCGAAAGTCTCTCCGATCCCCGGGTGAAAGCAGCGTACCAGGCCAACTATGTCCTGACGTATGTCGACTCCGAGAGCGGTGACCGCTTGCGCCTGCCGAGCGGCGAGCGCATCACCGAGATGGAGTTGGGCGTGAAGCTCAAGGTGTTCGGGACGCCCTTCTTCTACTTCCTGCAACCAGACGGCGAGCCAGTGGCGCGCGTTCCGGGGTATCAAAGCGCCGAAGACTTCCTGTTGCTCGACGCTTACATCAAGGATGGACACTTCAAGCAGCAAACGTTCGCCGACTTCAAGGCGAACCAATCATGATACGCGGCGCGCTCTTAGTGGGGGGGCTCTACTTGCCCTCTCTCGTATCCGCTTCGCCCTGGACCTTTGACGATCCGGTGACCGTCGCTAGCCACAGTGAGCGCCCGTATTTTCACCACCTCGACGGCGCCGGACGGATGCATATCGCGGCATCGAGCGTCGAAGTAGCGCTCATCTGGGAAGACGACCGCAGCGGTGCGCCGCAAGTCTATGTCGCGGTTAAACCGCATTCGGGGAAGTCGTTTCCGCGCACCGATCAGGTCAGCGATGGCGCGGAGGCCTACGAGCCCGCCATCACCACGATCGGGGAGCACCGCTGGCTGGCGGCCTGGGAGCAAGATGGCGCCGTCGTGGCGCGTGTCATCGCTGCCGATGGACTAGGGCCGGTGTGTCTGCTGGGTGAAAAGACCAGCCGTCAGGTGGTCCTGGCCAGCGATCACTCAGAGCGTATCGCTGCACTTTGGGCGCACCAGCAACGGGGTGGTCAACTGATCGTGTCGGCCGATCTACGGGTCGAAGCGGACAAGGTCACCCTCGCAGCACCACCAGTGCCCCTATCCCGCCTCACCGACCGTCCGTATCAGGGCTTTCCGGCCGCAGCCTGGGCAGCGGACGGGCGGTTGCTGGTCGCCTGGGAAGATCGCCGCGCAGGGCATACCCGATTGTTCCACTCCTGGCGTGACTCCGGACAGCCGTTCGCGCCGGCGCATCAGTTGAACCAGCACTTCGCACCGACCGGCGAGGAGGGAAAGCACGTCGGACTCGGCACCGGCGTCATGCGCGTCTCGCTGGCCATTGACGAGGGGGGAATGGCCCGGACCGTCTGGCTGGACAAGCGCGATGCCAAGTCTGGTTACGCCGTCTGGGGTGCGGCGAGCCATGACGGCGGCCTCAGTTTCGGGCCAAACCAGCGGGTCCAGGACGCGCTCGGTGATGCGGTGGCGCAGTGGCATGCGTCCGTTGCAGGTGGTAAGCCCGGTTTCGTCGCCGCCTGGGACGATACGCGTGAGGACTGGGCCGATCCGAGCGAGCCAGGCGACGTGCTGGTCTCGTGGAATTCCGGGTCCGGTTGGAGCGACGACCTTTTGGTTCCAGGGGCGTCAGGTGAAGGCTACCAGGGCAGTCCTGCGGTGACGATCGACCCGCGTGGCGACCTCCACTTGGTTTGGATCGAACGCGATGACCTGTCATCACCAACGCGGCTGCGTTACCTGCGGGGAGCTATCGATGGAGACTAGCAGAGCGCACGGAGGAATGGCCGGATCCCGCTACGGGGCCGTAATCGCATCGCTCCCGAGCCGTCTCGCCTGCACCCTCGTCGCGATGTCTCTTTTCAGGGCAACCTCCCACGCCGCGGAGCTGCTGAAGGTCCATGAGCTTGCCGAGAACGTCTTTGCACTGGTCGGCCCGCTGACCAATCGTGACGCCGAGAATCTGGGCAACAACGCGACCTTTGGCGTCGTGGTCACCGAGGACGGCGTCGTACTCATTGACCCGGGCGGATCCTACAAAGGGGCGAAGATGATCGATGCGGCGATTCGTCGGATCACCGACAAGCCCCGTCGAGGTCGTGATCAACACCGGCGGACAAGACCATCGATGGCTGGGAAACGCCTATTTCGTGGCCCAAGGCGCCCGCATCATCGCGAGCGAACAGGCCGTAGCGGACCAACAGACGCGATCACGCGACCAGCTCATCGCACTGGCCCACCTGGTCGGCCCGGACGGTCTCGAAGGCACGAAACCAGTGTACGCCGACGAGACCTTTTCGGAGGCGACGTCATTGACCGTCGGTGAGACCCGTTTGGAACTCCTGCATCCTGGTCCCGCACATACGCCGGGTGACAGTTTCGTCTGGCTGCCGGAACAAGGAATCCTGTTCAGCGGCGACATCGTCTATATAGATCGCATGTTGAGTATTGGCCCGCAGTCGCAGCATAGGGAATGGATTTCGGCCTTCGAGGCGCTGGCGGCGCTGGAACCCAAAGTGGTGGTCGCGGGACATGGCGATCCGGCCGACATCCGCAAGGCCACCGCCGATACCTATGAGTATCTCGTGTTCCTACGCCAGGCCGTAGTCGATCTCATGGAACAGGGTGGGGGCATCGAGGATATCGGAACCATCGACCAATCAAGATTCGATTATCTTGCGAACTACGATGCGTTGAAGGGCCGAAACGCGCAGCGCGTCTACGAGGAGGCGGAGTGGGAGTAGGTGTTTTCGGGCGCTCACGACTTCCCTGGACGCTGTGCCAGCAGCATTCTTTCTCCTCCGTGCTCGCCCAGAGCCAGCGCCTGCTGAGGAATCTGTGTACTTGATCACCTATCTGGGGGTCTTGTTGCGCGAGGCGATACTCGGTGACTGCGTCCGGACAGAAGAGTCCATGGCGGAACGCATGCAGATGGACCAGGAGGCCGCTGAGCAGCAGACCCTGTTGCCGCCGGCCACGCAGGCAGTGCAGCAATCGGCTGCACCGTCCGTTGCCTCAGAGGTAAGAGGGCAACTTGTAAACGCGCTGCTCAAACTCGACCAGAGGGAGGCTCGGTGGCGTAACCACGTGGTCGAGGATCGGCTCGATCGGAACGGAATCGGCAAGGAAGGCGATGATGTGCTGGGTGTCTGCTCCGAGTCCGAGGACGAAGCCGGTAGACGCCAGGCGGCGGTGTACGACGAAACACTATGAATGAACTTGATCGGACTGATTTCTCCCTGGGGGAATGGTATGTCTCTCCCCTTGAAAGTCTTGTCAGGCGTGGGAATGAGTGCGTCCACCTGGAACCCCTGGCCATGGAAGTCCTGGTGTACCTTGCCCGCCATGCCGGCGAGGTTGTGCATCGTGAATCGCTTGAAACAGAGGTCTGGCGCGGCGCCATTGTGAGCTATGACGCGCTGACCAACACCATCATCAAGTTACGCAAAGCGCTGGCGGACAGTGCCAAACAACCCCGTTATATCGCGACCATCCCCAAGAAAGGCTACCAGCTCATTGCCGAGGTCACTTGGCAGGAGCAGGCATCCGCCGATCACAATCCCGATAATGGCACCTCGCCAAATCCTGATTCCGCGGTTCCCGGCACGCGCTCCTGGGATTCACGCGTCAACCCGTTTCTGCTGCTTCTGCTGGGCATCGGATTGCTCGCGGCAGGGTGGTTCGGCAGTCGTGGGCCACCCGCCATTGCAACAGCTTCATCGATCGTTGTGATGCCATTTGTCAACCTGAGTGGTGATTCCCAACAGGCCTACCTTGCCGACGGTATTACTGAAGATATCACGACGGACCTGTCTCGACTCTCGGAGATACGTGTAGTCGCGGGCAACACGGCACTCAGGTACAAGGACGAGCAGGTGTCGCCCGAGCAGGTGGGCAAAGAGCTCGATGTGCAATTCGTTCTGAAGGGCAGTGTGCGTCAGGCGGGAGATGAACTGAGGGTGAACGCGCAACTGGTGGATACGACATCGGGCTTCAATGTTTGGGCGGAACGTTATGATCGTCGGGTCGAGGATGTCTTCGCCGTCCAGGATGATGTGACGAAGAGTATCGTGCAGGCGTTCGCGTTGAACCTGACGCAGCAGGAAAGACAACGTCTCGCGAAACAGGCCACCGCGAACCTGCAGGCCTACGACTATTTCCAGGAGGGGCAGCGCTTGTTCAAGATCAATACCCGGGAAGCCAACCGCGATGCCTATGATATGTATCGCAAAGCGATCGAAACCGACGCCTCCTATGGTCGGGCTTACGGGGCGATGGCCGTTGTACTGGGGGTGAACTACCGGCGCGACTGGACAGATAACTCGATCGAGACCCTGGATCGTGCACTTGAACTGGCGAAAAGAGCCGTGGCCCTGGATGATTCCACGCCGCAGAACTGGTGGGCCCTAGGGTTCGTGTATCTGGCGCACAAGGATTTTATCCAGGCTGAGCAGGCTGCGCTGAAATCCACCGAAGTTGCGCCCAATTATGCCGACGGTTACGGTCTTTTGGGTCTTATAAACAGTTTCATCGGGCGGCCGGCAGAGGCCATAGAATTCAATGACAAGGGAGTGGCCCTGAATCCGTATTACTCATTCGAGTACCTGATCACCTATGGTCTCGCCTATTATACCCTGGGGCAATACGCCAAGGCCGTGGAGGTGCTGGAACGGGCGCAAGAGCGGAATGCCAACAACGTTGTGGTGAAGTACTTGTTGTGCGCCAGCTACGTCAGGCTGGGCCGACTGACCGATGCCGAATGGGTTGCTGATGAGCTGCAATTACTGACTCCCACCGCCAGGCTGGCCAATGTCGAGAGAAACTTCCCGCTGGCCAACAACGATACCAAGGACGCCCTGCTTGCGGATTTGCGCAGCGCCGGGCTGAGACGCTAACTCTATGTTCTTGAGGCGATTTGGCGCTCGTCGGTTTTTCGTCGGCTTTCCATCGTGCTTGGGCGGGGTTTTTGTGTCGGCTGCTGCGCATACTCAGCGCACATCCAGAGGCCCCGGGAGGCGGCATGAAACCAGTCTACACCATGAAGAGGTCTCTTCTTTCCATGCTGCTGGCAGCAGTCGGCTTGACGTCGGGTTCGAACCTCGTCAACGCAGCGAACCCCCTCACCCTGAATGCGCCGGTGCGACACGTCGATGCCGCGACATTGCCAGCAGACATTGAGGGCAAGACCGTACTGGATGAGCAGGACGCAGATGGCTGGACGGCATTGATGTACGCCACCAACGCCGAGGATGCAGAACAAGTGGAAGCACTGTTGAAAGCTGGGGCCTCGCCAGATATCGGCGATAAGCTTGCCCGTACGCCGCTCGAGCTCGCAACCAAGGCACCGCTTGGCATCACTCGGTTGTTGATCAAGGCAGGGGCGGATGTGAATGTCCGCAATGCGGGCGGTATTCCCGTGGTCATGACAGCGGCAGGCCAGGGTCGCATGGATGTCGTTAAGACACTGCTTGCTGCGGGCGCGCGGCTGGACTTCAAGGATTATCAAGGCAGGACTATCATGGACTGGGCGGAACGCGGCGGCAATGCCGAGTTGGCGGCGTTTTTGAAGCCGCGCTTTGAAAAGGCGGCCGCCGAAGCCAATACCAAATCGGGCGAAGATTTCGTCGAGGAAATGTTCGCGGACGCGGTTCAGCCGGACTGGTTTATCCCCAGTTTCCTGGATCTGAACGAAGACCTGAACGATGCCCTGCAGAAGGGTAAGCAGGGGTTGATGGTTTACGTGGGTTTGAAACGCTGCAGCTATTGCCAAGCGTTCATGGAGAACACCCTCGCCAAGCAGGATATCGCGAGCCGGGTGCAACGCCTGTTCGATGCTGTCGGGCTGGATATATTCAGCAATAATGAAATGCTGGATCCCACCGGCAAGGCATTTACCGTCGCCTCTTTTGTTACCGCGAAGAAAGCCAACTATTCCCCGACGATGATATTCTACGGCAAAGAGGGCCGTCAGCTGCTCAAGATCGTCGGTTACTATCCGCCGGAACGATTTCGTCTCGTGCTGGATTACCTTGAAGGCGGACACTACGAGCGTGAAAGGCTTTACACGTACATAACCCGACACATGTCGGACAAAGGCCAGGCCAGGGCGAAGTTGCAGAAGGATGACCTCTTCCCGAATACAACGTTCACCCTGGATCGGAAAAGCGAACGCGGCCGTCGCCCGCTCGTGGTCTTGTTTGAACAGCCGGACTGTCTTGCCTGTGACAGGTTTCATGAGCGTGTACTGACAGATAAGTCGATCCGCCGCCTGCTCAAACAGTTCGATGCCGTACAACTGGACGCCACTGATACATTGACCGCCGTGGTCACCCCTGGTGGCAGTCGTACCTTACCGAGAGACTGGTATACCCAATTGGGTCTGAGCTACAGCCCGGCCATGGTATTCTATGATGAATCAGGAGACGAGATCACGCGGCTGGATTCCGAAACAAAACGTTGGCGCGTGGAAGGGACGCTGCAGCTGATCCTGGAGAGAAGCTACACCAGCGATACCCAGGTACAACGCTGGCGACGCGACAAGGCGGTTGAGTTTTATCAGATGCAGCAGCCGGAAAGCTAGCGTCGATCGAGCGTGAAGGAGAGAGGGCAGGCAATCCGATCAGTGATGTCCAAGCGCAGGGGCGGCAGTCGAGCCCGACCTGGCCGAGGGAAGGGGGGCAGGCTGGGTTAGCGGCTCATGCGCTGGTGCGAATCGTACTCCGTGTCCGGATGCAGCGGATCGTATTCGGCCGGTGGGTCGAGCATTTGCAATGTCGCGGTTGCGCCCTCGCGCTAAGGCCTGGCCCTCCGCTGCAGGCTCTCGATCACTTTGGCCTTGCGCCAGCGCTGCAGCTGGGCGTCTTCCGCGGTCACGCCGTCCAGCATCATCTGCAGGGTGCCTTCCATGCGGAACGGCAGGATTTCCGAGTCCAGCCGCATGACCTCGTGACCGTGAAGGTTGAAGAACAACACGGCAGGCGTGTAGCTCAGATCCAGTTGTTGATACCAATCGGCTGCGGTGACCGCCTCCCCATCCGGGGTGATCACCCGTTCGCCGGTGTCGTCGAGATCGAGCCGCACGACGTCGAAATCGCCGAGCAGTTTGCGGACGGCCTGGTCGCGCAATACCCGCCGGTGGAACCGCTCGCAGGCGTCGCACCCCGCCTTGTCGAACACCACCATCAATGGTCGCCGGCCCGGAGAGTCACGGCGACCGAGCCGATGAGGTGGCGTCTCGAACAGAGTGTCGCTGAGCAGCGGCGCCGGCGCGGTTGCGGGCTCGGAGTGCTCGGCCAGATACTCGCGAAAGGACCGGGTCCGGTATGCCTGGTCTTCCAGGTAGTCGAGAGCGTGTCAGTGGCATTCGGGTCGGCGCCGGAGGCGAGCAACTGCTCGACCGCGCCTAGGTCTCCTCGCGAGAGCGCCGCCAGCAGCGCGTCGTTTTCGCTCCAGACGGGCTGTACCCAGGGGACGGCCACCAGCAGCATCACCGGGATCAGTGCCCGACGGGCCCAGTCGGCGATAGTCAGTCGATTGCTTGTCATCGTGCGCTCCGCAATGGTGTGCATCACGCACGTAGGATTAGGGCCTCGCCGGGAGAAAGTCCTAGCCCGAATGTTTCATGAATCCTCTGGCGAGGGCAAACGCGAGCCATTGAGGGTCGGGTTTCGGTGCCGATGTGGACAACCGGCGGGCTGCGGAGCGTGCGCCGCGCGCAAATGGAGCGGGCGGCATGGCTGGAACAATGGGGTGCGAGTCTGTTTTCCGATAGGCGGGCGAGACTGGCGCTGCCCGTGTGTGTCGAGCATCGATCGGAGTCGTCGCGGTGTGGTGGCGGGCTCGTGCGGCGCCGGCGGGCGTTCTATCCGCTGGGGACGTGCTTTGGCGGGGGGAGCAGCAGTTTTTCGGTGACGTGCTTGAGCAGGGCCTTGAGCGGGCAGCTCGAGGGCAGATGCAGGCGCACGCGGTCGTTGTACTGGACGACACGCACGGCGATCTTGAACAGCTTGATGATCACGGTGGTGGGTTGGGCGTTGGCCAACTCGGTGTCGGCGAGGATGTCGCTGCGCAGGCTGTGGTGCAGGACGTAGGCGGCGCAGGAGAAGAACAGGCGCATCTGATTGGCCAGGAAGCTGTGAGCGGACGTGCGATCACTGGCCAGGTCGTTCTTGAGCATCTTGATGAAGTTCTCGTCCTGGCCGCGGGGGCAGTACAGGTCGCGATAGACGCACTCGGGGCTCGGCAGGTCCAGCGAGGTCACCACGAAGCGCGGATTGGCGCCGAGCGCCATGACCTCGGCCTTGAGGATGGTGCGAAAGCGCTGCGGCCAAGAGCCGGCGCTGTACGCGATCTCATGGTAAGTGCGGGTGCTGTGCGGCACGCTGGAGCCGGCGCGGCGGGCGTTCTCGCAACGCAGCGCATGGCGCTGACGGGTGCGTTCGACGAACGGTTCGGCCAACGGCGTCAAGGCACGATTGCCCGTCAGGCCGAAGAGGAAGTCGGTGCGCGGGTCGTCCACCGTCAGCGCCATCAGCTCGGGGTTGGCGAAGTGGCCGTCGCCGCGCAGGATGATAGGCGTCTCGGGCCAGGCCGCGCGCAGCGCCTTGAGCACGCGCTTGAGGATCATCGCGTTCTCCACCCCCTTGGGACGCTTGCCCGGTCGCAGCACCGCGGTGATGAACTTGCCGGAGAGACCCTCGAAGAGAAACAACGGCAGGTAGCAATGCGTGCCGTCGTGGCGGTTGAAGAACGCGAATTGCTGCTGTCCGTGGGTGGCGTCCTCGGAGTGGTCCATATCCAGCACGATGCCCTTCGGCGGCGCCGCATAGCGGGCGATGAACTGCTCGACGAACGCACGGGCCATGCGGTAGAGGTCGCGCGCCGTGGCCGCGTTCTCCAACCGCGAGAACGTCGGTGCGCTGGCCAGATCCATGGTCTCGTCCAGCGGCTTGCGCTCCAGCCCCAGCTTGAACACTGCATCCGTGCGCAGCCGATCGGCGTCGTTGCCGTCTTCGTACGCACAGGCGATCTGAGACACCCGCTGCGCGAACAACTCGCGCGACGGGTGAGTGATGTAAGACGGATGACGGCGGTCGTTGAACGCCTTGCTCAGTCGCTCGGTCAAACCGATGCGTCGATCGATCCCACGCAGGATCATCGGCCCGAAGTCCGACGACAGGGTGCCGCCGTCGAAATCGCCGCGCACGCTCAGGCCGGCAACGGGAGGAAAACGCAGCTGCTCTGGGATCGACTCGGACACGGGGCGACCTCGTTTAGCTTCTGCCGAAGCGTTCTTGGCGGAACACCCATTTTATCAATGGGTTGAACGAGGATCGCCCCTTTTTGTGAAGAATCCGGGCTAGAATCGTTCCGCAGCTTTTCCGACCTTTTTCCATCGGCCCTGATATCAGCAACTTGGTCAGAAACACGCCAGCACACAGCCCTGCGCAGGACCAGCCTTCCCGCCTTGCGTGTCGGACTTTCCTGCTGCATGAGATCCGTGTCGATCCTGCCGCCCTGAGTATCCAGCGCGGAGATGTCTCGACCCGTGTCGAGATTAAGGTGATGGAGGTCCTGCTGACCTTGACGGACAAGCCGGGCAAGGTCATTTCCAGGACGGAGATCGAGCGTGCGGTGTGGCCAGGCAGGGTAGTGACCGAGGATGCGGTGACCAATGCGGTGGTCAAGCTGCGCAAGGCGATCGGCGACAGCGCCCGTCACCCCAGGTTCATCGAGACGATCGCCAAGCGTGGCTATCGGCTGATGGTGGAACCGGCACTGGAAACACCGGCGTCAATGCCGGCACCGGACCAGTCGATACCCCACGCACCCGAACGGTTGGCAACTGCCGCCCCCAAGCCCGCTGCGCTTGGGGCCCTAGCGGCCCTCGTCGCCTTGGGTTTGGCGGTTGCTGTTGGACTGTGGATTGGCACGAACCCGAACGAGGCATCGACCGAACTCGGCGGCCCTGAGCCATCCATCGCGGTGTTGCCATTGGACACCCTGGCCGATGCGCCAGGGCAGAGCTACTTTGCCGAGGGCATCACGCTCGACCTGATCACGGAGTTGTCCCGCATTCCGGGGCTGCTGGTGATCGCTCATGGAACCGCCTCCGGCTACCGACGGAGCAATGCCAGCGACCCCGAGCTTGGCGAGCAGCTGGGCGTCTCCTACCTAGTCCGTGGTGGCGTGCAACGGAGTCGCGATCGCTTACGCATCAACGTGCGCCTGATCGAGACCGGAAAGGCGAGCACCCTGTGGGCAGGTCGATTCGAGGGTGAGCAGGGCCAGGTCTTTCGCATCCAGGATCAGGTCGTCGCCGGTATCGCCGAGGCGTTGCGCGACGCGCTTCAGCAGCCCTTGGATGTTCCGAAACGCGGCCAGGCGACCCGGAGCATCGCGGCCTACGACGCCTTTCTGCGTGGTCAGGAGCGCTATGGCCGCCGCACCCCCGACGAGCACCGCGAAGCGTTGGCGCTGTTCGAGCGGGCGGCTTCGCTGGACCCGGCTTTCGCGCGAGCCTATGCCGGCCAGGCCCTGGCTTGGTCGCGTCTGGCTATCGACGGCTGGAACGAAGGGACGCAGGACGCATTGGAGAAGGCCGCGGTCTTGGCCCGCAAGGCCGCCGACATCGACCCCGAGATCCCGCAGATCCACTTCGTCCAGGCCCAGGTCGCGCTCTTCCGCGGCCGGCATGAGCACGCCGCCGATGCGGCCGCGACGGCGATCGAGCTGAACCCGAACTACGCCGACGCCCAAGCACTGCTGGCCTGGGTGCTGCATTATGCCGGCCGACCCGATCAGGCCCTGCCCGCGCTACGCGAGGCACTCAAGCGCAATCCCGGCTCCGCCGCGTCGTACCACGAGATCGCCGGAGAGGTGCACTTCGCAGCCGAGCGCTATCAACAGGCGCTCGAAGAGCTCCGGATCGCGTTGGACCGCAATCCGGCGCATGTCCGTGCCCGACTCCTGTTCGCGGCGAGTCTGTCGGCGCTGGGCCAAACGGACCGCGCCGAATGGGAAGCCCAGGAACTCCTCAGTGTTCATCCCCGCATCGCGTTGTCGCAGCTGCCACGGGCGTTTCCGTTCAAGGATCCACGGCAGCTGGAATCCCTGACGAACGCGCTGCGGCGCGTCGGCTTACCCGAGCACCCGATGGATACAGACCGTTGATGCGACCCGACGCGGCAATCCCGGCTACCCCTTCGGCGTATACCAAATCGGCGAGGTGTAGGCTCGCTCCTGGGGCTCCGTCGGCGCCCCGTCGGGCAGATCCATCCCGAAGCGGAAGGCGTCGAAGGTCGTCCAGCGCGGGGTCGGGATCTCGATGACGCGGGCGTAGTAGAAGGCCTTCTGCGTCGGGTCGAAGTCGGGGTCGGTCCAGACCGCGGCCAGCTCGGGCGAGCCGATGGTGTTGGTGACGCTGGCCTTGGCGGCATCGACGGTGCTGCCGATGGCGGGCAACTTGCCGTCCGCGCCGCGCTTGCGGTAGGCATCGCGGCGCTCCACGGCATCGAAAATGGCCTCGCGCGTGTTCTCCTCCGCCCAGACCGCGGCGAGCCCGGAGGCCACCTGCTGCCAGGAGTACAGGGTGCCGGCTTCGGACTGCATGAACGGATGGTCCATGCGCGTCGGGCTGGGCTCATAGCCCGTGTGCTTGCCGAAGAAGTTGTCCTCCTGCGCCGTGGCCAGGGAGGTGTGGCTGTCGGTTGAGCCGATCTGGCCGACCTTGTAGGGATTGGTGCCGAGCCATCGCCTCGAAGGCCAGGCCGCGCTTCAGCGCCTCGCGGGCGTACTCGCCGGCCAGCATGGCATCGGCCTTGCCCTCCGAGACGTCCAGGTTTCCGATGTCCCACGTCTCGTAGCGTAGTCCGCAAACTCGTCCCTGACGACCTCTACTGCTCCTTCGGCGCTGGCCTGGACGCAGTGATGGCGCGCTTGAAGCACCAGTCCTTGATCGCCTTGATCTGCTCGACCATGGTTCGCGACAGTGGGACCATCGCGACGATGTTGTTGACCACGTCGCGCTCGTCGAAAGGTCGATCCTGTTGATAGGCATCGATGCGGGCGGACTTCACAGCCTGCTCGATCTCGGCGCCGCTCCATTCCTTGGTGCTCGCCGCGAGGTAGCCGAGGTTGAAGTCCCCGGGGGCGCCGCCGTTGGCTTGGATGTGGATGCGGAAGATCTCGCGCCGCTCCTCCTTGTGCGGTAGGTCGAGGAAGAAGAGCTGGTCGAAGCGGCCCTTTCGCATCAGCTCCGCGGGCAGGGCTTGGATGCGGTTGGCGGTGCCCGCGACGAATACGCGCTGGTCCTTTTCCTGTAGCCAGGTGAGGAAGCTGGAGAAGATGTTCACGTTGCCTCCACCGCCGCCGGAGTGCTCGTCGTAGCCGAAGGCATTCTCGATTTCGTCCACCCAGAGCACGACGGGCGCGACCTCCTCGGCCATGCGTGTGGCCTGCTCGAAGGCGTATTCCGGCGTCCCGAAGCTGCCGGAGAGCACCAGGCTCATGTCCATACGCACCAATGGTAGCTGCCAGGCGGCGGCGATGGCCTTGGCGGCCATGCTCTTGCCGCAGCCGGACACGCCCATGAAGAGCACGCCGGAGGGCAGGGGGATGCCGGCGGCGTAGGCCTCCTCGGAGAACAAGTCCGCGCGCTTCTCGACCCACTCCTTCAGGTTTTCGAGGCCACCGATGTCGTCCAGGCTGCGCTGCGGCGGGTAGAACTTGAGGCAGCTCTCCTTGCGCAGGAGTTGGGACTTCTCTTCTTGGATCTCCGCCAGCGTCGCATCCAGGTCCAGGCCTTCGCCGCGGAATATGCGTGCCTGCAGGTGGCCCACCTCGTTCAGCGACAGGCCGCGCATGGCGGCCGCGTAGCGGTAGAGGTGATCGCGTGGCGTATCACCGACCTTGGGCGCGGCGGCCAGGGCGTCGACGATCTCCTCCTCGGAGGGCAGGTCCATCTCGATCAGGAACAGCTCCTTCTTGAGGATCTCGGGCAAGATCAGCTGCGGATAGCTCAGGAAGACGTGGGTGCTCTTGTGCTTGAGCCGGTAGTAGAGGTCGCGCACGGCGCGCACGAGCTCCGGGTTGTTGTCGAACCAAACCGGCAGGTCCTTCATGAGGTACATGGCGGGGCGCCCGGCCTCGCCGATGGCCCGCAGTGCGGCGATGGGATCGGTGAGGTGCGAGCCCGACAGCCCGCCGCCCCCGGCGGCGCTGAAGCCGTTGGTCGCCGTCCAGACGATCAGCTCGCCGCCGCCGTTGTAGTAGCTCTTGGCGACCGAGCGCAGCAGGCGCTCTATGCGCTCTTCCTCCCAGCCGAGTACGTAGAACAGCGGATAGCGGGAGCGCAGCCCGCGCGAGATCTTCTGCACGGTCTTGCGGTTCAGGGCGGTCATTTGTGTGGCCTGCGCAATGGGGGGCGACAGCGGGGCAGATCGACGAGCCTACTCCGCGTCCGCCCGGGCCGTCCAGCGTCGACGCCGGCGCGCCTGACCTGCACGTACGCCCGGCGTCGGGTATCGTACCCATCCGACCGACCATTGATTTGCGGAGCAGGTAGAGATGGCTGACGAGATTCGCGTTGCGGTGGCGGGTGCCGGCGGGCGCATGGGCCGCACCCTGGTGAACGCCGTGCACCAGACCGACGGGCTCGCCGTGAGCGCGGCGACGGAGCAGACGGAGAGCGGGCTCCTGGGCGTGGATGCCGGTGATGTGGCCGGCATCGGCCCGCTCGGCGTCGCGATCCGTTCGGACCTCGACGAGGTGTTGGGCGAGTTCGATGTGCTCATCGATTTCACCACGCCCGACGCCACCATGCACAACCTGCGGCTGTGCCGCGACGCCCGCGCCCGCACCGTCATCGGCACCACGGGTTTGAGCCCATCGCAGCGCGAGGCCGTGAGTGAGGCCGCCATCGACATTGCGCTGGTCTACGCGCCGAACATGAGTGTCGGTGTCAACCTTTGCTTCAAGCTCCTGGAGACCGCCGCCAGAGTTATGGGCGACGATGTCGACATCGAGATCGTCGAGGCCCATCACCGGCACAAGGTGGATGCCCCGTCCGGCACCGCGCTGCGCATGGGTGAGGTCATCGCCGACGCGCTGGGACGTGACCTGAACCAGGTCGCTGTCTACGGACGCCAGGGCCACACGGGCCCGCGCGAGCGCCAGACCATCGGCTTCGAGACGATCCGCGCCGGCGATACCGTGGGCGAGCACACGGTCTGGTTCGCCGCCGACGGCGAGCGGGTCGAGATCACCCACCGCGCCAGCAGTCGCATGACCTTCGCCCGCGGTGCTGTGCGCGCGGCCAAGTGGGTCGCCGGCCTTGAGCGTGGGCAGTTCGATATGCAGGATGTGCTCGGGCTGAACGACCAGGGCTGAGCGGGGTGCGCGTTCTCGGCATCGACTTCACCAGCAGGCCGACCCCGCGCAAGCCCATTACCTGCTGTGAATGCCGACTGGACGGCGTGCGCCTGCATGCGTTGCGTCTCACCTCGTGGGCCGATTTCCGGGGCTTCGAGCAGGCGCTGCGTTCGCCGAGCCCCTGGGTCGCCGGCCTCGATTTCCCCTTCGGCCAGTCGCGCCGCTTCATCGAGACCATCGGCTGGCCGGACACCTGGGCAGGCTATGTCGACCATGCGGCGAGCCTCGGTCGCGATGGATTTCGGGCCGCGCTCGATGCCTACCGTGCCGGCAGGCCGCCGGGCGACAAGGAGCATCGCCGGGTCTGCGATGTGCTCGCAGGGTCCATCAGTCCGCAGAAGCTCTACGGCACGCCGGTTGGGCTCATGTTCTTCGAGGGCGCACCCAGGCTCAGGGCGGCAGGTGTGTCCATTCCGGGGCTGCAAGCCGGAGATCCCGAGCGGATCGCGGTGGAGGCCTATCCGGGCGTGCTGGCGCGGGCCCTGATCGGACGTCGCGGATACAAACAGGACAGCAAGGCCAAGCAGACCGCCGAGCAGGCCCGGGCTCGGGCCGACCTGCTGGATATCGCAGCCGGACCGGCGCTGGCGGAGAGGTACGGTCTGCAGGTCGAGGTGCCGACGGCCCTCGGTCGACAGCTGATCGCCGATCCGGGTGCCGATCAGCTGGACGCCCTGCTGTGTGCTGTTCAGGCGGCTTGGGGCTGGCTGTTGCGAGACAGCGGCTTCGGGGTGCCGGCGGAGCTCGACCCGTTGGAGGGTTGGATTCTGGAGCCCGGTTTGCGCTCGGCTGAACGACTCTCCGCGCGCTGAGCCGACCTCATCCGGTGGCGATGCACATCGGTTCCCTTCGGGCAGTGGCTGTGAGCGCTGATTCGCGGCTGATGGCGACAGGTCCGGGGTCGCCCTGCGGGCTCAAGTGATCTCATGGTGCTTCAGGTCGTAGCCGCAGTCCTGGTAGTACTTCCAGCGCGCGCGGCCGGACTGGAGGACCACCGGGTCCTGATCCAAGGGCTCGCACAGGCGCTCGAAGCGGCCGAAGAACTCCGGCACCTCGGCGCCCAGGTTGATGAGCACCTGGTCCTCGCCGGCCGGTTCGCCGTCGGCGCTGATGAGGATCGGCGTGAGCGCTGGGTTGGTCTCGCCGACCAGCCCGTGGGGGAGGAAGCTGTCGTCGCGATAGGTCCAGAGGCGCTGGTCCAGCTGCCTCGCCAGGGGCTGGTCGGGGCAGTGGATCAGGAGCCGACGACCGTCACCGAAGGCGCGCTCGGCGATCCGGCAGGTGAGGCCGAGGCGGTCGCCGCGGGCGCTCCGGGCGAGGACGTAGAAGTCGATCCGGGTCATGACGGTGCCGACCGAGCGGGCTCGGTCGGCGGAGCGAGGGGCCGCAAGGGTTCAGCGACCGGAGTCGGCGCTGCCTTGGCGGATCAGGAACTCCGCCAGCAGCGGCACCGGTCGCCCCGTGGACCCCTTGTCCTTGCCCGTGACCCAGGCGGTGCCGGCGATGTCCAGGTGCGCCCAGCGGTAGGCCTTGGTGAAGCGCGCTAGGAAGCAGGCGGCCGTGATGGCGCCACCATCGCGCCCGCCGATGTTGGCGATGTCGGCGAAGTTGCTATCGAGCTGCTTCTGGTAGTCGTCCCACACTGGCAGTCGCCAGACGCGGTCGTCGGCGGCGTCGCCGGCCTCGGAGAGTTCGCGCGCGAGCTTGCCGTCGCCGGTGAAGAGCCCTGACGGGTGGCGACCGAGGGCGACGATGCAGGCGCCGGTGAGTGTGGCCATGTCCAGCACCACGGCGGGCTCGAAGCGCTCGACATAGGTCAGCGCGTCGCAGAGGATCAGGCGCCCCTCGGCGTCCGTGTTGAGGATCTCGATGGTCTGCCCGGATAGGCTGGTGACCACGTCGCCGGGCTTGTTGGCGGCGCCATCGGGCAGGTTCTCGGAGGCGGGCACCACGCCGATCAGGTTGATGGGCAGTTGCATCCGCACCGCCGCCAGCACGGCACCGAACACGCTGGCGCCGCCGGCCATGTCGTATTTCATCTCGTCCATGTCGGCGGCGGGTTTGATGGAGATGCCGCCGGCATCGAAGGTGAGGCCCTTGCCGACCAGGACCACCGGCTTCGCCTTGTCCTCGCCGCCGTCGTAGCGCATCACGATGAGTTTGGCCGGCTCGCGGCTGCCGCGGCTGACGGACAGGAGCGCGCCCATGCCGAGCGACTGCATGTCGGACTCCTCCAACACCTCGGTCTTCAGGGCCTTTTCGTCCTTGGCGAGGTCGAGGGCGCGTGCGGCCAGGTAGGTGGGCGTGCAGATATTGCCGGGCAGGTTGCCCAGTTCGCGCGCCAGCTGCACGCCGTCGGCGATGGCGCTGCCGTGGGCGATGGCGCGCTCGGCGTCCCTGCGCTTGGCCTTCTCCACCCAGATGGCCAGGGTTTGCAGGGGCTCGGGGGCGTCCTTTTTCGGTGCCTTGGTCTGGTCGTAGCGGTAGGCGAGATGCGCCGCCTGCAGGGCCGTGGCGCGCACGGTGGCATAGTCGTCCAGCCCCGTCGGCAGCGCCAGCAGGGCCTTTCTTAGGCCGCCTTCGGACAATCGCCCGAGGGCGGTGGACAGGGCCTTGGTGAGCTTGTCTCGATCGCACTCCTTGCGCTTGCCGAGACCCACCAGCAGCACACGCTCCGCAGCGATGCCGGGCAGGTCGTAGGCCAGCAGCCAGCCCTTGCCGCCGTCGAGTTCGCCCTTGCGCAGCAGCGCGGCGATCGCGCCGTCGGTTGCCTTGTCGAGGGCCTCCGCCGGGCCCGACAGCTTGCGCTTGTCGAACACGCCGACGATCAGGCAGGGGGTCTTGGTCTTGGCGAGGTCGCCGCCGACGATCTGAAACTCCATTGGGTCTCCGGGAAGCGGTTCTTGACGCGTCGGTCGCGATCCGCGGCCGCTTGCGCGCTGTGATAACTTGCGTCTTCGAGTCTACCGGAACCGCGACGGTTACAGGAACAGGCGCTCGGGCTGGGCGTCTTCTGCGCTGCAACGGCCGCAACACCACAGGGTCCAGGTGCGCTGCCGGCAACGGAGTCGGTAGGGCGAGCAACCCGGCGCTGGAACCCCGGCACTGGAAGCCAATCGAAGCGACGCCACCGCATGAACCGTCTCGACCGTTACCTCGCCCGCGCCGTCATCCTGGGCTCCTTGACCACACTCGCGGTGCTTCTGCCCCTGTTGGCCTTCTTTCTGCTGGCCGACGAGCTGGGCAACCTGGACGCGGAGGGCTATGGCTTCGCGGACGCCTTCTGGTTCGTTCTGCTGAGCATGCCGCGCTACGCCTATCAGGTCTTTCCCATCGCCACCCTCATCGGCGCCCTGGTGGGGCTGGGTGCCCTGGCGTCGAGCTCCGAGTTGGTGGCCATGCGCGCGGCGGGGGTCTCGGTCGGTCGTATCGTGCTCGGCGCGATGCTCGGCGGCGCGGTGCTCGCCGCCGGTGCGGTGGCCGTCGGTGAGATCGTGGCACCAGAGGCCGAGCAGCGGGCCATCGCGCTGCGCCAGCAGGCGGAGGCACAGGCCGACGTGGAGGTGACCAACGCCGGCCTCTGGGCGCGTGAGGGGGACACCTTCGTCAACATCCGCGAACTGCGGCCGGGGGCCGAGCTGCGCGACATCAGCATCTATCGGGTGGACGGCACCGATCTGACCTCCGCCACCCACGCCGAGCGCGCCGTCTACCGCGAGGGCGCCTGGGTGCTGATGGATATCGAGCGCAGCCTGGTCAGCCGTGACGGTGTGCGGGCGGAGCGTCTGGAGGAGACCGGCTGGGAGTCGTTGCTGCGGCCGTCGCTGCTTGAGGTGATTGTGGTCGAGCCGCATGCGCTTTCGGTGCTCGGGCTGCTTCGCTATATCCGTTTCATGCAACAGAGCGGCCAGGACTCCGGGCGTTACGAGGTCGCGCTCTGGGGCAAGCTGGTGCAGCCGGTGCTGATCCTGGCCATGATCTTTGTTGCGATCCCGGTGTTGCTCGGCTCGGCGCGGACCTCCGGCACCGGCATCAAGATCTTCGTCGGTATCGTGATCGGCATTGCCTTCTATCTGGTGAGCCAGAGCTTCACTTTCATGTCGCTGCTGTTCGGGCTGAGCCCGGTGCTGGCCGCGCTGACGCCCCCGGTCCTGTTCGTCGCCGGGGCGCTGCTGCTGTTGCGGCGGGTGGGCTGACGGCTCATTTCGAAGGGAGGCACTGCTTCCTCAGCATGGGCCGCTCGGGCACAATCAGGTTTTCAACGATCCGCACAGGTGGCATCCCTTGGGCATGGACTATCCAGGTATCGAGCAATTCGTCGGCAACACCCCGCTGGTGCGCTTGCAGCGTCTGCCGGGCGAAACCTCCAATGTGATTCTCGCCAAGCTCGAGGGCAACAACCCGGCGGGTTCGGTGAAGGATCGCGCGGCGCTCGGCATGATCACGCACGCCGAGGCGCGCGGCAGCATCCGGCCCGGCGACACCCTGATCGAGGCCACCAGCGGCAACACCGGCATCGCGCTGGCCATGGCCGCCGCCATCCGCGGCTATCGCATGCTGCTGATCATGCCCGAACACATGAGCGTCGAGCGCCGCCAAGCCATGGCCGCCTTCGGTGCCGAGATCCGGCTGACGCCACGCGAGGGCAGCATGGAGGCCGCCATCGATCTGGCCCGCGAACTGGAGGAGCAGGGCGTCGGCAAGCGGCTGGATCAATTCTCCAACGAGGACAATCCGCTGGCCCATGTGGAGGGGACGGGCCCGGAGATCTGGCGCGACACAGGCGGCGAGGTGACGCACTTCGTCAGCGCCATGGGCACCACCGGCACCATCATGGGCAACAGCCGTTACCTGAAGGCGCAGAACCCGGACATCCAGATCGTCGGCGTGCAGCCGGAGGAGGGCTCCAGTATCCCCGGCATTCGGCGTTGGCCCGAGGCCTACCTGCCCAAGATCTACGATGCGAGCCGGGTCGATCGCATCATCGACGTCTCCCAGGCGGAGGCGGAGCAGACCATGCGCGAGCTGGCGGCGCGCGAGGGCATTTTCGCCGGCGTCTCCTCCGGCGGCGCCATGGCCGCCGCGCTCCGCCTGTCGCGTAAGGTCGAGAACGCCGTCATCGTCAGCATCGTCTGCGACCGCGGCGACCGCTACCTGTCAACCGGCGTCTACCCCGCCTAATCGCCGTCCAAGCCCGCGGCGCCTCGACTACGCGCCACGCCTGCCCGGGACGCCCTGAGCGTCCTGCGGTCACGGACCTTGTGCCGCTGGCTGTACCACAGGACGATCGGTGACCCAATCAAGCCGATGCGTCGAACTTTGCAACACCCCCTTAGTTGGGGGGCATTGGTCTCCCTTTGCCGGCGCCTGGGCTCGCTCCAGTCCTCGGGCTCCTGGGGCGCTTTGGTGCGGCGGTTCTCCCCACGGCCGTTGCGCTGGATCGGCGCCGGAGGATCGAGGCGTCGATGATCTGCCCGTTGCGCGCCTCGAATCCGGCCAGTCCCAAGCGGTCGCCGAGGCGATCGAACGACGGCTCGCTCCGCTTCAGTCCAGGCGGCAGGCGACTTCGCGTAGACCGTGCTGCGGCATGGCGCTGGATTCCCGCGTGTATGACGCGTACGATTTGACCCAGGCTCCGCCAGGGCTGTCGGTGTACCATCGTGGCGGCCTACGACGCCGGAACCAAGGGTGATCAGTGCTCGGGAGAAACACGCTTCGCGGGTGACAACATGTGCACGTTTACCCTACACTTCGAGCGCTGATAGACGAAGGACCAGTCTGCAAAACACGCCACCTCGTCGGTGCGTTGATCTAAGGCCGAACGCCAGAGGATCAACCGACTGAATTACCCCCACCACTGCTTTTGCGGCCGCAGCTCCCCTCGATCAACGTGAACATCTGGTTTCCATATACCGTGGGCGGAAGCGGGGCCGACGTATTGACCGAGACGCTCGCGGCGGCCCTACGTGAACGAGGTGTGCGGGCCACGACGCAGCGCTATGCGCACGACTTTCAGTATGCACCCTGGCTCCTGCGGGGTGTCGATCCGCCTGCCAAGACCGACATCATCGTGGCCAACACTTGGAATGGATTCGCTTTCAAGCGCGGTGATGTCCCCTTGGTGGCGATCCAGCATCTCCTGGTTATTGATCCCCTGCTTGCGCCGTATCGCAACCGCCGGCAGGCGCTGTTCCACCATGCGCTGGTTCGACGCTTCGAAATGGCAACCCATCGCAGAGCCGATCAAGTGGTGGCAGTGAGTGAGTTCACAGGGTCGCGCTACTCGGAATTGCTGGGCGTCGAGCCGCCGCTGATAATCCGCAACGGCGTGGACACCACATTCTTCAGGCCCGGAAGAACGGCCCGTCCGGATGCCGCGGGGCGACCCTTTAGACTGTTGTTCATCGGCAATCTCACTCTTCGCAAAGGCGCCGACTTGATCCCTGCGGTTCTGGCAGACCTCGGCGATGCTTATGAGTTTTCTTATACTTCCGGTGTTCGGGTCAAGAAGGCACTCCTTGCGGCGGCCAATGCCCGGACCCTCGGCACACTCGACGCCGAGGGAGTCCGGCGCGAGTACGAACGAGCGGATCTACTGTTATTGCCTACCCGACTGGAGGGGCTGCCGCTGGTGGCTATGGAGGCGATGGCGTGCGGTACGCCGGTCGTTGCAAGCGACACTGCTTCATTGCCGGAGGTTGTCACCGACGGGAAGACTGGCATCCTGTGTCCGGTCAATGATGTGTGCGCCTTGGCCAATGCGATTCGCACCTTACGGAATAATCCCCGGCAGCTTCGCCAGTTTGCAATAGAAGCGAGGGAAGATATGGTGCGGCGTTTTTCGATCGATCGCATGGCAGACGAATACATAGAACTCTTTACTCGACTGCTGAGCCGCAGGAAGCGCTGAGTGCAGCACTTCCCCTCGCCGAGGCTCGGCCCGTTCAGGCGCTACCTAGCCGCGTTCCTCGAAGTCCTAGGGCCAGCTGGCCGTAAACGACTGTTGCCCCTGGTATTCGGTTTTGTTTTTCTGTCCCTTCTCGATGTGATCGGACTGTCCTTGATAGGTCCCTTCGTCGCGTTGTCGACAAATACCGATGCACTCAATCAGATACCCGGCGCGGCAACGATCAGCGGGATCCTCGGCGTGCATTCCATGGGCCAGCTCGTGGTCTGGATGGGTTTGAGTATTGCTCTGGTATTCTTGTTCAAGGCTTTTGCTGGGTTCTACGTGAATCGAGCAATTATGCGGGCCGCCTTTCAGCACCAGAAGGCTACCAAGCTTTGCCTGCTGCGAGCTTATTTTGCGCTGCCCTTGGAACAGGCCTTGCACAAGAATAGCGCGAACCTGCTAACAACCGTCAATCAGCACGTCATCGTGTTTACGAATCGGGTAATGATTCCGGGACTGAAGGCAACATCAGAGCTGATATTCTTTGCCTTTCTATTGGTCTTCCTGTTTATCAATAATCCGTTGATTACCCTATTGATGGGGCTGGTCTTCGTTATTCTCGCACTCGTTTACGATGCGGCGGTGAAGAAAAAGGTTCGCGCATCTGGCGCGGACTCCATCCACTCCATGCGCGCCAGCACGAGGATCATCAGTCAAGCGGCAGACGGTTTCAAGGAGATTCGTGTTGCCGGCAAGGAGGAGTTTTTTGTTGAAGCGCTGCGTGGCCATTCGGAAGTATACGCCCAAGCTGGGATCTATAAGCAGTCACTCGTCGTCGTGCCCCGATACATGATCGAGGCATCAGTCGTCGCCTTCTTGGTAGGACTGTTGCTCATTGGACTTGCAACCCATAACGGCCCATCTCCGCAGTTGATGAGCACGATGGGCATATTCGCCTTCGCGGCACTGCGGTCCATGCCGTCTGTGAATACCCTGCTGTCGGCCTCCAATCATCTGCGTTACGGCGCACCGGCTCTATTCGAGCTGCACCAGGATCTGGCCGGGATAGTGCCTGAGAAAAAGAGCTCCGTTTCACACGATTTGGGCGGTGATTGCGACTTTATCGGGTTTGAAAGATCATTGCGTGCGAGCGGTCTGTCCTACACCTATCCCGACAAGGCGCTGCCGGCAGTCGACGACGTTTCGCTGTGTATTGCGAGGGGCGAGGTTGTCGGCATCATCGGTGCATCCGGCTCGGGCAAGACCACACTGGTCGATCTACTGGTGGGACTCTTGCATCCATCTGCTGGTGAGGTTCTGGTCGACGATGCGAGTATCGCCCAGCATCGTCATGCGTGGATGGGTCGAATCGCCTACATTCCGCAATCGGTTTTTCTACTAGACGATACAATCATCGCCAATGTTGCACTGGGTATGCCTCCCGATCAGGTCGATGAGCTCAAGGTGAGGCATTGTCTGGAACTGGCACAACTCGGGTCCTTGGTGGATACACTGCCCGATGGGAACCACACATTGGTCGGCGAGCGCGGAGCACGTCTGTCAGGCGGCCAACGCCAACGCATCGCCCTAGCCCGGGCCCTCTATGATCGCCGGGATGTCTTGGTTATGGACGAGGCGACGGCGGCGCTGGATACCAAGACGGAACAGGGTGTCGTTGAAACAATCAAGTCTTTGCGTGGCAGCGTCACGGTCATCCTGATCGCGCACCGGCTGACGACGCTGCGCCACTGTGATCGCATTTATGAGCTGAGCGCCGGGCGACTGCTGCGCACCTGCGTGTACGATGACATAGTCCGGGATCGAACCACATAGTCCTGGATCGCACAATTTAGTCTTTCAACCGGCCGACTGGTTGGGTTCAGGCCGCGCTACAAAGTTGGTTTGGGCGTTGCAGTCGTAGCGGCTGGCGTAGGATCGCTCATAGATGTCCGCGAAGTCTTTCCGGTCGTATACGTGGGACAGGCCCAAGTCATAGATCCGCATGTCGCAGGTGTCGTTGAGTAGGTCGAATAACATCTCCGGCGTCGTTCGGTAGTTCTCGTTGTGAAGCTTTGCGTGCTCGAACAGTAGGATCGGACGACACCGGCGAATCGTTTCGACAGCGCCACGAAGGACCTCGTATTCGGCGCCCTCGACGTCGATCTTGATGAATCCGACGGGTGTATCGGGATCGATGACGTCGTCGAGTTTCTGTAGGGCAACCTTGATTTCAACTGCCTCTTCCTTGTTCGGGTAGCGCTGTTTCTTAAGTCCGCTCCAGGCGTCGCGGTTTGGGACAAAATAGAAGGTGGCCAGTGCTGAGTGATCGCTCAGGGCGGTTTCGAAGACCTGAACCCCGGGATAACGCTTAGCCAGTGTCTTTGCGTGCTGCGGAATGGGCTCGAACGCCAGATGCTGCGCTCGCGGCGCCAGGCGTACGAACTGCTCTAGAAAGTCCCCCTTGTTTGCACCGACATCGATACAGACGGTGTCGACTTGCAGGGTGTTGGCGAGAAGCGTGGCCGTGAGATCTGCATCTCGACGGGTGCGAATCTCCCAGTCGGTGAGCCATTCGAACCCAAGCCTGCGCAAGATCTTCCGGACTACGACTGAAGGGGATGGGGCTTTCATTCTCACGACACCACTGAAGCGTTAAGGCGGGAAGCTCGGTCAATCAATTGGTATTGCCCGTGCGTGTGGCAGCGACTGGTGCTGCACCAATGTCTTTGCATCGAGTGTAGCTCAGGTCTCCGCGCCATCGATGCCGGCTCGGAAAAGATCCCATGGGAAGGCTTCCAGCAGCGGCTGCAGATCGATCACCGGGGTGGGGAGTGGGCCGAGCTGCAGGGCCTCTCGCAGGTTGCGGGCAATTCGGCAATCGCCGCGGTCGGTCGCAAGCAGATGATCCTCGTACTTGAACGGCGCTTCGAATAGGCTGGCGCAAGGCCGACAGGGTACGCCGAAGGCGTCGCTCAGAACCAAGGCGTGTAGCGAGCTGCCAACCACGAAGGTTGAGGCGCAGATCGTTGCCGCGATTTCCCGCCAAGGCCGTGTTGGGACGACCCATTCTGCACCCTGTGCTTGAATATCTCGTGGATCGAGAAACGCTGCATCATTGATGTTCGGAATAAAGGTCAGCTTCTCCCCATGGCCCGAGGTCGGCGCTCGCCGAAATTCTGGGAATAGGCGCGGCAGGAGTAGTGCGGGATCCCCGAGTATGTCAGGGCATTCCGCGCCGGACCGAAGCACCATTTCGCGGGTCAGCGGACCTCGGACCGCACGAAAATCGACACCGGAGAAATCTTGATCGCGACTACTCATCTTGCCGTTGATGCCGCTTCCCCACACGACGTCGCCACGACGCGAGTCATGCAGTATCGATCCGACTGCGAGCAGGCGCCGACGGCAGCTCCATTTTGCGCAAGTCGGCACGTTCCGGCCGCCGTGCTCATGCGCAAGGAGTTGTGAAACAAGGTCGATCGAAAGCGCGTCTCCAAAGTTGATGCCGGCTCTCGGTCGCCAATGAAACAAACACGCCGGTCGTCTCGTCATACTTCGGCAGGGTAGGCGTAGGAGATGACCTAGCCGACTCATTGTCCGCACCGCCGTTGTTGGGGCAGGAGGTTGCGCTCAGGCGCGGTGGGTGCTGTCGCCCGGGAGATCTCAACAGATTGCTCAGTCGTTGCGGATGACGTGTTCATAAACCCTCCGCGTTTGATGCGCAATCGCTGACCAACGCTGGTCTTCTGCGAGCTTGCGGTTTCTCTCCCCCATCATTTTCGTATCTTCCCGGGTGGTATGCAGCACGGCATCGTGCAGTGCCGTCGCCAAGCCTTGTGGATCGGCCGGGTCGTAGAACCACCCATCGGTACTATGGGCGAGATCGGCGGCACAGCCAACCTTGGGCGCAATCACAGCCTTGCCGAAGGACATACCGAGAATGAGAGACCCCGAGGTCAGCACGTCGCGAAACGGCGTCGCGACGATGTCTGCGGCGGACATGAACAGCTGAACGTCCACATCTGCGACATAGCCCAGATGCAGGTGTATAGAGTTCGTCAATCGAACGGCCTGGGCCAATTGATCACGCAGCGCTGGATCGTGTACCCGACCGGCGACCACCAGCCGGGCGGATCTCGTCACCTCGGGTTCGGCGAACAACTCGGCGAGATCGAGAATACCCTTGTAGCGGCGCACCTCTCCGAAGAAAAGTACCACCCTGGCATCAGGTGGTAAGCCGAGCTGTTGTCTCGCGGATTCTTGGGTGACAGTGTTTGGATAAACGCCGAAATAGCTGCCGTGCGGAACCACGACCGTACGCGCGGCATCGATCCAAGGACACTCGACGCGCAGGCGCGAGCGTGCAGTTTCGCAGTGAACAATGATGCGTCTCGCAGCTGTGGATACCAGGCGTGTCACGGTCCGCTCGGCCAGGGGCATGCGGCCTTCGTGATCATGGAGGTTGTGTACCGTCCACGTGATCGGTACTCCGAGCAGGCGGAGCAACGGCCATTGCAGCAGGAACAAGACGAAGACGGCGAGGCTGCGCGCCGATGTCTTGCCCAGGTAGAAGGGGTGCAACCAATGGATATGTACCAGATCGGGCCGTTGGCGCAGGACCTGAAACAGGAACCACGGCACGCGTACGGGTTGCATCCGCACCCCGATCCCGGTGCTTGCCTGACGCAGCAGACGCTGGTAGGGATTGTCAGGAAAATGCGGCAGGAACAGCACTTTCATCGCAGTTCATGGTTGTCGGCGGAGCCTGGACAGGTTGCGTGCCGCACCGTTCAAAAACCATCGCAGATACCAATTGATGGGGAGTGGTCCGTGCCGAATTCGACGTCCAAGTGCCTTCAGCGAGCCCAGCGGCGAAGCTCGCAGCTGACGCAGGAATATGTTGCGGACCCAGAACGCGTCCGCCGCCTGCGGTCCCATTTGCTCTCGCCTGGAGGCGAGGAAGCGTTCGGACGCCTCTACGCCGAACTTGTTGGTGATACGGTCGGGGCGCGCGTCATGATGCCAGATCAGTAGCGGTCGCCGCACCATGACGAAACGTGCACCGATCGCCTCCAGGCGGAGGCAGAAGTCGTAGTCCTGGTGTTTGCGCAACGCGGGATCAAAACGAGCGCGACGCGCCAGCGTTAGCGACAACAGGAGCGAACTGGTTTGAAGGTGACCATCCTGTACGAACAGATAATCTGCCACCGATTCTCCTGGCAGCATATCGCGTCGGGGAATGACCACTTCCGATCTGATGCTCCGTGCGCGGAGCTGACAGTGGCAGACTGTAGATTCCGGGTCGGCCGTCCGCTGCAAAAGTTCCAGCTGTGTGGTCAGTTTGTCGGCATCCCAAACGTCATCGGAGTCAAGAAAAGCAACATATCGACCGCGAGCATGATCCAGCCCCGTGTTGCGTGCCGCAGCGCCGCCTCGATTGTCCGGATGGCGAACGAAGTGCAGGTTGTCCCGCGCCAAAGCCTGTACAACGGCCACCGTCTCGTCGGTCGAGCCATCATCGACGACGATGATCTCCAGCGAGTCGAGATGCTCCTGGGCCAGACCGCTGCGGATTGCATCCGCGATGCAGTCCGCGCGGTTGAAAACGGGTATCACGATGCTGACCAGCGGCCGTGATGCCTCGGTTTCAGCAACTCCAAAGGTCAAATCGGATAACGAGCTCGACATCGGAATGAGTCGGTCTACTCATCCAATGTCGACCGGCCCCAAGGGGTGGGGTGTCTCTTCAGCTTCCGCAGCGCCGACACCGAGTTGTCGGCAAGCCGCTCTATTCTACGAAGATCGCCGGACGTATAGAGCGGTCCGCCGAGCCACCGATGCACTGCCCGTCTCAGCAAGCTGCTTCGGGCGGTACAGTCCATGCGCGCTACCACTCCGCGTGACAAATCCAAAATATTTCGCATGGCGTTCGAGTCGCCTGTCAACCTTTCTACGAGATTGACGAACCGCAGCAACCGCACGGCTTCGTTCGACAGCGAGGTGTTGACGGCTCGCACCGAGAATGCCCATTGATACTCTTCATAATCGAAGTCCAATAGCTGTAGAACATCACGCTCCAAGCCGTGTGTAACAACAACCTCGTCAAATGAATGAACCCTCACCCTAACTCCAAACGCGCGTTCCCAACGATCAATCGCAGCGCCATACGCGCCGCTAATCCCCGACTCGTTGGCGTCGATAAAGCTGCTGAACGGGCCAGACCAACGTCCCGCGCGAACCCCTTGCGTATACTGCGACAGCGTTAGCTTTATCGGGTCGCGCAAGTAATAGAGTACGGAAACCTCGTATCCAGTCAAGTATCCTGCGAGCTGGTCAACATGTCTCTGCGATAAATTTGCAAAGACCTCAGCGCTCAGCACGGCCATCTGGGCGTCGGACGCTTCCATCTCTTGCACCAGCGCTGACCAAGCCGTATCCGCATCCAGACCCTCGACTTGTCCGCGGAGCGTATAACCGAGCAGTGAGTGGCTGTTCGTCTGACCCACAACCCGCGTCCGCCTGCCGCCCCGGTCAAGACATACCTGTTGCACAGGCCGAAGACGGCCAGCCTTCGGGAAGAGCACGCCCTCCCCCAATAAATCATCGGCGGCCCGTTGAAGAAATTGCTGGATCGCGGTTGAACCAGTTTTCGGTGGGCCAATGTGGATTAGACAGCGCACGTTGACTAGAGAATAATCCAGCGGTGCCTAATTGCTCTAAGTCGCCTGCTTGCAGACGACGTAGAGAAATACCGGTGACCGATCGAGATCTCTTACCGACAGCAACTCCGCTCGTGCTCGGTCAATCCAACTGCCAGCGAATATGCACGCAACGCGATCGGCCACAGTAATATGATTGCCAGCTTACCACAAAACGGAGAACCGCAGACGAGCGACAGCTTCACGATCCGACTTGGGGGCGGAAGGGCAGGATCGGCCACACCCTCTGGGTGGCGGCGACCTGGCAACGGCAGTGGATTGCGCTGCTGACGCGGAGCACGCCAGAGTGGAAGTATGCGGCCCGGGATCGCTGGACCGGTTGGGATGGGCATCATCAGTCGGACCGCCCGCATCTGGTTGGGCGCGGAGGCCGTGCTCTGTGGCGCGCGCGGCTACTAAGGCCATGGGTTTGCCGGCTCAAGACCCCGGCCAGGCTGCGCGGGCACGGTTTCGCTCTCCTAACACAGCGCACACTCGCCGAATACCTATGACCTGGCATCGTCGTTGTAGAATGGATTTGCCGTGGCGTCGCGCACGACGCGCCTCTGCTGAGGCTCACTCCGCGGCCCATCCAGCGAGGAATGCCGTGTATAATCGTGTGGACGCGTCGGCGCCTTCACCTCGACTGAAGCTCCGTTCAGTGCGTCGCCTCACGCAAGCGGAGCGGTGGTGCGGACGAGTCGGCGAAGCCGCATCTCGGCGCTCGATCGACGCGTGGCTCCTCAGTTCGGTCAGTTTTGGTGGAACATGATCAATCCCGTAAAGCAGTCGATACAGCAACTTCACCAACACCGGCTGCGTAACGCATTACGCCATTGGCTTCGGGCTGCGGAGTTCCCCCATTATGAACCGCGAGGCCGTGTCTTTGTTTTCAATACTGTCCGCACGTCGGCGAACAACTTTCATGTGCTTGCGGACTTTCTGCTGGCGCATTTGTTGGCAGCCAGAGGAGCAACCACCTATATTCTAATGGATGACGGCGTTTTGAAGCACTGGGACACGGTGCAGCACAGGCGTTTCCACGGTGCCGGGCTGAGTCCTTTTGATTCATTCGTTCAAGGGTCGTTGGAAAAGTCCAGGGTGGCTGCGCTGTTCTCTGTCTTTCGGATTCCCGGCTGTCACCTGCGATGGTATTCTGAGATCGTTCCACGTCAAGTTAGGGAGGAGTTGTCTGAAGAGAATGAAGCATTCGCGCGCGCGTCGACCGTTAAGTTCTTTGAAGATGGATCGGTCGATATCGATGCGCCGGAGCACAAGAGTTACTATGATCTCAGTCTCGAAAATGCCATCGTATCAAAGTCGGTTGGGCAACAGGTTCTCGACGTGTTGAAGCCGGACGTCTACGTGACATCGCACGGCATCTATTCGACTTGGGGGCCGGCTTATGCACGCGTCAAGGCCGCGCCGGTTGAAACACGAGTCTACTCGCGGCACCCGTATCGGCTGGGAGGCATCTTGATACGCGAGGAGGCCGGTACGCCGTTCAATCGCGCGAAGCTCGAGACGTATCTTGACGAGGTCGATCTCGGCGATCGAGAGCGGGCGGTTGCGCAGGAATACGTCGACGCTCGGTTCGAGCATCGCGCAACGGATACGCAGGAATATTTCGTCAATGTTTCGCGCTCGAAGAGCAACGCGACACCTGCATGTGAGCGCAGACGGGATCCGGACACGATTACCTTCGGGCTTTTTCCCAATGTCGTTTGGGATGCCGTAGGCAAGCACAACGAAGCCATTTACGGTTCCGTTATCGACTGGATCGTCGATACAGCGCGAACAATCGGCGAATCGCGAAGGCATCGTCTGATCATTCGTTTTCACCCGTCCGAGTCGACGCGCTTGCGGGGCACACTTTCTGCTGAACAGATCATTGCGGAGCGGTACCCGGAGATTTCCGGCTACTCCAATGTGTCGATTGTCAAGTCCAGCGACCCGGTGGATACCTACGAACTCATGAGAAAGCGTGTTGACGTCGCGCTAATTTACACGACGACGCTCGGTTCAGAGGCACAGCTTCTGGGAGTGCCTGTTATCGCCGTCGGGTCGGGGCGCTTTTCAATCCGCACGGTTCATCGGGTGTTCTCCACCGATGCCTATCGAGAGGCGCTGAAGAATCCAGAGCCGATTCTCACGGAGTTTGAAGCGAAGAAAGATCGTGTCATTCGGGATTCGCTCGCCTATCATTATTGGCTGAACGAGGAGCAGTTCTTTCCGGTAGGTGCTTTTGGGGTTCGGAATATCTCGAGGATCGCGTCTGTCGATGAGCTTCGGAGCGGCACGTTATTGGATCAAACATCTATGGCGAAAACACTGGCCGCTATTGATGTTGCGTAATCGGGGCGATATTCTTCAGAACCAACCAATCGGAGCAAGGTTCCGAGGCCGCGCGTGCGACGGGTGGTTCTCTGAGGGACCTCTGGGCGATGTTGGGGTATGAGTATGGTACACACCGTTGCGATTATTGCGGCTCGCATGGGGTCGAGTCGGCTTCCAGGAAAGGCGCTGATGGACGCAGGCGGCTTGCCGATGTTGGAGCTGCTCATTAGGCGGGTAGAAAGTTCGCAGAGCATCGATCAGATCGTTCTAGCGACCACGGACCTGGATGAAGACGCTGCTCTGGCAGCTTTCGCCGCCGACCAAGACATCGGGTGCTTTCGGGGTTCCTCAGAAGATGTATTGGGCCGCATCAGCGCCGCGGCAAAAGCCTTCAAGGCGGACCGGGTGCTGCAACTGCTCGGAGATAATCCGCTGCTGGATGCCTCCTTGGTGGATGCGGTGGTCGAGCACTTGGCGCACAATGGCTATGATTATGCGGTGAACCTGACCAACGAATTTCCGGAGGCCGCCGCAGAGAGGCGCCGCTTCGCCATTGGCGTGCGGGTTGAGGCCATGCCGATCGAAACGCTGTTGCGGTGCGATGAACGCGCAAAGACAACGCATTACCGGGAGCATGCCACGAGTTACATCGGTCGTCATCCGGAAGAGTTCCGGGTTGGCTATCTCGAGGCGGAAGGGCGTTGGCGGTTCCTTAATCGGCCGGATTGGACATTCGCGGTCAATTATGCCGAGAACCTGGAGTTGATCAGGCGGATCGTCTCTGAAAGCGGCGGGGATCCTGTCGCGTTGGGCCTAGAGGACGTGGTTGCTATTCTCAAGGACAACCGGGGATTGGTTGATCTGATGGGAGAACCCACGCCCTCTGGTGGTGATGCACCATGTCCTGCGTGACGCTGCTGGGTGGGCGAAACCGAAACGAACAGCGCACGGTCCCGGAGACAGCAAGGAGTTATGATGAAACCTTTCGCGGATATGTGGAGCGCGGTCGCAGAGACCTGCCTTAGGCGGTACGCCATTGAAGTAGGCAACAACGCCCGTTTCGTCGCCGAGACCATCTACAGTCACTTTGCCGAGCGAAGCTCTTTCGTGTATGCAGAATGCGGTGTATATCGCGGGTCTACCTTACTACCGGTCTATCATCTTTGCGAAGTCCTGTTCAGCCGGTTCCAGCTATATGCGTTGGATTCCTTTGCCGGGTTCCCTGAAGGGGCTGGACACGAAAAGGACCACCCACGACAGTTCGATGCTCTTCATGCGCTCGGGCGAATTACCAAGCAGCATAGAGAAGCCGCCCGCGTGCGCTGTGCGGCATTGGAAGCGCCGGATCAGCATCTGCAGTCAACTTATTTCCGGGACTATAACGAGGTCTTTGACGAGCGGATTGCATCGAAACCGAACATCATCAAGATACCTTGCGCGTTCGGTCAACTGGGTCAATTTCCTGACGGCTACAGCGGGCAGTTTGATCTGGTCTTTCTGGACTGCGATTTGTACGCGTCTTACTGGGATTGTCTGCGGTTTTTTGAGGACAGGACGAACCTTTTCATCTTCGACGAGTACTACAGTCTAAAATACCCGGGAGCCCGCATTGCGTGCGATGAGTTCATGGCTAGCAGAACGGGCTGGGACCTGTTCAGCAAGACGGAGGACAGTCCCTATTTCGAAAGATGGGGCATGAAAAAGCGGTAGGTTGCGCTTATGGTCGTCGGTCTGTGCAGTTCGATCATCCATTGTGCCCGAGGTGTGCCTCAATCAAGCCTAGCGCGATCATCGCAGCCTTCTCCTGAGACTCGACGGACGCTCCGGCGATGTGCGGGGTAATCACGACTCGTCCGGCCCTGTGCAGCTCGATGAGCGGGGAATCAAGATGGCGGCTTTGTACTTCGTCGGCGAGAACGTCGAGGGCGACCTTCAGGTCGCTCCTTTCCGACAGGACTGCCAATAAGCCAGCCTCGTCAACGACTTCACCCCGAGAGGTATTGACCATACTTGCGCCGTGGCGCAGACGGCCTATCAGATCCCCGGTGATCATGCCGGAGGTTTCTTCCGTCAGCGAGCAGCTAATGCAAACCGCGGAGCAATCGTCGAAGACGGTCTCCAGGCTGGTCGTGCGAATGGCTTCCTGAGAATCAACGTACGGGTCGTAGTAGTGGGGGATGGCATCAAAAGCCCGGCAGTAGCGTGAGACCCGACTGCCGATTCGTCCGAGCCCGACAATGCCGACGTGGCGTCCGCTAAGCTCGTGCCCGCGCAACAAATCCTCATGATGACGCCAACGCCCGGCGCTGACCTCGTCAGCGGCAAAATCCAATCGCCTAAGGGTATTCAGAAGTAGCAGGAAAGTGAATTCAGCACTAGCGCTGATCCGATTCAGCCTGTGACGATCGTCGAGCAGACTGTAGACGGCGATCTGTCGCCGCTCGCATTCGTCAGTATCGATATGGTTCCGGCCGGTGGACGGGGTCACCAGCAAGCGGACGTTGGGTACGCGATCCAAGATTGTCGAGTCGATGACGAAACCCTGTCCAGGGTTCACGACCCAGGCCGTGAGCTCTTGCGACTCCGGCACTTGTTCTTTCTGCCAGATCTCCCGGAATGTCGTCCGCAGGACGGCGTTGAACTTGGCCTCGAGCCCCGGCACGAATGTATATGGTGCACTGAACAGGCAATGGTGCTGTGCGTAGTCGCTAGTCAAGATCTAGTCCTCAAGGTCGGTCCAGTACATTGGCTCATGCATCTTCTTACCGACGCGCAACCGTTTCCCGAGCACCTTGTGGTAGTCCCTAGCATCGATCCCGATATTAGGCCGCAAAGACGTTATAAGATGCCTCTCCAGGGTGGTACCTGCGGGTAGGTCGTGTCTCGGGTAGACCGCTCGGCGGAATGAGATCAAGTGGTCATTTTCGGTCTCACTCGGCATGATCGTTTTGTCTCCGCTGCCTTGCAGCATCCTGATCCGTGCGATGCGTGAAACGAAGTCACGCATTTCGGAACGGGTAACCGAAAGCTTGTGATCTCGGAAGGTCTTCCCTTGTCTGTCGTCGGTGAAGTGCATTTCGATCACTCGCGCACCCATTGCAACGGCAATCTCCGAGGCAAAGGTGCCGAGGGTGTGATCTGAATACCCGACCGGCAGTTCGGTGACGTCCCCAATTCGAACCATGGCACTCAGGTTGGCGTCCTCATCCGGGATGGGATACATCACTGTACACTGCAACAAGCAAAGCTTGCGCTCGGTGATGTAGCTCGGATCGAGCGTTCGAATAAAATCGACATATTCCTGAATGTCGTGCAGGGTGGCGAGACCACACGACTGAATAATAGGCTTCCCGGTGCGTACGACTGCTTCGATCAATTCATAGGCGTTGAAGTCGCCGGAGCCGATCTTGTGGACCTGGATGTAGGGATCGAGAGCGGCCAAGGATTCGGTATCCCAAACCGATGCCATAAACATGATCCCAAGCGCCTCGGCCAACTGTGCGAGCTCAACAAACGCATCGATGGGCAGAGCAAACCGTTCGAAGTGGCGGTTCCGATCCGGGTCGGCAACGCGGCTTACCAAGCGGTCGCCGGAGTAGACTTGGAACTTCGCAGCGTCGGCGCCGGAGTCAGCGGCTAACGTCAGCAACTGCTTGGCATACTCGAAATCGCCCTCGTGATTCCCGCCGATCTCGGCGATGATGAGGACGCGCTCGCCGTCGAAGCTCAACATGGTCGTGTCCAGTCAATATTCATCAGATAGTCTCTTGCGCCCTGTCCACAAGTTGTTCTACGAGCCAGATGTCGTTCGGCTCCTTTATTTGCCAGCTGTCCCAGAAAGTCATGACGATGTGCCCCACCTTCCGTCCAGAGATATCCGTCGGGGTGACCACATCGCGCCACATCGCCTTTATTGCCCCGTTGTCCACGTACAGGGCCTCGCGTTCCAAGCGGAGCTGGTTGTGCATGCCCGGGTTCAATGGTTCCAAGCCATAGGTTCCATGCCGGAACAAGGAATCGGAGTCCTCGTAGACGCTGATGACGCTGTCGGTATTGTAGAGGATCAGGGTATCGATAGCCTTTTGGATGTGCGCGGTGCGACGCAAGGGTGAATGCACGCTGAGGACGAGCACGATGTCCGCGTGGAAGTCTCGTTTCTGTTCCATGTACTCGAGGCTGTTGGCAACAACCTGGCTGAGATGAACGCGCTCTTCTGAGAGCGACTGCGGGCGGAGCTGGGTCTGTATGTCGTGGGGAAGGGCGTCACAGTGCTCGGCGATGGCGGGGTCGTCGGTTGTGACCAGAATCGCATCGAGGGCCGCGACCTGTGAGGCGGCCTCGATGGTGTAATCGATGAGCGGCTTGCCCGCGATTGGGTTCAGAACGACATTCGGGAGTTTCGCATAGGTGTTTTTTGCCGGTATGACGGCCAAGGTCCTCGGCGTGACTTGACCCTTGCGGGACTCCACGAGATCGCGCTTGATCTGGGCGCGCGCTGTGAGCAGCCGCGAGTGATCGGTGGACAGGGAAAGGGAGTGTTGGCGGTAGTAGAACAATGGAGTGTTGACATTGGCGATCTGGTAGCGGTGGAGGACCTTCAGCCAGAGCTCGTGTCCATCTTGGGCTTTGTACTTCTCGGAGTAGCCGCCGATGGCCTTCAGCACGCGTTTTCGGACCATCGTGCAGGCGCCATGGGCGGGCAAGTCCAATAGCTTTGCGTCAGCCCCGACCTTCTTGCGTGCCTCGATCCCGAGTACGCTTCCCGCCTCATCGACATAGATGTAGTTCGGGTAAACTAGGCCAATGTCGGGATGCCGGTCCAGATACTCCGCCATGACGAGACAGGCGCTCTCATCGAGGTAGTCGTCCGCGTCCAGGCGCATGATGTAATCGCCCCTCGATGCCTCTAAAGCGCGATTCGCAGACGCCTGCAAGCCCAGCGCCTCTGGGTGCTCGAACGCTCGGATTCGTTCGGGATCCTGAGCGGCATACTCACGGGCGATCGCCAGAGAATCATCCGTAGAGCCGTCGGAGATGACAATCAGCTCCCAGTCGGAAGAGATCTGAGCAATTACGCTGTTAACGGCTTCGCGCAGATAACGACCGTAGTTATGGCAAGGGATGTAGATGGTGATCTTGGGCTTCACGGGCGTTCTGCGATCGAGGCTCGAAAGGTAATTATGTGCCGGCGCAGCGAATCGGCGCCATGAGCACGCCTGCTGTCTGAATGGAACCGCCGCAGCGGTGCAGGCTCAAGTCGCGTTCTTCCGCGCAATGCACGGCTGCAAAGAGACACGATCAGAAGTAGGCCCGACGAGCGAGGCGCTTGGCCTTAGGTGTCCCGATGTGGGGATACAGTTTGTGGTGCAGCGTTTCGACATGGCGGAAGGACATCCTCACCATGCATCGGGCCCCGTCAGGACCGGAGCCGCCCCGGCGATGGAAGGCACGGACGTTGGCAATGACCAAGGTGTTCGGTTTGCCGACGGCCTGAAGCTCCCGCAACTCGCCTTTTCGGAATGCCCGTCCGAACACTTGCAGACGCCCGCTGGAATGCACTGGATGGGACACGCTTTTCCCCGCCTTCTGGCGTGCGATGTCTACACTGTAGAGGTATTCGTGGCGAAGGCGCTGCGGGGTGAGGCGATGACTTCGCGGGACAACGACAAAGGCGCCGTTATCGGCGGTACTCTCATTGATATACAGGAATGCCTTGTAAGAGGAGTAGAAGACATCTTGGTGCAGGACGATGTTATGCTCGTTGTCTTCTACATGTTGGTCGGCACGGGATTCTCGTTGGAAGTAAGCGCCGGGATCGTACTTGACGCGCCTGCCAAGCCCGGCGGAAACCAATGCCCAGATGTCGTCATTGCGGATGATATGCTGGACGGTGTCGGGATAGTACGTCGGGTCGATCTTGACCGACTCCTGCCGCACACCGGAGATGACGGCCGACTGGATGACATCGTCCATCGCGGTATATTTGCCGCTTGCCTTGTTGATCCTGTTCTCGGATCGGGTCTCGTTGACTGGTCGGTCGGGTGCGAAGGCCATGTCATACTCCCGCCGGACGTTGTCGAACACGTGGTCGGGCAGAAAGTCCGGAATCATGATCATCCCGTTCTCGATCAACTCCTCACCGAGCGGCACGAGGCGTTCTGGCAAGTGGCGCGTTGTGGGCCGGTGCAACAGGTGCTGATAAAGACAGCGTGCGGGTTGGAATCCGGCACGATTCAACAGCTCTCCGCCAACCCAGGCCCTGGGTCGTTTCCAGAACACGCCGAGGTCGCTGATGGTTTTTGACCCATCGCTCAGGGACTTCGTGAAGTCCAGTGCCTTGGAAAGCATGGCTAGTACCTAAGGGTGCTTGGTTTCAGGGCAGGTAGCTATTGGGCAAAAGAAGCCGCTTTGCACGCACGGAAAACTCGGGCTGGCCGCGAAGGGCAGGAGCTCCGCATGCTGCGGCTCGATCGGGCAAGGGCTTGGGAAACGGAGCAAAGCAGCAACCAAGCCATGCTCACAACAGGACGCTTCGGATCTCTAAGTACTGCACGGAAGGCATTGGTCGAGGTCCCCTTGCGCGCCCGGCGCGCGCTTGTCACGCGAAGTGCGCGACTTGTGTTCCGTGTATATCCGCTCGGCGGCTCTGAGACTATCGTCCGACACGACTCCTGCGGCACCCAAGAGCGCCTGCGCTCGGCTCTCTACGGCCGGCAGCAGCGGCAGCGATGGCACGCGTGCCGTTGGAGGCGGCCCATTTTGCCACGTAGGTTGGCTCTCCGGCGGGCGCAGGCGCAGCAGACCTGGCGCGCTGCCCGAGGTTATAGCATATGCGTCCAAAGAAGCAGGATGCAGAAACGGCACTGCACCGGCATGTTGGCTCACCGCTCTGGCCCCTTGTGGTTTTGTCGGTTGCCAAAGGTTACGGATCGCCCTCCACTGTCGGCCAGTAGATGGAGGTCCGAGTCGAACGGTATGATGAGCAGCCGACCCCGTCACAGGCCATCCCAAGTGGACGCGGGGCCTATCCGGGTGCGACTGCGCCGACAAGCGTGCTTTATCTGAGCGATCCTTCGCGTCGTTCCGGCCAGGCCAATCCACCGCAAGGCGCGGCCCAAAGTCACGGTTGCCGAGCCAGCCACAAGCAACAGAAAGGGCACCATTGGGCAAGAAGCGTAAGCCGCTGCCGACCGAGCCGGTCGAGGCGGAGATCACCTCCCTGAGTCACGACGCCCGCGGCGTCACCCACGTCGACGGCAAGGCCGTTTTCATCCCCGGTGCGCTGCCCGGCGAGCGGATCATGTTCCGCTTTACACGCCGCGCCCGCCGCCACGACGAGGGCGTGGTCACGGAGGTGCTGCGAGCGGCGGCCGAGCGTGTCGTGCCGCGCTGCGCCCACTTCGGTGTCTGCGGGGGCTGTGCCTTGCAGCACATGGGCCCGGATGCGCAGGTGCGAATGAAACAGGACCTGCTGCGCGAGACGCTGATCCGCATCGGGCGGGTCGAGCCGGAGCGGTGGCTGGCGCCGCTGCGGTCCGAGCCCTGGGGCTACCGACGCAAGGCGCGGCTCGGTGTGCGCTGGGTGGCCAAGAAGGGCAGGGTGCTGGTGGGGTTTCGGGAGCGCGGCTCCTCGTTCATTGCCGACCTGTCCCTCTGTCATGTGTTGCGGCCGGAGGTGGGGGAACGTCTGCTCGCGCTGGCGGCCCTGGTGGAGTCGCTCTCCATCCGTGAGCGTCTGCCACAGATCGAGGTAGCCCAGGGTGACGGCCCGACGGTGCTGGTGTTTCGCGTGCTGGACCCCCCGAGCGCCGAGGACGAGGCCAAGCTGCTCGCCTTCGCCAGCGAGACCGGGTTGCACGTCTACGTGCAGCCGGGCGGCAACGAGTCCATCGTGCCCCTGCCGGGGCAGGAGACAGAGCTCAGCTACCGCCTGCCGGCGCAGGGGCTGGAACTCGGTTTCGAGCCCTACGATTTCACCCAGGTCAACCTGGAACTCAACCGCCGCATGATCGACCAGGCTCTGACGCTGCTGGAGCCCGAGTCGGGCGAGCGCGTGCTGGATTTGTTCTGCGGGCTCGGCAACTTCACCCTGCCCATCGCCCGTCGGGCCGGATCGGTGGTGGGCGTCGAGGGCGATGGGGGCCTGGTGGCGCGTGGGCGCCACAACGCCGAGCGCAACGGCATTGCCAATGTCGGCTTTCAGGTCGCGGACCTCTACGGCGAGCCCACCGCGGCCGCACCCTGGCATAGTCAGCGCTTCGACCGCGCCCTGCTGGACCCGCCGCGCAGTGGCGCCCGGGAGGTGCTGGACCCGCTCGTCGCCACCGGCGTCCGGCGCCTGGTGTATGTCTCCTGTTACCCCTCGACCCTGGCGCGCGACGCGGAGCACCTGGTACACGAGCATGGTTTTCGGCTCACCGCCGCCGGTGCCATGGACATGTTTCCGCATACCGCGCACCTGGAGTCCATGGCCGTCTTCGAGCGCTGAGAGAGTGGAGGGTAGAATCCCATGGGTATCGAGATCGAACGCAAATTCCTGGTCGTGGGCGAGTCCTGGCGCAACGCAGTGGAGTCGCAGACCCGGGTGATGCAGGGCTATATCGCCGCTGGAGACAATGCGACGGTCCGCGCCCGCCTCGCGGGTGAACGAGGTTTCCTCACCATCAAGGGCATGATGCAGGGCGCGAGCCGTGCCGAGTACGAGTACGAGATCCCGCCGGACGACGCGGTGTCGCTGTTGCGTGACCTGGCCATCTCGCCGCCGATCGACAAGGTCCGCTACCGGGTGCGCTGCGGCGCGCACGTCTGGGACTTGGATGTCTTCGCCGGCGAGAACGCCGGGTTGGTGATGGCGGAGGTGGAGCTGACGCGAGAGGACGAGACCTTCGAGATGCCCGGCTGGGCGGGAGAGGAGGTCACGGGCGACGGCCGGTACTACAACGTCAACCTCGCACGCAAACCCTTCCAGCACTGGTGAGCCTGCATGGCGCACCTGGTCTTACGAGACCTGGCAGCACCCGCACGGATCGGCCCGCGATCGAGCACCCATGCGACGTCGTGACCTGCTGAACTCGCTGGCGACGGTGCCATTTGCTGGCCTTGGAGCTGGGCTGGGCGCGAGCTTGGGAACCGGCTGCGCGCGGCTGCCGGACGTCGAGTCCGGTCTGCGCTTTGCGCTGGCGACGACACCCAAGAATCTCGACCCGCTGCGCGCCACAGACGCGGTGTCGGAGCGCGTCAACCGGCTGCTCTATGCCCGCCTGGTGGGCTTCGACGCGGCCAGCCGGCCGGTCCCCGGCATCGCCGACTACCAGCGGCTCACCCCGACGCGCTGGCGATTTCGTCTGCGTGAGGGCAGCGCCCCCTTCAGCGACGGCACACCGCTGCGCGCGGCGGACGTCGCCGCGACCTACGGCGCGGTGCTCGACCCCTCCACGGGTTCCCATCACCGCGCGGTGCTGTCGGTGATCGAGCGCATACGGGTGCTGGACGAGCGCCGCCTGGAGTTTGAACTGCACGAGCCGAAGCCCCTGTTCCCTTACCACTTGGCGCTCGGCATCCAGCCCGCCCGGCTCATCGAGGCCGGCCACGGGTTCCAGCGCGAGCCGGTGGGCAGCGGCCCGCTGCGACTCGCCGATTGGCCCTCGCCGGGGCGGCTGTCGCTGGTCCGGCGCCGGGATGGCCGGCGTATCGACCTGCTCACCGTCAAGGACCCGAACGTACGCGTCATGAAGCTGTTACGCGGCGAGGTGCAGCTGATGCAGAACGACCTGCCGCCGGAGCTGGTCGGCTATCTGGATCGGCAACCGCGGGTGCGGGTGGAGCGGGCGCGAGGGGTCAACTTCTCCTACCTCGGCTTCAACCTCGCGGACCCGGCGACTGGGCGTGCCGAGGTGCGGCAGGCCATCGCTCACGCCGTGGATCGCGCCGCGATCCTGCGTTGGCTGTTCAAGGGCAACGGGCGGCTAGCGGAGGCCCTGTTCCCCCCGGAGCACTGGGCGGGAGCGGATGATCTCGCGCCCCATGCATTCGATCCGCAGCGGGCGCGCCGGCTGCTCGCGCGGGCGGGGTATGGGCCGGAGCGGCCGTTGACGCTGTCTTACAAGACCTCCAGCGACCCCTTCCGGCTGCGGCTGGCGACGGTGATCCAGGCGCAGCTGGCCGAGGTGGGAATCCGGGTGCGGGTGCAGAGCTACGACTGGGGAACCTTCTTCGGCGACATCAAGGCGGGGCGCTTCCAGCTCTACAGCCTCACCTGGGTGGGAATCCGAAGCCCGGACATCTTCCGCTACGCCTTCCACGGCAGCGCGCTGCCACCGGACGGCGCCAACCGCGGTCGCTATCTCAGCTCCGACGCGGATGCGCTCATCGACGTCGCCGCCGCCACCGCGGAACGGGCACGGCAGGCGGCCCTGTACCGCGAGCTGCAGCACCTACTGCACCGCGATTTGCCATACCTGCCGTTGTGGTTCGAGGACCAGGTGCTCGCCGCACGCGAGGGCGTCTCGGGCTATCGTCTGGCCCCGGACGGGCAGTACGATGGACTCGTGGACGTCGAGGTCGCCGCGCCCGCGTAGCCGGCAGTGCCGACCCCCCGGTCGACAGGTCGCCAAGCGGGATGTTGCCGCGCGGACCGACCTCAGCGCACCAGATCGACGATGCGCCAGTCGCGGCCGATGAGGCCCAGAACGACATGGGTCTCGCTGCCGATGGGGCCGACGCGGATGACGAAGCGGTTCCAGGATTCGAAGAAGGAGAAGTCGATGGCGTCGATGAACAGCGCCGGGCGGCTCTCGGTGGTCCGCTCCGCCGCCTCGCGCAAGGTGCTCTGCACCCACTGCAGCGTGATGCCCTGCTCCAGCGCCGCGTCTCCCAGTCGCGACAGATTACTGCGCAGCCACTGCACCACCTGATCCGCCCCCTGGCCGGCGCGGGGTTCGAACGCGGGCACCAGCGTGTTGAGACGTGCACCGTAGGCGGCCTGGATGGCCGGTAGGTCGACGTAGGGCGTCAGGGCCTTGGCGTCCGTCTCGCGCACGGCGTCGTCGAGCCGGAAGACGGTGTAATAGGGCCACAGGCCATAGCCGAGCAGCGCGAGCAGGAATAGGGAGCCGAACAGGCGTGCCATCGGACCGATCTCTTGGGGCGAAGCAGTCGAGGATTCTAGCGGTTCCAGGGGGCGGCGTGGCGGTCGTCGGCGAGAGACATCGACGCGGTCTGCAGTTGCGGCCTAGGCGAGCGCTGTCGTCGGCGCGCCGGTGGTTATAATCGAGCATCACCTTAGCGACGGGGGCACGGATGGCAGAGCGACCGACAGTTCGATCACCGCGGCCTGCCGGTGCGCACACAACCCGGTCTCGGGCGGTGGCGCGTGCGGGTGTGTGCAACCGATGAGCGCCGCTCCGACGGATGGTCTCGAGATCTACCTCGTCGGCGGTGCGGTTCGCGATCGGCTGCTGTGCCTGCCCGTCGACGAGCTCGATTATGTGGTGGTCGGCGCCAGCCCACAGGAGATGCTGCGACGCGGCTTCACGCAGGTGGGCAAGGACTTCCCCGTATTCCTGCATCCAGAAACCAAGGACGAGTACGCCCTCGCCCGGACGGAGCGCAAGTGCGCCCCCGGGTACCATGGCTTCGAAGTGCATACCGCGCCGGACGTGACCCTGGATCAGGACCTCGCGCGCCGCGATCTCACCATCAACGCCCTCGCCGAGGATTGGGACGGCGCCATCATCGACCCCTTTGGCGGGCTCGATGACCTCAAGGCCCGGGTGCTGCGACACGTCTCGCCGGCCTTTGTCGAGGACCCGGTCCGCATCCTGCGCCTGGCGCGTTTCGCGGCCCGCTTCCACGAACTCGGCTTCGTCGTCGCGGACGAGACCATGGCCCTGATGGACGAGATGGTGCAGGCCGGGGAGGTGGATGCACTGGTACCGGAGCGCGTCTGGCAGGAGATGGCCAAGGCGCTGAGCGAGTCGCATCCGTCCCGCTTCTTCGAGGTCCTGCGCGCCTGCGGTGCCCTGGCGCGGTTGCTGCCGGAGCTGGACCGGCTCTGGGGCATTCCGCAGCCGGCCGATTGGCACCCGGAGATCGACACCGGTCTGCATGTCATGATGGTGGTGGACAAGGCCGCGGAGCTTTCCGTCTCCGCCGAGGTGCGTTACGCCGCCCTGTGCCACGATCTGGGCAAGGGGCTCACTCCCGCCGAGATGCTGCCGCGCCATCGCGGGCACGAGGAACGCGGCGTCGACCTGATCGCCGATATCTGCGAGCGCTTCCGCGTGCCGAAGCGGTTCTGCGAGCTCGCGCGTATCACCGCGCGCTATCACGGACAGGTGCATCGGGCGGCGGAGCTGCGTCCGCAGACCATGCTGGCCCTGTTCGAGGGCGTGGACCTGTTTCGCCGGCCGCAACGCCTGGAGCAGATGCTGCTCGCCTGCGAGGCGGACTTCCGCGGTCGCATCGGCTTCGAGGAGCGGCCCTATCCCCAAGGCGACCTGGTACGCCGGTGCGCGCGCGCGGCCCAGGGATTGGATGTGCGCGCCATCGCCGCCGCAGCCGCCGAACCGAGTCGCATCCCGGAGGACATTCGCCGTGCTCGGCTGGCCGCAATCCGCGGGGTGCTGCGGCGGCCCGATGCGGACTGAGGCGCCGTGGCGGCGTGTTTCCCCAATCTGGATACTGGTACCATGCCGGCGCTTTGGTCTCGTAGCGGCGAACCGGCGCTTTGGAGAGCTTCATGACACAGCCCTTGTACGCGGCGACCCCCTCGGTATGGCGCATGCGCCCGTTGGGCACCCTGGTGGCCTGGCTACTGCTGCTGGCCGGTGCCTACATCGTAGTCAGCGGCCAGGTGCCATACCTGAGCCAACTGTTGGAGTCAGTGGAGCTTCCGCCCTTGGCGGACAAGTGGGCCCAGATCCACTACGTTGGCTATCTGCTCATTGCCTGGGGATGCCTGCAGCTGCTGGGCTGGTGGCTGCAAACCCGCTTCGACCGGCTCGAGATCACCGGGCGCGATTTGGTCTGGACCCATGGCTTTCTGAGCAAGCAGTACACCGAAACCAACATGCAGTCGATCCGCACTGTTCGGGTGCGTCAATCCCTCCTGCAGCGATTGATGAACGCCGGCGATATCGAGATCTACACCAACGGTGACGAGCCGGAACTGAGCATCCGCGGCCTGCCGCAACCCGGGGAGATCCGCGCCGTGATCAAGCAGCAGACGGCCGAGGTCTGAGCCGGTGTGCCGCGCAGCCCTGTGCTCGATGCGCAGCCGCGCCCGGCAGGTTCGCCTCGGGGTCGCCTGTCTCGCGTTGGCGCTGCTGTTGCCGCCCGCCGTCGTCGCTGATACCGGCGTGCTGGATCGCATCAAGACTGCCAGGACCATTACCATCGCCTACGACCCGAACGCCTATCCCCTATCGTTCAAGGACGCCGATGGACGACCGCGCGGTTACTCGGTGGACCTCTGCTCCCGCATTGTCACCGCTGTGAAGAACCACCTTGGCCTGGATGCGTTGGAGGTCGCCTGGGTCGAGGGCAATACCCCGCGCCGCATCGCCGCCGTAGCCAATGGCGAGGCCGATATCGAGTGCGGCACCACGACCATGACCCTGGCGCGCCAGCGGCAGGTGGACTTCGGCAACGTGGTGTTCGTGGAGTCCGGCGGCGTCCTGACCAAAGCCAAGGCACGCATCGTTGCCATCGAGGACCTCGGTGGCAAGAAGCTCGGTGTCATCCCCGAGACCACCACCGAGCGTCGCCTGCGGCCACTGCTCGAGCAGCGCCTGATCAACGTCGAGCTGATCCCTATCAAGGACGTTCGCGATGGCCGGGAGCAACTGGTGGCCGGAGAGCTGGACGCCGTCGCCGGCGACCGGCTGCTGCTCATCGGGCAGGTGGCCGAGGCCGGCGACCCGAGCGAGTTCAGCCTTCTCGATCCCGAGTTCTCGGTGGAGCCCTACGCCTTCGCGGTGCCCCGTGACGATGCGGACTTCCGTTTGGTGGTGAACACCGCGCTGGCACAGCTCTATCGGACGCATGAGGTGGACCGGGTCTTCGAGCGCTGGTTCGGCGAGGACTCCGAGCCGACGTCGCTACTGGAGACGGTCTACTTCATCTACGGATTCGCGGATTAGGGCAAGGCTCATTGTTCGACGTTTCCGGGAACCAACGAGCGAAGAGATCGACCTCGAAGACTACGAAGTCCACGAAGGGGAACAGTCAAAGCGCCTATCTACTCCTCTTTCATCGCACTCTTGGGGTGCGTCGTGGTGTCAGCCTTTGCGGCGCTGCGGATAGGCCGTCGTCGCAGTGCCTCGTCTAGCGGCCGCCGGTCCGACTCGCGGTGTTCACTGGAGCGAGCTACCGGGGTCAACGCGGTGGCGTTCGCGTCACCCCGGATCCTGGTCCGTTACTCGCGCGGCGTTGGCTTGAACTTGGTCCGATTTCGGAGCGCACATGTTTGAGTGGATTTTCCTGCCGGAGGCGTGGCTGGCGCTGGTGACCCTCACCGCGCTGGAGATCGTCCTCGGCATCGACATGCACATCCCCAAGGGCTACATCTACTTCGCCATGGGCTTCTCGGTGGCGGTGGAAATGCTCAACATCCGCATGCGCAAGCGGCGGACGGCACCGGTGCAACTGCACCGGCAGGGGCCGGTGGACTGAGCTCCGCGGATGATTCTGGCGGCAAGGGGACCGCTCGCCTGATCAGGCAGCATTCGGCCGACGCGGCGCAGGCGCAGCGCAGCGCGTCGGCGGTGCTGATCATCCTCGGTGCGCCCGTCGGTACCGACGGACGGCCGCGGGCCGCGCTCCAGGGGCGCATCGACTGTGCTGTCAATCTACTGAAACAGGATCCGAACCTCAAAGCGTTGGCCACCGGCGGCGTCCCGCCGGGTGCTGGATGCCCGCAGCCCGAGGCGGAGGTGATCGCCGAGGCGTTGCGCGATGCCGGTATCGAGGCCGAGCGTATTCTGCTGGAGCCCTGCGCCCGCAACACTTGGGAGAACGCGGATCGGGCGCTGCGGCTGCTCCGGGGTGAGCGTTCCGACGGCCCGTTCCGTCTGATCGAACAGCCCTCGGTGCACCTGGTCACGGATCCCTGGCATGTGCCGCGCGCGCTCCTGGCCTTCCGCGCCCATGGCGCGCGTCCTCGTTCGGTGAGCTGCCGAGTGGCGCGGTGGCCGGGTCTGCTTCGCATGACGCGGGCCCTGTCGCACGAGCTCGTCGGCTACGCCGCCTACCTGGCGCGCTGGTTCTGGCTGTGGGCCCGCAGCCATAATCCTAGATCGAACAGTTGACCGTTTAGGGCCATCCGTAAATGTTCCTGCCGCCTGGAATGTGGACGTCCTTAGCGAGTCACCCGCGAGGTGAAGGCGGCGACGGCCGCCAGGTGACGCCCCGCGCGCCGCTGAGCCGCGTTACAACGCGTTGGAACGGAATGACTATTCCGCCTTGTTGTGCCTTGCTCAGCACCCTGCGGGACGCACCCTGACGACCGTCCAGCGAATCCATCTAGGATAATCGGAGCCGGAACCGCTTGGGGGCAGGGCCGGTCCGAGGGCCCCGTTGTCCGCGCCCGCCAGAAGACTGTCCGATCCCATTGCAGGAATCCCCGCCCATGTGGAGCACCGTCGATCGCTACGTCTTATCCGAGATCGTCAAGGTCTTTGCCGCCATCATGGCGACGCTGCTGCTGGTGGTCGCGAGCATGTTGTTCCTGCGCACCCTCGAACAGGTCGACCTCGGGGCGCTGCAGGCCGATGCACTGGTGCAATTTCTGTGGCTGCAGTTGTTGCGTGACACCTCGACCCTGATCGCGCCGGCGGTGTTCCTCTCGGTGTTGATGGCACTCGGGCGGTTGGCGCGCGACAGCGAACTGATTGCCCTGACGGCGGGCGGTATCGGGCCGTTCAGGCTATTCCGCTCGGTGCTGTTGTTTGCACTGCCCATGGTCCTGGTGGCGGGTTGGTTCTCCCTTGTGCTGCAGCCGATGGCGTCGGCAGAGATCGAGTTGATCGAGTCGCGGCAAGACGACCAGGCAACGCGCATCAGCGGACTTCAAGCGGGGCGCTTCTACGACCAGGATGCGGGGCTGGTGACCTTCTACGCGACGTCCATCGATCAGGGCGGGCGTTTCGAGAACGTCTTCGTACAGGATCGTCGCAGCAACCCGCCCTTACTCGTGATAGCGGCGCACGGCTACTACCTGGACAGTTCCGACGGGGGTGACCAGGCGGTGGTCTTGGAGCGCGGCGCCAGATTCGACGGTGTCGCAGGTCGGCTGGATTATCAGATCACGGACTTCGAACGGCTCACCTACTATGTCGGCACCGACGCGGCGGCGGACAGCCGCAGGCGGCGGGCTGCAACACCGACGACGCAACTTCTTCGCTCGGACGACCTTCGCGACAAGGCGGAGTTGGGCCATCGGCTGGCGATGATTATGGGTGTGATCACGCTGAGCCTGCTCGCCATTCCGCTGACGCAGCTTTCGCCACGCCGGCGGAGTACCGGGCGGCTCTTCCTTGCGTTCCTGGCCTATTTCGCGTTCTTCAACGGCATGCGCCTAGCGGAGGAGTGGATGATCCTCGGCGTTACTCCGGCTTGGCTGGGGGTCGTCTGGTATCAGGCCGTCATCCTCGGAGTCGTCTATTTGGCCCTGGTCCCCGGCAGCTACGGCGCCCGGCGGTTGATCGCGCGCCTTCGACGGCGGTGACCAGGCTGAGGTCTGCAGGGGCTAGAGGCCGGGGCGAGCTTGTCGCTGCACATCCACATGCAGCAGTCGGGGTTGTTGCGGGGCCTCACTCACGGCATCCACCTCGGCCATGGCCGAGCGCAGTGCCGTGGCCACGCTCAGCGCCTGGACCACATCGGAAGCGCTGGCGCCGCGGCAAGCGGTGAATTCCTCCACAACGCCGAGCACGCGACTGAGCAGGGTCGCGACGTCGTCGGCGTTGTCCGTTGCGGGGTGTAGCGGCAGTTCGATGTCCATATCCGACGGCAGGACTGAGGCGTTCATGGCGATGGTCATCTGACTAAATCCTCGTTACGAAGGGGCCTGGTTGATCGCCGGCGTCCGGCGACTGTGTCGAAACATCTGGTCAAAACTTGGACGCCGCTCCATCGGCTCCACTTGGTGATTGGACGAGGGGCGACGATGTGCCGTCCGAGCGTCCCCTTCCGCCTGAGGCTAAGTCCTTTCATTTCCTGTTCAAGTGGCGAACAAGACTGGACACTAGCCGCTGATCTCCGCATTGTCAATGTTTTGAAAGCATGAAAGACAGACATTCCTTGGACACGGACCGCTCCGACGGGACCGAAACCGCTCCCCAGCGCAGCGATCAGACCTACCGCATCGGCGCGGTCGCCCGGCTCACCGGCATTCCGCCCGATACGCTGCGCGTCTGGGAGCGTCGCTATGCCGTGGTGGCGCCGGTGCGCACCGACGCGGGAACACGGTTGTATCGGGCGGAGGACGTGAGCCGGCTGTCGCTGATAAAGCGCCTGGTGGACAACGGGGATGCCATCAGCCACGTCGCGGGCCTATCGCTGGAACACCTGCACAAGCGCGCCACGGGTCTAGATGCACCGGCACCGGTGGCCAGGAACGAGCGGCCCTGTCGTGTGGCCGTGTTCGGACCCGCGCTGCCGACGCTGTTGGAGGTCCGCACGGACGGCAGCAACGAGTCGGTGCAGTTCGTGGGGCTGTTCAAGGACGAAGGCCGGTTCAGGGCCGAGATCTCCGAGCTGCAGCCGGACCTGCTGGTGTTGGAGTTCCCGACCATCCACGACGATCACCTGCGCCACATCGCGGACCTGGCCGCCCACGCAGGGGCGCCTCGCACTCTTGTGATCTACAACTTCGCCAGCCGTGCCTTGGTCGCGAGGATGGAGGCGCAGCACCTTCTGCCTCGGCGTGCGCCGGTCGACGTGGCGGAGCTCGAGCGCTGGTGCGCTGCGCTTTTTGGCGCGCAGCAGTCCATGCCCAGCGTCTCGGAGGTGCTGGGCGACATCGACATCAGCCAAGCGCCGCCGCCGAGGCGCTTCGACACTGCAGCGCTGACGCGGATCGCCGCCGCGTCACCCGCCGTGAAGTGCGAATGCCCGCATCACCTGGTGCAGCTCGTCACCAGCCTGGTCGCGTTCGAGACCTATTCGCGCGAATGCGAAAGCCGCAATGCCGACGATGCCGCGTTGCATGCCTTCCTCAACGCGGCGACGGCCCGGGCTCGTGCCACGCTCGAGGCCGCCCTCGCCCGGGTCGTGGAGGCCGAGGGTATCGAGGTCTGACCACCGGCCCGGCGTGTGCCCGTCCGGAACGCCGTCGCGACCGGCCATTGCTCGGCCTTGCGCCTCGCCGGCCACGCCAGAAGACGCGGCCTTGCGACCGTCCGACTATGCCTTCTAGGTTAAACTCTTCGATTGCCCATTCGACCCCGATTCAGCTGCAATGATATCTCTGCTCGACTACGGCGCCGGCAACGTGCGCAGCCTCAGAAACGCACTCGCCCGCATCGGCGCGGAGGTCCGGGAGGTCCGTGGGCCGGAGGACATCCTGGAGGCGGAGCGGCTAGTGTTTCCGGGCGTGGGGGCCTTTGGCTCGGCCATGGCACGCTTGGAGCAGCTTGGCTTCGTCGAGCCATTGCGCGAGTACCTGCAGGCGGACAGGCCGTTCCTGGGCATCTGCATCGGCCTGCAGTGCCTGTTCGAGGGCAGTACGGAGTCCCCCGGTCAGCCAGGCCTCGGCATCATGCCGGGCATGGTGGAGCGGTTTCCCGAGTCGAGCGGTCTGGCCGTGCCGCACATGGGCTGGAACGGCATTCGACTCCGGCACGGCGGGGCCTTGCTGTCGGGCCTGGAGGATCGGCGCTTCTACTTCGTCCACTCTTATAGAGCAACGCTAGAGGCTACCGGCGATTGGCTGCTGGCAGAGTCCGACTATGGCGCGCCCTTCGCTGCAGCGGTTCAGCGTGGCCAGGTTCTGGCCGTCCAGTTCCACCCCGAGAAGAGCGGCGAGCCGGGCATCGAGTTGTTGCGTCGGTTCCTGGCGGGACGCGTGCAGTTATCGCCCGGATCGCGGCGCCCCCCCGCGCAGGCGCCGACCCAACTCGCCAAGCGCGTCATCGCCTGTCTCGACGTGCGTAGCAACGACGCCGGCGACCTGGTGGTCACCAAGGGCGACCAGTACGACGTGCGCGAGGCCGGCGAGGTGCGCAACCTCGGCAAGCCGGTGGAGCTGGCCGCCCGCTACTATGAGGAGGGCGCCGATGAGATCACCTTCCTCAACATCACCGCCTTTCGGGACTTCCCGCTGCGCGACCAGCCCATGCTGGAAGTGCTGCGGCGCGCCTCCGAGCAGGTGTTCGTGCCCCTGACCATCGGCGGCGGCATCCGCGCCTTCACGGATGCCGACGGTAGGGCCTACAGCGCGCTGGACGTAGCCGATGAGTACTTCCGCTCGGGCGCCGACAAGATCTCCATCGGCTCGGACGCCGTCGACACCGTCGAGCAGGTGCGTGCGCACGGGGCCGATGGCAGCAGCGCCATCGAACAGATCGCCGAGCGTTACGGCAACCAGGCGGTGGTGATTTCCATCGATCCGCGCCGGATCTACGTGGACTCCCCGGATGCCACGCCGCGGCACGTGGTCGAGACGAAAATCTCGGGACCGAACGGTGAGCGTTGGGTCTGGTTCCAGTGCACCGTGCGCGGCGGGCGTGAGGGGCGAGACGTCGACGCCGTGGAGCTCGCTCGGACATGCGAGGCATTGGGCGCAGGCGAGATCCTGCTCAACAGCATCGATCGCGACGGCACCGGGAGCGGTTTCGACCTGGAGCTGATTGCCGCCGTGCGCGGCGCTGTCGGTATCCCGGTGATAGCCTCCAGCGGTGCCGGCAGCCCCGAGCACTTCATCGAGGTCTTCGAGCGCACCGGGGCCGAGGCCGCGCTCGCGGCCGGGATCTTCCACCGTCGCGAGGTGCCCATCGACGAGGTGAAGGCGGCGCTGGATGCAGCGGCCGTCCCCGTTCGGCGGGATGGATCGGCCTCGGGTTCCTGATGAGCCTGCCGTACCGGTAGTGGTGTCATGGAAGGACCCCGATGACGCACCCGCCGACCCAGTTTCGCTGGCGCCTGTCCTGGCCACAGCCCGGGCGGGGCCATCGTTTGGTGTCTGGAGCTGGATCGATGTCGCAGCCGGCGCCCGCGTTGAGCTTGGTCCTGCTGATCTCGCTCCTCCTGCTGGGGGGCTGTGCAGGCACACCCTTAGGCGGTGGCGCCAACAAGCCGGCCCCGCTGCCGCCGGGCATGAGCCGAGACGATCTGCTCACTACCATCGCCGCCTGCCACCTCCGCCGGGTGGCGCAGACCGAGGACCGCGGCTCCACCGATCGGGTCGTCATTGCCGCGGTCGAGGGTTACCACTTCAGCGTCAGGAAGATGGTCCAGCGCGCCAACGAGCTCACCGCGGCGGCGGTGGACCCGACCAACCGGGCGAGTATGCGCGGCATCGCCGTGGACGCCTGCGAGCGGTTGGCCGTGCTCACCGGCACCACGCCCGGATTGGTTCGGTTCGACGACTCGGGCGGTCTGGAAAGCACCTGGCTGGTGGTCGACGGCGAGATCCACGAGGGTTTTGCCGACGAGGTCATCGGCAAGCTGCGCGCCGAGAAGGCGGTTGGTCTTGTCATTTCCAGCCCCGGTGGGTCGTTGTTCGAGGCGCGTCGGCTCGGCCGCTACTTGCGCCGAAACGGCCTGCGGGTCGGTGTCAAGGGGCTCTGCACATCCGCCTGCGTGGACGTGCTCGCCGGTGGCATCGAGCGCTACGTGACGCCGCGCGCCAAGCTCGGCATCCACCAAAGCAGGGTGCCGCAGCATCTCAGTAGCCACGAGGGTGGCCAGCTCTCGGTCGCGGCTGCTGCACTTTACCTGCGCGAAATGGGGGTGGATGAGGTCGTGGCGCTCGCCGCGGCGTCCGTGCCCAACGACAGCATGTACTGGATCACTGTCGCCGAGGCCCTGGAGACCGGGCTTGCGACGCAGCTTGTGGAGTCGCTCTGATGGGCGGGGCGGGTGCCCGGCCTCCTCGCTGACGCCGAGTCGAGGGTCAATCCAGCGGCGTGACCCGCAGCTCCAGCCCGGAGACCCCCTTGATGGTGGCATTGCCCGCGGCCGCCAGACTGCGGAGGCTGTCGCTGCGATCCTGCTCGCTGGCGCCGAGTGGAATCCAGGTGCGGAGCGGGCCCGTCACCTGGGTCTGCAGGTTGCCGCCGACGAATCCACCTCGCACCGGCCGCGCGCTGCCCTGGGCGATGTCGATGGCGACTCGATCGCAGGTCACCCTGGGCGTCACCCGGAAGCTGCTGCCGCTGCCGGGCTTGCGTGCGTGGGGGTGCGGCGGCTGCGGTTGTCGGACCTTCGCTGATCAGGGTATCGGGTCATAGATGGAGCCTGCGGAGTTCGGCGTGGGGGCTGCTTTGGTCCCAGATGGACTCGAACCGTCGTCGCAGTCGTCTTGCCTCGGCCGCGTCATGGAAGTCCAGGGTCAGGTCCTCGCGTGCCGAGGTGCGGCGCCGCCCGAAACCCCGTGCATCGACGATCAGACAGGGCGCCTCGGAGCCGATCAGTTCCTCCGGCGGACAACGGAGCTCGATGGCGGAGTGGAGCCGGCGGGCGAGTTCGATGAGTCTGTGGCCACGCTTCACCGGCGCCGCGGCGTCCTCCAGCAGCACGCGTACGGGTCGCCGTGCGACCTGGTCGAGGGCGAGTGCCCGCAGGGCTTCTAGAACCCCTGCCTGATCGTAGAGGGCGGGTTCCAGATCGGGGGTCAGGATCAGCACCTCGGTCTGGGCCTGGCTCGCCATTCGCGCGATGGCATGACGCTGAAGGCCTGGGTGCCCGAGCCGAAGCGGGCCGGCGCTGATGCCGAGTCGTCGGTGGTCGATGTCCGCGCGTCGCGCGAGCGTCGGCTCCGCGAGCTTGCCCCGAGGGCAGGAGCCGTGCCGTGCCGAGGGCCGTGCCGTGCGCGTCCTCCGCGATCAGGTGCAGTGCGCCCTGGTCCTCGCCGTCCCATTCCAGCGATTCGGGCATCTGCTGTTCGCCCACGAAGACCTCGCGACGCAGGGCGCTCAGGCTGTCTCCATCCTGTTGCCAGTCGGCGCGGCGGATCTGGACCGGGTGGTTGATGGTCATGATTCTAGGACGCTGGGCTGCAGGCGCTCGGCTCATTCCTCTTCGACGAGGACATGCCCAAGGTTGAATCGGGTGGTGAGCAGGGAGACGCAATGGGCGCCTTGGAGCCAGGGTGAGGCGGCGTCCGCGGTCAGCGCCGGGCGGCGGCATAGGGCTGTCAGGAACTCGCCGCGGCCCGCGGGCAGGCCGTGGCACAGGCCGTTGGCGAAGAGCAGATCGGCGGCGTCGAAGGGTCCATGGCTCAGCTGCCAGGGCGCCTCGACACCGTGCTCCTGGACGATGCGGGATTCCACATCCGGCTCGCACGCGAGGCCAGCCAACTCATGGGCATCCAGCGGCCAGGCGATGCCCGGTAGGGCGGCGCGCATCAGCAGGGGCCTGCCTTGCCAGTAACCGGTCAGGAAGCGTCGGACGTCGAGCTTCGCGGGCCATCGTAATGGTCCCCTATGCCCACTCATCGTTGCACCTCGTCCGCGGTGGCCGACGTCGACGCCAAAGCGGTGGTGGCCCGCCCTGGAGCCCGCGTGGACCGGGCCGCGAGCAGTCCCGCGGCAGCGATGAGCAGGGTGCCCAAGCTGGTCTGCCAACTCAGTGGCTCGGCCCAGAGTAACCAGCCGAAGGCGGCCCCGAAGACCACTGCCGAGTATCCGAACACGCCCATGCGCGATGCCGGCGCCAGTGATAAACCCCTGGTCAGCGCGAGTTGTCCGAGGGTCGCTGCCAGCGCGACGCCCAGGAGCAGCGCCAATGATAGGGGGCTCGGGGTCCGCCAGGCCCAGATGACCGGTGCCGCGGAGATGACCCCGCCGATGAGTGCGAAATAGAACACGATGCGGGCCGAGGGCTCGGTCCGGGCCAGGCGCCGCACGGTCACCTTTGCAAGCGCCGCGAGCACGCCGCCGAGTAGGCCGACCAGGGCCACCGGTGAGACCTGGAGCCCATCGGCGCCGAACTGCGGGTCCAGAATCACCGCGACTCCCGCGAAGCCGATGCCGAGTGCCAAGAAGAGGCCTGCGCCCACGCGCTCGTGGAGCCACAAGACCGCGATCACGGGCATGAAGATCGGAGCAGTGAGCTTGAGCAGCATGGCGTCCGCGAGGGGGAGCTTGGCAATGGCATAGAAGAAGCAATACATGGCCGACACGCCCGCGGCGGCGCGCAGCAGGTGCAGGCCAGGGACCGCGGTGGCCAGGCTGGTGCCGATGCCGCGGTAGAGCAGCCAGGGCAGGAGCAGGGCGAGCGCGATCAGATTTCGAGCGAACACGATCATCTCGGTATCGAGTTCGACGGAGACGAGCCGAATGAACACCCCCATGGTCGCGAAGCAGAGTTCGCCGGTGACGATGAACGCCGCGCCGAGCACGAGGGATTGGTTACGGTAGGGCATCAATGGCTCATGTGTAGCAAAAAAAATACAATATCGTCATTGTCTCGTGCCGTTGGTTTGTCCGGAAATGACTTTTTTATTAATGACTTAAAAATCCTCACCAGAAACAATGAGGCAAGAAAACCTAAAAAAGCAAAAAAGTTGCACTTTTGCCGAGAACATTCGCTACACTATGAGGGCCGATCGTCTAAACACGCCGACTGCGTCGTCGGACCGGGTTGATCGGGTCCGACTGAGATGCAACGGTGCAACCGTCGCAAGATCTGCGATAGCCCTTGCCATCGACAGCTTTCCTTCACGCAACATTCGGGAGTCCAAGATGCGTCACTTCAACGCCCTGCGCACCCTGGCGCTGGCCATTCCGGCCGCCGCCGCCCTGAGCTTCAATGCCGTTGCTCAGGATCTCGACGAGACCTACTGGTACGCCTCCGGCGATCCGACCGTACCGGACGGCCAGCTCTGGGCCACCAGCTATGGTGAGTGCTGGCAGTCCGCCCCGCCGGATGGCCCCACCAACCTGCCGCCCTGCCAGATGGAAGTTCGTGATCCGCTGGTCCTGCGCCTGCAGTTCGCGCTCGACCGCTTCGGCATCGATGACATCACCAACCCGCAGGCGCTGGCCGAGCTCGACGAGTACATCGCGGACGTCAAGGCGACCCCGCGTGATGAGCGTCTCGTCATCGGTGGCTTCACCGACAAGCTGGGCACCTTCGACTACAACATGGTCCTGAGTGAGAACCGCGCCGCCACCGTGCGCAACTACATGATCGATCAGGGTATTCCTCCGGGCGATATCGTACGCGTGAACGGCTACTCCTGGGATGTCCCCGCCGAATACCAGATTGGCGATCTGGGCCCGCTGGAGAACAACCCGCTGCGTCGCCGCGTCGTGATCCTCGAGGTCCCGCCGGGCATGTAAGGGCGCATTGCCCGGCGGTTACGTCGGGTCGTGTTGTCGAAGAGCCCGTCGCGCTCCGCGCGGCGGGCTTTTTTTGTGCCCGATCGTGGCTGTGCGCAGAGCAGGGCAATGCGCGCTCAGATGGCGCGGGCCTGTTCCGCGGCGTTGCCGATGTAATGGGCGGGGGTGAGCGCGCGCAGTTCCGCCTTGGCCTGCGCTGGGATGTCCAGCGTCTCGACGAAGGTGGCGAGGGCGTCGGGGCCGATGCGCTGTCCGCGGGTGAGCGCCTTCAGCTTTTCGTAGGGCTGCTCGACGCCGTAGCGGCGCATGACGGTCTGGATGGGTTCTGCGAGCACCTCCCAATTTGCGTCCAGATCGGCGGCGAGGCGCTCGGGTGCGGGGTCGAGCTTGCCGATACCCTTGAGGGCGGATTGCAGCGCGATCAGCGTATGCGCCATGCCGACTCCCAGGTTGCGCAGCACGGTGGAGTCGGTCAGGTCGCGCTGCCAGCGGGACGTCGGTAGCTTGGCGCCCAGGTGTCCGAGGATGGCGTTGGCGATGCCGAGGTTGCCCTCGGCGTTCTCGAAGTCGATGGGATTGACCTTGTGCGGCATGGTCGAGGAGCCGACCTCGCCGGCGATGGTCTTCTGCTTGAAGTAGCCGAGGGAGATGTAGCCCCAGACGTTGCGGCAAAAGTCCAGCAGGACGGTGTTGAAGCGGGCCTGGGCGTCGAACAGTTCGGCGATGCAGTCATGCGGCTCGATCTGCGTGGTGTAGGAGTTCCAGGTCAGGCCGAGGGAGGCCACGAAATCCTGCGCGAATGCCGGCCAGTCCAGTTGCGGATAGGCGGCGAGGTGTGCGTTGTAGTTGCCGACGGCCCCGTTGGCCTTGCCCAGCAAAGCAACGCTCGCCACCGCATCGCGCTGCTGCCTGAGTCGGTGGACGACGTTCGCCATCTCCTTGCCCAGGGTCGTCGGCGATGCCGGCTGGCCGTGGGTGCGAGAGAGCATCGGCAGTTCGGCATGGCGGTGCGCGAGGGCACGCACCGCGTCGATGACCGCATCCATCTCCGGCAGCAGAACCGCGTCGCGGGCCGATTTGAGCATCAGCCCGTGGCACAGGTTGTTGATGTCCTCCGAGGTGCAGGCGAAGTGGATGAATTCCGACACGCCCGCCAGCTCAGCGTTATGGGCGATGCGCTCTTTCAGGAAGTACTCGACCGCCTTGACGTCGTGGTTGGTGGTGCGCTCGATGGCCTTGACCCGTGTCGCATCCTCGACGGAGAAGTCGTCGACGATGGCGTTCAGCAAGCCGTTCGCGGTGGCCGATAGGGGCGGCACCTCTTCGATTCCTGGGTTGGCCGCCAGCGCCTGCAGCCACCGGACCTCGACCAGTACACGATGACGGATGAGGCCGTATTCGCTGACGATGGGGCGCAGCGCGGCGGTCTTGCCGCCGTAGCGGCCGTCGACGGGAGATACGGCGCTCAAGGGAGACAGATCCAGGGGCATCGTAGGCATAGGGAGGTGTTCTCGGGATCGGTGGCGATGCTGAAGCCGAGCTATGGTACAGGGACGGGATGGGAGGATCACGCGATGCGCGCCGACGCCTGTTTCCTCTGCAGCTCCTGCACTTGGCTCCGTGCTCGTGCTGACAGGTCGGCGGGTGAATAACTCAGTGTGGCTCTTGGAGACTTGATAAGCGGCGGGCGAATCCCACTTCCCCGGCACGTTTGTACACCTTGCCGAGGACCACGTGATGGACGTGCTCGACCGCATCGACCAACAGGTCAAGAACAACCCCGTCGTCATCTATATGAAGGGCACGCCACAGATGCCGCAATGCGGATTCTCCAGCCGGGCAGCCGAGGCCCTTGGCAGCACCGGTGTGCCCTTCGCCTTCGTGAACGTGTTGCAGGACCCGGAAATCTTCGAGAATCTGCCGCGCTACGCCGATTGGCCAACCTTCCCGCAGATCTACATCGACGGCGAACTGGTCGGCGGCTGCGACATCACGCTCGAGATGCATCAGAGCGGCGACCTCAAGACCATGATGGAGCAGGCCGCGGCCAAGGCCGACAGCGGTAACAGCGCCGCCTGACGCGGCCCGGCGAGTCCTCGGCATGAGTCGAGGTCCGGATGACGGGGCGGTTCACGGCCGCCCCGTGCAGCACGTCCGGTTTGTCCCGACTCAGCCGGAGAGCGCCTTCCAACGGTTTGCGATCGCACAGAAGAGCTCCGCGGTCTTCTCGGCATCGTAGATCGCCGAGTGCGCTTCGCCGTCGTCCCAACCGATCCCCGCCGCCTGTACGGACTTGGCCAGGACCGTCTGGCCAAAGGCCAGCCCCGCCAGCGACACGGTGTCGAACACGCTGAATGCGTGGAAGGGGTTGCGCTTGATGTTGCACCTGTCTACTGCGGCCTTGAGAAAGCCCAGGTCGAAGTGGGCGTTGTGGCCCACCAGGATGGCGCGCGTGCAACCCTCATTCGACACGGCCTTCCTGATCGGTTTCAGGACTTCCTGCAGGGCGGTTTGCTCCGGCAGGGCGTCGCGGAAGGGATGGTCTGGGTCGATCTTGTTGAATGCGAGTGCCCGGGGATCGAGCTCGGCGCCGATGAAGGGCAGGACGTGTCGGGCGATGGTGCGACCTGGCTCGAGTTGGCCATCGTCGTCCATGCGGATGATCACGGCGGCAATTTCCAGGAGCGCGTGGCGCTCGGCGTCGAAACCGGCGGTCTCGACGTCGACGACGACGGGCAGGAACCCACGGAAGCGGCCCGAGATGCTCGGCTGCGTGAGGAGATCTTCTTGCATCGACGCAGCATAAGCAGTCCGTCCGGGAACGCCAAGGCCGCGTGTGCCGTGCGGCTCCGGTGACCCTCAACCGAGCTACGCGGAGAACCCCATGCACCGGGCGATTTGCTGGGAGTCCAGGCTGAGTCTGCTGCTCACCCTTCACTAGGCCGTCTGCAGTCGTCGCAGACGGCGTCCATCCTTGAGCTCCGCCTGTGAGCGAGCGGCATCGGGTGGTCGGCCTGGTGCACTGAGGCTCTACGATGGAGGCTCGGTGTGGCTGTGCTACCATCCGTACCCCTTGACGACTCGATGGCGACGCCGCGCGCAAGGGTGGCAGAGGCCGGAGGCCGGCATCGGTGTACCCTTCGACCGTCACGGGATCGTCGTGGCTGGTAGGACTCAATTGCAGGCCGGACGCGGCTGTATCGAGGACATCGGGAGCGGGCGAAACAGGAGAGATCCGAATCATGCACTTTGGGTTCAGCCGTGCACTCGCTGCTGCCGTCTTGGTCACCGCCCTCACCGGTTGCGCATCGGTGCCGCCCGGGGCGGAGGATCCACGAGATCCCTGGCAGTCCTACAACCGGGCAATGTTCTCGTTCAACTCCGACGTCGACAATGCCTTCATCAAGCCGACCGCCAAGGCCTACCGCTTCGTCACCCCGGAGCCCCTCGACGACGGCATCACGAACTTCTTCAACAATGTTGCCGACGCCACCTCTGCCGTCAACAACGTGCTGCAGTTCAAGCTGTCCAGGGCCGGCAGTGATGCCGGTCGGGTGGTCGTGAACAGTACGGTCGGATTCGCGGGCTTCTTCGACGTTGCCAGCAACCTTGGGCTTCCGAGCTACAAGGAAGATTTCGGTCAGACGCTCGGCTACTGGGGCTTCAAAGCCGGTCCCTATTTGGTGTTGCCCATTCTCGGACCGAGCAGCGTTCGGGATGGCTTCGGTTGGGCGGGGGACATTGCACTGGACCCGTTCTTCAGCATCAACAAGAACGAGGTGTACTGGGGATTTGTGGCCCTGCGCGTCGTGGATCGAAGGGCCGATCTAATCGATGCCGGCGACCTCATGGAAGAAGCGGCCTTGGACCCCTACGCCTTCGTTCGTGATGCCTATCTACAGCGCCGACGCTCGCTCGTACACGATGGCAACCCGCCCAGTGCGCAGGATGAAGACGTGATCTGGGAAGAGGTGGAATCGGCGGACTGAGCGGCGACCGACCGTGCGCCCTCCGGAGCGCGCGCGTTCGTCGTTTGCAACAGCAGGTCCATTTCGCTGGACGGGCGTCGGGTTCTAGACTACTGCCTTGGCTAGGTCGTTTTGGTTCCGAGTTTTTACAATCTGATGGACGACGGGCGTGCGCATGGCCGATTCTGTGTGTCGTGCAGCGGGAGTCAAGCACAAAATAACCCGTTTTGAGAGAAACTTAGACAGACTCGTCGACGTCGGCCCTTGCTTTTGGCGTTATTCTTGCACGGCTTTTGGCGATCTTCAGGATGCCAAGGCACTGTTGTAAACTATCCTCAAATCCCAGTCAGGGCGGCTGTGCACCATGCTGAGCGCTTTTCAAACATACCAACTATGCGGAAGGGTTCCGAAGGTAATCGGAGCGGTGCTTGCGCTGGCCTTTGTCGGGACGGCGGACGCAAGGCTGTTGTCTGCGAGTGTGTACGATTTCAGCTTTCAACAAGGAAGGGTGGTCTACACAACGCCTTCGCTCGATAAGGCCTCGATGGAAGTGACGGCGGAAAACAGAATCATGCTCGTGGAAGGCGAGCGAAGGGGGCATCGTGTCAACGCCCGCAATCGTCGCGTCGACATCTTGAGGCAGCTGCAACTGGGTCTCGGCCCCGCCAATCCCAGCGGCGAGACGGAGGGGTCATTTCTCCTGTTCGGTACGCTCACCGACGGTGAGATGGCCAGCACGACAGAGCTGGTGGCTCAGTCCCAGGACGCTGTACAGGCATCGGAGTCGATGGGATATCTCATGACAGGGCTTGGCGTCACCGACGGGGAGGCTCTCGCTCTCCAAGGTGTCGGTGTGTGCGAGTGCGTCGCGGGAATGGACTGTGATCAGTGGATCGAGCAATGCACGAAAATGGGGTCGGCGCCTGCGGGCATTAGGCCGACCGTGTTGAATACGGCCAATGCCATCCCGACCCCAGCGACCGCGCTACTCGTCTTTGCCGGATTGCTGGGGTTGCGTTACCTATCCGGACGGCGGAACGGGTCTGTCATCGCGCGTTGGCGTCCGGCCTAGTCGCGCCGCCGTTGCCCTTCCCTGTCGCTCCTGTCCCCTAAGTGCCGTCTGCGCATGAGCTATTCATGACCTGGCTATCTGGATCTTGACTGGACCAGAACCGCCGGGTGCCCGAACAAGATCCAATCCCTATCCCACCTTGGCAGAGGTCGCGTGGCTTAGCCAACCGGCGCGCCTCCATGTGAGCCAAATAGCCGATCGCGCAGGGATTCGCATGAGTGGCGAAGCAGTCGGCCGCTCCTCTTGGGGCCGATCCTCTCCGCCTAGGCTAAACTGTCGATATAGACAGTCATCTGGGCCCCATGCAATGGCAGCCGATGCCCCGCCTCGCTACGCGGAGCTGTATTGCCGTAGCTGTTTCTCGTTCCTGTCTGCCGCGTCCCAACCGCAGGAGCTGGTGCGTATGGCATCAGAACTCGGCTATACCGCGCTTGCCCTCACGGACCTCTGCTCCCTGGCCGGAGTGGTGCGCGCCCACGAGGAGGCCGAGGCCCGTGGGCTCAAGCTGCTGATCGGCAGCGAACTGCCGGTGGAGGATGGCCCGCGGCTGCTCGCTCTGGCGGCGGAGCTGAGGGGCTATCACAACCTGTCGCGTCTCATCATGTGATGACCGCCATCCGCACGGGCGGCAGCGTCGCCGACGCCGCCTTTCGAGCACGAGCTGGCGTTGATCGCGGAGCTGGCCTACGCGCCGTTCTTTCTAACGGTGCAGGACATCGTCGCCTTCGCCCGCGGTCGTGGCATCCTGTGTCAAGGGCGGGGCTCGGCGGCCAACTCGGCGGTTTGCTATTGCCTAGGGATCACCGATGTGGACCCTGCGCGCATGTCCATGCTGTTCGAGCGTTTCGTCTCGCGCGAGCGCAACGAGCCGCCGGACATCGACGTGGACTTCGAGCACCAGCGCCGCGAGGAGGTGATCCAGTACGTCTATACCAAGTACGGACGCGACCGTGCCGCGTTGGCCGCCACCGTCATCAGCTATCGATCGAAGAGCGCCGTGCGCGACGTCGGCAAGGCCCTTGGCTTTTCCGCCGATCAGATGAATCGGCTTGCCCGCAACATCAACTGGTGGGACGGGCAGCAGGTGCCGCCGGAGCGGTTGCGGGAGGTGGGTCTAGACCCCGTCAACCCGCGCATCCTGACCTTGATGCGTTTGATACACGAGCTGATTGGCATGCCGCGGCACCTGTCGCAGCACGTCGGCGGCTTCGTCATTGCCCGCGACCGGCTCGACGAGCTGGTGCCCATCGAGAACGCCGCCATGGACGGTCGCAGCGTCATCCAGTGGGACAAGGACGACCTGCACGCGCTGGGCCTGCTCAAGGTGGACTGCCTCGCCCTCGGCATGCTGAGTGCGATTCGCCGCGCCGTGGAGCTGATCAACGGCTACCGTGATGCCGAGCTCAGCCTGGCGGATATCCCCGCCGAGGACCCGGACGTCTATGCCATGATCCAGCGCGAGACCACCGGCGTGTTCCAGATCGAGTCGCGCGCGCAGATGGCCATGCTGCCGCGGCTCAAACCCGCCTGCTTCTATGACCTGGTCATCGAGGTGGCCATCGTCCGCCCCGGGCCGATCCAGGGGGACATGGTGCATCCGTATCTGCGTCGCCGCCAGGGGCTGGAGCCTGTCAGCTACCCGTCGCCGGCGGTGGAGTCGGTGCTCGGCCGCACCCTGGGCGTGCCCATCTTCCAGGAGCAGGTGATCCAGGTGGCCATGGTCGCCGCCGGCTTCGACGCCGGTGAGGCGGATCAGGTGCGCCGCTCCATGGCCGCCTGGCGCCGCCGCGGCGGCCTGGAGCACATCCGCGGACGGCTCGTGAACGGCATGCTCGCGCGCGGCTACAAGCGCGAGTTCGCCGAGCGTATCTATCAGCAGATCCTCGGCTTCGGCGAGTACGGTTTCCCCGAGTCCCACGCCGCCAGCTTCGCACTCCTGGTCTATGTCTCGGCCTGGCTCAAGCACCATGAGCCCGCCGCCTTCTTCGCAGCCCTGGTCAACAGCCAGCCCATGGGCTTCTACGCTCCGGCGCAACTGATCCGCGAGGCGCCTCGTCAAGGCGTCCAGGTCCAGCCCGTGGATGCGCGCTCCAGCCATTGGGATTGCACGCTGGAACTGCGCGGTCGGTCGGCTCGCGCATCCAGCCCCACATCCAAACCTGGCCGGCCGGCACTGCGGCTCGGCCTGAGGTTGGTGAAGGGGCTGTCCCGCGCCGGCGCCGAGCGGCTCGTCCAGACCCGGGCAGGACAGGGCAATCGCGGCTGGCACACTCTGGACAAGTTGCGCGAACAGGCGAGGCTCGATCGCCGTGATCTCAAGGCCCTGGCCGCCGCCGATGCGCTGGCCGGGCTGGTCGGCAATCGTCACCAGGCGACTTGGCGGGTCGCGCGGCGGGGCATCGCGTCCAGCCGGAGGCCGGTAGAGCAGCGTGCCCAAGCGAGCCTGCCGCTACCGTCTCCGGCGGAGCCCGCAACGCCGCTGCTGCCTACGCCGACCGAGGGTCGCGACATCGCCTCGGACTACGCCAGCATCGGCCTGACGCTGCGTCGTCACCCACTAGCCCTGCTGCGCGAACGCCTCGCCGGGCTCGGCCTCGGCAGCGCCCGTGACGTGCCAGCCGCCGTGCCGGGCGAGCGGATCAGCACCGCTGGCATCGTTATCAACCGTCAGCGTCCGGCCAGCGCGAACAACGTCACCTTCGTCACCCTGGAGGACGAAACCGGCCAGGTGAACCTGGTGGTGTGGAAACAGCTCGCAGAGCGCCAGCGCCGCACCCTCATCGGCGCTCGGCTCATGGGCGTGCGCGGCGAGGTGCAGCGCGAGGCCGGCGTCACCCACCTGGTGGCCGCCCGGCTGATGGACTACTCCGATCTGCTCGGCGGGCTCGTGATCACCTCACGGGATTTCCACTGAGCCTGGTCTTCGAGGTCAGTCCAGCGCGGCGGCGATCTGGCGGATTGCCAAGAACATGGGTAAAGGTTCCGGTCGATTGCCGAGGGCGCCTTGCGTCGTCCCCGCAGGAGAAGGCCGATCGGTCATCAGACCTCGCCGGCGAGCGGTTGAAGTCGATGGGGCCTTGGTGGCGGGCGGCCTGTCGGGCTTCGTGCCTCAGCCCGACCTACGGTCTTGGGTGACCCTCGTAGGTCGGGCCGACACCAGGAGGCCCGACAATAGGGCTCAGGCGGCCTCGGCCCTGGCCCGCAACTGCTCGGCCAGCGCGGGCTGTATGTTGAGCGCCTGCGCGAGCTTATCCAGGTAGTCGTTCTCCGCTGGGTTGGCGGTGTCGATGACGAACAACGAGGCCAGGTAGAGCTCGGCTGCGGCCTCGGGGGAGTCGGCCCCGGCGGCGACATCGGCGATGTCAAGCGGCTTGGCGAGCTCCGCCTCCATCATCAGGCGCATATCGTCGTCGAGGCCGAGGTCGCTGATCCCGCTCTGGATGGCGGCACGCTCGGCGTCGTCGATGTGACCATCGGCCTTGGCCGCCGCGATCATGGCCTTGAATAGCGCCTGGCTGCGGCCCTCCGCCTGGGCGTTCGGCAGGCTGTGTATGGGCGTGCCCGGGTCAACGGCATGGCCCTGATCCGACTGCCAGGTCTTGAAGGCATCGAAGGCGACCTTGCCGAGCATGCCGAGGCCGCCCAGTGCGGCGGCGGTGCCTGTGAGCTTGCGCCCGGCGCCGGTGCCGAGCAGCGCCACCAGGGCACCGCCGGCGAGCGCGCCCTTACCGAGGTTGCCGAGCATCGCATCGCGCTCCGGGCCGGCCGGAGGCAGATTGGCGTGTTTCTCGGCGAGTGCCGTACCTTGGGCGGTCAGGTCCTTACCGGCGGTGAGCATTTGGTCGAGCAGGTCTTTGAAGGCCATTGGGGAATCCTCGGGTGGGTTTGACGGATTGTCAGTCTGGACGCCGATCTATACCGGCCACTCAAGTCTAGTCTTGCGCCGCGACGGAATCGAGACGTCGGGGCACGGCATCGAGCCGATGCCCGCATCTTGCTCGCGGCGCGCGTAGACCGCACTTCTGCACATGACCCGAGCCGCGTTCGGCCGTGCCCGCCCGCTTTCCGTGCAGTTCAAGCCAACCCATGACTTCTTCACGCAAAGACCTCGACACACCCTCCAGTCACGGTGAGGTCGACGCCTTCCTGGCCAAGGTCGCCAGCACGCCGCGCCGGAGTGGTTCTTCGGCCACCGGGCGGCTGATCTTCGCGCTGGACGCCACGGCCAGCCGAGAGCCCACCTGGGATCGGGCAGCCGAGATCCAGGCGTCCATGTTCCAGGAGACCCGACACCTGGGCGGCCTCCACGTTCAGCTGTGCCACTACGGTGGTTTCCGAGAGTTCACCGCCTCGCCCTGGTACGACAGCACGGATCAGCTACTGCCGCGCATGACCCGCGTCTTCTGCGCGGCGGGCCTCACGCAGATCGGCCGGTTGCTGGACCACGCCAAGGCCGAGGCCGGTCGTGGGCAGGTGGATGCCCTGGTGTTCATCGGTGATTGCGTCGAGGAGGACCACGACCGCCTGGCGGGCCGAGCCGGCGAGCTGGGCCTGATCGGCCTGCCGGTATTCGTCTTCCAGGAGGGGCGGGATGCCGAAGCGGAGCGTGTCTTTCGGGACATCGCCCGCCTGTCCGGTGGTGCCTGGTGTCCGTTCGATCACAACAGCCCGCAGGTGCTTCGTGATCTGCTCAGCGCGGTGGCCGTGTTTGTCGCCGGCGGGCGCAAGGCGCTGGCCGACTTCGGCCGCGGGCGCGGCGGCGCGGTGTTGCAGCTGACCCGCCAAATGGAGCAAGGTTCGCACGGCGGTCGCGGTTAGCGCACCGCGCGGGGCAGCCGTCGGTGGTCTTCCCGCCAGCGATGTTCACCCGAGGAGATGCATAAGCAAACATGGGTCGCTTGATCGTTCTGTTGGCGCTGATCGCGGCCGTTTGGTGGTTCCTGCGTTGGTTCCGTCGGACACCGCCTCATCAAGTGTCGGCCGTGCTGCGCAAGGTACTGCTGTGGGGGGGCGTCGGCCTGGTGGTGCTCGCGGTCATCAGCGGTCGACTGAACCCCATCTTCGCGGCAATCGCTGCCATGATCCCGGTTGTGATGCGGTTGCTGAACCTGTTGCAGATGCTGCCCGCCCTGCGGCGGCTGATGCAGTCCCTCGGGCTGGCCGGGGCGGTGGGCGGCATCGGCGGTCAGGGCGGCGCGTCGGGGGCTGGTGGAAGCTCAACCATCCGCACCCGATACCTCAACATGACCCTCGATCACGTCAGCGGCGCCATGGACGGCGGTGTGCTGGAAGGCCCTTTCGCGGGGCAGCGGCTGTCCGACCTGCGACTCGATCAACTGTTGCGGATGCTCGAGCTCTACCAGGAGTCCGACGCCCGCTCCGCCGCCGTGCTGACGGCCTACCTGGATCGCGAGCATGGCGAGGACTGGCGCGAGCGGGCCGGCTCGGGGCGCGAGGGTGGGTCACATGGGCCGGGCTCGGGACAGCACGCCGCCGTCGGCGCCATGACCCGGGAGGACGCCTGGTCCATCCTCGGCCTGGATCCCGGCGCCAGCGCCGACGCGGTTCGCGCCGCCCATCGGCGCCTGATGCAGCGCTTGCACCCGGACCGAGGCGGCAGCGACTACCTGGCCGCGCAGATCAACGCCGCCAAGGATCTGTTGCTCGGGGAGTAGCGCGCCGAATGCGGCCCATTGGAGTGGGCTCCGGACCAGACGGCGTCAAGCGAAACGGGTCCATGCTTGATCAGGGCGAGCTCCCGCGAGCGGGCCGCGAACGCGTCGACGCCTTTCTTCAACGTCTCCAGGGCATCGGTGGTCGGTATAACGGGGATCAGCCCTGAGCCTAGACCGAGCAGTTGACCGCGCCGACTTCCATGCAAGGCACTGATTTGCTGCTGGTTCCTCGGCGACGTTCAGGTCATCCATTGGGTGACGCGCGCTACGGTCGCCATGGCATGCCCCGCGGGGCGCCCAGCTTCGTTACAACTCCTTGGAATAGCGTGACTATTCCGCGTCGTTGTGCCTTGCTGGACACCCCGCGGGACCTACCCTGACGACCGTCCAACTGCTCCGTCTAGGCTGAGGCGACCGGCCGGGTCGATCCCAGTCGCGCAGGCAATCGTCCAGCAGGCGGCGGAGTCGGTCGGTGCCTTCGGCGTCGAGCCCGGCGGGGTCGAAGCGGCTTCGATAGTGCAGCAGGACGGCATCTCGCAGCTTTGCGAGGTCATCGGCTTCCGACGCGACTTCGGCGCCGGCCTGCTCGGCCCCGAGGCGGCGGCTCCATTCCAGCAGTGTTTCTCCGTTGCGTCGGCCCTGGCCCCATCGCGCGGCGGCAGTTTCCAGCGCCGCGAAGGGTGACTCCGGGCTCACCGCGGGCGGTTTCCGCGCCTGGTCCGCTGGGCCCGTACCGCGTCGCGCACGGCGCACGATGCGCCAGGCGAGGATGACCACCAGCAGGGCCAGCGGTAGCAGCAGCCAGTTGCGCTCGCCGCGCTCCTCCGCCGCCGCGCCCGAGAGCGACAGCCTGAACCACGCGAGGAAGTCGGAGACGCCGAGCGTCCAGGGGCGCTGCGCCGCCTCGAACGCTGCCCAGTCCGGTGGCGTTGGGTCGAAACTGTGCCAACGGCCCTCCAGATGCGCGAGCACCCAGGCGTGCGCGTGGCTCTCCCGCGCGATCCAGGCGTCTTCCAACGCACTGTACTCCTGCACCGACCAACCGCGCACGTAGCGAGTCGGGATGCCCGCGGCGCGCAGGGCCAGCGCGGCGGTGGTGGCGAAGTACTCGCAATGGCCGAAGCGGGCGTCCTCCAGGAAATGCTGCAAGGGTCCGACGTCCTCGGGCGTCTCGGGCAGGGTCAGGGAGTAGCGGAATTCGGTGGCGAAGTGGCGTTCGAGGGTCCGCAGGGCCTGTTCGGGCGGCAGGTCCGCAAGGCCAAGGGAGGCACTGAATTCCTGGGTTGCGTCCGCATCGCGTCCGACCAGCCGCAGGTCGGACGGCGAGGGAGGGGGGATCAGCGACTCGGCGAGCGCCGCAGGCGCCGAGTCGACGCGGTAGTTGAGCAGTGGTTCATTGAGGCCGACCCGATACCTGATGGTGCCGAAGCCGTTTCGGTGCAGGTCTTTGCCCCTCAGGCCGGTGAGCCCGGCGGCGCCGAGGGGTAGCGGCAGCAGCCCCTCGGGGCGGCGCAGCAGCATAACGATGCGCTGGTCGGCCCGATCGGTTGTGTCCTGTGCTGCGTCGGCCAGCGCCGAGTCGCTCGGCTCCAGCAGCGGACGGCGGACAGCGCCATCGGGCACCGGTTCGAATAGCGAACCGGTCGTGAACCAAGTGCCGTCCACGTAGCGGTCGTAGCTGGCGTTGGCCAGCAACAGGGCACCGTCGATGGGTGCGGTCGGATAGACACGCAGCATGATGCGTTCCGAGCCCTTCAGTCGTCCGACCTCGCCGATGGCCGTGGTGGCCCGGTAGGGATCGAGACCCGTGCCCAGCCAGCGCTCCATCCAGTGCATCACCACCTGCTCCGCCGCATCCTGGCTCCAGCGCAGCCCGGCGGAGAGGCCGGTGGCTAGCGCCAACGCGACGACCATGGCCGCGACGAACCGCAGCCGACGTGCGCTGTTGGAGGCCACCGGGGGCCAGAGTGCCGCGGCGGTGAGCAACGTCAGCAGTGGCAGCAACCAGGGTGTGAGCGGCTGCACCATGGAGGCCGCGATGACGCACAGGGACAGGTAGAACCAACGCAGGTCGAACGACTGCTCGCCACCGGGCCTGGAGCCGGTTGGGCCGCCGCGCAGGCTCAGGATCAGCACGGACAGATCCAGCCCGTCCCGACGGCCATAGAGCTGCACCGCGAACAGGGGAAACACCAGGCCGGGCAGCCATTGGATCAGCAGGATCAGCGCCGTGCCCAGCCGCGGCTGGTTCAGAAACAACCAACCACCGGCCAGCACGATCATGATGCTGCAGAGATCGGCCACCCGCTGGCGTTCCTTCAGCGCGAGTTCGAAGCGCCAGCTGGTCAGCGCCGGCAGCGACGCCAGCCCGGCCAGTGGCAGCGCCAGCCACCAGAGCCCCGTGAGCAGGCCCCAGAAAAGCAGGGCGGCGGGGATCAGCCAGGGCGGCGGCGAGACATGCTGCCTAGCGGTGTGCTTGGGTAAGAACGCGCTGGTGGGGACCGGATGTATCGACGTCGGGGCCATGGGTGTTTGTATCCGGGTGACCGGTGGCGGTCGCTCCATGGGCAGGTCTGGGGGAACATCCAAGCCGCTTCGCAGGCCGGCTGGAGCCCAGCAGATGTGCTCGCCGATGACGCCGATCAACACGTGTAAGCGCCGGCCCAGCGTGCCGAGGACGACGAAGCATGGGTCCGCGGGCCTGCGGAGCTGGGCGGCACGATCGAAGGCGTCACGGGCGGATGATCCCGTTGGCCCGGTGGAGACTAGGGCGCGCTTTGCGCTATCGTATCCGGTTTACCTAGCCCAGCATCCAGCCTAGCCCTCGTGGAGCCGCAGATGACCGACGTCCTGACCAACCGTGCCGCTTATCCCACCACCCGCATGCGCCGGATGCGTCGCGACGGCTTTTCGCGGCGGCTCATGCGCGAGAGCATGCTGACGCCGGACGACTTCATCTACCCGGTGTTCGTGCTCGAGGGCAGCGGCCAGCGCGAGGCCGTGCCGTCCATGCCGGGTGTCGAGCGCCTCAGTATCGATCTGCTGGTGGAGGAGGCGCGGACCGTATCCGAGCTCGGCGTGCCGGCTATGGCACTCTTCCCGGTGACGCCGATGGAGGCCAAGTCACTGGATGCGCGTGAGGCCTACAACCCGGACGGACTGGCGCAGCGCGCTGTGAAGGCGCTCAAGGACGCGGTTCCGGAGCTCGGCGTCATGACCGACGTCGCCCTCGACCCCTTCACCACCCATGGCCAGGACGGACTCATCGACGATGCCGGTTACGTCATGAACGACCCGACCGTTGAGGTGCTGGTCAAGCAGGCCGTCTCGCACGCCGAGGCCGGCGCGGACATCGTCGCGCCGTCGGACATGATGGATGGGCGCATCGGCGCCGTGCGTGCCGCGCTCGAGGAGGCCGGCGCCATCAATGCCCGCATCATGGCCTATTCGGCCAAGTATGCCTCGAGCTTCTACGGCCCCTTCCGCGATGCCGTTGGCTCGGCGGCCAATCTCGGCGCCGGCAACAAGTACACCTACCAGATGGACCCGGCGAACAGCGACGAGGCCCTGCACGAGGTGGCCCTGGACCTCTCCGAGGGCGCCGACATGGTCATGGTCAAGCCCGGCATGCCCTACCTGGACATCGTCCGACGCATCAAGGATCGCTTCGGCGCGCCGACCTTCGTCTACCACGTCAGCGGCGAGTACGCGATGCTCAAGGCGGCGAGTCAGAACGGCTGGCTGGAGGAGCGCGCGGTCGTGCTGGAGGCGCTGGTCGGCTGCAAGCGCGCCGGCGCGGACGGCATCCTGACCTACTACGCCAAGCAGGCGGCTGAATGGCTGAACGACTAGGTCGCATCGACTGTCGGATGCGATCCGGCGAGCGTCCGTTTCCGAAGACTATGCCCTGTCGTTAGCCCGTCTATGGATCACTACGCCGTTATCGGAAACCCCATCGCGCATAGCAAGTCGCCGCAGATCCACGCGGCCTTCGCGCATCAGACCGGACAGCAGTTGAGCTATGGCCGTCTGCTGGGCAGCCTGGACGACTTCGCCGCCGACGTGCGCGCCTTCGTCGCCGACGGTGGGCGCGGGCTCAATGTCACGGTTCCGTTCAAACAGCAGGCCTGGGCGCTGCTGGCGGACCGGACGCCACGCGCCGAGTTGGCGGGCGCCGTCAACACCATCATCGTGCTCGACGGCGGCCTACTGCGCGGGGACAACACCGATGGTGTCGGGCTGGTGCGTGATCTGGTCGGCAACCACGGGTTCGACTTCGCCGGCCGCCGCGTGCTGTTGCTCGGTGCCGGCGGCGCCGCGCACGGCGTGCTCGGTGAGCTGCTGGCCGCAGGGCCCGGCTCCCTGACCGTCGCCAACCGCACGGCCGAGAAGGCCGTCGCCCTGGCACAGGCGGCCGGGGGTGACGTGGCCGGGTGCGGTCTCGCGGACCTGGAGGCGCAGGGTTTCGACCTTGTCGTCAACGCCACCTCCAGCGGCCTCGGAGGCGGTGTGCCGGCACTGCCCGAGGGCGTGCTCGCCGAGGGCGGTTGGACCTACGACATGGTCTACGGCGACGGGCCGACGCCATTCTGCCTCTGGGGGGAGGGGCAGGGCGCCGCGCGGACGCTGGACGGCCTTGGCATGCTGGTGGAGCAGGCGGCCGAGTCCTTCTGGCTCTGGCGCGGCGTGCGCCCGAGCACCGCGCCGGTCATCGAGATGCTGCGCGCCGGCACTTGAGAGGGTGACACATGCACGTCTCCGTTCTCGGCACCGGACTGCTCGGCGGCGCGATCGCGCTGCGGCTCAAGGCCCAGGGCTTCGCGGTCAGCGCCTGGAACCGAACCGCAGAGAAGGCGGAACCCTTGGCCGAGGCGGGTATCGATCTGCCGGGCACTCCCGCCGCCTGCATCGAGGTCGCGGACGTGACCCTGACGCTGCTGGCGGATGCCGAGGCCATCGACGCTACCCTGTTCGGCGGTGAGCAGACGCCTGATCTGGCCGGCCGCACCCTGGTGCAGATGGGCACCATCGCACCGGCCGAGAGCCGCGAACTTGGCGTGCGTATCGCCTCGGTCGGTGGCGCTTACCTGGAGGCACCCGTGCTCGGCAGCCTGCCCGAAGCACGGGTCGGCCAGCTCCTGGTTATGGCGTCCGGAGACGAGGCCCTGTTCCAGCACTGCCTGCCGGTGTTTGCGGCCCTGTCCGATCAGCCGCTGCACATCGGCGGCCTGGGGCAGGCGGCGGCGCTCAAGCTCGCACTGAACCAGCTCATCGTCGGCCTGACCGCGACCTTCTCACTGAGCCTCGGCCTGGTCCGCCAGGCCGGTCTGGATGTGGAGCAGTTCATGGGCCTGGTGCGCCAGAGCGCGCTCTATGCCCCAACCTTCGACAAGAAACTCCCGAAGTACCTGAGTCACGACTATGCGAGCGCCAATTTCCCACTGAAGCACTTGCTCAAGGACGCCCGTCTCGTCGAGCGCGTCCTCGTCGAGGCAGGCATTGATGCCGGCACCGTGACCGTGGTGGCCGATGCGGCTGAGCGCGGCATCGCTGACGGACACGCCGACGACGATTACTCCTCGGTCTACGAGGCCCTTGTAGACGCCCGCCGCGATACGACGTGCTGACGGGCGTTGACTCGGGTGGCTGGATGCCTCCTTGGTCCACCAACGACACATTCCCCAAGGGAGCCACCATGCTCGCAGACTCCGATCTGCCCTTCACCCATTCCCCGGGCTGGCGTGAGCGCCACATGCGCCGCCGGCACGGCAATCCACTGTTCGCCTGGCCGCCGCAGGAGGTCGCGCCTGAGGCGTTGCTGGAGGCCCAGCGCCTGGATCATGAGGAGATGGAGGGCTTTCGCGATGAGTTCCGCGAGGCGGTGCAGCGGGCGGTGGACCTGCCGGCCGATGCCGGCAGCGACCCGGTGTTGGAACTCAAGGCCGACCTTGAACGCCTGTACGAACAGGCCTGCGGCCTGCCGGAGGACCAGACCGAGCCGAAGGGGGCCTTGGCCAAGCTCATCGAGATCATCATGGCCACGCTGCGCCGCCACACCGAGGGCGACTCCACGGCGCTCGGTGAGCTATCCGACGAGGCGGCGGCGCGGGTGATCCACTTTCGTCTGCTCGCGCACCCGCTGGTGGCGGACATCCTGCATCCGGACAGCCCGATCCTGCCCCAGGAGCTGGCACCCTCACTGTTGTCGGCGTCCGACGAGGAACTCGCCGCCGCCTGCGAGCTCTTCGGCCCGGCGCAGCTGGCCGCCCTGGCGGACGAGGCAGAAGCCTTGGCGGCACGGCTCGAGCGCCTCGGCGTGGAGGTGACCGGGCTCGCCAGCCGCGTCGTCGAGCTGCGGCAGCTCGCGGCGGAAGCCCTCGGCGCCGACCGCGCCCACTGACGTCAGCGTGAAGGCCACGTCCAGCCGCATCGGCCGGGTCGGCCGCGCCGGATTCTGTCTTGCACCCCGAGCCGGCTGGCGTATCGGCGCGCTGTGGTTGGTGCTCGGGGCGGTGGTCTTCGGCCCCGGCGCTGCCGAGGAGACGGCGGCCGCAATCTGGCGGCAGAGCATTCCACCGGTTGTCGATAAGTGGCTGCCGAGCGATTGGTGGGTCCCGGAACGATCCGTATCCGGGCACATCAATGCCGATCCCCATGAGGACCTTGCGATTGTCGTCGCACGGCGCGTCGATGCCCCGGAAGACCCCGACTTTCCACGCGGCTCGCGGGGACTCCTGGTGCTGTTCGGCGACGACGACGGGCGCTGGCGGCGCGGGGCGATGTTGCCGGGGCTGCTGCCCTGTGTGGAGTGCACCGGCGCGCTGGGCGGGCGCATCGGGTCCGCTCTGTTCGACATCGAAGTCTCGGCGGACGGTCTACTGGAGGTCGGCTGGGTCGCACGCAAGCAGTTCACCAAGGGTGTTCGGCTCTGGATCGGTTGGGACTCGGGCGAACGCGGGCTCGGCCTACTCGCCGATGAGGTGAGTATCATTCGTCCGGGTCACCGGGGCCTGATTCACCGGGATTATCGCGCCGGGCGAATGTGGGTCGACGGCGCAGAGATCGAGATGCCTGCGCGCTTCATTCCCATCGAAGACGTCTCCGCGGAGCAGTATTGACGCGCGGTCAGTCGGGATTCGGGCTTGCTCGTCACCCTTGCATTATCAGGGACCTCCCTTACTCACCTCCTAGTCGCGGATGCAGCCGACTGAGTCTAGGCCGCGCCAGACGCGAACACGAGGACCCGGTGCCTTTTGCTGGCCTGCCCGTCGTGCCCAGCCATTCCGCCCCCTCGGTCCGCCCAGCCGTTCCGCCTTTGGGAGCCGTTCCCCATGCCCGTCCCGACCCACCTCCCCGAGCCCGCCGCCCCGCAGGCACTGTTGTCGATGTCTGTCGTCAGGCGTCGGCACTGGTTCCTTGCTCTTGTGAGTGCGACCCTACTGGTTGCGACTTCACTCATGGTCTGGACCCTTTCCGCCGGTGGCTTCGATGCCCTGGACGGGGTCATTACCCTGTTGTTCGCGCTGACGGTGCCGTTCAATGCCATCGCGTTCTGGAACGCCGTCGTCGGCCTGGGGCTCCAGCGCGGCAAGGACGACCTCGCCACCGCCCTCTGCCCGCGGCTGACAGACCCGACGGACCGCAGCCCGATCACGACGAGTACGGCCATCCTGAGCTGCATCCGAAACGAAGACGCCGCCACCGTCGGTCGCAATCTGGACCTGATGCTCGAGGGGCTGGTGGAGGCGGGCGTCGCGGGCGACTTCCACGTCTATGTGCTCAGCGACTCGGACTGGCCAGAGGTGATCGCCGCCGAGGAGGCACGGGTTGACGCACTGGCAGAGCGCTGGTCCGGCCGCATCGGCGTCACCTACCGGCGCCGGGAAGACAACCCCGGCTTCAAGGCCGGCAACATCCGGGACTTCTGCGAGCGCTGGGGCGATCGACACGACTTCATGCTGGTGCTCGACGCCGACAGCCTGATGGAGGCGGACGTCATCCTGCGCATGGTCCGTACCCTGCAGCAGGCACCGGAGATCGGCATCCTGCAAACGCTGATGGCCGGCCTGCCGTCGGCCAGCGCGTTCGCACGGCCGTTGCAGTTCGGCATGCGCATGCTCATGAACGGCTTCACCGCCGGCAACGCCTGGTGGCAGCAGGACGTCGGCCCCTATTGGGGCCACAACGCGCTGATCCGCACCCGGCCGTTTCGCGAACATTGCGATCTGGCGCCGCTGCCCGGGCGTGGCCCCCTATCCGGCGCGGTGCTGAGCCACGATCAGGTCGAGGCGGCCTTGATGCGCCGCGCCGGCTACGAGGTGCGGTTGATGTTGTTGGACAGCGGTAGCTGGGAGGAGACGCCGACGACGCTCACCGAATACCTGCGCCGCGACCTGCGCTGGTGCCAGGGCAATATGCAGTACTTCCATCTGCTGGGGCTGCCCGATCTGCACCCGGTGAGTCGGATCAACCTGGCGCTGGCCACGGGCGGCTTCATCGGCTCCACCGCTTGGGTGCTGTTGATGTTGCTGCTCGCCTTGCCGATGGCCCTCGACAGCGGTCCGACCTTCCTGCCCGGACCTGGGCTCGCGGTGTTCGCGTTGAGCATGGGCATGGCCTTCGCACCCAAGCTCGCGGCGCTGATCGAGGTGACCGCCAGCGCCGATGCCCGCCGTCGCTTCGGGGGCGGCCTCCGGCTCGTCGTCGGCGCCCTTGGCGACCTGTTGTTCTCGGTGCTCATGGCGCCGATCCTCGCCGTTGCGCACGCCTTCTTCATCGGCGGGCTCCTGATCGGCCGCGCCGGGGTGTGGGGTGCACAACGGCGCGTGGTGCACTGGGTCGGGCCGCTTGCGGCGCTGCGCCGGCTCTGGCCACAGACCCTGTTCGGCATCGCTGGCGTCACTTGGTTCTGGGTCTTCAGTCCGCCCGGTGCGCTCTTCTTCTCGCCCTTCTTCGCCATCGCGGCCGTGGCGGTGCCGATCGCCGTGGTCACGTCAGTGCCGAGGCTCGGGCGCTTGGCGGCGCGCATCGGTCTCTGGCGCATTCCCGAGGAGACCGTGCCGAGACCGATGATCGCCGCGTTGCACCTGCCCGCCGTGCCCGCGGTCCACAGGCCGCAGCCGCGGCTGGTGGGGGAGGCGGTCGCCGAGGCCGCCGACTGAGCCGGTGGCGCAGGCCGTGGAATCCCGGCGCTATCGGTGGTTCCCACCCCGGCTTCCAGCGCGGGTCCGGAGCGGTCTCGGCCTGCTGCGCTCGCTCGGCATCTACTATCGCCGCGAGCGTCTCGGCCGGCTCGACCGGATGCACGCGCGCTTCGTCGGTCGAGGTGAGCTTGCGTTCGATATCGGCAGCCACGTCGGCGACCGCATCGCGAGCTTCCGCCGGCTGGGGCTGCGCGTCGTCGCCGTAGAGCCGCAGCCCGGCCTCGCGCGGTTGCTGCGGCTCGTCTACGGTCGCGACCCGATGGTCAGCATCGTGCAGGCGGCGGTGGGTGCCGAGATCGGCGAGACGATACTGCATCTGAATCTGGACAACCCGACCGTCAACACCCTCTCCACGGATTTCATGCACGCCGCGGATGACGACCCGGCGTGGATCGGGCAACGCTGGGAACAGCGGGTCCGAGTGCCCGTGACCACGCTGGACGCCTTGACGACGCGCTTCGGCGTGCCACGCTTCGTCAAGATCGATGTCGAGGGCTACGAGCATCAGGTCCTGCGCGGGCTGAGCAGGGCGCCGGCGGCCTTCTCCTTCGAGTTCACGACCATTCAGCGGTCGGTTGCCCACGCGGCGCTCGATGAGTGCGGGCGCCTCGGCTGCCGCCGCTTCAACGCTGCGCTCGGCGAGACCCAGCGCCTGGTTCATCCCGATTGGCTGGGCGTCGACGCCATGCGCGCCTGGCTGGACGCGCTGCCGCGGAGCGCCAACTCCGGAGACATCTATGCCCTGTCCACCTGAGCTCGGATCATGGCATCGGGAGCGACCGTGAGGCCTGGTGAGGCTGAGGCCCGGGCCTATTGGGTCACGGGTGCCGGTGGCGGCGAGTTGCGCTCGGAGCGGCTGCCCGAGCTGCCGGCGGGCTGGGTGCGGGTGCGTACCCGCTTCAGCGGCATCAGCCGGGGCACGGAGTCGCTCGTGTTCCGCGGCGAGGTGCCGCCGAGCGAATACACCCGCATGCGGGCACCCTTCCAGGCGGGCGACTTCCCGGCACCCCTCAAGTACGGCTACATCAACGTCGGCGAGGTCGTCGAGGCGCCTGGACAGGTTGCTGATCCGCTGCTCGGGCAGCTGGTCTATTGCCTGTTTCCGCATCAGGATCTTTACCAGGTGCCGGCGGATGCGGTCACGCCCCTCCCGGACGGCCTGCCGCCGGGGCGGGGCGTGCTCGCGGCCAACCTCGAGACCGCCGTCAACGGGCTCTGGGATGCCGAGCCGCGACTCGGGGATCGCATCGCCGTGGTCGGCGCCGGCGCCCTCGGCTGCCTGGTCGCCTGGCTTGCGCGACGGATACCTGGCTGCGAGGTCGAACTGATCGACCCCAATCCGCGCCGCGCACCCGTCGCGGCGGCCTTGGGCGTGCGTTATCGGACCCCCGCCGACGCGACACCGGAGGCGGACCTGGTTATCCACGCCAGCGGCAATCCGGGCGGGTTGGCCACCGCGCTGGGTCTCGCCGGCTTTGAGGCGACGGTACTCGAGCTCAGTTGGTTCGGCGCCAAGCCTGTGACGTTGCCCTTGGGTGAGGCGTTTCACCAGCGCCGTCTCGATATCCGCTCGTCGCAGGTCGGCAGCGTGGCCACAGCGCAACGCGCACGCTGGGATCACCGGCGCCGGCTGCGGCTCGCGCTGCGGCTGCTGGCGGAGCCCGAGGCGGCGGCCCTGGATGTGCTGATCAGCGGTGAAGAACCCTTCGAGTGCCTGCCGCAGGTGCAAGCGCGCCTGGCGGCCGACCCCGGCGATACACTCACCCAGCGCATCCGCTACGATTGACACGGCTGAGGAGACGCCGGTCTGTGTCCATTCATGGCCACAATCGGCAGGAAAGCGAACAGTGTGGTTCTCACTTCCCGCCACTGTCAGCGACTTGCGTCGCTGACAGTGGCGGGGCATCCTGGCTGGCACGGCAAACGCAGATGAACCGGCGGCGCCCTAGATTCCGGAGCAACCCATGTACAGCTTGAGCGTCCGTGACCACATCATGATCGCCCATAGCTTCCGCGGTGATGTGTTCGGACCGGCTCAGCGCCTGCACGGTGCCACCTATGTCATCGACTGTGAGGTGCGGCGCCCGGAACTGGATGCGGATGGGTTGGTGGTGGACATCGGCCTGCTGTCCAAGGTGCTGGGCGAGGAACTCGGCGCGCTCAACTACCGCAACCTGGATGAGGAACCCGCCTTCTCCGGTCAGAACACCACCACGGAGTTCCTGGCGCGGTCCATTTTCGAGCGCATGGCCGGGCGTATCGCCCGCGGCGACCTCGGGCCGGGCGCCTCCGGGCTTACGGCCATGAGGATCACGCTGGGAGAATCGCACGTCGCCTGGGCCGCCTTCGAAGGGCCGCTCGGGGCCTGAGCAAGCTCGCATCGCGCCGTCGTCCGCGGAACATGGAACCGCTCCACCTGCTACTGCCGGGGGAGGTCACCGATCTGACCGGCGGCACCCTCTACGACCTGCGCATTGCCGAAGGGTTGCGTGCGTCTGGCTGGACGGTGAGCATTCAGACACTGGACCGGAGCTTTCCCCAGCCCAGTGCGATGGCGCTGACCGAGGCCTCTGATCTCTTGAGCAGGCTGCCGCAGGGCGCGTTGACGGTCGTCGACGGCCTGGCCTTCGGCGCCATGCCCGCGGCCGTTTCGGACCACGCGCAACGCCTGCGTCTTGTCGCGCTCGTGCACCATCCATTGGCGCTGGAGACGGGCCTGGAGCCGAGCCTTGCGGAGGCGTTGCGTGCGTCCGAGACGGCCGCGCTCCGCCACGCGCGGCGGGTCCTGGTTACCAGCGGCTACACGGCACGACTGCTGGGTGACTTCGGCGTTGTCGCCGCCCGTATCCGTGTCATCGAGCCCGGCACGGACCCGGCGCCTCTATCGGCCCGCACGCCCGGGGACGCTGGACCGCCGCGTTTGGTCTGCATCGGCGCCGTCAGCCCGCGCAAGGGCCATCTGGCGTTGATCGAGGCGCTCGGCGATCTCCCGCCGGAACTCGGCTGGGAGCTGGATATCGCCGGCAGCCTGGAGCGTGATCCGCCGACGGCCCGTCGGCTACGCGAGCGCATCGGAGCGCTCGGACTGGCGCATCGGGTGCGGCTGCACGGCGAGTTGCCGCCCGCGGATATCAGTCGGCTCTATGCGCGCACAGACCTGTTCGTGCTCGCGAGCCTGTTCGAGGGCTACGGCATGGCCTTCGCCGAGGCCCTGGCGCGGGGATTGCCGGTCATCGGCACCTCTGGCGGCGCCGTCGCCGAGACGGTGCCGGCGGACGCGGGCATCCTGGTGCCGCCGCAACCCGAGAGTGGGTTGATCGAGGCCCTGCGGGACGCATTGCACCGGTTGCTCTCGGACGCCGCGCTGCGGGAACGGCTCGCGGCGGGCGCCCGGCGTGCCCGTGCCGCATTGCCGGACTGGCCCTCGGCGGCCGCGCGCTTCGGGGCCGCGCTCGCCGATGTCTGACTTCAGTGACGCCTGGCTCGCGCTGCGCGAGCCGGCTGATAACGTCGCCCGTGCGGATGCCCTCGTTGCTGATCTGGCCAGCCTGACCAAGGCTGGGCCGTCGGCCGTGCTAGACCTTGGCTGCGGTACGGGTGCCAACTTGCGCCACCTGCTGCCCCTGTTGGCGCCCCCGGTCGCAGCCCCGTCCAGCCAGACCGGCCGGGGTTGGCAGCGTTGGACCTGTGTCGATCACGATCCGCGGTTGCTCGCGCGCTTGCCGGCGCGCCTGTCCGACTGGGCGGCGAGCGAGGGCTCGACCATCACGCAAGTGGGAAACACGCTGGAGCTGACCGGTGGCCGCGGTGCTGCGCGGATCTCGACCATGCAACTGGACCTGATGGCCGGCATCGACGACCTGCCGCTCCCGGAGGGCGGACTGGTCACGGCCTCCGCGCTGCTGGATCTGGTCTCGGCGGACTGGCTGGACAGGCTGCTGTGGCGCTGCCGTGACGCTCACTGTGCGCTGCTCTTCGTCCTGAGCTACGACGGTCGCTGCGAACTGCAGCCGAGCCTGGCCGAGGATGCCGACGTCATCGGCCTGGTGAATCGCCACCAGTGTACCGACAAGGGGTTCGGGCCTGCGCTGGGCCCGGCCGCCGCCGGCGAGGCCGAGGCCCGATGTACCGCCCTGGGCTACAAGGTCCGGAGCGCCGACAGCGACTGGCGGATCGGCGCCGATGCCTCGGCGCTGCAGACGGCGCTGATCTCCGGGTGGTACGAAGCGGCGCTGGAGCTGATCGATGCCGGGCGTTCGATCAGCGCGCTCTCTCGGGCCGATCTGCAGAGATGGCGCACCACGCGCCTCGCCGAGGTCGAGGCGGGCCGTTCGCGGCTAAGGGTCGGCCACCGCGACCTGCTGGCCCTGCCATGACCCGGCAGCGTCTGTCGGGTGCCCGAGATCAGAATCCGTCACAGGCGGGTGGATCGACCCTGCGCGGCGTCGCGACCGACTCGCCGCGGGGCGGTTGGGTCAGCGCCCGAGCACGCCCGGCGGCGCTCCGAGCCGCGTGTCGGCCGGTCGGGCCCGCCGGAGCCATCCAAAGGCGTCGTGCTCAGGCGCCGTTCTGAGGTTCGCGGTGCCGAGCCCGGCTGGTGGCCCAGACAGGCTCAAAGGAAGTTGCCGCCGACGGCGCGTTGGCCGAAGACGATGCCGCCGCGGCGGCCGTCATAGAAGTCCATTCGGCCGACCCCGTTGCGGCCGTCCACGTCAAGGATGATATTCGCGACGCCGCTGCTGCCGTCGTCGCAGCGCACGTCGAAGTCCGCCCTGGTGTCGCCGCCGAAGGCATTGTAGCGGCCGCGGCAGATCACCATGCCGTTGCTGACGGTGAACGCCGACGCGAAGGGGTGGGAGACATAGGTGCCGCGGTAGAGGTCCTGATCCGTGACGATCACGAAGGGCCCGCCCGTCGCCTGACTCGGGTCGGGCTCCTCGTAACGGGTGTCGTACCAGTGCTGGATGACCGAGGTCATACAGGTGTGCTCGTCGAGCATGTCGACGCCGCGGCACAGGATGCGTGCGTACTCGATGGGCTCGACGTTGGTGAACAACAGGTCGTAGTCCCGCTGCGCCTTGTTGCCGCCGCAGCCGGTCAGCAGGCCGGCCAGTAGAGCGAGGGACAGTGGCAACCAGACCGGTACAGGGCGGCCGCGTGTCGACGGATGGACTGATGGGCTGACGCGCATGCCTCCCCCCGGCTCTTTGCAGCAGCACGCGGCCGACCGGCCGCCGCACAACTATAGCGCAGCACAGGCCCGGCATAAGGGAATCGGGCGGGGATGGTCCCGCCCGGAGACACGCGCGAGGTTGTGGCGCGCCCTCAAGGCGTGGCGGGCCGTTCGAACAGATAGTGCCCCACGTACCACTCGGAGCCGTCGCGAAAGCCGAAGAACTCCGCACAGCCCATGAAGAACAACCGCCAACGCATCCACCAGACCCCGGCGCCCTCCTTGCCGTAGGTGCGCTCCAGGATCGGCATGACCTCGTCGCGCGCGGCGTCCTGCTTGTCGAGCCAGGCGTTGAGCGTGCGCTCGTAGTGCTTGCCGTTCCAGCGCCAGCGGTCGACGAGCTTGAGTTGGTCCTGGAAATAGAGCGGCAGGTCGTCGCTGGGCATGATGCCACCGGCGAAGAAGTAGTGGCTCATCCAGTCGTCCGGGCCCGCGTCTTCGTAGGGATAGGGGTGATCCCGATGACAGAACACGTGCATGAAGAAGCGCCCGCCGGGCGTCAGCCAGCCGTTGATCCGCTGGAACAGCTCGCGCCAGTTGCGCATGTGCTCGAACATCTCCAGTGACACGATGCGGTCGAAGCGCTGATCGACGTCGAAGTTGTTCATATCGCGGGTGATGACCTGGAGATTGTCGATGCCGCGTCGCGTCGCCTCGCGCTGAATGAACTCCCGCTGGGACGCGGAGTTGGAGACCGCCGTGAAGCGGCTGTCCGGGAAGCGTTCGGCCGCCCACAGGCTGAAAGAGCCCCAGCCACAGCCGAGCTCCAACACGTCCTGGTCCTGGGCGATGCCGGCACGTTCCGCGGTGACCACGAGTGAGGCGTCCTCTGCGGCGGCGAGGTCGTCAACGCCCTCGGGCCAGTAGCAACAGCTGTACTTGCGGCGTGGCCCAAGCACGATGTCGAAGAATTCCGCCGGTACTTCGTAGTGCTGCTCGTTGGCGCGCTCCGGCACCGCGGCGACCGGGGAGCTGTCGAGTTGCTCGATGAAGGCCCGCTTGTGTGCCCAGGCCGCCTCCGGCTCCGCGCCTGGCAGTTCGTCGCTCATCTTCTTCAGGCGCTGGCGGATGCCGGCGCGCACCACCGGGTCCGGAACCCGGCCGCGTTCCACCCAGTCGAGGATTCTTGCTTCGGAAATGGGCATGTCTGCTCCGTCGTCGTCGGTTTCTCCGCAGACGTTGAACCTAGATGGAGCGGTTGGACGGTCGTCAGGGTGCGTCCTGCGGGCCGTCCAGCGAGGCACAACGACGCGGAATAGTCTCTCTATTCCTAAGGAGTTGTAACAAAGCTGGGCGGCCCGCGGGGCGTGCCATGGCGACCGTAGCGCCCGTCACCCAATGGGTGATACCAGATTTGCCGCGGAACAAAAACAAGGCAGCGCCTTACATAGAAATCGGCGCGGTCAACTGCTCCATCTAGGTTCAGATGCTGTCCGGGGTCGCGACTTGCAAGCGTGCCATTGGTCGCGTGTCGGCGTCTTCGCAGGTCGCTACCCCCGCCGATACACGGGCGCCGCTGCGCCTCATCTTTCCGGCCAGGCCGGTGGCGCGCTGGATGCCGGGATGTTTCCGCGGCGCGCCCTGTGTCGACCCTCGGCCCTCAGGGGACGCTCATCCCCGCAGCACGGCCCCGCTGCGGCCGTCGCGGATGGTGGAGGGCTTGGGGTTTGCGCCGCAGCGACCGGCGACGAGCAGGTCCGGCGTGTCGCGGAGCTGGCGGTGGACATCGAGCGCCGTGCGCGCCGGGGGCAGGCCGCTCAGGTTCGCGCTGGTGGAGACGAGGGCGCCGCTGCCCACGTGGGTGCCGTAGCGGGCACAGGCGCGGCACAAGGCTGCGGCGAGCGGATGACCGGTGACACGCACCGCAAGGGTGTCGTGTGCGCCGGTGAGCCAACGTGGCGTCCCGTGCCGCGCCGGCAGCAGCCAGGTGTTGGGACCCGGCCAGGAGGCATGGATCTCCGCCATGCGCTCGACGGGTAAAGGCTCGACGTAGGGAAGCAGGGCGCCGAGGTCAGCGGCGATCAGGATCAGGCCCTTGTCCATGCTGCGCCCCTTGATGTCCAGGATCCGCAGGACGGCCTCCGGGTCGAGCGGGTCGCAGCCGAGGCCGAAGACGGCCTCGGTGGGATAGGCGATGACCCCGCCGTGAGCGACCACCCGCGCGGCCCGGCGCAGGCCGAAGGGGCTGGTACCGATACTGCGCATTAGGGGCTGCTCACGGCAAATCGTCTGCGGGCGGGTTGGCGGCTCAGGACGAGGCCGCCTCGACCTCGGCCTCCTCGGCGGGGGCCGTGTAGCCGCACTCCTTCTGCGGACAGACCTTCTGCGCGCCCTTGGTCTTGGTGACCTTGAGCGTCAGAATGGGCCAGCCGCACTGCGGGCAGGGCTCGGCCAGGGGCTGGTTCCAGACCGCGTAGTCGCACTTGGGATAGGTGGAGCAGGAGTAGAAGACCTTGCCGCGGCGGGACTTCTTCTTCATCAGCGTGCCCTGTTTGCACTGGGGGCACTGCACGCCGGTGTCGACGGGTTTCTCCAGCGGTTCGATATAGCGGCACTTGGGGTAGGCGGTGCAGCCGATGAACTTGCCGTAGCGGCCGCGCTTGATGGCCAGCTCGGAGCCGCACTCGGGGCAGCTTCGGCCCTCGACGATCTGCGGCTCCTCCTTCTCGCCCTTGTCTTCGTCCAGGTTGCGGGTGTACTTGCACTCCGGGTAATTGGTGCAGCCGATGAACAGTCCGTTGCGGCCCAGGCGCTTGGCGAGCTGACCGCCGCACTCGGGGCACTTCTCGTCGATGGCCTCTTGGGTCACGTCCTTGCGCTCGACGTTCTCCTGGGTGTGGTCGAGGCGGTCCTTGAAGGGCTTCCAGAACTGTTCCAGGAGCGGAATCCAGTCCTCCTCGCCGCGGGAGACGGCGTCCAGCTCGTCCTCGAGCTTGGCCGTGAAGTCGTAGTCGACGTAGGACGTGAAGTGCTGGGTCAGGAATTTGTTGACGATGCGGGCCACGTCCGTGGGCAGGAACCGTTTCTTGTCCAGCACCACATACTCGCGCTCCTGCAGCGTCGAGATGATGGAGGCGTAGGTGGACGGTCGGCCGATGCCGAGTTCCTCCAGCGCCTTCACCAGCGACGCCTCGCTGTAGCGCGGTGGCGGCTCGGTGAAGTGTTGCTCCGGACGGATCGCGAGCAGGTCCACGAGCTGGCCCTTCTTCATGTTCGGCAGCATGCGCTCTTCGTTGTCGTCGGCGCCCGTGGCGTCGTCGCGACCCTCCAGGTAGACGCGCATGAAGCCGGGCTCGGCGACCGTCGAGCCGGTGGCACGCAAGAGGTTGCCCTCGCCGGCGGACAGGTCCACGGCGACCTGGTTGATCAGCGCGTGCGCCATCTGGCAGGCGATGGTCCGCTTCCAGATCAGCTCGTAGAGCTTGGCCTGGTCGGCCGACAGGTGCTGCTTGATGTCCTTCGGCAGGTTGCGGATGGAGGTCGGGCGGATGGCCTCGTGGGCCTCTTGGGCGTTCTTCGACTTGGTCTTGAAGGCGCGCGGCTGATCGGGAACAACCTTGGCACCGTAGCGCTCGCCGATGTAGTCGCGCAGTTCGTCTATGGCTTCCTGGGCCAGATTGACCGAGTCGGTTCGCATATAGGTGATGAGGCCGACGGCTCCCTGGCCGATATCCACGCCCTCGTAGAGCTGTTGGGCGGTGCGCATGGTCCGCTGCGCCGTGAAGCCGAGCTTGCGTGCGGCCTCCTGCTGCAGGGTGGATGTGATGAAGGGCGGCGCCGGATTGCGCTTGCGCTGCTTGCGTTCGACCTGCTCGACGCGCAGTTTGCCATCGGTGACGCCGCCAGCCGCCTGGACCAGGGCGGCCTCGACCTCCCGCGCCCGCTGCTCGTCGGTGATGGTGAACTGCTCCACCTTCTCGCCGGCGAACTGCACCAGTTTGGCGGTGAAGGCCTTGTCACCGAGTTTCTCGTCCGGGGCCGTAGCATCGGCCTCGATGGTCCAGTATTCCCTGCGCTCGAAGGCCTCGATCTCTAGCTCGCGTTCGACGATGAGCCGAAGGGCCGGGCTCTGTACCCGGCCTGCGGAGAGGCCGCGGCGGACCTTCTTCCAGAGCAGCGGCGAAAGATTGAATCCGACCAGATAGTCGAGCGCCCGGCGCGCCTGCTGGGCGTTGACCAAATCGGTGGACAGCTCGCGCGGGTTGGCAACGGCGTCGTTCACGGCGCGTTTGGTGATCTCGTTGAACACCACGCGGTAGACGGGGCGCTCGCCGATCAGCTTGCGGTCGTTCAGGAGTTCGAACAGGTGCCAGGAGATGGCTTCGCCCTCGCGGTCCGGGTCGGTCGCGAGATACAGGGCATCGGCCTTCTTCAGCAGCTTGGTGATGGTCGCGACATGCTTCTCGTTGCGGTCGATCAACTGGTACTTCATGTCGAAGCTGCGCTCGGGATCTACAGCACCCTCCTTGGGCACCAGATCACGTACGTGACCATAGGAGGCGACGACCTCGAAGCCGGGCCCGAGATACTTCTTGATGGTCTTGGCCTTGGCGGGGGATTCGACGACGACGAGATGCATGGCAATTCCGGGACGATGTCGGGAGGCGGCTTAGGAAATACGAATCGACGCGCCCGCGTCAAGATGGGTTTGCCGTGCCGGGGGATTCAAGGCGCGTCGGCGGCGATGACCAAATCGGGGGCGGATGGGGCGGGCGAGGGCCGCCTACGGCGTTCCCGGCGGAGCGGAACGCCGCCTGCGGGCTGTGCCGGCGGAAACGCCGAAGGGCAGGTGCAGGATGCACCCGCTGGCTTGTGGAAGTACCGACTTCAGCGTAAGGCTGCGGCCAGCGGCTGACGTTGGGAGGGATCAGTGCAGCAGGGCCGGTGCATTGCTGTAGATGAGCTCTTCCATCTGGCTATGGGCAGACTCGCGGCCGGGGCGATTCATCAGCACGAGCAGGACGACCCACTTGAGCTCGTCGACACTGACCGAGGCTTGTTGGATGGCCATGGCTCGATCGATGACCAATTCGCGACTCAGGGGGTCGAGGATGCCGCTCTGCTCCAGAAACAGCAGCATGCCACGTGCCTCGATGTCGAGCTTGACGCACTCGGTGTCGACATAGATGCGCACGGAGCGAGCGCTGCGCGCGGGATACTCCGCGGTGTCCAGGTGTCGTGCAAGCTCGTCGAGCCAGGTCAGCGCCTCGGAGATCTCGCCCTGGGAGAAGCCGGCCCGGGTCAGTTCGGTCTCGAGTTCATCCTGGTCGATGGGCGGCCGCGAGCCGCCGTCCAGGTAGTTTTCGTAGAGGTAGATCAAAACCTCCACCATATTGTCGTTCATTCGAGCTCCTTGGCTCCAACAGGGGCTACAGCGGGGGGCTACAACGGGCGACTACAGCGCTCGGCCGTGACCGCGCCTGAACCTGGTGGCGGTGCGGTCGTTGTCGTGTCTCGGCATTGGCCGGGGAAGGCGCGACATAGGTGGTGCAGATCCGGCCCTGCGGGTCTCGCCGACCGACCAGAGCCGGGCCTCGGTATAGGTGCGTGGTTGCGGCGGCGCGAGGGTACATGTTGGGAACGGCTCGGTCGGCTGGTGGATACACACCTCGGACCATGCGCCAAAGCAGCCTGGGCGAGATCCAATCTCGATGGGCGGCGGATCAGCCACGAACCTGCAAACTGTAGCGGCCGCCGGGGTGCGACGTCACATGGCCCTGGAGTTCGAGTAGCAACAACATGGACGCGACCTCGAAAGCGGGAAGTCCGGTGCGGGAGACGAGTTCATCCGGCGACACGGCATCATACCCCATGCTGGACAGCAGCCGCTGATGATCCGCGTCCAGGGTCTGGTCGGGCCCCGGCTGTTCCGGGGTGGGCCCGGTCGAGTGTTCGTTGACAATGGCGCTGAGTTGCGGACCCAGTTCCTCCAGGATCTGAGTTGCGCTGTCCACCAGTTTCGCGCCCTGGCGGATGAGGGCGTGGCAGCCGCGGGCGAGGGGGTTGTGGATGGAGCTCGGCACCGCGAACACCTCGCGACCCTGTTCGCTGGCCAGGCGCGCCGTGATCAGGGAACCGCTGCTGATGGCGGCCTCGACCACCAGGGTGCCCAGGCTCAGACCGGAGATGATCCGATTGCGTCGTGGGAAGTGGCTAGCTTGAGGTCCGGTACCGGGCGGGAACTCGGTGACCAGGGCGCCGGCCCCGGCGATGCGTCGCGCGAGGTCGCGGTTTGCCGCCGGATAGACGCGGTCCGGTCCCGTTCCGAGGACGGCGATGGTACGCCCGCTGCCGAGTGCGCCCTCATGGGCCGCCGCATCGATGCCGAGCGCCAGTCCGCTGGTGATGACCAGCCCAAGCCCGGCGAGATAGGCGGAAAAGTCCCGCGCCGTTTCGATGCCGCCGAGGGTGGGATTGCGGCTGCCGACGACCGCGATCTGCGGTTCGTGCAACAGGGTCGGGTCGCCGCGCACGAACAGCAGCGGCGGCGGTGCCGGCAGTTCATGCAGGCGCGATGGGTAGCGCGCGCTGTCGGGTGTGAGCAGGTGGGCGCCATCCTGCTCGGCCCAGGACAGTGCGGCATCGATACGCGCGGTGTCTGGCGTCTCCAGGGCGGCGATGGCGTCCTTGGGGACGCCGACCTCGGTTAGCGCGTTCCGCCCGGCCCGGCGCGCTGCCTCGGCGCTCCCGAAACGCTCCACCAGCTGGCCGATGCGCCGCGCGCCCAGACCGGGCGCGAGCGAGAGGGCGAGCCAGTCGCCGGCGGCGTCGAGTTCGGCGCGGCTCCTGGTCACGATGCCCGCAACCCCGTCGCCTGGCGAACGTCCATAGCCTCGCCGACCCGGAGCCTTTCCCGGCGCAGTCTCATGCTTTGTGCCCCGCTCGCCGGCTCACGGCGTCCTTGGTGTGGCAACGGTTTCACCGACGTGCATCGGCTTGTTTGCGAACATGACCAACGCGAAGCTGACCTTCGGGAAGACGCGAAACACCATTAGCACACCGGAGCGCGAGTCCGGCACGATGTATTGGTCCCAGGGGCGTGAGGTGCGCCTGTGCAGTGGCAAGGGTGCGTTGGGGTCGGGCTTGTCGACGTTCCAGCCGTCGATTTCCCAGTCGCCGAACCAAAACGAGGTGTCGGCGGGGGATTCGTTGCGCCAATTCCAGGCCGAGCGACGACCCTTGACCGGATCACGACGCAGCTCGCCGCCGCGAAAGACCTCGAAGACATAGCCCACCTCGTTACCCTCCCGGCTGCCTCGGTTGAGGACGACGACGTCATACTGGCCGATCTGGGAGACCCCGTTCAGCACCGAGATGATCGTGCCCCGGAGGCTTGCGGGTGCGGCCGTCGGTGTGAAGCTGCGCACCGGTTCGTCCTCGCGCGCTGGGCGCAAACGGTCGCCAATGGCGGCCTCCTTGTAAGAGCGGGTGATGCTGAGCGTTGCCGGGTCGCCGAGTCGCTCGAGCCGCGCGGTGGCCACAGATGTCGCCTCGAAGCCGAGCAGTTCGTTGGTGTCTGGGTCTCGGTATTCGTTGCCTGGCCTGAGGATCTCCCAGCGATCGTCGACGGCGCTCATGATGCTGCGTACGTAGAGGGTGTCGCCGACGCCGCCGATGATCTGCTCCTCGGGGAAGCCGACCACGTAGGGGGCATCGTCGATGGTCTCGGCCTCGGTCACCACGGGCCGCGACAGGAAGGGCGCGATGGCGTTGATGGGGATCGTAGGGATCTCGCGGTCGAGTTCCGTGACCCGCACCCTGGGGCTCAGCTTCACGGTGCGCATGCCGCCGCTGGTGGAGCGGCGGATGCGCGGGGTGCCGCTGCTGTAGTCGACGACTAGTACGTCGCCCGGATAGATAAGATTCGGGTTCGACACGCTCGGGTTGGCCTGCCAGACTTCGGGCCAGCGCCAGGGCTCGTGCAGGAACCGCGAGGCGATGCTCCAGAGCGTGTCTCCCGACTGCACGACGTAGGTCTCCGGGTGATCGCGCTTCATCGGTCCCTGGGCCAGCGCCGGGGCGACGACTAGAGCCCAGCCGATCAGGCAGAGGGCGACAGCGAGGGCAGATCGTAACCTGCTGCTGGCCGGGCCCGTGGTGGAGCGGACATGGGGGGGGGCTGGCGTCGTCGTCATGGCGCTCCTCATCGCTTGAGGGACTTGTGGAATGGCCGACGCCCGGGGTCGGGCGACCTGTGGCGGTTGAAGCCGCCGATCGGCGTCGATAGCTCATCGTGCTGGGGCCGATAGCAAGTGTCACGGGCAGGGGATTGATCCGAAGCGTCGACGATCGCCTCCAAGCGATTGGACGCACGGCCTTTTCCAAGCTCCCCGGTCCCGCCGTCCCTGGGCTCCGATGGTGTATCATGGCATCGTATCCCAACCGGGAAAACTTGTGGCCCAAGTTTAGCAAGTTTCTGTAAATCAATGGCAAATCTGGAAATCCTAACCTTCCCCGACGCTCGGCTCCGGCGCCGGGCCGAGCCGGTGCCGAGCGTCGACAATGAGGTCCGACAACTGGTCGACGACATGCTCGAGACCATGTACGCCGCACCGGGCATCGGGCTTGCGGCGATCCAGGTCAACGTGCCCAAGCGCGTGGTGGTCATCGACGTCTCGGAGGACAAGAACGACCCCCTGTGCCTGATCAACCCCGAGATCGTCTCGCACGACGGTGTCGAAGAAATGGAGGAGGGCTGCCTGTCGGTGCCCGGGTTCTACGAAAACGTCACCCGGGCCGAGCACATCAAGGTGAGCGCGCTGAATCGCGACGGTCAGCCTTTCGAGCTCGAGACGGGTGGGCTGCTGGCGGTGTGTATCCAGCACGAGATCGACCACCTCGACGGCAAGCTGTTCGTCGATCACATCTCCATTCTGAAGCGCCAGCGCATCCGCAGAAAGCTGGAGAAGGAGCGTCGTCAGTCTGCTGCCGCCGCCGGTACGGCACGTCGCAAGGCGATCTGAATCCGGTTAGGATCTAACCGGAACTCAAGCGCGAACACCCGCCCAGTATTCTTACGGTCTGGCCCAAGCCCCATCGCGGCGCTTGCCGCAAACGCCTCGGGACGCCCGCCCTGCGCTGCGACGGCCCACCCTGCGCATCGTACCGGAGCTGGCGCAGAGGCCCCGCCACCGCCCACTCGAGCGGCCCACTGAGGCCGCACACTGAAGCGACAACTGGATATGTCCGTCCCCCGAATCGTCTATGCGGGTACGCCCGAATTTGCCGTGCCGGCCCTGTCGGCACTCATCGACCAGGGTCAGGCGGTGGTCGCCGTCTATACCCAGCCGGACCGGCCGGCCGGACGTGGTCGGCGTCGTGCCGCCTCCCCGGTAAAACGGTGCGCGCTGGAGGCCGGGCTCCCGGTGCACCAGCCGGCTACGCTTCGCGACGAAGGGGCCCGGGCCGAACTCGACGCGCTGGAGCCGGATCTGCTCGTTGTGGCCGCCTATGGCTTGATCCTGCCGCAGGCCGTGCTCGATATCCCGTCCCTGGGGTGCGTCAATATCCACGCCTCGCTCCTGCCGCGATGGCGAGGCGCCGCACCGGTACAGCGGGCGCTGCTCGCCGGAGACAAGCGCACGGGCATCAGCATTATGCGCATGGAGGCGGGGCTCGATACCGGCCCCATCTACGCGACCGACCCAATCGAGATCGGTGGCGCCGACACCGGCGGAACCCTGACCGAGCGGCTCGCGCGTCTCGGTGCCCAGTCTTTGATAGCCGCCTTGCCCGGAATCCTGGACCGGACGACGATCCCGTTCCCGCAGAACGATGACGAGGCCACCTACGCGCACAAGTTGCGCAAGGAGGAGTCGCGCATCGACTGGTCGCAGTCCGCCGAGGTCATCGCTCGCATGGTGCGTTCGTTCGACCCCTGGCCGGTGGCCCAGTGCCGGCTCGGCGACGAGGTCCTGCGCCTCTGGTGTGCCAAACCGCTTGCCGATGCCGCATCCGCCTTCGAAACTGAGCCGGAGCCGGGACGGGTGATGGCCGCGTCGCGGGCGGGTATCGATGTCGCCACCGGCGACGGGACGCTGCGCATCACGGAGTTGCAAGCCCCCGGCAAACGCCGCATGCCGGTGGCTGACTTCCTCAACGCGCGCAACCTGGACGGCGCCCTGCTTGGTTAGGCCAAGCGTACCCGGCCCGCGTCGCCGCAGTCCGGTCGGCGAGCGCTCAAGGCCAGCGGGTGGCCAGCGCGCTGGTGCGCAGGTGCGGGCGGCGGCAGCCCGCGCTATCCACGGCGTGCGGGTCGAAGGTCATTCGCTGACGGCCGAACTGTCGGTGGCGAGCGCCGGGGTCGAGTCGCGCGATCAGGCCCTGCTGCAGGAACTCTGCTATGGCACCCTGCGGGTGCTGCCGCGCCTAGAGGCCCTGATCGCTATACTTCTGACGCGGCCGCTCCGCCGCGCAGATCGGATACTCAACGCACTGATGGCGGTGGGCCTGTACCAGCTCAGTTTGACGCGCATCGCACCCCATGCCGCTGTCGCCGCGACGGTCGAGGCGACCAGAGTGCTCGGACACCCGCGTGCGGCGGGCCTGGTCAACGCCGCGCTGCGTCGTTTCCAACGCGAGTCCGATACGCTGCTGTCCAGGGTCGGCACCGACATGGCCGACCCGACCCTGTTCCCCGCCTGGTTGGTGAAGCGCCTGGAGGCCGCTTGGCCGACGCACTGGCGGGAGATCGTAACGGTTAGCAATGGGCGCCCGCCCATGACCCTGCGGGTGAATCTGAGTCGTTCGTCCCGCGACGCCTACGCGCAGCGGCTTGCGGAGTCGGGCCTCTCCGCCCGGCCGCTACCGGGGTTCGATGCCGCCCTGATGCTCGAGCGGCCCGTCCCGGCGCAAACGCTGCCCGGCTTCGCCGATGGCCTGGTGTCGGTGCAGGATGCATCGGCGCAACTCGCGGCTGGGCTACTCGCGCCACGGCCGGGTGATCGGGTGCTCGATGCCTGCGCCGCGCCGGGCAACAAGACGGCACATCTGCTGGAGGTCGCCGGCGGCGACCTGCGCCTGCTCGCGGTCGATCTGGATCGGGAACGGCTGCAGCCGTTGCGTCGCAATCTCGATCGACTTGGACTCGATGCCGAGGTGCTCGTGGCGGATGCGCGACAGGCGGATTCGCGCTGGCCGGATGCCCCCTACGACCGGATTCTGATCGATGCTCCCTGTTCGGCCACGGGCGTGATTCGGCGCCATCCGGACATCAAGTACCTGCGCAGGGAGAGCGATCTTGCGGCGTTGGCCGAGACGCAGGCGGCGATCCTGGATGCCCTCTGGCCCCGGCTGCGTCCGGGGGGCAGATTGCTCTATGCGACCTGCTCCGTGCTCCCGGAGGAGAATCAGCATCGGGTCCGGGCCTTCCTGGTCGAACATGCCGATGCCCGCCTGCTGCCGATCGAGCCGCCGGTGGGATCATCCAATGGCGTTGCCGTCGATCCGGGGCTGCAGTTGCTACCCGCCGCCGACGGTGGTGACGGCTTCTATTTTGCCTTGCTGGAGCGGGCGCCATGACCGTGCGTCCCCGTCCGGTTTGGCGGTCTGGGCGCCTGCTGGCGCTCGCCGTCGCGCTGCTCGTCGGCGTCGTCCTGCCGGTGTCGGCGCGCGATTTCGACGTGGAGCGGGTGACCACCCGGCTCGAGGACGGCACCTACCGCATGGATGCACAGATCCGCTACGAATTCAGCGACCGCGCCTTGGAGGCGCTCGAGAACGGCGTGCCGCTCACCGTCGAGGTTCATATCCAGGTCCGACCGGCGGATGGCTGGATCTGGAGCGAGAGCCTGACCGACCGGCGGCTGCGCTACCGCATCCGGTACAAGCCCTTGTCCGAGCGCTATCTGGTCGCCCGATTGCCCAATGACCAGGGCCGCTCCTATGTCACCCGCGATGCGGCGCTGGCCGCCCTCGGCGAGCTCGACGACGTGGTGCTGGTGAGTGCCGCGCGGATGCGGCCGGAGACCCCCTATGAGGTGCATGTTCGCGTCGCGCTGGACATCGAGGAGCTCCCGCTTCCCCTGAGGCCGATGGCCTATCTGTATCCCTCGTGGAAACAGTCCAGCAAGTGGTCCAAATGGCCGCTGACGCCCTAGGCAGACGCAGGTCCCCGTCGGGCGGAGGGCAAGGCGGTCCCCGCGTGCGCCGGCTCTGGGCGCACCCCGGTGTGGTCGGCGTCGGGCTGTTGCTGCTCGCACTGTTGGTGGCGTTGCACCTGATGAGTAACGCGGTGCAGAACTCCGATGCCCTGAGCCGCGCCTTCGTGCCGCTGTTGGTGGTTGCGTCCCTCGGCCTCCTGACCCTGGTCTTGATGGTCGGCTTCAACGTTGCTCGGCTTGTGCAACAGCGCCGCAGGGGCGCGCCGGGGTCGCGGTTGACCGCGCGCATCGTGATGCTCTTCGCGCTGATCTCGCTGCTGCCCGTGGGCGTCGTCTACTACTACTCACTCGGTTTCCTGCTGCGCGGTATCGACAGCTGGTTCGATGTCGAGATCGACACCGCCATGGCGGATGCGCTGGAGCTGAATCAGGCCTCGTTGGATCTCAACCAGCGGGTGCTGCTCAAGTACAGCCAGCAGATCCTGGACGGCATCGAGGACCGCTCCGCCACGGCGTTGACCTTGACGCTGGATGAACTGCGCCGCCAGGCGGGCGCACTGGAACTGACTATCTTCGAGCCCAACGGCCAGGTCTCCAGCACCGCGATCGACGACCCGACGCAACTGGTGCCCGACCACCCGGGTCGCGAGGTGTTCCAGGGCGTGCGCATGGGCGTCGACTACGTCGCGCTTGAGCCGGGCGCGGACGGCGGGCTGGTCGTGCGCACGCTGGTCAATGATTCACGCGGCCGGCGCATGATGATGCAGGCCATCTTCCCGACCTCGGCGCGTATCGGCGAGCTCGCCTCCGGTCTGGAGAACGCCTACAACCGCTACACCGAGCTGGCATACCTGCGGCAATCCTTGAAGTTCAGTTTTTCTCTGACCCTATCGCTCGTGTTGCTGTTCGGCCTGCTGGCGGCCGTGCTCGCCGCCCTCGTCATGGCGCAGCGCTTGGTTCAGCCCGTCGCCGACATCGCACGCGGTACCCGAGCCGTAGCCGACGGCGACTACGAGCAACGTCTGCCACTGCCCTCCCAGGACGACGAACTGGCCTTCCTGGTCGCCTCGTTCAACGCCATGACGCGCCGCGTCGCCCAAGCGCGGGACCAGGCGGCCCGCAGCCAGCGCGCGGCGGAGGAGCAGCGCGGCTACCTCGAGACCGTACTGGGACGCCTGTCGAGCGGCGTCATCGCGTTCGACCGGGAGCTCCGGCTCATGACCGTCAATCCCGCGGCGCGACAGATCCTGCGGCTGCCGGAGTACCAGGAGGAGGGCATCGCGCTCTCGGCCCTGGAGCAGTCCCACCCCAGGCTGCTGCATTGGAGCGAGACCGTGCGTCGGCAACTCGACGCCGGCACCGAATGGCGCGAGGAGGTGACCTTGATCGGGCCGGACGGCCGCCAGGTGTTGATGTGCCGCGGCAGCCCGCTGCCCGACGCGGCCGACGGGCGCACGGGGCATGTCGTCGTGTTCGACGACATCACCACCCTGATCCGCGCCCAGCGCGACGCTGCCTGGGGCGAGGTGGCTCGGCGCCTGGCTCATGAGATCAAGAATCCGCTGACGCCCATACAGCTCTCCGCCGAGCGTCTGCGCCGAAAGCTCCTCGGCAGTGTACCGGAGGCGGAGGCCCGCATCGTCGACCGGGCCACCCACACCATCGGCCAGCAGGTGCAGGCCATGAAAGCGATGGTGGACGACTTCGCCAACTACGCGCGCACTCCGCAGATGCAGGAGGAGCCCTTCGCGTTGGACACGCTGATCGGCGAGGTGCTCGAGCTCTATCGGGCCAGCAAGGTCCGCGTGGCGGCCGACCTCGGCGCGACCGATGCGAAGATCCGCGGCGACTCCAAACGCCTGCGACAGGTGGTGCACAACCTACTCAAGAACGCCATAGAAACGCTGGACGGGCGTGAAGATGGTCGGGTGCGCGTCTGCACTCAATACGCCTTCAGCGACGAGACGCCCTCCGTCGAAATCAGCATCGAGGACAACGGGGGCGGTATCAGTCCGGGGTTGATGGACCGCCTCTTCGAGCCTTATGTCACCTCCAAGGCCAAGGGAACGGGCCTAGGACTCGCCATCGTCAAGAAGATTATTGAGGAACACGGCGGTATGATCTCGGCGGAGAATACGGCGCATGGGGCGCGCTTCACGGCGCGGCTACCCGTATGGCGCGAGACGACAGGCTTGTCCGTGCCGGATTCGGTCCCGAACGCGGCGCCAAATGCAGTCCGCGAGCGCGGCCCCCAGACTCGGCCTCCACATTCGCCCCGAGACCGCTCCGGCTGACAGGAGAACCATGAGCGCGACCCATATCCTCGTCGTGGACGACGAGCCAGACATCCGTGACACGGTGCAGGATATCCTCGAAGACGAGGGTTTTGCCGTCAGCAGCGCCGAGAACGGCGAATCGGCGCGCCACGCCCTGCGTGATCGGCGCCCGGATCTGATGCTCCTCGACATCTGGATGCCCGACCTCGACGGCATCAGCCTGCTCAAGGAGTGGAACGAGGACGAGGGCCTGCCCTGTCCCGTGATCATGATGTCCGGGCACGGCAACGTCGAGACCGCCGTGGAGGCAACCCGGCTCGGGGCCTACGACTTCCTCGAGAAGCCGCTCTCCATGGCCAAGCTCCTGCTCACCGTGGAGCGTGCCCTTGAGGCGGACAAGCTCGAACGCGAGAACGTCGGTCTGCGCCGGCGTACGCCGCTGGTGCATGAGCCCGCGGGCCGCTCGGCGGCCATGCAACGCCTGCGCGAGCAGGTCAAGCGCATTGCCCAACATGACACCTGGGTGTTGATTACCGGCGAGCCGGGCAGCGGGCGCGAGACCTTCGCGCGCTTCCTCCACTCGCAGAGCGCCCGTAAGGAGCGACCCTTCGTCGATCTCGGCGTCTCAGCCATCACCCGCGGCAACGCCGCGCGCGAGTTGTTCGGCAGCGAGGAGGGCGGGCACGTGCACTACGGCAGCCTGGAGCAGGCCGCCGGCGGCACTCTGTTGCTCGACGAGGTCGCGGACATGGACCTGGAGGCCCAGGGCCAGCTCCTCGGCGCCCTCGACACGGGCTCCTTCCTGCGCGTCGGCGGCAGCGAGCCGGTGGCCATCGACGTGCGCATCATCGCCGCGACCCAGCGCGACCTGAAGGAAGAGGTCCGCGCCGGAGGCTTCCGCGAGGACCTGTTCTATCACTTGAACGTGGTCCCGTTACTGGTGCCGCCGCTGCGCGAGCACGCCGAGGACATTCCGGACCTACTCAACTACTACGTCGACTACTTCGCCACCCACGAGAAGCTGCCCTACCGGCGCTTCAGCGTCGGCGCACAGAACTTCCTGCGCAACTACAGTTGGCCGGGCAATGTGCGTGAACTCAAGAACCTGGTGCAACGGGTTCTGATCCTCGGCGCCGGGGACGAGATCGCGCAGACCGAGGTGGAGGCCGCGCTCGGTTCCACGCCGCCGGTGCCGACCCAGCCGCTGGAGGGGCTGGTGTCCTTCGATCAGCCTCTGCGCGCGGCCCGGGAGCAGTTCGAGAAGGCCTACCTAGAGTATCAGCTGGAAAAGCATGCTGGCAACGTAAGCAAGATGGCAAAGGAGGCCGGTATGGAGCGCACCCACCTGTACCGGAAGCTCCGGTCTCTGGGCATAGAGATCAAGGAGCGAAGATGAGTATCGGGTATCGAGTATCGAGTACCGAGGGGGTGGCGGCAGGTGCTTTCTGCCTCGCCCCTCGCCCCTCGCCCCTCGACACGCTCTTTCAATGAAAATCCTGATCCTCGGCGCTGGCCAGGTCGGCACCTCGGTCGCCGCCAACCTGGTCAGCGAGTCCAACGACATCACCGTCGTCGACACCGACGCGCAGCGCCTGCGTGAACTCGCCGACCGCTTCGATCTGCGGACCCTCCAGGGCCACGGCGCGCATCCGGACGTGCTCGCGCGCGCCGGCGCCGAGGATGCGGAGATGATCATCGCCGTCACCAACAGCGACGAGACCAACATGGTCGCCTGCCAGGTGGCCTACACGCTGTTCCATACGCCCACCAAGATCGCCCGGGTGCGAGCGCCGGGGTTCATGGAGCAGGAGCAGCTGTTCGGCCCGGAGGCGCTGCCCATCGATGTCCGCATCAGCCCGGAACAGCAGGTCACCGATTACATCCTGCGCCTGATCCAGAACCCCGGCACGCTGCAGGTGGCCGATTTCGCCGGCGGGCGGGTTCGGCTGGTGGCGGTGCGCGCTTACTACGGCGGTCCGCTGGTGGGTCACGAGCTGCGCACACTCTACGAGCACATGCCGCACATCGACGCGCGCGTGGCCGCCATCTATCGGCGCGACCGGGCGATACAGCCCGAGGGAGATACGGTCATCGACGTCGACGACGAGGTCTTCTTCGTCGCCGCGCCGCGCCACATCCGCTCCGTGATGGGTGAGTTGCGACGGCTGGAGAAGCCGTACAAACGGCTCATCTTCGCCGGTGGTGGCAATATCGGCACCCGGCTGGCGCGCGCCACGGAGCGCAACTTCAGAGTCAAGGTCATTGAGCATGACCTGGATCGCTGCAAGGAAATCGCCGAGTCCCTGGAGCACACCATCGTGCTGCACGGCGACGCCGCCGACGAGGAACTGCTGCTGGAGGAGAATGTCGAGGATACCGACGTGTTCTGCGCAGTCACCGACGACGACGAGGCCAATATCCTGTCCGCGATGCTCGCCAAGCGCCTCGGCGCGCGCAAGGCCATGGCGCTGATCAACCGCACGGCCTACGTGGACCTGGTGCAGTCTGGCCCCATCGATGTGGCCATTTCTCCCCAGCAAGCCACCATCGGCAGCCTGCTCAAGCATGTGCGCCGCGGGGATGTGGTCATGGTGCAGTCGCTGCGTCGCGGTGCGGCGGAGGCCATCGAGGCCATCGCCCACGGCGACGCGAGTTCGAGCAAGGTCGTCGGCCGGCCCATCGAGGACATCAACCTGCCCAAGGGCACCACCATTGGCGCCGTCGTGCGCGGCGACGAGGTACTCATCGCCCACCACGATACGGTGATCCAGCCGGAGGACCACGTGGTCCTGTTTCTGCAGGACAAGTCACGGGTGTCCGAGGTCGAGAAACTGTTCCAGGTCGGTATCACTTTCTTTTAGCGCTGCCTCGCCCATGTCCGTCGAACCGTCCGCGTTCATCGCCACGTCTGCCCCGAGGCCCGATTTCCGTCGATGAAACGACTCGCGACGGTGCAGAAGATCCTCGGCCTGTTGCTGATGATCTTCAGCGTGACCATGCTGCCGCCGGTGGCCGTGGCGCTGATCTACGGCGACGGCGGCGGAATGCCCTTCATCTATGCCTTCCTGGTCATCCTCGGCACCGGACTGACTATCTGGTTGCCAGTCGCCAGGACGCGCCAGGACCTGCGAGTCCGCGACGGCTTTCTGGTGGTCGTGCTGTTCTGGGTCGCGTTGGGGCTATCCGGCGCCTTACCGTTCGTGCTGTCGCCCGAGCCCGATCTATCGGTGACGGACTCGATCTTCGAGTCCCTGTCGGGGCTGACGACGACCGGCGCGACGGTCATTCTCGGTATCGACGAGCTGCCGCACTCGGTGCTCTGGTATCGTCAGCAGCTGCAGTGGCTCGGGGGCATGGGGATCATCGTCCTGGCCGTCGCCGTGCTGCCGATGTTGGGCGTCGGCGGCATGCAGCTGTATCGCGCCGAAACCCCGGGGCCGATGAAGGACACGAAACTGACGCCCCGCATCGCCGAGACGGCGAAGGCGCTCTGGTACATCTATCTCTCGCTGACCATCGCCTGCGCGCTGGCATACTGGTTAGCCGGTATGTCCGGGTTCGATGCCATCGGCCATGCCTTCAGCACCGTCGCCATCGGCGGCTTTTCGACCCACGATGCCAGCATCGGCTACTACGACAGCACCCTGATCGAGATGATTGCGGTGGTGTTCATGCTGGTCTCGGGGGTGAATTTCGCGCTCCACTTCGCAGTGGTGCGACGCTTCGATCCGAGCATCTACACCCAGGACAGCGAGTTCCGCTTCTATCTGTTCCTGCTCGCGCTGACGACGGCCATCGTCACCGTCTCACTCTTTCTCACCAACACCTACATCGACTGGGGCGAGTCCTTCACCCAAGGGCTGTTCCAGGTGGTCTCCATCGGCACGACCACCGGCTTCACCACGGCTCAGTTCTACTACTGGCCGCCCTTCATCGAGATCATGCTGCTATTCCTCGCCTTCGTCGGCGGCTGTGCGGGGTCGACCGGGGGCGGGATCAAGGTGATCCGCTTCCTGCTGCTGATCAAACAGGGCCTGCGCGAGATCGGGCGCCTGATCCATCCCAACGCGCAACTGCCGGTTCGCGTCGGGCGCAAGGTCATCAACCACCGCATCGTCGATGCGGTCTGGGGGTTCTTCTCGCTCTACGTAGCCGCCTTCGTCATCATGTATCTGGCGCTGGCGGCGACCGGGCTGGACCTACTCACGTCCTTCTCGGCGGTGGCGGCCTGCATGAACAACCTCGGTCCCGGGCTCGCCACCGTAGGGGCGCACTACTTCGATATGCACGACCCAGGCATCTGGATCCTGTGCTTTGCGATGCTGCTCGGCCGGCTTGAGATCTTCACCCTGCTGGTCCTGTTGACCCCCGCGTTCTGGCGTCGCTGAACGCAGCGAGCGCCGCTTCGTTTCTGCCGCCTTGGTGGATTCGCCCAGGGTGCTGATGTGCCGGCGTCGGCTGCTTCCCCTCGCGTTGAATCGTCCCCAAATCCTATGGGGTACAGACACAACGACGATACCCGAGAGTCAGAACAGCATGAGCATTATCGACAACTTGGAGACGTTGCGCGTCAAGGGGCAGGATTCCGCGCTGCTGCGCTACAGCCTCGGCAACGAGTACCTGAAGCAGGATCGCCTGGACGAGGCGCTGGAACATCTCGCCGAGGCCGTGCGCATGGACGCCGGCTTCTCCGCCGCCTGGAAGCTCTACGGCAAGGCCTTGACCGCTGCCGGCCGCGCCGACGAGGCGATAACCGCCTTTGGCCACGGCATCGCGACAGCCGAGCGAAAGGGCGACGTACAGGCGGCCAAGGAGATGCGAGTGTTCCGTGCCCGAGCGGAGAAGGGTCTGCAACGGCGCGCCTAGCGGCGCCGCACGTTCGCCAGGCACGGACTTGGATTCAACCTAGAAAGAGCAGTTGACCGCTGCGTCGTGCATTTAGGCGCCTGAGTTGCTTGAAGGACAGCAGCAAATCGGGACGCACCCTCAGGGTGAACGGCG
>JANQFX010000113.1 GCA_028277725.1 Thiohalocapsa sp.
CGAGCACCAACGCTAGGGTCACCAGCGGACAGTCGGTGCGCCTCTCCTTGGATTTGCCGAAGGCGGCATGGGCGTTTGCATGGGCCGTGCCCTCGAACAAGAGGCTGCCCGCCGCAATCGGAGGCGTCAGGGCCTGAATGCCGAGCAGCAAAATCAGGCCGATTCCGGTCAGGCCCAGCCAGCTCAGGATCAGCAGCCAGCGCACGGGTGCCGTGCCCATCGCTCGTGGCGACGTTTCGTCTATTCTCGGCAGGCACGGCAGCGCCCCGGGACCGCGAAGCGTCCAAAGCAGGGCGCCGCCGGTCAGCAAGGCGCCGAGCAACACCTCTGCCAGCGCGAGCCAAGGTGCCCCGAGCAACAACCAAGCGAGAGACATCAGCAGCGCGAAGGCGACGAACCCTAGACAAGCTCTCCATAGATCCCGTTGCGTCAAGCAGACGCCGGTAAACAGGAGCAGCAGACCAGTCAGCCCATAGACTGCAATCAGGGCGATGATCACAGAACAGCTGCTCGACCCATTGCCCAGTTCATTGGTCCGCCCGCCCTTTGCCGGTCCAGCAAATGGCTAGTCGCGAAGTGGGATGCACGTAGGGGGCCGTATCAGGTGCTTGCCGCATTATGCTTCACGCGACACTGTCCACGCGCGAACCTATGTCAATCAATCGCCAGGCGACCTCGTCCCCAGCGCGCAACGGCACGATCTCCTGCAATCCTGTGGTGATAAGCTCAGGGACCGACCAAGCATGGGCTTCGAGGGTAATCTTGTCGTCATTCCTAGGCAGGCCGTAAAAGTCCGGGCCATGGAAACTCGCAAAGCCTTCAAGTCGATCCAATGAACTGGCGGCGGCGAACACCTCAGCATACAGCTCAATCGCGACCGGCGCACTGTAGATGCCGGCACAACCGCAAGCCGACTCCTTGGCATGTCTCGGATGCGGTGCCGAATCCGTGCCTAGAAAAAACCTCGGATGACCGCTGGTGGCTGCTTCGACCAAGGCCTGACGATGTGTTTCGCGCTTGAGCAGCGGCAGGCAGTAATGGTGTGGTCGCAAACCACCATCGAATATCGCATTGCGATTCAGTAATAAATGGTGAACAGTGATGGTCGCCGCGACCCGCTCGGAAGCCTCCAACACGTAGTCGACCGCGTCCTTGGTCGTGACATGCTCCAGCACGGTGCGCAAGGCCGGAAATCGCGTATTGATCCGACGCAGATGCCGCTCGATGAACACCGCTTCGCGATCGAAAACATCGATATCCCGATCCGTGACTTCACCGTGCAGCAACAACGGAAGATCGACCTCCTCCATGGCCTCGAGCACCGCATCAACTCTGCTCAGATCCTGCACCCCGGTCTCGGAATTGGTGGTCGCGCCGGCTGGGTAATACTTGACGGCATAAATCGAGTCTGCAGCTTTGGCCCGACGAATCTCGTCCGGCGAGGTGTTCTCGGTCAAGTACAGCGTCATCAGCGGATCGAAGGTCACGCCCTCGGGAACCGCCGCCAGGATGCGACCTCGATAAGCCTCGGCCAGGGCCACTGTGGTCAACGGCGGCTTTAGGTTGGGCATCACGATGGCTCGGGCGAAGCAACGAGCTGTGTCCGAAATCGCCGTTCTCAGTATGTCGCCATCGCGCAGATGGAGATGCCAATCATCGGGTTTGGTGATTCGGATTCGCTGGTTTGACATTACAAATTGAAGACTCAGGTTGCTGCTTCACGTGACTGTCATGAAGTGACCATTCGCCTGTCCGACGCGCTCCTTCTTGTGCCTACCCGTAGAACACCCATCGCGGCTTGGACGGCCTTGTGACGATCTGGGTAATCTGACACGTCCGCGTGGTCGAAGACTCTCAAGCTTTGCAGGCGCTTCTTGGCCGGCTCGCTGGCGCCTGCAAACATGACCTGTCCTCCGGCTGCGATGACATCCCGGGCCATGTTCTCAATGGCCAGCGATACCGAAGTCCCCATGAGTGGCACGTCGGTCATGTCGAGGATCAGGACCCTCGCGTTGGCAATAGCGGCGTGCTCCCGGGAGATGGCCTTGGCCACCCCGAAAATCATCGGGCCACTGAGTTGGAACAGCAGGATCTTGCCATCCGCGGTCTCCAGCAAGGCGCGATCTTCGTCGCTGATCTGGATGCCATCCTCCGGGATGGAGATGGTCTTCACCTTGTGTGCCTGCAGTTCCGACAGCTTCTGGATGGTGAGAAGGTTTGCCAAGAAAACGCCGAAGCCGACGGCGACGATCAGGTCGTAGAACACCGTCAGCAGCATGACGCTGTACATG
>JANQFX010000076.1 GCA_028277725.1 Thiohalocapsa sp.
GTAGCCCGCCGAGCCGTCGTCGGTGCAGACATACACCTGGTCGGCGGCGTCGTTCAGCCGGTCCTGCAGGATGACCAGATCGGCGGTGCGGGCCCCGACAACCGCCGAGGTGCGGGTCGCCTTGGGCTTCAGGGCCTTCAGGATGGTCAGCATCGCGCCGGCGCCGAAGCCGCCGCCGACGCACACCACGTGGCCTTTATCGAGCAGCTCCACCGGTTCGCCGAGCGGGCCGGCGAGGTCGTGGAAATGGTCGCCGTCATTCAGCTCGTTGGCCATCTTGGAGGTCGCGCCGACCTCCTGGATGACCACGGTCACGGTGCCCGCCTCGGGGTCTGCGTCGGTGATGGTGACGGGGACCCGCTCGCCGTGCCCGTGCACCCGCAGGATGACGAACTGACCGGCTTGGGCGGCCTTCGCGACCAGGGGTGCATCCACCTCGAACAGCTTGGTGACAGGCGTCAGCCTGCGCGTTTGGACAATCTCGAACATCTTTGTCTTTGTCTTCCGTTGTGCGTGTTCTTAGAGATCCGGATGCTCGTGCATGGCCTTGATACGGCGCCAGCGCCGGTCGATCTCCGCCTGCAGGCCGTCGAGAACGTGCCGGTGCTCGGGCTCCAGCAGATGCTTGGTCTTGCTCATCTTGCCGAGCCAGTCGGAGAGGGGCACCCGCACCCCCAGCTGATCCGGGTCATGGGTGATGGTGGTCTGGCCTTTTTCGACCTCATAGAGGGGGAAGAAGCATGAATCGACCGTGGTCTGGATCACGTTCGCGCCTTCGTCGTCGGGCGTGCCCCAGTTCAGCGGGCAGAAGGACAGGATCTTGCCGTAGGTCATGCCCTCGTGCTTGGCGTACCACTGGGCCTTGGCCACCTTGCGCATCAGGTCGGAAGGGAAGCCCTCCACGGCGCTGAACACGTAAGGAATGTGCGTCGACGCCATGATCTGCACCGTGTCCTTGTGGTGGGACCGCTTGCCTTCCTCCTTCTTGCCGACATGGCTGGTGCTGGTGAGGTGGCCGAGCGGCGTCGAGTAGGACATCTGGCTGCCTGTGTTCATGTAGCCCTGGTTGTCATACTCGATGATCATCATGCGGTGATTGCGGTGCGCAGTGCCGAGCGCCGGCCCCATGCCGATATCCATTCCGCCGTCGCCGCTGATCATCACGAAGGTGATGTCGTCGGAGGCGGGCAGCTCGCCGCGCGCCACGCGCTGGTGGTACATCTCGACCACGCCGGAGAGGGTGGCCGCACCGTTCTGGAACAGGTTGTGGATATAGGTGACCCGGTGCGAGCTGAACGGGTAACCGGTGGTGACGACCATGGCGCAGCCGGTGTGGAACAGCACCACGACGTCGCCTTCCAGTGACTTGAACACCTGGTCCAGCACCGGGAACATGCCACAGCCGGGACAGGCGCCATGCCCGGGGACGACGCGCCGCGGCCGCGCCGAGAGAGCCCAGAAGGGGGGCAGATCCACCTCGAGCTTGCCGGTCTCCTCATTGCGCTCGACCTTGACCAGATTGGTGTTGACCTCTTCTTTGGTCAGCGGCGGCACCACCCGCTCCGGCAGCTTCTCCGGCGCCCCCGGGGTGACGCCGTAATAGTCGAACGGCACCTCCACCTTGCCCTTGTCCAGGGCGTCGAGACCGAGCTGGAAGAAGGCCTCCGCGTCGGGCACCCGGAACGGCTTGCCGCCCAGGCCGTAGATGCGGCTGATGAACATGGGCGGGTTGTCGTGGACCTCAGCCAGCGCCGAGCGGATCTCATGGGTCATGTTGCCGCCGTTGGCGCCGTAGGAGTCCGCGCGGTCGCCGATGACGATCACCTTGGCGCCGCTCAGCGCTGCGCGGATCTCATTCAGCGGGAAGGGCCGCAGCACGTTCGGCGAGACCAGCCCGACCTTGTGGCCCTGCGAGCGCATGCGGTCGATGGCGTCCTTGGCGGTCTCGGCCGCCGAGTTCAGCAGGAACACGATCACGTCGGCGTCGTCGGCGTGGTAGGTGTCGACCATCGGGTAATGCCGCCCGGAGATCGCGGCATATTCCTCAAACAGCTCCGGAAGCTGGCGCAGCGCCGCCTCCATCGCGTGGTTGAGCTGGTACTTGTTGTTGATCATGTCCGGGTCGTTCATGTACGGCCCGAAGGTGATCGGATTGCGCGGGTCGAGGGCGTGGTACGGCGCCTCGGTGGGCATCAGGAACGCCTTCTGCAGAGCATCGCGGTCCGAGAACACCTGGACGCGCCGCTTCTGGTGGCTGGTGAAGAAGCCGTCCGAGGCCACGATCACCGGCAGCCTGATGTCGAGATGCTCGCCGATGCGCACCGCCATCAGGTTCATGTCGTAGACGGCCTGCGGGTCGCGGGCCATCAGGATGATCCAGCCCGTGTTGAGCGTGTAGTACAGATCGGAGTGGTCGCACAGGATGTCGAGCGGCCCGCTGACGCAGCGGGTGACCAGGTTGAGCACCATCGGCGCCCGGGTCCCGGACTGCACCGGAAGCTGCTCGATCGAGAACAGCAGCCCGTTGGCGCTGGTCGCGTTCAGCACGCGCCCGCCGCCGATGGCGGCGCCGTAGCAGATGCCGGCGGCACCGTGCTCCCCGTCGGCCGGGATCATGGTGATCTCATGCTCGCCCTTGGCGAACGTATCGTCGAGAACCTGGGCGATCTCGGTCGAGGGCGTGATGGGGTAGTAGCCCATGACATGGAAATTGACGTCACGGGCGGCCCGGGCCGCGCATTCGTTGCCGCCCAGGAACGCCGTCTCCTGCGCGAGTCCGCTGTCCGGAGTTGGCCGTGTCGGAGCTTGTTCGATAACTGCCACGAAATCCCCTCCCATAGAGACCTGATTCAGGTGGATGTCATTGTTGTTCGAAGTGCCTAACCCGGCTCGTGCCGGCGATCGCCGGCGACGACGCGCGGCGACCAGTCGAGCGGTACGGTATTCGCCTCGGCGAAGCCCGGCGTCTCGCGTTCGGTGGTGATCGCTCCGGCCGGACAGGTATCGACGCACGCCCGGCAGGCCTTGCAATACTGATAGTCGATGCCGAGCATCTCGGTGGACCAGGTGCCGTCCTCATGGTGGATGATTCCCCAGGAGAGGCAGTTGTCCGGGCAGGCGAGGTCGCACAGGCCGCAGTGGATGCACTTGTCCTTGTGGAACACCGGGATGCGGCCGGTCCGCGAGCCCGACAGATTCTTCGAGACGGTGTTCGCCGGGTCGGCGACCACGCCGCCGATGGGGGCATTGAGATAGCCCCAGGCCGGCTCCACCCCGATGACGTCGCGGCCCTCGGGCGACGGGTCGCGCTGGTCGACCTGCAGTTCGGCGGCGCCGCGGTCGAAGGTCCGCAGGTTCGATTCGATGATGCTGGGGTGCTTGCGCTCGAAGGTGGCGGCGAGGACCTCGCGCACGGCGGCCAGGTCCATGAACGGGACCAGCTGAGCGATCGCCCCCTGGATCGCGGTGTTGATCCGGCTCTTCTCCTCCAGCGCGATGCTGGTGGCGTCGAGGCAGCCGACGGTATCGTGCTCGAAGCCCAGTTCCTCCCGGATCTCCTGCGGGCTCTTGGTGGTGTTGACGACCAGGATGCCGCCGGAGCGCAGGCCGCTCAGCACGGCAGGGTCCTTCAGCAGCGTGTCCATGAACACGGCGACCACGAACGGGCGCTCGACCGGAGCCGAGGTGCGAACCTCGCCGCTGGCCGCCGTCAGCCGCACGAAGGACTTGATCGGCGAGCCCTTCTTCTCCGAGCCGTATGACGAGAAATGGGCGCCGTTGAGCCCCATACCCAAGACCGCCGCCTCGGCCAGCATCTTGCCCGTCAGATGGGCCCCCAGCCCGCCGAGCGACTCCAGGCGGATCTCGTAGAGACCGTCCTCGTCCGTCTGCGGCAATCCGGCGGTTGCGGCATCTTGCGCACTGGCGTGTTGCGTTTCCGTCTGAGACATTCGACCTCCCTAGAAGCAGTCCTTGCTCACCCGGGACACCCGCCTGGCAGCGGGTGAGGTTCGGTGAGTCGCCTGCTCTCCTGCTCGTTCGCCGGGGGCCGTCGCACCAAACGAACTGTGCGAGCAGATCGCCGGACGCGAACTCTGCAAACCTATCTGGAGAATATGGCCGCGCTCGACCGGCGTCAAACCAGAAAAGGCGGCCTGACTCCAATTGATTATACGGGCTCTTGTGGCCGGCCTCTGGCGCTGCAGGCTGCCGCCCGGCTGAGCCCTTCCCGCCTCGGCACTCGGCCGCAGGAGAAGGGGGCTTGAACGCGTAAGCGACGCGGATAGATTAGGGAGGGGCCCTCGCGGGCCCACCATTGCAAGGAGCTTTCTCCCACGCGATCCGCGCGCCGGGAGCGCTCCTTAGAGATAGGCGCATAGCTCAGTTGGTAGAGCAGCTGACTCTTAATCAGCGGGTCCGGGGTTCGAGTCCCCGTGCGCCTACCATTCTTTTCAATGGGATACCTCCGACCGCTCGGGATCGGACTTCTTGGGCTGTCGTGTGTTCTGCTGGCCGCATATCTGATTTTGCGGAGCTGGTGCCGCGTTCATGCACAAGCGATCGCCCTATGCGCAATTCACTGCTCCCGGAATGCCCGCCTGAAGCTGCCGGAGATCGGTGCAATGAGGTAGCTCAGGAACGTTCGCTCGCCGGTTAGGATCATGACCTCGGCCGGCATGCCGGGATAGAGCTGGACGTTTTCCGGCAACTCCGATGCCTATTATGTTGCGCGGGTAAAGCTCACCGAGCTGCCATCGGAGTTGCCGGA
>JANQFX010000111.1 GCA_028277725.1 Thiohalocapsa sp.
GAGGCACAACGACGCGGAATAGTCACGCTATTCCAAGGAGTTGTAACAAAGCTGGGCGGCCCGCGGGGCGTGCCATGGCGACCGTAGCGCCCATCACCCAATGGGTGATGTCGAATTCTCCATGGAACCGGAAGCAAGTCAGCGCCTTGCATAGAAGTCGGCGCGGTCGACTGCTCCATCTAGGTTCAACAAGCCGGACTATGCAACGCCGCCGGGCCGGCGAGAAGCCCTCGGGAACGCTGACCTGCAATCGGCGGATCGCAGCGGGCGGAGGACCGCCGCGGCGGGCCCGGAGGCTCGGGTCCGGCCCCGATGCGACCGACCTCCGTATACTGACGACCGAGCCATCGCATCCATCACCGACGAGACCAGTGCCATGACCGACTTCCTCGACCCCGCGTTACTGAACTTCGTCTACGCCGCCATGGGCGGCGCACTGACCCTGCTGTTCATGTGGTTCGGCTGCAAGATCTTCGGCCACATCGTCGCCTTCGACGTCCAGGCGGAGTTGGCCCGCGGCAATCAGGCGGTGGGCATGATGATCATGGGCATTTTCATCGGCATCGGCATCGCCATGGGGCTCGTCGTCGGTCTGGGGCTCAATTGATGCGACGGGTGGCGCGGCCAGCCCCGGGCCGATCCATCACCGGGCACCTGCTCACCGGCTGGATCGCCGGTTTGGGACTGACGACCAAGGTCATGGCCGCCACGCCGCTGCCGCCGGTGGACGACCCGAGCTGGACCGACCGCTACGACGAGCACTTTCGCAAGTATGCCAAGCGCTACTTCGGCCCCGGCCACGACTGGCGCTGGTTCAAGTCCCAGGCCATTGCGGAGTCCACGCTCAATCCCCGAGCCCGTTCCCCCGCCGGCGCCCTCGGCCTGATGCAGATCCTGCCCAGCACCTTCGGCGACATCCGCCGCAGCAACCCGAGCATCAAGAGCCTGCGCGACCCGCGCTGGAACATCGCCGCCGGCATCTACTACGATCGCCAGCTCTACAAACGCTGGGGCGAACGCTTCGGCCAGTTCGACGACAAGCTCGACTACACCTTCGCCAGCTACAACGCCGGTTTCGGCGGCATGAGCCGGGCCTACCGCAAGGCCGGAAACCCAAGCGCCCCTCTGCCCTGGTCCGAGGTGGCACCCCACGCCCCGGCCGAGACCCGTTCCTATGTCGCGAAAATCAACGGCCTGATGACCGAGGTGCAGGCGGCCGAGGAACGCGACGCACAGGAACGCGCCGAACGCGAGCACCTGGCCGCGGAGGCCGAACGACAAGCGGCCGAGGCACAGGCGGAGGAAGGCGCGACGGACAAGCCCAAGGCGGGCCAGGGGCCCAGCCTGCGGGAACGTTTGGCCACCTGGCTCCGTCGCGACGAACCGGACGGCGAAACACCTGCATCCGCGTCCACGGCCAGCAGCGACGGAGCTACAAGGGCAGATGGCGCGACCGTAAGCGCCGATACACCCTCGTTGGAACCGGAAGCGCAGACGGCGACCCCCGAAGCGTCGGAGCCCGAGGCGCCGGATGCATCGGCTTCAACGGGCACTTGAGGAGACCAGGGCCGACACCGGCAAGCACGCACTAGCCTGGTGAGACCCCGGACTTCATCAACGACCAGGGCGCCGAGGTGACGATCAGCGGCGGCAGGGGCGGGCGCGCCATCGGCTTCTTCCGCGAGGCCGATGTCCGGACGACAACCGGGGCGAGCGGCACGCTCGAAGAGGCCCCGCAGGCCCACTTGAACGGCCATCTGCCGGGTATCCGCCGGTCCTCCGTCTCTTGCTCAGCCGACCCAGACGCGGGCGTTTCGGAACAGGCGCAACCAGGGGGCATCTTCACCCCAGCCATCGGGGTGCCAGCTGTGTTGCAGGCTGCGGAAAACGCGCTCGGGGTGCGGCATTAGGATCGTCACCCGACCATCCTCGCTCGTGAGGCCGGTGATACCGCCCGGTGAGCCGTTGGGGTTGGCCGGGTAGCGCCCGGCCGGTTCGCCGCCGGTCTCGACATAGCGCACACCGACATAGGGCTCAGCGGCGGCCAGATGTTGCGCGTTGCGGAACTCCGCCCGACCCTCGCCGTGGGCGACGGCGATGGGCATGCGCGAGCCCGCCATGCCGGCGAGCAGCACCGAAGGGCTGTCCTGCACCTCGACCAGGCTCAGCCGGGCCTCGAACTGCTCGGAGCGGTTGCACACGAAGTGCGGCCAGTGCGCCGCACCCGGAATCAGTTCACGCAGATTTGCTAGCATCTGGCAGCCGTTGCAGACACCGAGGGCGAAGGTGTCGGTGCGCTCGAAAAAGGTCTGGAACTGCTCCCGCGCCCGGGCATTGAACAGGATGGTCTTGGCCCAGCCCTCGCCGGCGCCGAGCACATCGCCGTAGCTGAAGCCGCCACAGGCCGCGAGCCCATGGAAGCCGGCCAGGTCGCGGCGGCCGGCGATGATGTCCGACATGTGCACGTCGACGCAGTCGAAACCGGCGCGATGGAAGGCCGCCGCCATCTCCAGCTGACCGTTGACGCCCTGCTCGCGCAGCACGGCCAACCTCGGCCGGACACCACTATTGATCAGCGGCGCGGCCACGTTCTCCGCCGGATCGAAGCCGAGCCGCGCATGCAGCCCCGGATCATCGGCGTCGATGCGCGCGTACTCCTCGTCCGCGCACTCCGGGTTGTCACGCAGCCGCTGCATGCGCCAGCTGGTCTCGGACCACAGCCGTTGCAGTTCGGCGCGTCCGGCATCGAGCAGCGCCGCGTCGCCGCTGCGCAGGCACACCCGCCCGTCCGTCGTCGGCCGGCCGATGACGGCGACGCAGTCCGCGAGCCCGTGCTCTGCGAAACAGGCCAGCACCACCTCCCGGTCGGCGCGGCGGATCTGCAGCACCGCGCCCAGTTCCTCTGAGAACAGCGCCGCCAGCAGGTCGCGCCCGCCCGCGCCCGTCGCCGACAGCAGGGCAAGGTCGACATCGATCCCGCAGCGCCCGGCGAAGGCCATCTCCACCAGGGTCGCGAGCAGGCCGCCGTCGGAGCGATCGTGATAGGCCAGCAAGCGCCCATCCGCATTGAGCTGCTGTATGGCCGCGAACAGGCCCCGCAGCAGCGCGGGGTCGTCCAGGTCCGGCGGAGTGCCGCCGAGGCCTTGGTAGACCTGTGCAAGACAGGAGCCACCCAGGCGATCCTGGCCGCGGCCGAGATCCACCAGCAGCAGGTCCGTGTCGGCAAGCGCACTGCCCGCGGGCGCATGCAACCAGGGCGTCAGCACGCCGGCGGCATCGGTCACCGGCGCGAAGGCAGAGACGATCAGCGACAGCGGCGCGGTCATGGCATGCTGCTCGCCGTCGGCGCCCTGCCAGACCGTCTTCATGCTCATGGAGTCCTTGCCCACCGGGATGGCGATACCGAGTGCCGGGCACAGCTCCTCGCCCACGGCACGCACCGTGTCGTAGAGCCGGGCGTCCTCACCCGGATACCCGGCGGCGGCCATCCAGTTGGCGGACAGCTTGACATCGCCCAGGGCGCCGATGGGCGCCGCGACGACATTCGTGATGGCCTCGGCGACGGCCATGCGTCCGGCCGCCGGTGCATCCAACAGGGCCAGCGGCGTGCGCTCGCCGATGGCCATGGCCTCACCGGTGCTGCCGTCGTAGTCGGTCAGGGTCACGGCGCAGTCCGCCACCGGCACCTGCCAGGGCCCGACCATCTGGTCGCGTGCCACCAGGCCGGTGACGGTGCGATCGCCGATGGTGATCAGGAAGGTCTTGTCCGCCACGGTCGGCAGGCGCAGCACCCGCTCCACGGCATCGCGCAGCTCCAGAGCGGTCGTGTCCAGCGGGCCGGACGGCGCGGGCAGGCGCTGGACGGCGCGGGTCATCTTCGGCGGTTTGCCGAACAGCAACTGCATGGGCATGTCGATGGGGGCGTCGCCGAAGTGCTCATCGCCCAGCCGGAGGTGCTCCCGCTCGACGGCCTCGCCAACCACGGCCAAGGGGCAGCGCTCGCGTTCGCAGATGTCGGCGAACTCCTCCATGTGCGCCGCGTCGATGGCCAGCACATAGCGCTCCTGGGCCTCGTTGCACCAGATCTCCATCGGCGCCATGCCCGGGTCGGCATTCGGCACCCGGCGCAGCTCGAAGTCGGCACCGCGTCCGGCATCGTGCACCAGCTCCGGCAGTGCGTTGGACAGGCCACCGGCACCGACGTCGTGGATGAACAGGATCGGGTTGTCGTCGCCACGACCCCAGCAGCGGTCGATGACCTCCTGGCAGCGGCGTTCCATTTCCGGGTTGGCACGCTGCACCGACGCGAAATCGAGGTCCTCCGCCGAGGCCCCGCTGGCCATGCTGGAGGCCGCGCCACCGCCGAGGCCGATGAGCATCGCGGGGCCACCGAGCACCACCAGCGGCGTGCCGGCCGGGAAGGCGATCTTCTGCACGTGCTCGGCACGGATGCTGCCGAGACCGCCGGCGAGCATGATGGGCTTGTGGTAGCCGCGCAGTTCCTGGCCACCGTCGGCCGTCGGCACCTGCTGCTCATAGGTGCGGAACCAACCGGCCAGGTTCGGTCGCCCGAACTCGTTGTTGAAGGCCGCGGCGCCGATGGGCCCCTCGCGCATGATATCCAGCGCGGAGACGATGCGCCCCGGCCGGCCCCAACCCTGCCCCTGCTCCCAGGGCTGCTCGCCGCCGGGGATGCGTAGGTTGGACACCGAGAACCCGCACAGCCCAGCCTTGGGCTTGCCGCCACGGCCGGTGGCACCCTCGTCACGGATCTCGCCACCGGCGCCCGTGGCGGCGCCTGGATCGGGCGCGATGGCCGTCGGATGGTTGTGGGTCTCCACCTTCATCAGGATATGCACGGGCTCGAGGCTCGCCCGGTAGAGGCAGGTGCCGGGCTCCGGCTGCCAGCGCGCGCCGGGCCAGCCCTCGATCACCGCCGCGTTGTCCTGGTACGCCGAGAGCACGGCCTGCGGTGAGCGCTCGGTGCTGCGGCGAATCATCTGGAACAGACTGCTCGGCTGCGCCTCGCCATCGATGACCCAGCTGGCGTTGAAGATCTTGTGCCGGCAGTGCTCGGAGTTGGCCTGGGCGAACATCATCAGCTCCACGTCCGTGGGGTTGCGCCCCAGGGCGGTGAAGCTCTCCACCAGATAGTCGATCTCATCGGCAGACAGGGCGAGCCCGAGTTCCGCATTCGCGGCGACCAGGGCATCGCGCCCGCCTGCGAGCAGATCGACCCGCGTCAGCGGGCGCGGCTCCGCCCGGGCGAACAGCTGCTCGGCCCCGTCGAGGTCGAACATCGCCAGCTCGGTCATGCGGTCGTGCAGCTCGGCGGCGGCGATGGCGAGCGCGGCGTCGTCGAGGCCGGATGCACTGAGTTGGAATGCGGTACCACGCTCCAGGCGTCGCACGGCGGCGAGCCCGCACTGCCGGGCGATGTCCGTTGCCTTCGACGACCAGGGCGAGATCGTGCCGGGCCGGGGCATCACCAGAATCAGCCGGCCGTCGGGCAGCTCCGCGCTGTCGCCGCTCGGGCCGTAGGTCAGCAGGCGCTCGAGCAGCCCCTGTTCCTCTGGCTCGAGCGGCCGCTCGAGCTGGGCAAAATGCATGAGCCGCGCGGTAAGACGCGCTTCGGTCAGGCCCACCTCGCGCAGACGCTGTTCGAGCTTGGCCAGGCGAAAGCCGGAGAAGGCGGGTGCGCCGCGCAGGCACAGCATGTCGGATTCCTCAAGCAACAGGGTTCACGATCCAACCGAGCATCATACGTGACGCGCGCGAATCTTGAGCCGGGGGCCGATGCATGGCGTGCTGCCTCGGGCGAGGCCGCCGCCCTGACACCGCTCGCACGTCACCGGATGAATCGCATGCGCGCCGAGCGTTGCGGCGGCGCCAACGCGTGCGAGAATAGCGCCGCCGGCCGCGACCGCCGGCCTTGCGTTGCACCAGACTCCAGAGGCCGCCAGAGATGACCACCGAATCCATGACCTACCGCGCCGCCGGGGTCGACATCGACGCCGGCGAGGCGCTGGTGCATCGCATCAAACCCGCCGTCGCCGCCACCAACCGGCCCGGTGTGCTCTCCGGCCTGGGCGGCTTCGGCGGGCTCTTCGAACTCCCCGCGGGCTACCGCAACCCGGTGCTGGTCTCGGGCACCGACGGCGTCGGCACCAAGCTCAAGCTCGCCATCGCCACGGGCCGCCACGGCGGCGTCGGTATCGACCTGGTGGCCATGTGTGCCAACGACATCGTCGTCTGCGGCGCCGAGCCCCTGTTCTTCCTCGACTACTACGCCACCGGCAAGCTGGATGTGGACGTGGCCGCCAGCGTGGTGGAGGGCATCGCCGAGGGCTGCAAGCGCGCCGGCTGCGCGCTGATCGGCGGCGAGACGGCAGAGATGCCCGGGATGTATGGAGCCGGCGACTACGACCTGGCCGGCTTCTGCGTCGGTATCGTCGAGAAGGACCAGGTATTGAGGCCCGACCGTTTGCGTCCGGGCGATGCGCTGATCGCGCTGTCCTCCAGCGGCCCGCACTCCAACGGCTACTCGCTGATCCGCCGCGTGCTGGAGGCGAGCGGCGCCGATTTGGGCGCCCCGCTGCCGACGAACGCCGCCGACTCGCCCTCGGAGCAGGCACCCAGCCTGGGCGACGCCCTGCTCGCCCCCACCCGCATCTACGCCAAGACCGCGCTGGCCCTGGTACGCCATGGCAGCGTCCATGCCCTGGCACATATCACCGGCGGCGGCATCAGCGAGAATCTGCCCCGCTCCCTGCCCGAGGGCACCAAGGCCGTGGTCGACCTGCGCAGCTGGACGCCACCGGCCGTGTTCGGCTGGCTGCGCGACGCGGGCAACATCGACCAATACGAGATGCTACGCACCTTCAACTGCGGCGTCGGCATGATCGCCTGCGTCAGCGCCGACCGCGCTGCGGGGGCCTGTGAACTGCTGCGCCTCGCCGGCGAGCAGGCCTGGATCATCGGCCGCGTGGAACCGCATCGCGGGGAGCCGGTGGTGGAGTACGCAGGTGGCCGCTGAGACCACGGCCGGAGCGCGCCTGCCGCTGGTGGTGCTGATCTCCGGCGGCGGCAGCAACCTGCAGGCCCTGATCGACGCAGAGCGGGCCGGTACCCTGCCGGTCGACATCCGCGCCGTGATCAGCAACCGCGCAGACGCGGGCGGGCTGGCGCGGGCCGGACGGGCTGGGATCGCCACGCGGGTGTTGAGCCACCGGGATTTCGGCAACCGCGAGGACTACGACCGCGCGCTGGACGGGCTGGTCCGCGAATTCGAACCCGAGCTGGTGGTGCTCGCGGGTTTCATGCGCATCCTGACGCCCCGATTCGTCGCCGGCTTCCGCGGACGCATGTTCAACATCCATCCGTCGCTGCTACCGAAGTACCCGGGCCTGCACACCCACCAGCGCGCGCTGGATGCCGGCGACACCGAGCACGGAGCGACGGTGCACTTCGTTACCGAGGAACTCGACGGCGGACCGCCCGTGCTCCAGGCGCGTGTACCCGTGCTGCCCGGCGACGACGCCGAGCGACTCGCGGCGCGGGTGCTGGAGCACGAACACCACATCTACCCTCTGGCGGTGCGCTGGTTTGCCGACGGCCGGCTTGCCCTCGATGCCGAAGGACGAGCGAGACTGGACGGCGAAGCGCTGCGCGCTCCCATTCAGCTCGACGACGCGTCGACACCGGTGGGCCACCTGTCGTAAGGCCGCCACCCGGCGCACAACCTCGGCTCTTAGGCAGCGCGGCGGAGGACGTGATCCAAGCCGCACTGTTGCCCGGACTTGCCGCACTCCAACCCGCCGCCGACGCCCACATGCCCCAACTCAACCTCAAGCACCTCCGCTACTTCTGGACCGTCGCCAGCCAGGGCTCCATCGCCCGCGCAGCCGACAGCCTGCACCTGACGCCACAGACCATCAGCGGCCAACTGCGCGAGCTGGAACACCAGATCGGGGACAAGCTGTTCGCCAAATCCGGCCGCAACCTGGCCCTGACCGACACCGGCCGACTGGTGTTCTCGTACGCCGACGAGATGTTTCGCATCGGCGACGAGCTCCAGGATGTCCTCGCCGGCCGCACACCCGGCGGCGGGCTGACACTGCACGTGGGCGTGGCCATGGTCCTGCCCAAGCTCCTGACCCACCGCGTGCTGGCCCCGGCGCTCGGCATGGAGGAGCCGGTCCGGCTGGTCTGCGTCGAGCGCCCGCTGGTGGATCTGCTCTCCGACCTCTCCGTACACAAACTCGATCTGGTCCTCACCGACAGCCCGCTGAACCCGGCACTCAATATCCGCGCCTACAACCACCAGCTCGGCGAGTCGGCGAGTGTGTTCCTTGCGCCGCGGGGGCAGGCGGCGCGGTACCGGGACGACTTTCCGCATTCCCTGGAGGGGGCGCCCTTTCTGATGCCCAGCAGCGGCACGTCCCTGCGTCGGGCGCTGGATCAGTGGCTCCAGGGCATCGGCGTGCGTCCGCGGGTGGTCGCGGAGCTGGAGGACCGGGCCCTAATGAAGACCTTCGGCGAGGCCGGCGCAGGCATTTTCACCTCGCCCGAGGCGGTGGAGGAGGACGTGCTGCGCAAATACGACGTGGAGCCCATCGGTCGCACCCGGGAAGTGGTGGAGCGCTTCTACGCGATTTCCGCCGAACGCCGCATCAAACACCCGGCGGTGTCCATCATCACAGAAGCCGCCCGACGCGGGCTCTTCGGCGGCCACGGCTAGGCGGCGACGGGTCGACTGCCAGAGGCTCGACCTCCTGGTCGCCGCATCGACATAGGGTCTATTGATCTCCTTCGGCCGGCGATATCGCCGCGTTCGACCCTAAGCCTGCCCCAAGGCATCGCGCACCGCGGCCAGCGCGGAGTGTGCGGCCGCGAACTCGAGCCGGTCGATGTGCTCGGCCACAGGTGCGAGCAACCCTTTCAACTCGATCGCGTTCGGGTATTGCTCGAGGCGCTGGGCGAGCGCGCCGAACGCCAGGCTCGCGCGCAGGTTGTTGCCGTCGAGCAGCTCCGCCAGTTCGTCCACGAGTTGCGGTAGGAGCTGGTCCTTCCATTGCGCCTCGTCGGCCGTCCCGGGCGGTGAGTCGTCCATGTCCTCATCGAGGCAGAGGGGGCTCGGGGCGGTCTCTCCCTGGTCGATCTCCAACTCGCTCGGCCCCGAGCCGACCTCGGTCTCTTCCGCATCGCCCATCGTCTCGACCCAGGACCATACCGCCTCGAGCTCCGCACTGAGCCTGCGGAGGCAGTCGGACGGCAGCGGATCGACCTCGGGGTCGGATCGCCGGAAGCCCGTCCCGTCGTCTGCATTCGGCTGCACGAGCGCTTGCTTGAGCGCAGTTTGCAGCTCGCGTGCAGCGCGTCCGACGGCATTGAGACCAAGATTCAGCGCCACTCCGGCCATGGCATGGACATCGCGGATCGCGGTCTGCAGATCGCCCGCCTCGATGGCAGCCTGCAACGCCTGGATGTCTGCCGGAGTCTCGGTGCAGAACGCACGCAGCAGACGCCCATGCAGCGACGCATCCCCCCCGAGACGCACCAGTGCACCGGCCAGGTCGACATCCTGCGGCGGCTCGGTCGCGGCCGCGATCACGGCCGCGCTTGTGTTGGACAGCGTGGCGTTGGACATCATGACGTTGGACTCAGTGGAGTTGGACGCGGCGGCCGCGTCGACCATCGGTTCAGCGCCCGCGGCGTGGCCCCGCAGTCGAGCAAGCACGCCATAGAGTTCGGCCGGGTCCACGGGTTTGGTCAGATGCTCGTCCATACCCGCGGCCAGGCTCTTGTCCCGATCGCCTGCCAGGGCGTGGGCGGACATGGCCACGATGGGCAAGCCCTTGTACCTGAGGTCCGCGCGGACGCGGCGCGTCGCCTCGTAGCCATCCATGCGGGGCATCTGCACATCCATCAGCACCAGGTCGAAGGCATCGGCGGGCGCCTCAGCGAGCCTCTCCAGCGCGGTTTGGCCATCGTCCGCCAGCGCGACATGCGCACCGGCGTTTGCAAGCAGCGCCGACATCAATTCCTGATTCAGGGGCTGGTCCTCGACCACCAGCACACGCATACCGCGCAGGGCCGGACCCGGCGTCGGCTCCGGCGCACGCTCGGGCTCGGAGACCGGCAGCGCCTCGGCCTCGTCGGCGGCGACGGCCGGCAGACTCAGAACCAGGTCGAAGCGACTCCCCTCCCCCGGACGACTCTCGACGGCGATGTCACCACCCATCTGCGCCACCAGCTTCCGGCTGATGGCAAGCCCGAGACCGGTGCCGCCGAAGCGGCGCGTAATCGAGGCATCGGCCTGGGTGAAGGGCCGGAACAGGCGTTGGATCTGTTCCTGCGGAATGCCGATGCCCGTGTCCGATACGGAGAGCAGGACCTTGAACCGACCCTCCGTGTCCGGATCACAGCGCGCCGCCAGCACGACACTCCCGTGGTCGGTGAACTTGATCGCGTTGCTGAGCAGATTGGCCAACACCTGGCGCAGCCGTGCCGGGTCACCGCGCACGGCACAACCCCGAGCGCCCGCGTGCTCCAGCTCAAGCCTCAGACCCTTGCGCTTCGCCGCAGTGCGGACCAACTCCAGCGCCGACTCCGCCAAGGCGTCCACCCGAAACGCCTCCATGCGCAACTCCACCTGGCCACTCTCGACCTTGGACAGGTCGAGGACATCGTTGATCAGGTCCAGCAGGGCGCGGGCCGCGATCTCGATCTTGCCCACATACGCGCGCTGGCGATCCTCGAGTCTGGTCGCCGCCAGCAGATGCAAGAAGCCGATGACGGCGTTCATTGGGGTGCGGATCTCATGGCTCATGTTGGCCAGGAACTCGGATTTGGCTCGATTGCCCGCCTCGGCCTTTTGTTCCGCGTAGCGTCGCTCAGCCGCCTCGGCGCGCAGCTGTTCGTTGGAGGCCCGGAGCTCGGCCAGGCCTGCCGAGACCCGTGACTCCAGCTCCTCGTTGAGCCGATTGAGCTTCTCGTTACTTCGTTCCAACTCGGAGGAGTAGAGGCTGTAGACCTCACGCTTCTCCTCCTCCAGCAGATAGAAGCGGTCGGAGATCGCAAACGCCAGGATGATCGCATCCCAGGCCGAACCGAACTGCGTCGCCCAAGTGGTGAAGACATTCACGGGCAACAGGCCGAAGGTGGTCATCCCGTACACGATCATCATGCAGAGCGACACCCCCCACGCTAGCGTGTAGTAGTAGGCCGGGCGATAGCCGCGTCTGCTCGCCACGATACCGGCCGCGATGAAGACCACGAGCGTCCCGGTCAACCCGACCGAAAAGCGGATGGCCAGCTCGTAGGGGGCGAACAGCGCCAGCAGCATCCCCACCAGACCCAACCAGCGCAGCCAGCCCAACACGCGATGCAATCGCGGCGAATGCTGCGCCGTATCGAGGATGGACCGGGTGAACAGAACGCCGGCGAAGTAGGCCAGGCAGAGGAAGAACGGTAGGCTCACGTTGCCCCACCAGGGCGCCTCCGGCCAGAAGAACTGGAACGAGATACCGTTCAATGCCAGCTGGAAAAAGATGTAGGCGCCGACGAAAAAGGCGTAGTACAGCGCATTACGGTCGCGCAGCCGCCAGAAGTGATAGAGGTTGTACACGATGAGCATGGCCAGCGCGCCGTAGTACAACGCAAGCAGGCTGTATTCGATCAGCAACTGCTCCAACAGCGCCGACTCCGCCAGCACCTCCATGGACAGGTTCATCGAACCCTTCGTGGCCATGCGCACGTAGAGGGTCAGTGCCTCGCCCGGCGCGATCTCCAACGGAAAGATGAACTTGCGCGCCTCCACCGGTCGGGTATCGAAGCGCGAGCGATCGCCCGTCTCATGGGTGTGCACGCTGTTCGGCCGCGGGATATGTAACGTCACCTCGTCGAGCAGGGGATTGTTGACCTGGAGGTAGTACAACTCGCCGTCGGAGCGGAGGTTGTCGATGACCAGACGCACCCAGACGGCAGAGCGCTCGAATCCCAGATTGGCCCTACGCTCATCGACGGGCTGGAATCGGCCCAGGTCACTGTCGCGGAGGATGTCGTCGATGCCGAGCTCACCGCCCGGGTCGACGAGCACCGATAGGTGCCCGGTCGCGGCGTATCGGCCCTGATCGCCCAGCAAGATCAAGTCCGGCACGGCCGCCCGCGCCGCCGCGGGCAGCACCAGGAGCGTGATAAGCGCCAGTCGGATCAGGCGGGTGTGTCGTCCCAAGTCGATATCCACAGCTGTCCCTGACCCGCGCGCTGGGCCTGCGCCAACAGGCGTTCCGCTTCCTCGGCGAGGCGCGCGGCGCCGCTCGACTGCCAAGTGGATGCCGCCGCCTGCGCTGTCACCCCGGATACACTCGCGGTCAGCGCGGAGGCTGCCGGATAATCATCGATGGACATGGCCGAGTCCGCCACGAGTTGCAGCAGCTGCCGTGCCAAGTCCTCAGCCTGGGCCTGATCGGTATTCGGGCAAATGAGCCCGAACACCGCAGCCGTGTACCGGGCCACGAAGTCCACCGGACGCCCGGAGCGACGCCACAGTAATTCGGCCATCTGCTTCAGGCAACGATCTCCCGCCCGGTAGCCCAGCCGATCGTTGAAGCCACGGAAACCATCCAGGCCGACCAGCAGCAAGGACAGTGACTCGCCTTCCAGTTGGCTGCGCCTGAGCTCGCGCGCGAGCACCTCGTCGAAGGCGGGCCGATTGGGAAGGCCAGTGAGCTGGTCCTGCGCGGCGAGGCGCTTCAGGCGCTCACGCGCGGCGCGCAGCTCCATATGGGTGCGCACCCGTGCCCGGATCAGCAGCGGCGTGATGGGCTTGGTGATGTAGTCGACACCGCCGACCTCGAAGCCCCTGGCCTCGTCCTCGATCGCCGTCTTGGCCGTAACGAAGATGACCGGAATCTCGGCGAGTGTTGGGTCGAGCTTGAGCAGCTGGCAGACCTCGTAGCCATCCACCTCCGGCATCATGATATCCAACAGGATCAACTCGATCCGCTGCGTCACCGCGACCCGCACCGCTTCCTCGGCGGATTGGGCGAAGAACACCTCGTAGTCGTCCTGTAGCGCGGCGGCAAGCAGATGGATGTTCTCGCGCATGTCGTCGACGATCAGGACGCGCGCGCGGCGCGGCACGAGTGCATCGTCCTCTGCGCTCGATACAGGCTCCATCATGTGATCTCCCCCATCAGAATTGTCCAGTCGAATCCCGAGCCAGGGCTAGGTGATTTGTAGTCCAGATCCAGCATTCACGCCCCATCGAAGCGCTCGGCATCGGCGTGTTCTCTTCCGGGACCGGCGGCAGCTGCATTGCCGCGGCGAGCCCTGCACCATTCGACACTATGCGCAGTTTCGGTGTCGATTGCACGCGAACCGGCGCGCGGGAATCACGCCTTGAGGAGACATGACTCTAACTTGCTTGGGCGATCGGGGGGGACTGGCCAGAGCAACCGGCAGGGCGGGCCCGAGCGTCAACCCCTGCCTCGGTCCGGCACCGTCCTGGCGCTTCGGCCTATACTGGCGCGGGCGCCCGCATCGGAGGTGGCGGGTGCCTATCGGAACACGGCCCTCAGCTCCCGTCCCACCGCACCAGCAGATGACCGCGCCCACCGCCCCGCCGACCCTGGCGCTCCGCGTCGAGGACGACACCGCCACGCTGGTGCTGGGCGGGCGTTGGCGGTTGCGCGAGCACCTGCCGGAGGTGGAGGACGCGCACCGGTTGCTGGACGAGCAGGCGCCGGACGCCACCCGGCTACGCTTCGATGCGACTGAGCTCAGCGACTGGGACTCGGGGCTGGTGACCTTCATCGCCGGGCTCGGTCACGCCTGCGCCGGACGCTCGTTGGCACTGGACCCGGACGGCCTGCCCGAGGGACTGCGCTCGCTGTTGGGCATGGCCCGCGAGGTTCCCGAGCCCACCAGCGAGGGGCACGCCATGCAACCGACGCCGAGCTTCCTGACCCGGCTCGGCAGCGACGCCCTGGACCTGACCCAGTCCACCGGCGAGATCATTACCTTCTTCGGCGAGGGCGCCATCGCCGTGCGCCGGCTGCTGCAGGGCCGCGCCCGCTTCCGCCGCACGGATCTCTGGTTGATCGTGCAGGAGTCCGGCGCCGACGCCCTGCCCATCGTCGGCCTCGTGAGCTTTCTGGTGGGCATGATCCTCGGCTACATCGGCGATCAGCAACTGGCGCAGTTCGGTGCCCAGATCTACGTCGCGGACCTGGTCGGCCTAGCGACGGTCATCCAGATGGGTGCGCTGATCACGGCCATCGTGCTCGCCGGGCGCACCGGGGCGGCCTTCGCGGCGCGCATCGGCACCATGCAGGTAAACGAGGAAATCGACGCCCTGCGCACCCTCGGCATCTCGCCGATGGAGTTCCTGGTGCTGCCGCGCATGCTCGCGCTCATCGCCATGACGCCGCTGCTCGCCATCTACGCGGACCTGCTGGGCATCCTGGGCGGTGCCTTCGTCGGCACCGTTGTCGGCGGGCTCACGCTCAGCGCCTACATCACCGAGACGCGCTTGGCCATCGGCTGGAACCACATCATCCAAGGCCTGATCGCGGCCACGGTCTACGGCGCCATCGTCGCCGCCTCCGGCTGCCTGCGCGGCATGCAGTGCGGGCGCAGCGCTGCGGCGGTGGGCGAGGCGACCACCTCCGCCGTAGTGACGGCCATCGTCTTCATCGTCATCGCCGCGGCGGTGCTGACCATCCTATTCGACGCCATCGGATTGTCATGACGGCAGACGGGCATCAACGCGGCGCACCGCACATCCGTCTCGAGGGGGTGGAACTGCGCTACGGCGACACCCTGGTGCAGCGGGACCTGGACTTCGAGATCCGCCGCGGCGATGTCTTCGTCATCATGGGCGGCAGCGGCTGCGGCAAGAGCACCGTGATGCGCGCCCTCACCGGCCTGCTGGAACCCCGCGCCGGGCGCATCTTGCTGGGCGAGGACAGCCTCTGGGAGCTGCCGCCGGCGGGCCGCAACGAGCTCATGCGGCGCAACGGCGTCATGTACCAGAGCGGCGCGCTCTGGAGCTCCATGACCCTGGAGGAGAACATCTGCCTACCACTGGAGCAGTACACCAGCCTGTCGCCGCGGCAGGTCCGCGCCATCGCCGAGTACAAACTGGCCTTGGTCGGGCTCGCCGGTTACGGTGACTACTATCCGTCGGAGATCAGCGGCGGCATGCGCAAGCGCGTCGGCGTGGCCCGTGCCATGGCGCTCGACCCGGACACGCTCTACTTCGATGAACCCTCGGCGGGGCTCGACCCGCTCTCTGCGCGTCGGCTCGACGAGCTGATCCTGGAACTGCGCGACAGCCTCGGCACGACCATGGTGGTCATCACCCATGAGCTGGACAGCATCTTCACCATCGCGGACGATTCGGTGTTCCTGGACGCGGAGACCAAGACCATGCTCGCCACCGGCAACCCGCGAGACCTGCGCGAGCAGAGCCCCGTGCCGCAGGTGCGAGCCTTCCTGACCCGCGGCGAGGTCGACCTGGGCGGGGCTGAAACAGCGTCACCCGCATGAGCCCGACATGAGCCCGATATGAGTAGGCAGGCCAACCCCACCGTCATCGGCGGCTTCGTGCTCGGCGCGCTGGCGCTGGTGGTCATCGGCGTGCTGGTGTTCTCCAGCGGCGCCTGGATGCGCGAACGCGTGCAGCTGGTCACCTACTTCACCAACACGGTACAGGGGCTGACGGTGGGGTCCCAGGTGTTGTTCCAGGGCGTGCCCGTGGGCCAGGTGACCAACATCGGCATCGACTATGTCTCGACCCGCGAGCGTTTCCGCATTCCGGTGTCCTACGAGATCTGGCCCAAACAGGTGCACGTGCTCGGCGATCTCAACGACCTCGGCGTCCGCGATCTGCTGCGACAGCTGGTGGCCGAGCGCGGACTGCGCGCCAAGCTGGAGTCCGTCAGCTTCATCACCGGCCAGTACGTGATCACCCTCGCCCTCGATCCCGGCGCGCCGCGGCTGGAGCTGCAGGCCGGCAAGGGTCCGGTGGAGGTGCCACCCACGCCGGCGACCCGCGATCAGCTGGAGGAGATCTTCCAGAACATCGACGTGGAGGACATCGCCGCCTCCGTCACCGGCACTCTGCACGCCCTCGAGACGCTGCTCCGCTCGCCCGAGGTCAAGTCTGCCCTCCAGGGTCTGGACCGCTCACTGAACGAGGCCAATGTCACCCTGACGCAGCTCAACAGCGGGCTGGGACCACTGCTCAGCGACGTCCGCGACACCCTCACCGCCTACCGGGAGCTGGCGCAGACCCTGAATGCCCGCATCGATCCCCTTGCCGACCGCCTGGAACAGCGCATCGACAGCGTCACCACCGACATCTCCGCCCTCACAGGTAGCCTCGACGCCCGCATCGGCCCGGTGACCAGCGCCGCCACCGAGGCCCTTGACGAGGTCGGCAGCGCCATGCGCGCCATTGCAGACCTGGCCGGTGACGGCTCCAGCACCCGCTACGAGCTCTCGCAACTACTGACAGAGGCCACGCGCGCCGCGCAGTCCCTGCGCTCATTGGCAGACTACCTGGAGCGGCACCCGGAGGCGTTGCTGCAGGGGAAGCGGTAACAGGCACATGGCCCGCGACTTGGCTCCGGCACGCGGGTCGGGCCACCGTGCCGAGGTATGTCGACCCGAAGACCGACACGCCCGTCGGCGCTCCGACCGACGAGCCCCGTTCGACGCCTTACGGCCCCTGCCAATCGCACCGCTCGGCCTGTGCCGGGCAGGAAGATTGGCGTCGAGGAGGGCACGTTAGGGCAGTTGCCGCATCAGTTCTTCAGCGCTGGCGCGGATCTCGTCCGTCAGCTTCGCCTGCAGTAGCAGGTGCAACTGCGCCCGGGCCCCCTGGGCATCACCGGCCCGCGCAAGGGCGGTTGCGTAGTGCAGTGCGATCTCGGGGTCACCGGGCATCGCCTGGTGCGCACTGCGCAGCACCTCCGTCGCCGCAGTGGCGTCGCCCACCGCCAGCAGACTCTGCCCTAAGGTGTCGGCAATCGCGGGACTACCAGGCGCCAGCGCGAGGGCCTCGCGCGCATAGCCGAGGGCTGCATCCAGGTCCCTATCCAGCAACAGCGTGGCGAGGTTGTTCAGCGCTACGGCATCGGCGGGCTCTTGGGCGATCGCCTCCTTGTAGACCCGAATCGCTTCGTCGGACTTGCCCAACTCGGCATAGAGTTGTGCGACACGCCGCCTTGTCTGGTTGTCCTTGGGATGCTTCGCCAACCAGTTCTTCGCGGTGTGCAGCGCCCCATCCCAGTCGCCAGTGCTCGACCGCTGACGCAACAGCGCATCGTAATAGCGTCGATTGGTCGGCTCGCGCCGGTGCAGTTCCGCCAGCAATTTCAGTGCCGCGGCAGAGTCACTGCGGTGCTGCAATAGCAGAACGCCCAGGTACCGGATTTGAAGATTGTCGGGACTCGTCGCGCCCAGGCGCTGCAACACGGCCTCGGCAACCGCGCCGTCGTCGGCACCATCCAGTAGCGCTGAGAAGGCGGCGACCGCCGTCGTTGCCCCGGAATCGAGGCGCAGGCCCTGCACCAACGCATCGGCGGCACTCGTCGTATTCCCGGCCTGTGCGTAGGCAAGCGCCAGGAGGTTGTGTGCATCGGCCGAGTCCGGCAACTGATCCGCCAGCTTCCGGAAGGCGATGATGGCCGCCCTGGGCGCATCGTCCATGAGTTCCAAGCGACCCAAGGTTTCGGCAAGGCGTGGATCACGTGCCCGAGACGCAGCCGGCGCGATGAGCAGGCGCCTGGCGTCGTCGATACGGTCGGCCGAGAGGTAGCCATTGACCAGATTCAGACGCAAGTCGACGTTCGACGGGTCGGACGCCAGCGCGGCCTCCAACCGCTGCAACGCACGCGCCGGGTCCCCGGCATTCACGTCGAGCTGCGCCAGCCCGATCAACCCTTCGGTGCTGCCCGAATCCACGTCGAGCATGCGCTCGTAGAGCTCCCGTGCCTCCTCGGCATCACCCTCCGCGCGCGCCAGCTTGGCAAGGTTATGGAGCACATCGAGCGAATTGGGCTCCAGCTCGAGTGCCTGATCCAAGACCTCCCGCGCACGCGCGCGGTCCCCCGTCTGCGCCGCGGCGGCGGCCAAGGCACTGAGGGTCAATACCTGGTCCGGGTACCGGTCCACCAGTTCCTCCGCCAGTGCCAGCGCCCGCTGCTCATCGCCGGACTGCATGTCCAGGCGCACCTGCTCGATCCGTGCGCCCAAGTGATCCGGGTCGTCCGCCAGAATGCGGTCCAGCTGTTTGGCAGCCGCCGCACCGTCGCCAAGGCCCATCTGCGCCATCGCCAACCGCAGACGAGCATCCGCATCCTCCGGCCGCAGCCGCAAGTAGCGCGAATAGGTCTCCCGAGCCGACGCCAAGTCGCCGCGGGCCTGTTGCACCTGTGCTAGAGCACGCAACACCTCAAAGCCATCATCAACTCGCGGAGAACTGCGACAACAGCTCCTCCGCCTGCGCCAGGTCACCCGCCTCAGCCAGGATCATGACCTGCGTGAGCCGGCCACTACGAGAATTCGGCAGCGCTCTTAGGTGCGCGGCCACGTATTCCCGGGCCTGCTCGAGCTTACCGAGTTCGCGTGCCGCCTGGGCTGCGATCAGATTGGCGGCCGGCTCCGCGGGGTTGAGCTTCAGAAACGCCTCGGCCGCCGCCAGAGCCTCGGCGTTGTTGCCCCCAGCGAAGGCAAGCTTGGCCCGCACGAAAGCCAGCCCTGTGAAGTTCGAATGGGCTCGCTGCGCGGCCTCGATATCGTCCTGGGCAGTGGCCAACAAACCGAGCTCGACACGCGCAATGGCGCGCTTGTAGTACAACATCCAACGGTTGCGAGCCGTCTCCAACGCGCTCGTCAGCAACGTATTGGCATCGGCGAAGCGCCGTTGCGCCATGGCCAAGTCGGCCTGCGCCTCGGCCACCGCGGCGTCATCCGCATTCACGGCCGCCGCCTCCTCGAGCAGGGCCTGGGCTCGGTTGGCGTCGCCTAGTCTGAACGACAGCTTGGCCTGCTCGATCTGAGCCGAAGCAAGGTCCGGGGACAACTGCAGCGCTTGCGATAAGAGGATCTGGGCGTCCTTCAGATGGTCCATACCCGCCTGTGCCTGCGCCTGAACGGCCAGCAGATCGGCACGAACCTCGTCATCGGCGGTGTCCGGCACCTGCGCGGCATCAAGGGCACGGGTGAACTGCCGCTGTTGCAGCAGCGCACGGGCCGTGAGCACCAGCAAATCCGGCGCGGATGCGCCCAACGCCTTGGCACGGCCGAACTCCTGCTCAGCCGCCATCGGTTGTCCCAAATCGAGATAGACGCGCCCGAGAAGCAGGCGCCCGTCGGCGTCGTCAGGATCGGACTGCAGCATCGATTTGAGCGTGAGCTCGGCCGCCTTGAGTTGACCTGCTTGCCAGTAGTCTTGGGCGGTTTCGAGTTCGGACCCGGCGGCGAACGAGCCGGTGGAGCCGAACGACAGCGACACCACAAGGACGAGAAGAAGCGCACGAACATCAAAATGCGGCATGATGCGGCCTTGAGAGGGCGTGGAGGCGACAACGAGTCGCGCGATACTACCCGAACTTGGCCATGGCGACGAACCGACGGGCGTTGGCGCCGATCCCCAGCCGCGCCGGACCAGTTGGGATTCCGTCGAACATCCTCGTTTTCGTTCAGCAAGAACGCCAATTGGCTCGCCGGCCTCCGCTATTATCATGGACCTCTAGAAGATGTCTGGCGTAGGCTAGGTCTCTTGCGCGTCGCGCGATGGCGCGCGTCGCCGTCTCCCCACCTACCGATCATCCAGAGCGTCCATGTCGCGCAAGCTATTCATTCAGACCTACGGCTGCCAGATGAACGAGTACGACTCCGCGCGCATCGCGGACGTGCTGCGCGCCTCCCATGGGGTGGAACTGACCGACCGGCCGGAGGTGGCGGACATCCTGCTGCTGAACACCTGCTCCATCCGCGAGAAGGCGCAGGAGAAGGTGTTCTCGCAGCTCGGCCGCTGGCGACCGTGGAAGCAGCAACGGCCGGGGCTGGTCATCGGCGTCGGCGGCTGTGTCGCGAGCCAGGAGGGCGAGGCCATCCGCGCGCGCGCACCCTATGTGGACCTGATCTTCGGCCCGCAGACCCTGCACCGTCTGCCGCAGATGCTCGACGCCCTGCAGCCGGACGCCCCCGAGCCGGACCGCAGTCCGCAGATAGACGTCTCCTTCCCGGAGATCGAGAAGTTCGACCGCCTGCCGCGGCCCCGCGCCGACGGGCCCAAGGCCTTCGTGTCGGTCATGGAGGGCTGCTCCAAGTACTGCACCTTCTGCGTGGTGCCCTACACCCGCGGCGAGGAGATCAGCAGGCCCTTCGACGACGTCATTGCAGAGGTGGCGGGCCTGGCCGAACAGGGCGTGCGCGAGGTCAACCTGCTCGGACAGAACGTCAACGCCTACCGAGGGCCGATGCACGACGGCGAGCTGGCGGACCTGGCGCTGCTGATCCGCTATGTGGCCGCCATCGACGGTATCGACCGCATCCGCTTCACCACCTCGCATCCGATGGAGTTTTCCGACGGCCTGATCGAGGCCTATGCCGAGGTGCCGGAGCTGGTGGGCTTCCTACACCTACCCGTGCAGTCCGGCTCGGACCGCATCCTGTCGATGATGAAACGCGGCCATACGGCGCTGGAATACAAGAGCAAGATCCGCCGTCTGCGCCAGGCGCGACCGGACATCTGCCTGTCGTCCGACTTCATCGTCGGCTTTCCAGGCGAGACGGAGTCGGACTTCGAGGCGACCATGGCCCTGGTGGAGGAGATGGGTTTCGACCAGTCCTTCAGCTTCATCTATAGCCAGCGGCCGGGCACACCCGCCGCGGCCCTCCCGGACGACGTGCCGCACGCGGTCAAACAGGCGCGGCTCGCGCGGCTGCAGCAGCGCATCAACCACCAGGCCCAGGTCATCAGCCGGCGCATGGTCAGCGAGGTGCACCGGGTACTGGTGGAGGGGCCATCGCGCAGGGACCCGACCGAACTCGCCGGGCGCACAGAGAACAACCGGGTGGTCAACTTCTCAGGTACGGCGACGCTGATCGGCGAGTTCGCGGACCTGCGCATCACCGAGGCCCTACCGAACTCCCTGCGCGGTCAGCTCGTCGGCGCGCTCCACGCCAAGCCGGGCGTAGGATTGGACGCCAGCGGGGCCGCCGTCCAGGACGGGGCACCCGCGGCCCAGGCTGCCGCCGGTTGAGCGCGGGCCTCCCCTTGAACCGAGACACCTACAGCATCGATCTGGAACTGGCGCCGGCGGACAATGAACGGCTGTCCAGCATGTGCGGACCCTTCGACCAGCACCTGCGGCTGATCGAGCGCCGGCTCGGCGTCGAGATCAGCAACCGCGGGGTGAGCTTTCGCATCGTCGGCGAACCCGGCGCCGCGGCGGCCGGGGAGCGGGTCCTGCGCGACCTCTATGCCGCGGCGGAGTCCGAGCCCGTGTCCGCCGAGGCCGTGCACCTGCATCTGGCGCAGGCAAATGCCGAGCCTCCCGCGGAGGCGGCCGCCGAGCACCTGCCCGAGGTCATCATCAAGACCAAGCGCGGTCTCATCAAGGCACGCGGGCAGGTACAGCAGGCCTATCTGCACGCGGTGCTGACCCACGACATCAGCTTCGGGGTCGGCCCGGCCGGCACCGGCAAGACCTACCTCGCCGTCGCCTGCGCCGTCGAGGCGCTGGAGACCGACCGGGTGCGGCGACTGCTGCTCGTTCGCCCGGCGGTGGAGGCCGGCGAGCGGCTGGGCTTCCTGCCCGGTGACCTGGCGCAGAAGATCGACCCCTACCTGCGCCCGCTCTACGACGCCCTGTTCGAGATGCTGGGGTTCGAGAAGGTGAACAAGCTCATCGAGCGCAACGTGATCGAGGTCGCGCCGCTGGCCTACATGCGCGGCCGCACACTCAACGAAGCCTTCATCATCCTGGACGAGGCCCAGAACACGACGCCCGAGCAGATGAAGATGTTCCTGACCCGCATCGGCTTCGGCTCCACGGCGGTCATCACCGGCGATATCACGCAGATCGACCTCCCTCGCGGACAGCCCTCGGGCCTCAAGCAGGCGCTGGGCGTATTGAAGGACGTGCCGGGCATCGGCTTCACCCACTTCAGCGCCCGCGACGTAGTACGCCACGCGCTGGTCCAGCGCATCGTGAACGCCTACGATGCCTTCGACCGCACCGGCGACGAACGGTGAATCCGCCCACTGACCCCACACCGGATGGGCACGAGCAAGAGGCTGAGCTGGAGACCGACTTCGCGGCGGTCGAGGCCCGTGTCGGTGCGACGCGACTGCGCCTCGAGGTCCAGCACGCCTGCGACACGGCCGACCTGCCGACGGATGCGGACCTCGCCCGCTGGGCCTGTACGGCTGTGGACGCCATCGCACGGACCGCGACCGACGAACAGGCGCCGGAGGCGGCCATCGGCCTGCGGCTGGTCGACGAGGCCGAGGGCGCCGAGTTCAACGCCCACTACCGCGGCCGCGAGGGCGCGACCAACATCCTGTCCTTTCCCTTCGAGCCGCCCGCCGGGCTGCCGCCGGAAGCCGTCGAGGCCCTTGCCCAAGAGCTGGCCGGCCAGCTCGGGGACCTGGTGATCTGCGTGCCTGTGTTGCGCCGGGAGGCCGAGGCGCAGGGCAAGGCCCTTGCCGCCCATACGGCGCACCTGATGGTCCATGGCACCCTGCACCTGCTGGGCCACGATCACATCGCCGCCGACGAGGCCGACGCGATGGAAGCCCTGGAAACCGACATACTCGCCGGGTTAGGCTTTTCCTCCATCTACTAGGTCACCGACGACCGAAACCAAGGAGCCACATGACGAGCGACCGATCTATCGGCGGCTCGCTGCCCAAGGCATGGCGGAAAAGCCTGTGCCGAGTGTTGGGCGGCGAGCCGGCCACCAAGGAGGACCTGATCCAAGTCCTGCAGGGCGCGGAACGCATCGGCCTGCTGGACCGAGAGGGACTGGGCATGATCGAGGGGGTGATGCAGGTCGGTGACCTGCGCGTCGGCGACATCATGATCCCGCGTGCTGAAATGGTCAGCGTCCGCCGCGACGACCCGCTGGAGCGCATCCTCGATATCGCCGTGGAGTCCGCCCACTCGCGCTTTCCGGTCACCGGCGAGGACAAGGGCGAGGTGGTGGGCATCCTGCTCGCCAAGGACCTGCTCGCCTACTGCAGCGAGCAACGCCACGGCGCCTTCAATATCCGAGACCACCTGCGCGGCGCCGTCTTCGTGCCCGAGAGCAAACGGCTCAACGTGCTGCTGAAGGAGTTCCGCTCCAGCCGCAACCACATGGCCATCGTCGTCGACGAATACGGCGCGGCAGCCGGCCTGGTGACCATCGAGGACGTGCTGGAGCAGATCGTCGGCGACATCGAGGACGAGCACGACCACGAAGAGGGCGCGTTCATCTTCAAGCGCGGCAAGGGCGAGTACACGGTGAAGGCCCGCACCACGGTGGAGGACTTCAACGAGTACTTCGAAAGCGACCTGGACGCCGGCGAGTTCGACACCATCGGCGGCCTGGTGATCAACGCCTTCGGCCGCCTGCCGAATCGAAACGAGCGGGTCGAGTTGGGGGGGTTCCGCTTCACCATCATGCGCGCAGACAGCCGCCGGGTGCACCTGCTGACGGTGCGCCCGCCGACCTAGAGAGAAGCCGATTACGACAACGAAGGGACAGGATTTGCGCGCCGCCGCGCCGGCGACCTTCCCCTGTGGTAATTTTGATCGCTTAACCTTTTGTTGGACCGGAGCCCCAGATGGCCCTCGATACCAAAGACGTCGCGAAGATCGCCCACCTCGCCCGGCTCGAGGTGGCCGAGTCGGAGCTGGCGCACTACGCGACGGACCTCAGCAACATCCTGACCCTGGTTGAGCAGATGGACGCGGTGGACACCACCGGCGTGACGCCCATGGCCCACCCGCTGCACATGTCCCAGCGCTTGCGCCCGGACGCGGTCACGGAAGCGGACCAGCGCGACGCATTCCAGACCAACGCCCCCGCCACCGAAAACGGCCTCTATCTGGTGCCGAAGGTCATCGAATGACCGGGCCTCGGGCGAGCTCACCGCCCCGCGCGAATACCGGACCGCCCGACTGCGCGGCGCTCCGCCGCGCCAGCCATTCCTCCAGTCATCCCTAAGGCCACCGCCGACACGACCCATGCACGACCAGTCCATCGCCGAGCTCGCCGAGGGCCTGCGCGCCCGACGCTTCTCCAGCCGCGAGCTCACGCAGCACTTCCTCGAACGCATCGAGCGCATCGACCCGACGCTGAACAGCTACATCACCGTCAGTACCGATGTCGCCCTGGCCGCCGCCGATGCGGCGGACGGGCGCATCGCCGCCGGTGACGCCGGGCCGCTGACGGGCATCCCGCTAGCACACAAGGACATCTTTCTTACCCGCGGCATCCGCACCAGCTGTGCCTCGCGGATGCTGGACAACTTCATCGCCCCCTTCGACGCCACGGTCGTGGAGCGGCTCGCGGGCACCGGCGTCGTCACGCTCGGCAAGACCAACATGGACGAGTTCGCCATGGGCTCCTCCAACGAGACCAGCTACTACGGCCCGGCGCGCAACCCCTGGGATACCACCCGCGTGCCAGGAGGCTCCAGCGGCGGCTCCGCGGCGGCGGTGGCGGGCGGGCTCTGTGTTGCGGCCACGGGCACGGACACCGGCGGCTCCATCCGTCAGCCGGCGGCCCTGTGCGGCGTCACGGGAATCAAGCCCACCTACGGCCGTTGCTCGCGCTGGGGCATGATCGCATTCGCCTCCAGCCTGGACCAGGCCGGCGTACTGACTCGCTCCGCGGAGGATGCAGCACTGTTGCTCCAGGCCATGGCCGGATTCGATCAGCGCGACTCCACCAGCGCCAGGGAGATGGTGCCGGACTACTCGGCCGGCCTCGGCGACGACCTGACGGGGCTGCGCATCGGCCTTCCCGCGGAGTACTTCGGCGAGGGGCTGGACGCTGGCGTCGAGGCCTCGGTACGCGCCGCGCTGGCGGAACTGGAGAAGCTCGGCGCGACCATCCATGACATCAGCCTGCCGAACGCACCCCTGTCGGTGCCCGTCTACTACGTGGTCGCACCGGCGGAGTGTTCGTCGAACCTCGCCCGCTTCGACGGCGTACGCTACGGTCATCGCTGCGAGGCCCCCAAGGACCTGGAAGACCTCTACAAGCGCAGCCGCGCGGAGGGCTTCGGCGACGAGGTCAAGCGCCGCATCATGGTCGGCACCTACGCCCTGTCGGCGGGCTACTACGATGCCTACTACCTCAAGGCCCAGCAGTTGCGTCAGCTCATCGCCGGCGACTTCCGCCGCGCCTTCGAGCAGGTGGACGTCATCATGGGCCCGACGACCCCGGCCACGGCCTTCGAGCTCGGCGCCAAGACCGACGACCCGGTGGCCATGTACCTGAACGATATCTATACCATCGCCACCAACTTGGCGGGCCTGCCCGGGCTGTCGGTGCCCGTGGCCCCTGTCAACGGGCTTCCGGTGGGGCTTCAGATGATCGGCGATACCTTTGCCGAGGGCCGGCTCCTCAACGTCGCCCACCGACTCCAACAGGCCACCGACTGGCACCGTGCAGCGCCGGCGGACCCGGCCTGATCCGGGCGCAACCCCGATCAGACCGCTGTAGGTCGGGCTGAGGCACGAAGCCCGACGCACCGCGCGCCATCGACACCTGGCTGTCGGGCCTCCTTACGTCGGCCCGACCTACGCGGTTTCGCCAGGACGGGAGCGCGAGGGCCGGCGGATCGACCTCCAGGTCGACTCATGGGAGCGTTTGCCCCGAACGGCCGGTGGAACCACGCGCTGGCAAGGACCGCTGGACCGTGCCCATCAGCGGCCCTCAGACATCCGCGTCGGACCAACGCTCGGCGTGCTGCTCCAACCGACGCACCCGGCAGCGCAGGCGCTCGATCTCGTCGAGCAATTCCAGCGCGAGGGCGGCGCCTGGCAGATTCAGCTCCAAGTCCTGCTGCAGGCGCACGGCGCGGCGCACACGGACGACCTCCACGCCGCGGAAGATCCATTGCTCCGGCGCCGCGCCTCGCGGGTGCAGCATGCCCTCTGCGACCATGGCGCTGATCAGGTCCAGATCGACCCCGCAGAAGCGTGTGAGCTCCGTCAGACTCAGCGTTCGCTGCTCGTCCAGCAGCTCGCCTTCCAGGCCGTTGTTCGGGTTCAACATGGCTCAGACCCCCAGCTTCGCGCGTGGATTGAAGGCCTTGAAGCGCTCGGCGAGTTGCTCGAACGCCTCCCGTGCGCCGACGTCGTCGGCCGGCGGATTGACGATCTCGATCTGCACAAAGGTATCGCCCGGCGTCTTGCCCGGCAGCCCGCGGCCCTTGAGGCGCAAGCGCTGGTTGCTCTGCGCGCCGGCTGGAATCCTGAGGCTGACCTTGCCGCCGAGGGCCGGCACCGAGACGGTGGCGCCGAGCGCGGCCTCCCAAGGCGCCAGAGGCAGGCGCAGGTGGATATCACGCCCCTCGGCGCGGAAGATCGGATGCGGCTCGAACTCGACCTCCAGGTACAGGTCGCCGGCCTCACCGCCGCCGACGCCGCCGCCGGCCTGACCCGCGAGCCGGATCTGCTGACCCTCGGTGACGCCGGCCGGGATGCGCACGTTCAGCGTCCGCCGCTTGCTACCGATGCGCCCCTGCTCGTCGATCTCCGGCACCTCCAGGCTCAGCTGGCGGCTGGCGCCGTGGTAGGCGTCCTCCAGGGAAATCCGCACCCGCGCCGTCTGGTCCGAACCGCGGGAGGCGAACCCGCCGGCACGGCCGCTGAAACCACCGTCACCACCCATACCGCCGCCTCCGGTTCGGCCGCCCATACCGCCGAGATCGCCGAATATGCTCGAGAAGAAATCGCTGAACTGCGCCGCCTCCTCCGGCGACATGTGCTCCGCGCGCTGCCAGCCCGGGCCCGCGCCTGCTCCGGCGCCCGCACCTGCGCCGGGTGGCGGCCGGAACTCATCGCCCGCATGCCAGCCGGTGCCGAGGGCATCGTACTGGGCGCGCTTCTCCGCGTCCTTGAGCACCTCGTTGGCCTCGTTGACCTCCTTGAACTTGGCCTCCGCATCCGGCTCCTTACTGACGTCCGGGTGGTATTTGCGGGCAAGCTTGCGATAGGCGCGCTTGATGTCATCCGCACTGGCATCGCGGGCGACGCCGAGAATCTTGTAGTAATCCTTGTATTCCACCTGCCACCTCTCAGGGACTCGGCCTTGCCGCTCGGTCGGCGGCGACTGCTGCCTCGAATTCTATAACGGCTGCCGACTCCACCGACCATTGCCGTAGGGGGCAACGGTCAGGCACCCGGCCACTCACCGCACCCGCCCGCGACCCTCCAGGGGCGTCACCAGCCCATCCAGCAGGTTGTTGCTGAGCACGGCGTCGACCTGCGTCGAGAAGTTGCGCACGAACACCGCCGGCGGTCCTTCGTTGGTGAAGCGATTCCCGGCGACGAACAGCATGCCCGGTTTGTCCCGATTGCCCTCGGGCGCGTAGGAGATGGCAGCGTTGTTGTCGGCGCGCTCGCTCTTGCGCAGGAGGTTGTCGCGGACCAAGGCCTCACCGCCCTCGGCGAGGTCGATCAGATAGCTGGAGCCACCATCGCCATCGACGATGCGGTTACCGACGATGGTGTTCTTGCGGGCACGCGTCTTGACCTGATGGCCGATGACCGCGTCATGGATGTAACTGCCTCGCAGCTCGAAACTGGCGATCTGGCCGACGTAGATGTTGTGCCCCAGTCTACCGAAGCGTTCGTAGTCGACGATATTGTGGTCGAACTCGGAGTCGATGATGGCGAGCTCACCGCGGCCGTTGTTGTTGGTGAGTATGCCCATCTGGTGATCGTGGAAATGGGCATTGCGCAGGGTGAGCCGCCCACCCTCCGCGCGGATGGCGGCGCCGGCCAAGCCCGGCACCCGGGTGCCGGACATCTCGACGTTGTCTACCACCACGTCGTCACCCTTGATGACCCAGATGGCCTTTCCCTCCGCGGCCCGCCCGCCTGCACGCAGATGCGGTCGGCCGCCGACGCCGCGCAGCGTGAGTCGGTTCTGCCGCCAAACCGCGATATCGCCGATGTAGTCGGCCGCGGCGATGTCGATGATGTCGCCGTCGTGGGCGACCTTGGCGGCGTCACTCGGTGCCTTCAGGGCCTCGCCGGGGCCGACGGGCAGGACGCGCCGGTCCGCGCGCTCCTGTGCGACCAGGCATCGCGGGGCGATCAGCGGCAGCGCGAGAGCCCCAAGCAAGAGCCGGCGGCGATGCACCGAGAACCCGTTGTCTATCCGGGACGGTCGGGCTATTGGGTTGGACATGGACTCCTCTCGGGTCTCGGCACAGCAAGTCTCGACGCTGGGGACCTGCAGGTGGGCTGGCGACGACGACAAGACCGAGGCGCATCGATCACGCGGGAACGGCTCGGTCCCGCGCCCAGTCGCGCAGGGCTTCGATCTGACGGTCCATGACCACCGACAGTGGCTGGGTAGCGGCAAGCTCCGCCAGCAGCGCATCAGTGTCCGTCGCGGCGGCGTCGCTATCGGCGGCATACAGGGCATTGACCACCGCCTGCTCGATACCCGCGCCGGTGAAGCCCACGCTGGCCTCGGCGAGGCGCTCCAGATCGAATCGCGAAGACTCCAGGCCGCGCTTTGACAGATGGATACGAAACACCTCGCGCCGGATCTCCAGGCCGGGCAGATCGACGAAGAAGATCTCATCCAGCCGCCCTTTGCGCACCAGCTCCGGCGGCAGGCCGGAGATGTCGTTGGACGTGGCGACGAGGAACACCCGTGTCTTGCGCTCCGCCATCCAGGTGAGCAGTCCGCCGAGGAGGCGTCGCCCCAGCCCGTCGTCGCCTGACCCCGTGGCGATACCCTTCTCGATCTCGTCGCACCAGAGCACACAAGGCGCCATGACATCCGCGGTGCGTAGGGCATCGCGCAGGTTGCGTTCGCTCTCGCCGATGAACTTATTGTAGAGCGCGCCGAAGTCGAGCCGCAGCAGCGGCACACCTAGGCGCCCGGCCACGGCCTTGGCCGCAAGGCTCTTGCCCCCGCCCTGCACACCGAGGAGCATCACGCCCTTGGGCGGGTCGGCGACGCCCTTGCCCTCGTCGAGGAACACGGCCCGGCGCCGGTCGACGAAGCCCTTGAGGTTGTGCAGGCCGGCGACGTCGCCGAATCCCACGGTGTCGTACTCGAAGGACACGGCCCCGCCGGGGCTCAGCAGCTCGTACTTGGCGCGGGTGACGTCTGCGACATCGGATTCGGTAATGGCGCCATCGTTGCGGATGGCGTTTCGGATCAGTCGCCTGGCGTCAGACTCGGTGACGCCCAGGAGATTGCGGGAGAGCTGCTCGACGGCCTCCCGGTTGGCACGAAAGCTGCGGTTCGGCGCCGCGTGCTGCCAGGCCTGGGCCTCTTCCCGAATCAGTCCCAGGAGCCGGCTGCGGTCCGGCAGGCTGAGCTCGAAGCGTGCCGCGAGGTGGCTGACCTCCGGCGGCGTCTGAAGGGCATGACTCACCAGTACCAGCCGGCGCGGTGTATCGCGGAATCGCTGCGCGATCTCCTTCAGCAGCCGCACGTGCAACGGATGCTCGAGGAACGGATGGAAGTCCAGCAGCAGGTAGATGCCGGGCTGGGTCGTTGCCTTGATGTGTCGCAGCACCTCAGCGGGCTCTGTGTACTGCTCCTCGGCGATATCGAACCTGGTCAGACGCAGCCCTTCGGTCACGGACCAGCTGAACACCGGCGCGTCCAGACGCGCCCCGAGCCGGTTGAACAGCTCCAGGATTCTGGGCTCCTCACGCGACTCGATCAGCAGCAGTGGCGTCTCCGAGCGCAGCAACAATTCGAGGTCGTGCAGGTCGGAGAACATCTGGGCTCAGCGGCCACCGCAGCGGCTGCGACAGGCCTCCAGGGTCTCGAAGGGCACGTGCCCCTCGCAACCGCCCCAGAAGAACTGCCGGCAGCTGTCGGACTGGTAATCGTAGTAGTAGGCGGGCTTGGAGGCGCGACAAGGCCCCGGGGCCGGCTTGGCGAGGCAGCTCACATGCATGCTGTCCGGCGGTGCCCTGGTCGGACTTTCGGGACCACCGCAGCCCGCGAGCAGCGACAGGGCCAGGAGGACCCAGACAGTGCGTACCCTGTTGAGATCGAAGACGAGGGCTGCAGACATCATCAGCTGCGTCGGCGAAGGATTCTGGATGCCCACAGGTTAGCATCAAGGCCGATGCTGTGCGGCCGCGCCGTCTCAGGGCTCCGATGCCAGGTCCACCCCGCGATCGGCATCTGGAATCCCCTGCCGTCGGTCCCCTGACGAGACCTTGCCAACCGACGAGCGCACGCCGCGTTGGGCACGCGCAACTCGACCGACCGGGGCCGTACGCCACCAGTCGCGATGACGGAAATCGCCGGCATCTCGCGCCATCGGGCGAAAGCGACCATCGCGCAGGAAGCCCCAACCCTTGGCCCGCGGCCCGTGCATGAACAGCGTCCAGGCGGACCGACCCTCGCGCAGCACGACCCGATGGAAATCGGCTCCGCGCAGCAGGTTGAACCGCCAAGGCCGCACGCGCCGGCATCGCAGCGCAGGCTCCTCGGTGCGCCCGTCATCGGCCGGTTCCGAGGGCGCTCGAACGAAGCGGAGTTCGTCGTAGCCGCTGGTCAGCACGAGGCTCAGGGCGCGGCTCCAGGGGTGATCGTGCAACCCGCGATCCGGGTCCGAATCGACGAAGCGATGCAGGTAGGCATGCCAGCCGAGGAGCCCAAACAGGTAGTAGCGCTCCAGATAGGGCTCCCCTTGCTCGCCGTCGATGATGCGGCAGGGCAGACGGTCGGTGAATCGGACAAGCAGCTTATCGAGCACAGCAGGCAACGGCGGTTGAGGAGGAACCCCGGCGAGTTTAGCGCCTGACGGGCTCAAAGGCCGAGCCCGCGGGCCAGATATCGCCACGGCCGGCCGCACCTGAGGTGGATGCGCATAGTCACAGTCCTTATGATGCCCACGCGACTGCGCCCCAGCGGCACGAGCGCCGCCTTCGGCTCCTTCAGGCTCGCACCTCCGGTTTCGGAGGCCGCTACGGTACTTCGTCATAGGCTCGGGCCACTTTTTCACCGCCTCTGCCGTCGCCTGCGCCGGAACTCAGGTCGTGTAGCTCGGCATTCCTCACAGCCCCACTGACGAGCGGAGATCCACATGCGGCACGACGGACGGCCCGACAAGCTCGTCAGCGTCGTCGTTCCCTGCTTCAACGAAGCAGAGGTGATCAATGCCACCCATGCGCGCCTGCGCGGGGTCCTATCGGCCACGGGGCTGGACTGGGAGGTGATCTACATCGACGACGGCAGCCGCGACGGGACCCTGGAACTGCTTCGATCCATCCAGACCCTGGACCCACAGGTCCGCCTGATCGCGCTGTCGCGCAATTTCGGCCACCAAGAGGCGGCGAGCGCGGGTCTCGAAGCAGCAGCGGGCGATGCCGTGGTCCTAATCGATGCCGATCTCCAGGACCCTCCGGAGTACATCCCCGCGATGCTCGAACGCTGGCGCGACGGCGTCGACGTTGTCTATGGTCAACGACAGGCACGGGCGGGCGAAACCTACTTCAAGCGCGCCTCGGCAGGGGTGTTCTATCGGCTGATGCAGCAGTTGTCGACGACGCCGATCCCGGTGGACACCGGTGATTTCCGACTCATGGACAGCCGCGTGGTCGACGCCGTCCTGGCCATGCCAGAGCGCGATCGCTTCCTACGCGGGATGGTTGCTTGGGCGGGATTTCGGCAGGAGGCTCTGCGCTACCAGCGCGATCCCCGCTTCGCCGGCGAGAGCAAGTATCCGCTGCGGCGCATGCTGCGGTTCGCCGTCGACGGCCTCCTGTCCTTTTCCCTCGTGCCTCTGCGGCTCGGCGTCTACTTGGGCCTGATCGCCTCGTCCCTGGCGCTGCTGGGCATCCTGTACTCACTGGTCCTGAGATTGTTTACGGATGTCTGGGTACCCGGCTGGACGTTGCTGTTCATCGCCGTGCTCTTCCTCGGCGGCGTGCAACTGTTGTTCCTCGGCATCATCGGCGAGTACCTCGGTCGGGTGTACTGGGAGGTCAAGCGTCGGCCCCTCTATCTCGTCAAGGAACGACGGGGCTTTCCACCATCGGACAGCGAGGTCGAGTCTTGAGCGCTCCGAGTTCCGACAAGCGGATGTCGCCTTGGCGCGTGATCAGGGTTCTTTCGGGCATTGTCATCACCGCTGCCTTCCTTGTACTGATTATCTTGAGTGTGGACTTGGGCGCCATGTTCGCCGCCTTCGGCGACCTCGCCCTGCCATGGCTGCTGGTCGCACTGTTGCTGTTGACCGCCGACTATGGACTGCGCGTCGTACGCTGGTGGTGGATGCTGCGAGCACTGGGGTCCGAGCTTCCGGTAGCCGCCTGCGTGTGGCCGTACCTGAGCAGCATTGCCGTCAACAATTTGCTGCCCTTCCGCGCGGGGGATGCGCTGCGCACATTCGGGTTTCGGCGCCAACTGCAGTCCCCTGCCACGCGCATCCTGGGCACACTCGTCGTCGAGCGCTTGCTCGATATGACCATGCTGCTACCGCTGTTCTTTGTCGGATTGGCGGCGGCGCCGCCCGACGGCATCCCGCGAGCAGTCACGGCCTCGGCAATCTGGCTTGCGACCGCACTTGCGCTAACCCTCGTGTTGCTGCTGGCGCTCGCACCTCGCTTGCCGGCGTTGGTCATCTGGGTTGCGCGTCAGCGCGAATTCGCTGAGCGCGGATGGTCCGAACGCCTTCAGCGTTGGGGCAACAGCTTCGTCGAAACCTTCGGGCTGCTGCGACGAGCGACGGATCTGTTCCTATTGCTAGCGCTTTCGATGGCGATCTGGCTGCTCGAGGCCGGCGTATTTGCTGCGGTCGTCATCGGCTTCGATGCCACCATCGCCCCGTTGGGTGCACTGTTCGCCATGGCGAGTGGCACACTCTCGACGCTCATCCCCAGTTCGCCCGGCTACATCGGTACCTTCGACTACTTCACCCTGATGGCGCTGGCGGTCGTCGGCATCCCCGAGTCGACCGCGGCGGCCGCCGCGTTGACGATTCACGCGGTGTTGTGGGTCCCGCTGACGGCGCTCGGACTCGGGTACTTGTTCTGGCGGGGCCGCGGCGTCTGGGCGAAAGCCATCGGACCGAAAACGCAAGAGGACGCGGCTCCATGAGCACAGAATCCAAACGGGACACCCATGTCGGCATCATCGGCGGCGGTTTCTGCGGCCTCGCCGCGGCCTACGAACTGGGGCGGCGGGGCATACGCGCGACGGTGTTCGAGCAGGACACCGAGGTAGGCGGACTCGCGGGTAGTTTCGAGGTCGGCGGCGAACGGCTGGAGAAGTTCTATCACCACTGGTTCACAAACGACCGGCACGTGATGCAACTGATCGACGACCTCGGAGTCGGCGACAAGGTGCTGCTTCGCGCCACGAGCACCGGGATGTATTTCGCCAACCGGTTCTACAAGCTGTCCACGCCCGTTGACCTGCTGCGCTTCGACGCACTGCCGTTCCTGGACCGCATCCGCCTCGGACTCTTGGCGCTGCGCGCCCGACGCGTCCAAGACTGGCAAGCCCTCGAGCAACGCAGCGCCGCAGACTGGCTGCGCGAACTCGGCGGTGAGCGCGTCTATGAGGTCGTCTGGGAGCCGCTGTTGCGGGGCAAGTTCGGGGCGGTTGCCGAGGACGTCTCGGCGGTCTGGATCTGGAACAAGCTCAAGCTCCGCGGTGGTAGCCGCGGCAGGCAGGGCGAGGAACAGCTGGCCTATTTCCGCGGCGGCTTCGCGGCCCTGGCGGAGCACCTTGCGAATGCGATCCGGGACCAGGGCGGCGCGGTGCGCACCGGCGCGACAATCGAGAGTCTGGACGTACAGCAAGGTCGGATTCGGGCTATACGAACGGATTCGGAGCAGATTCCCGTGGACGCGGTCATCGCGACGCCGGCGCTCCCAATCATCGCGGACCTACTACAACCACATACCAACTCGGCCTATATCGCAAGTTTGCGGCGTATCCGCTACCTCGCGAATCTCTGTATCGTGCTGGAGCTCGACCGCAGTCTGTCGGATACCTATTGGCTCAACGTCAACGATCCGGGCTTTCCCTTCGTCGGCGTCATCGAGCACACCAATTTCGAACCGACGGAGAGCTACGCTGGCCGCCACATCGTGTACCTATCCAAGTACCTGCCGCAGGACGACGCCCTCTTGCGGATGGCCGATGACGAGGCGGTCGCGTTCACCCTGGGACACCTGCGACGCATGTTCCCGGCGCTGAACGAGACCTGGGTGCAGAGCGCTCACGTCTGGCGTGCGAAATACTCACAACCGGTGGTCGAACGTCACTATCGCGACTTGATTCCATCCCGCGATGCTCCAGTTCGCGGCACCAAGCTCGCCACCATGGCCCAGATCTACCCGGAGGATCGGGGGACCAACTACGCGATCCGCGAGGGGCGTCGTGCGGCGACAGCGCTGGCAAGCGAGCTGATTGCATAGTCGGGTCTAACGGTCCGACCTGACAGTCGAACCGAGTCAAGCCTTGACCTCGCCCTCGGCTGAGGGTCAGCCGTCCTTGGGTTGCAGGAGCCAGAGCACCTGGTAAGGAGCGAGTGTGAGGCGGTTATCGAGCTCGCCGCCGATTGTCTCGGCCCCACTGAGCAATTCGCGCCACTCGTGCTGTTGAGCGCGCCGATCCAGGCGACTCATGGCGCAGCCCAGGGTGCGATGGGTCAGGTTGGCGAGCATCCAGAGTCTGTCGCCGGATTCCAGCCCGCGCCGGCGGATGCCGAAGAGCCCCTTGGGCAGGTCCAGGACCGTCTGCGGCGAATCCGGGTGGAAGGCGTCCAGGGTCCGGCGCAGGCGCAGCCGACGCAGGAGTTCGGGGAGGACCAGGGCCGCCTGGTGACCGCCATCGGTGGCGAGCATGGCGTCGAGTTCCTCCTCGGTCCACTTGCGTCGATTGATGCTGCGCGCACGCCCGGACGCCTCGACACCCGCCAGATCGTTCCCCGCGCCCAGCAGGCTGTTGAAGTAGATGCCGGGGATTCCCTGCAGGCTCATGGCGATGGTCTGAGCGCAGAGGAAGCGGCGTGCGGACGCCTCGGGATCGCCCGGTACGCCGACGGCGTCGAAGTAGGTGATGTTGAGTTCGTAGGGCGTCGTCGTGCCGTCCGGGTTGCTGCGTCGACTGACCAGCCCGCCACGCTGCTCCATGGCGGAGACCAGTGCATCGAACTCCGCCTGCGGCAAGAGCCCCTCCAGTGGGCGTACGCCGATGCCGTCGTGTGAGGCGGTGAAGTTGAAGAAGGTGCAGCCCGGCGGCGGCGGTTCCAGGTGCGCGACCCAGTCGGCCAGATAGTGCGCATCGCCGGCGTGCAGGGCGTGCACCAGCAGGGGCGGCAGGCTGAACTGATAGACCATGTGCGCCTCGTCGCCGGCGCCGAAGTAGCTGACGTTCTCGGCATGCGGAACATTGGTCTCGGTGAGGAGCAGGACACCGGGGGAGAGCATGTCGAGGATGTCGCGCAACAGCTTGACCACCTCATGGGTCTCGGGCTCGTGGATACAGGCCGAGCCGATGCGCTTCCAGAGGTAGGCGATGGCGTCCAGGCGGATGATCCGGGCACCGTGGTGGACGTAGAACAGCAGGATGTCGAGGTACTCGAATAGCACATCCGAGTTGGAGAAATCGACGTCGATTTGGTCGTGGCTGAAGGTCGCCCAGACCATCTTCTCTCCATAGGGCGTTTGCACGGAGCGCAACAGCGGCGCGGTGCGCGGGCGCACGACCGCAGACAGGTCCGTGCCCGGTTCCACCTCGATGAAGTAGTGCCGCTCCGGCGCCATGCCGTTGGTATAGGCGCGGAACCAGTGGCTCTGGCTCGACACATGATTGATGACCAGATCCACCATGAGCCGATAGTCCCCGCTGAGGGCCTCGATATCGCCCCAGTCGCCGAGGCGATCATCGACGGCACGGTAGTCGATGACCGAGAAACCGTCATCGGAGCTGTAGGGTAAGAATGGCAGCAGATGCAGCGCGGATACCGCGTCGCCCACATACTCGGCCAGGAAACCGCGCAGGGTCCGCAGCGGCGCCTCGCCGTTGGTCCGCACCATGTCGCCATAGGCGATCAGCACGGCGTCCCGCTGATCCCAGCCCCGGCAGCGTGCCCGTGGCGCCTCGGGGTCGAGGCAGTGGGCGCCGACGCCATAGCGGCCGACGAGCAACTCCAGGCGCAGCAGCAGCCGCGGCAGCTCGGCCTCGCCGTAGAGCCGTGCAAGGCGGCCACGGACTCGCTCGAACACGGCTCGCTCGACAACGCGCATCGGCCTACTCCGTCATGTTGCGGATGTTATTGACCATGCTGCGCAGACTGTCGCGCAGCACCCGGTAACTGAAGAATCGGCTCGCGACCAGATAGTTGTGATCCGTCAGCTCACGCCGGTAGTCCGCGTCCTGGATGATGCGCCGGCACTCATCCACCACCTTCCCATCGACGACGCCATCGATGGTCGGCAACCGGAACCCCTTCGGCTCGATGTCGCGCTGGTAGACCGAATAGCGCCCGACCACCAGGGGTTTGCGGAAATAGATGGATTCCAGCAAAGCATTGCCGAACCCTTCGTACAGGCTTGGAAAGGTGACGAAGTCGGCGTGCGGATAGAGGTCGCGCAGCACGAACACCTTCTGTCCCTCTTGGTTGAGCTGGCGCCGGTCGGCCATGCGCTCGCCGAAGAATCTGAGTGAAACGCCCTCGTCCCGCGCGAACTGCTGGATCTGACGCGCATACTCCATGCCCTCGTCGCCGCTGTGGTGCGAGATGACCAGGTGCGAGCGCGGCAGCTTGAGGCGGCGAATCAGGTGGATGGCGTTCTCGATGCCCTTGCGCGGCACCACCCGTGTGGGCTGGAGGATCAGCAGGTCGTCGTCGAGCAGACCCAAGGCGCGGCGAACGTCGGCGGCATACTCGTCCGGCGGCCCCGGCGGGTTCTCGAAGTCGAAGACATTGGGCACTAGGATGCTGGACAGGCCCTTGCGCCAGGCGATCTCCTCCCGCGCCGCCTGGTTGATGACGACGTGCTGCATGTGCGGCACCCGCGGCGGAAAGGCCATCTCCAGGTAATCGTCCACCGCAGAGATCTGAAACCGCTGCCGCTCCCACATGAAGTCGTGGTGGTGGGCGATTGCGGGCATGCCCGTCTCGAGCAGGAACTCCGTGATCGCGACGCCGAGCGGGATGTGCATCGGGATGGTGAGCGCGTTCTGGATGATCAGGATGTCCAGATCGAAGCGCGCTCGAAACTCGTACAGGGTCGACTTCAGGTATTCGGTGAGCTCCCGAATTCGCCGGCTGACCTCGGCGCAGCGACGCGTGCGGCCCCAGAGCTGGGTGTTGATCCAGGTGTTCTCGGCGTGGTCGAAGAAGGCCTCCGGCACGCACAGGCTCACCCCCGGCTCGCGGTCCAGCACGCCGGCGTACCAATGGCTCACATGGCCGCCGAGCCACAGCACCTCCGCCCACTTGGCCGCCTCCAGTGAGACGCCGTCGGTGCCGGCGAAGCGCGTGGACACGAAACCGATGTTCTCCGGTTGTTTCATACTGCCCGTGCGTCCGGTTGGTTCTCCAAGTCGACATCCAGGCGTCTGCACCCAAAGCCGATGAGCGGAAGCTCTCGCGGATCGGCATCCGGGTCAAGCGGCCCGGCGCCGATGCTAAGATTCAGCTCCAAGCCAAGCCGTTTCGCAGACCCGCAGGGATCATCAATGCACGCCGCGTGCCCAGCACGAGCTCCGCGCCCGACGATGCCGCCGCCGACAGGTCGGCGCGCATGTCATCAGGCGCCCTCATGCGCGTAGTCATCGTCCACTACCACCTGCAGACCGGCGGCGTCGGCCGGGTCGTGCAACACGCCTGCAGGGCGCTGCTCGCGCGAGGCGAGCGCGTGGTCGTGCTCTCTGGTGCGGCGGCGCAGGTCTCGCTGCCGGAGGGCACGGCACTCACCGTGCTGCCGGGCATGGAGTATGAGGAGCGCCGCGAACCGCAGACGCCTGACCGGCTCGCCGCAATCATGATCCAGGCCGCAACGGATGCGCTCGGCGGCACACCGGACCTCTGGCACCTGCACAACCACTGCCTCGGCAAGAACACCGCCCTGCCCGGTGCCGTGCTGCGGCTGGCCCGCGGTGGCCATCGGCTCCTGCTGCAGCCGCACGATTTCGCCGAGGATGGCCGGCCGGGACTCTATCTGCGGATGCGTGAGGAATTGGCGGGAGGCGATGTCGGCCGGCTCTCCGCGTTGCTCTATCCGCTGGCGCCGAACATCCACTACGCGACCCTGAACGAACGCGACCGCCGCTTCCTGGCGAGCGCCGGGGTCCCGGACCAGCAACTGCATCTGCTGCCCAACGCGGTCTCCATGGGTATGCCCGGTTCGGAGTCGCCGGCACCAGCGCCTGCACCACAACGAAGCGGTCCGCGGGAGCGGCTGTGGCTGTATCCGACCCGCGCCATCCGCCGCAAGAACCTCGGCGAGTTCCTGCTCTGGGCCGCGCTAGCGGAGGAACAGGATCGATTCGCCGTGACCCAGGCGCCCCAGAACCCGCAGGAACGCCCGATCTACGAGCAATGGGTAGCCCTGGCGCAGGAGCTGAACCTGCCCGTGCGCTTCGAGGTCGGCGGCGGTGATCTGGGCTTTCCGGCACTGATCGAGAGCTGCCACGCCCTGGTGACGACCAGCGTCGCCGAGGGGTTCGGACTCGCCTTCCTGGAGCCCTGGCTGATGGGTCGGCCGCTGGTCGGGCGTGACCTGCCCGAGATTACCGCGGACTTCGTCGCCGAGGGGGTGCGCCTGCCCGGGCAGTACCAGCGGCTCGATGTGCCGCTCGCTTGGGTCGATGAAGCGCGCCTGCGGGATGCGTTCGAACTCGCCGTCCGGCAACGCGCCGACGCCTATGGGCGTGCGTCGGGCGACGCCGCGGAGCACGCCTGGGCAAACGCCCTGGAAGACGGGAGAATCGACTTCGGCCGACTGGACGAGACGGCCCAGACCGCGGTTATCCGGCGCGTGCACGCGGACCCATCGGCCGGCCAGGCGCTGCAGCCACGCCGACTGGACGCATCTGCGGCAGACTCGGTCATCCAATCCAACCTCGGCGTCGTCGACCGCCGCTACTCCCTGGAGGGCTTTGGCCAGCGGCTCCTGGCCATCTATGCCACCGTCGCCGGCTCGACGCCGTCCGCCACCTTCGGTGCCGCGGATGGCGAGACCCTGCTCGAGCACTTCCTCGACCCACGGCGTCTCACCCTGCTGCGCACCTGAAACGGGCATCGGCGCACACGTGGGTTTCCCGACCGACCTTGACTACGATTCCCGACCATGGCCGACACCCTGCTGGCACACATCGACGCGCTGACCAAACCGTTGAGCCCGCAACCGACGGACCTTGCCCCACGGCTGGGACCGCTCGACGGCATCCGCGCCGTCGTCTTCGACATCTACGGCACCCTGGTGATGTCCGGCTGCGGCGACATCGGCCTGACACGGACCAAGACCACCGACAGCCCGTTCGAGGACGCCTGGACCGCCGTCGGGCTTCCATCGGAGACCGCGCCGACCGATGGAGCCGCCGCCCTCGGGGCACTTATCCGCCAGGACCATGCCACGAGCCGCGCAGCCGGCGTGGAGCACCCGGAGGTGGACATTCTGGTCATCTGGCATCGGCTGCTGGAGGCCCAGGGCGTCGCATCGGATGACGGATTGCGCAGCCGCCTCGCCCTCGAGTACGAGCTTCGCACCAACCCCGTCTGGCCCATGCCCCGTCTCGCGGAGACGCTAAACGAGCTTGCCGATCGGAGGCTGGTGCTCGGCATCGTCTCCAACGCGCAGTTCTACACGCCGCTGATGCTGCGAGCCTTCCTCGGCCAGTCGCTCGATGAAGTGGGTTTCGATGACGCCTGCTGCGCCTGGTCCTATCGGCAGGGGGTCGCGAAGCCGTCGAGAACGGTCTATGCACCGGCGCTTGACGGATTGCGCGAGCGCCACGGGATCGCGGCGCATGAGGTACTCTACATCGGCAACGACATGCGCAACGACATTCGCCCGGCTCAGGCCCTCGGCTGCCGCACCGCCCTATTCGCCGGTGATGCCCGATCACTGCGTCTGCGGCGGGATGATCCGGGCATGGAACGCGTTCGGCCCGACCGCGTGCTCACGGCGCTGTCCGAGGTCTTGGACCTTGTCCCCAACTCAGTCTGATAGGGCTGCCGAGAGATGCGCGTGCCGGCACGAGCGCGTTGAGTGTCGTAGGCTGTCCGAGTCGGCAAGGCCGTCATGCTGTGCAAACCACCCCACTTGACCCCGAGGTGCGAGAACCATGCAGGCAGTTGCGTCCCGTGAATACAAGATGATGCTGCAAGCCGCGAAGTTCGTCGGCGAGGAGGCCCAGCTCCGCGAAGCGGCCGGCGGCCTTTGGCGCGATCTGGCGGGCATCATCTTGCCCAGCGTCCTCGCCGTCAGCGGCACGGATGATGTCGAGCGCAAGCGTCGGAAGGTGTGCTTCCTGGACACGGCGGACCACGCAATGCGAGGACGCGACTACGTGATCCGCGAGCGCATCGATCTCGACGATGAAGAGCGCGAGCTAACGCTCAAGTTCCGGCATCAGGATCGATACATCAGCCAGGATCGGGACATGCAACCGGCCAAGGGCTTCTCCGAGGACATGAAGTTCGAGGAGGACATCAAGCCAAGGTTTCAGGCGCTATACAGCTTCTCAAGCAGCGTGTTGCTCAAGCCCGACACCGCGCTGGGGACGCTCAAGGACGTGCATGACCTGTTTCCCGGCCTGGCGAAGGCTGTAGAGGACGTCCCCGAATCGGCGCCTCTGGCAATCGTCGGCGACTTCATCGGCTATGAACGCGTGATCAAAGGAACGACCTTCCAGATCGGCAAAGACCCCGAGGCGTTCGCCGAATGCTCACTGACGCTCTGGTACGCGGAAGAGCAGGGCGAAGAGCCCCTGGTCGCCGAGTTCAGCTTCAAGTACAAGGACGAGAAGGAAGACTACACGGCCGCACAGGCTCGACGCGCCCACGGCGCCTTTTTGGCGATGCAGGACAAGCTCGGCGATTGGATCGACGGTGAATCGATGACGAAGACCGCCTATGTCTACGCAAAGGCGGTCGGCTAAGTAAGGACGTGCTCAAGTGAGGCGCTGTCAGCGTCGGGATCATCGCCCCGCCGCAGCCCACGACGAAGGTGACGATGCCTCCGCCGCGCCGCGGCCTCTCATCGGCCCAGTCCTCTTCCTCCGTCCCGGCGATGCGGCCAGCCCACTCGCTCACCGCCTCTGATAGTCACTGCCCCGCGCGGTCCGGTAGACAGCGCACGATCGGCCTCAGCACACTGATCCGAACCGGGCCACCGTCGGCATCGAACCGTCCTCGCACTCCAGCGTGAGGCGGCGCCATCCGCTGCGCTCCCGGCCTTCCGCCTATGCTCCTCCATCTCCATCAAGCTCTCCGTGGGCCGCACCGTCATCCTGGTCCCCTTACCGGGTCTGTTGCCAAACACGCGTCCCGGCCATCGCAACACCGCCAACCGGGATGAGTCCTCATCGCCCCGGCTGCTGTTGCAAGCATCGAGTTCATCACCGCCAGTGCATTCATCAGGCATGTCTAGCAGTGCACCCCCCCGATACGATTGAAATGCAAGCGCGCCCCGGCCGAGTACTCCCGCGAATCGCTCCATCTTCATCCACAACGCTGGCCGATTTCTAAGGCAACGGATCATTCAATGAAAAAAGCAGTTCTTGCACTTTCAGTTATTGCACTTTCTGCTGCCTTGATTATCCTCTTGTTCCCCGAGCTCATATTCGACTCAAACGGTGGAAACGGACTCTCCGAGCGCTTCCAAGTCGGCCCTGCAGAGGTATCCCGGGGGCAAGCACTGCAAGCCTACAATGACCTGACGCATGGGCTTTTCGTGATCAGCGTCCTCTCTGCATTGATCTATCTGATAAGGCGCTACTTGACATGCACGACGGGTCCAATCGTAGTGATCGACAAGAACTCGATCGCATCCTTACTCGGTCGGGTTCTTTGCTACCCCTTGACCTCTATTGTTTTCATAATTTACACCGCTGCGATGCTGCAGGGTACCAGCTGGTATTTCGTCGAAGTGGTTGGGTGGTTCGACGGAATCTATCGCGACGATCTTCTCGAGAACTTTGGGCTCAACTCCGAGCTTCTCAGGGAAACGATGCGGCGCAACGATTTTCGTTTCTTCCCCCTTGCGCATCAAGACCTTCAAATCCTCGGTTGGTTCACGCCATACGTCAAGGTCTGGATGCTAGTCAACGCGCTTGAGTTGTTGGTCATTGTGATCGTCAGCGTCCGGTTCACGCAGCGACTCACCGGCTCAAGTGCCCCGTTCATCGTTCTTGGCGCCACGTTGCTCTTCTTGATCCAACCGGCGGCTGCGAAGCCTTTCTTTCAGTTTCCCTATTCAGAGCGCATGCTGGTGTTCTTCTATGCGCTTTTCATCTATTCTTATCTCGCCTACCAGCAAACCCGGCGCGAAAAGTACCTGGCTGCGGTGCTGGCGACTGCAATCATCGGTATCTTCTTGAAAGACACCGCGTTCCTACTGTTCGGGACCCCAGCGGCCGTGACGCTAGTGCTCGGCGCGCTGGGAAAGCTCGATGGCTATGAGACCGCGAGGGGGAAGTCGCGACAGGCCTGGATCAGAAGCTATCGCCTCGAACTCTGGTTGCTCGGGCTTGTTGGCACTTTCTTCATCGCCTATTTCGTCTTGAGTTTCCTGCCCAGCGTCGCGTCGGCGAACGCGGCTTATACGTCAAGCGCAACAAGGTTCTCGCTGACCGGCCTGTCTGAAGACATCCGTCTTTGGTTGGTTCTCGCTGTCTTCGGCTCTCGGGCCATCCTCATTGCGCTCGGCCGGGCCTCCCCGGGGGTACTCGATTCAGCCAACTTGGCCGTCATCCTGTATACCCTCGCCATTACATATCTGATCGGTCTCGATGCTCGCTCCTACCTCGCGTTGCCGGTTCAGTTCGTTGCGGTACTCAATTTCATTTATCTCTGGAGTCTAGCATCCGCCCGCGCGCGACATGTCCCTCGTGCCCTGCGCGCAGTATCGATTTCCGCCCTTCTGGCCGTTGTTCTTCTCATCGCGTACGAACATACGCACAAGCACAATTTCTACAGTACCGTGGTCGACATCAAGGCGCAGCAGGCTGCGTGGATGAAGACCTTCCGGCAGGCTGAAAGGTTGGTACGGAAGAAAAACGAGGCGGGTGAGGCGATCAATGTACTCTATACGAAGTCGTGGTTCAGGCATTATCGCCATCTGGATAGGCTCAACTACGACAGACTAGTCTTCCTCGATCCCGAGCATCTCACCTATGAGGTGAGGGAGGGGGCGAACAAGGGCGAGCAATATGCGCCAGAGCCGGGCGACCTTCTCGTCAACCCGGACAATCAGGATATCCATCTAATTCAGGAAGAGCTAGCGAAGTACCGGCTTGTATTCGATGCCGATCCCAGACTGAGGAACGGAAAGATCTACGAGTACCAATAGCCTAGGACTCCAATAAGATACCGAGCAATGTCCCACCGTCACACACAAGCCCCGGCGCAACGGGCACCAGCAGCGCATGCGAAGCAATACTCCCGAGCAAAGTCCCTGGGCGAAACTGCTGCACAGTTCGCGAAGTTTGCGACGGTTGGCGCAATTGGAACACTCGCGCATTACACAGTCTTAATCGTCGCCGTCGAGTTGTGGAAGACAGATGCCGTGCTCGCCTCGTCGGCGGGCGCACTCACGGGCGCGCTGGTCAACTACGCACTCAACTATTCCTTTACTTTCGCTAGCGACAAGCGACATCGTGATGCGCTGCCCAGATTTCTACTCGTTGCCGGCGTGGGATTCGTCCTCAACGGACTTCTGATGGCGATGATCACCGGCGTCTTTCAGGTGATGTATCTATTGGCGCAGCTCGCAACCACGCTCCTCGTGCTAATTTGGAACTACGTCGGCAACCGGCTCTGGACATTTCGTCACTGAGGGCGGAGTTATCCACGGGAAGAGGCGCGTACCGTCTGGGCTTCCTCTTTCCGAGCACAGACGGAGGAGACAAGGTAGATCGGCCGCTGTTTGATCTCATCGTAGATCTTCGCGATGTACTCGCCGATGATGCCGAGGCTGATCATGACGAAGCTGGACAGGATCAGCATGGTTGTGATGATTGTGGCGAAGCCGGACACTGCTGTGCCATGAAACCAAGACCAAAGGGCATCGCCACCGACAAACAAGCCAAGCAGCATAGTCAGTACACCGAGTGAGGTCACGATGCGCAGAGGCGCGTTGGTGAATGATAGGATAGCCGTCAACGCCAACTGGATCAGCGCGATCATCCCCCACTTGCTTTCGCCGTCTTCGCGTTCGGCGACCGAGAAAGGTACATCGGTCTGCGGAAAACCCAACCACAAGGATAGGCCGCGATAGAATCGGACACGTTCGGGCAGTTCGCGCGCCAACACATCGACCACCGAGCGATCGAGGAGCTTGTAGTCTGAGGCATTGTGGACGTCGACGCCGCCGAGACTGGTCAAGAGCGCATTGAACACGCGCGCCCTCACGCGTACCAAGAAGGCATCGTTCGGTCGATCCTGCTTGACCGCGTTGACGACCTTGAAGCCCGCCCCCCAACGGTCGACGAGCTGCGGAATGAGTTCGGGCGGATGCTGAAGATCCGCATCCATGGTGATCACCAGATCGCCGGCAGATTGCCTTAGTCCAGCGAGCAATGCCGCTTCCTTGCCGAAGTTTCGGCTCAACTGGAGACCCACTACGCGCTCGTTGGCCGCGGCTAACCGTTCAATGACCGAAAACGTTCCATCGACGCTGCCGTCGTCGATGATGACGAGTTCGTAAGTGTCAGTACAACTGGAAACGACCGCTTCGATGGACGCGATCGCCTTCTGCAACCCTGCGACTTCGTTATGTGCCGGTACGACGACGCTGATATATGGTGCGGACGCCAAGCACCCAGTAGCTTGATCAGACAAAGTGGCGATAACCTACGATTTCGATTGCGAACTGTTCACGCAAGGCCGCGAACTCAGGGCTCAGCAGCGCAGCAAGTTCCTGGTTCCAATGGTGGTAGTGCGTTAGCGCACTATCCGAGATATCTCCGCTCTCGCACCACCCTGGGTGGCACATGAGTTCGGCAGGCGCGTCGGGCGCCAACCGTGGGCCGAGCGCCTCAAGGTATTGCAAGCCGAGTCTACCGCTGACCGACAGACCAAGCATCCGAGGCATCCTGGCTTCCAATCCGTCAGGCCTCTGTAACCAGGATAGGCCCTGTATCAGGGCATTCCGGACAACGCCGGCGCTCGAGGTCGCGTAGCCCCAATCAGGAGCGGAGTGTCGCACGAATTGAATCCGGCGCTCCCGGGCGAGTCGCACAACCGCACCGTATATGCCAGGCAGCATGTGCACATGTTCGTGGGAATTGAGGAAGACCGGCGAGACACCGAGTGCGACGCAGCGATCGATCTGAGCGGCGAACTCCTCCGTGATCTCGCACAGGAGCGGACCCCGGATCGGCAAGCGAAGCGCCCACCAAGACTTGCCTGGCAAACCGTGCTTTCCAAACCGCCTGCGCAACGTCCCAGTGAGCGGGCGTCCTGAGGTCAAGTTGAGATGGACCCCAATGTCGACTCCAGTCGACTCGAGTAACGGCGCGATCTGGGTCTCCAGGCCGACGCGGTTCGCCATCACGGATGTCGCGCTGATTACGCCGGCTCGGACGCCCTCCACGATGCCGCTGCTGACACATGGGAAGTAGCCAAAATCGTCTGCATTAACAATGAGATATCTTGGTTCGCCTGCGGAATGAAGCGCCATGCTCTCGCCGGACAAGGTAAGAATCGGGAATGTCTGAAGGATGAGCCGTGGTCAACTGGAGTGGCCGAGGAACCAGCGGGTCCGTGTTTCGACGCTGCCGTTCGGACATCCGGTCGTTTGTATTTCGGTCCGTTTCCCAAGAACGGGCTCATCCGGCCGCCAAGGTCGGTCGCGCCAGGAACCTTCGGCCCTCATCGGCGGATCGACGAGTCGAGTTTGAGCTGGCGCTGCGGGCATGAGCGGGGATGACATCGTCGGTTTCGAAGCGCTCAGTTTAGGAGATGCCAAGGGATGCGGGTAGACCTTGGCGGTGCTGCGAATGGTCGAGTGCCACGATAGCGACGTCGCGCCCCGACTCTCAGAGGTCGACGGGATGTCGGCGCTCCGGCGCACTGTCTCGGTGCGGCTCAATGCTCCTTGATCTCAATGGGCTCCCACGTTCTTGGGGTCGGCCAGGTGCACGGTGGAGGCGACCCAGGGGCCGACGGCACAGACGGAGCAACACCCGCGGTTGAAGCCAGGCGTTGCAATGACGGCCTTTGAATGACGGACATCTCGGGCCAACTCGCCGCTTCCGACGGCCGGGGTTAGCTCGGCAACTCCGCCAATTCCGTGAGCCCGTCGTTCTTGGCATCCACCTTGCGGTAGAGGTCGTAGAGCGCCGCCTGCAGGGCCTCCTCGATGACCGGGTGATAGTAGGGAAGGCGTAGCATGTCGCCGACCGTGAGACCTTGGGCGATGCACCAGCAGATCAGGTGGGCCAGATGCTCGCCCTTGGGGCCGACCATCTCGGCGCCGAGCAGCCGGCCGCTGACTTTGTCCGCGTAGACCCTGAGCACACCCCGGTTCTTGCCGATGATGAGTGCACGGCCGACCGGGGCGAATCTGATCTCTCCAACGGCGGTGCTGGCCGGGTCCAGGGTGTCGAATCGCTCGCCGACGGCGCAGATGTTGGGGTCGCAGAAATTGATGGCGAGCGGTGTCTTGCGGCGGAAGCGGCGACGCTCGGCGCGGGCGGCGTTCCAGCCGGCGATCTTGCCCTCGTCGCCGGCCTCGTGGAGGATCTGACGCTCACCGTTGACGTCCCCGGCGATGAACACGGGGAGGTCCGCCACCTGCATGCTGTTCGGATCGAAGGGCGGGAGGCCGCGCTCGTCCAACGGCACACCCAGGCGCTCCAGGCCCAGCCCGGCGATGTTCGGCACGCGTCCCATGGCGCAAAGGACCCGCTCGACCCGCACGGATTGCTCGCCGGCGGTGACGCGGAGCCGGTCCCCGTCCGGCTCGATCTCGGCGGCGGCGCCGAGGTGGAGCGGGAACTCCTTGCCGATGATGTCGATGGCAGCGCGATTGACCTCCGGGTCGCGGCAGCCGGCGATGCGCTCTTGGACGTCGAAGCCCGCCACCTCGACACCGAGCCGGCGCAGGCTCTGCCCGAGTTCCAGCCCGATGGTGCCGAGGCCGATCACGGCTATGGAGCGCGGCAGGTCCTCCAGCTCAAACAGGCTGTCGGTTGTGAGCAGCGCGTCGCCGAGGCCTAGCCAAGCCTTCGGGACCAGGGGCGTGGAGCCGGTGGCGATGACCACGGCGCCGGCGCGGATGCGCTGCTCGTCGTCGCCGCTACCGACGGCGAGTAGGGTCGGCTCCAGGAAGCGGGCGTAGTCCTGCAGGAATTCCTCGGGCGGCATGTCGTCGGTGCTGCTGCCGAGCACACGGTCGACGAAGATATCGCGGATGTCCTGCACGTGTTCCATGGCCTCGGGGATGTCCAGGGTCATCGCCTCATGACCGTCGATGCCATACTTGCCGAGGTGGGTGCGCCGGTGGTAGTCCTCGGCCACCTGGATCATCGCCTTCGAGGGCATGCAGCCGACCCGTGCGCAAGTGGTGCCCGGTTCGCCACCGTTGATGAGGACGAAGGACTTGCCCGCCCGCTTCGCCTGGGCCATGGCGTTGAGCCCCGCCGTCCCCGAGCCGATGATGGCAACGTCGACCTGTCGTTCTTGCACCTGATTCGTCTCCTCGCCTGTTGTGGATGCGGGGCCGATCCCCGACGGCGCTCCGACGGGTCGTCGGCGCACCAGCGCCGACACGGGCCCATTGAGCGAGCAGCGCATTTACAAGGGATTGGCCGTGCGCTATTTTGCAGGGTTTTTGCCGGTCGGTCTTCTCATCCCGCCGTCGGCACCCTGCACCCCCAAGTAACGCAGACGCCGCGTCTTGGGCGGACTGCCCTGGAGTCGAACCCTTGAGCGCCAGCGTCGAGCATCCATCCACACCCGGCGAGCGGGTCTTTCGGGTCACCCCGGGCGGCACCCTGCGCGGCGAGGTGCGGGTGCCGGGCGACAAGTCCATTTCGCATCGCGCCATCATGCTCGGCGCGCTCGCGGAGGGCGACACCGAGGTCGCCGGCTTCCTGGAGGGCGCGGATAGCCTCGCGACGCTGGGGGCGTTCCGCGCCATGGGAGTCGAGATCGAAGGACCGCACGACGGCCGGGTGCGCATCCGGGGCGTCGGCGTCGACGGTCTGCGGGCGCCCGAGGGGCCGCTCGACGTCGGCAATGCCGGCACGGCCATGCGCCTGCTCTGTGGCCTGCTGGCGGGCCAGCGCTTCTCGAGCACCCTGGTCGGCGACGCGTCGCTGTCGCGACGTCCCATGAAGCGCGTCACGGAGCCGCTGGCGCGCATGGGCGCGCGGGTGGAGACGACGTCGGCGGGCACCGCGCCGCTGGTCATACACCCGACCGAGGCGCTGACAGCAGTGCGTTACGACATGCCCATGGCCAGCGCCCAGGTGAAGTCCTGCCTGCTGCTGGCGGGGCTCTACGCCGACGGGGAGACCTGTGTCAGCGAGCCCGCCGTCACCCGCGATCACACCGAGCGCATGCTCGTTACCTTCGGCTGCCCGGTGCGCAGCGACGGCGCGACCGTCTGTGTCCGTGGCGGCAGCCGGCTGCAGGCCGCGCCGGTGGAGGTGCCCGCCGACATCTCCTCCGCCGCCTTCTTCCTCGTCGGCGCCAGCATCGCCCAGGGCGCCGACGTACTGCTGCCGGCGGTCGGCATCAACCCGACCCGCATCGGCGTGCTGAACATCCTGCGCGCCATGGGCGCGGACATCGAGCTGACCAACCAGCGCGACTGCGGTGCGGAACCGGTGGCCGACCTACGGGTGCGAAGCACACGACTGCGCGGCATCGAAATCCCAATGGACCAGGTGCCCCTCGCCATCGACGAGTTCCCGGCGCTCTTCATCGCCGCCGCCCATGCCGAGGGCGAGACGCTGCTCACCGGCGCCGCCGAGCTACGCGTGAAGGAGAGCGACCGCATCGCCGTGATGGCCGGGGGCATGGCGCAGCTCGGCATCGAGACACAGGTCTTGCCGGACGGCATCCGCATCCAGGGCCGCGCGGGCGCGAGCTGGCACGGCGGTATCGTCGACAGCCACGGCGATCACCGCATCGCCATGTCCTTCGCGATGGCCGCCCTGGGGGCGGACTCCCCCATCGAAATCCGCGACTGCGCCAACGTCAATACCTCCTTCCCCGGCTTTGCGTCTCTGGCCGCCGGCACCGGGCTCGGCATCGAGGAACTCGGCGCATGAGCGAACAGGGCGAAGAACAGGGCAACCACTATCCGGCCCCGGTCATCACCATCGACGGCCCATCCGGCACGGGCAAGGGGACCATCGCCGAGGGTCTCGCGAAGCTGCTCGGCTGGCACCTGCTGGACACCGGCGCGTTGTATCGGTGCGTCGGACTGGCCGCCGTGCGTCGCGGTACCCCTTTGGACCAGGGCGCGGCACTCGGGAGCCTCGCGGCATCCCTGCGCATTGAGTTCGATGCCGAACGCGTCCTGCTCGACGGCGACGACGTCAGCACCGACATCCGCACCGCGGCCGCCGGCGAGCACGCCTCCCGGGTCGCCCAGTGGCCCGAGGTCCGGCGCGCGCTGTGGCGCCTGCAGCGCGACGCGGTGCGCCCGCCGGGCCTCATCGCCGACGGCCGAGACATGGGCACCGTCGTCTATCCGCGGGCGCCGCTCAAGGTCTATCTCGACGCGACACCGAGGGTGCGCGCCGAACGCCGTCATAAGCAGTTGAAAGAAAAGGGCATGGATGCTAACTTCTCCGACCTCGAACGGGAGCTGGCGGAGCGCGACCGACGCGACCGCGAGCGCGCCGTAAGTCCGCTGGCGCCGGCGGAGGACGCCGTCGTGATCGATACCTCGTCCATAGGCGTGGAGGCCGTGCTGGCCCGCGTCGTCGATGAGGTTCGTCGTGCCCTGCCCGACGCACCGCTCTCGACCGAGCCCGCCGCTTGACCCGGCGTAGGCGGTCTGACGCAGCCGATCCGGCGAGTTCGATCGAGTGGCCGACATGGCCCACCCGGGCCGAGTCGGCGGCCGACTCCAACCCACCAGGCAGGGTCCGAAGGGGCCCGGCATGGCCGGAGGAGGGCGACGGCCCCGAGACAGATTCCGCCGATGGGAACGGCCGATGGCCGGGCGCAGCCCGATCGTCGGCCGACTTGTCGGTGTTCTAGGCGCCCGCGCAGCGGGCAGCGACGGCCCATCGTCGCAAATCCATCGTCGGCGGATTGCGCCGGCTCATCATCAACCCTTGCACCTGCATAGGAACAGGCCAGGATACGCATCGCCCCGCGCCATCCAGCGCGTCGGCCCGGTCCCGATCCGGGACGGTATCCAGGCCAGGAACAATTCAACCCCATGACCGAAAGCTTCGCCGAACTCTTCGAAGAAAGCCTCAGCAATACTCAGCTCCAGCCCGGCACCGTCATCACCGGCCAGGTGATCGAGATCACGCCCGACGTGGTCATCGTGAACGCGGGCCTGAAGACTGAGGGCATCATCCCCCGCAACCAGTTCATCGCACCGGATGGCGAGCTGGAGGTTGCCATCGGCGACGACGTGCAGGTCGCGCTGGACGCCGTCGAAGATGGCTTCGGCACCACCCGACTGTCGCGCGAGAAGGCGAAGCGCTTTGCCGCTTGGGATCAACTGGAAAAGGCCTTCGAGGACAGCGAAACGGTCAAGGGCATGATCAACGGCAAGGTCAAGGGCGGTTTCACCGTCGAGCTCGGCAGTGTCCGCGCCTTCCTGCCCGGCTCCCTAGTGGACGTGCGCCCGGTGCGCGACACCACCTACCTCGAAGGCAAGGAGCTGGAGTTCAAGGTCATCAAGCTGGACCGTCGACGCAACAACGTCGTCGTCTCCCGCCGTGCCGTCGTCGAGGAGGAGTACAGCGCCGAGCGCGAGCAGCTGCTCGAGAAGCTGGAAGAGGGTCTGGAGCTCAACGGTGTGGTCAAGAACCTCACTGACTATGGCGCCTTCCTGGACCTCGGTGGCATCGACGGCCTGCTGCACATCACCGACATGGCCTGGCGCCGGGTCAAGCATCCGTCCGAGGTGGTCGAGATCGGCCAGGAAGTCATGGTCAAGGTGCTCAAGTTCGACCGTGAGCGCCAGCGCGTCTCCCTCGGCCTGAAGCAGATGGGCGAGGACCCGTGGGTCAACATCTCCCGTCGCTACCCCGAGGGCACCCGCGTCTTCGGCAAGGTCACGAACATCGCCGACTACGGCTGCTTCGTCGAGGTCGAAGAAGGCGTCGAGGGTCTGGTGCACGTGTCCGAGATGGACTGGACCAACAAGAACGTGCATCCGAGCAAGGTCGTCGCCCTGGGCGACGAGGTCGAGGTCATGATCCTCGACATCGACGAGGAGCGTCGACGCATCTCCCTCGGCATCAAGCAGTGCCAGAGCAATCCCTGGGACACCTTCTCCGCCACCTACAAGAAGGGCGATCGAGTCAGCGGCCAGATCAAGTCCATCACGGACTTCGGCATCTTCATCGGCCTCGACGGCGGCATCGACGGCCTCGTGCACCTGTCCGACATCACCTGGGACGAGGGCGGCGAGGAGTCGCTGCGCGAGTACAAGAAGGGTGACGAGGTCGAGACCGTCGTGCTGTCCGTGGACCCGGAGCGCGAGCGCATCTCGCTCGGCATCAAGCAGCTCGACAAGGACCCCTTCTCCAGCTTCGTGGCGCTCAACGAGAAGGGCAGCATCGTCAAGGGCACCATCACCGAGGTGGACGCCAAGGGCGCGACCATCGATCTCGGCGAGGGCGTGGAAGGCTACCTGCGCGCCTCCGAGATCTCCCGCGACCGAGTCGAGGATGCCCGCCAGGTGCTGAAGCAGGACGAGGAAGTCGAGGCCAAGTTCATGGGCGTCGACCGCAAGAACCGCACCATCTCCCTGTCGATCAAGGCGAAGGACATGGCCGACGAGCAGGCCGCCATCAAGGGCTATGCACGCGAGGCACAGGCTGGCACGGCCACCCTAGGCGACATCCTCAAGCAGCAGATGGAAGAGGCTGCAAGGGAAGACTGAGTTGGGTACGCCCCGGCAAACAGCCGGGGCGCGCCGACCTCAAGCCCATCCGGCGGCGCGACGCCTGCCTCGGCGCGCCGTCGCCGGCGTTCCACCCGATTCCTTTTCCCCGGGGTGACCTACCATGATGAAATCCGAGCTCATCGAGATCCTGGCTGAGCAGCAGAGCCATCTGGCCAGTAAGGACGTCGAGCTCGCCGTGCGCTGCATCCTAGAGCAGATGAGCGCCTCGCTGGCAGCCGGTGATCGCATCGAGATCCGCGGTTTCGGCAGCTTCTCACTGCACTATCGCCCGCCACGCATCGGGCGCAACCCGAAGACGGGCGACTCCGTCGCCTTGGCCGGCAAGTATGTACCCCACTTCAAGCCCGGCAAGGAACTGCGCGACCGAGTCAACGCCGCCTACCAGGAAGAACTGGAGGCAGAGCAAGCCGAGGCGATGCAACTGAAGGCCGCCACCGGCTGATCCCAGCCGACGGCCCGCTCTCCCTAGCCCGTCACCGGCTCGACCGCTGACGGGCTTTTTTCGTTCGGGCGCCGTCTAGGCCCTGGGCGCGGGATAGTGCTCGGTGATCCACTGCGCGACCTCCGCGGTGAGCGCCTTGGCCGATTTCCCCTGCGAGGGGATGGGTGCGCCAATGACCATCCGGATCGTGCCCGGGTAGCGCATCCAGGATCGACCCGGCCAGCAGTCACCGCTATTGTGCACGACCGGCAACACCTGGGCACCGGCCCGCGTGGCGAGCATCGCGCCCCCGGCGTTGAACCGCCCGATGGTGCCCGGCGGCTGACGCGTCCCCTCGGGGAAGATCATGACACTGATACCGTCGTTGAGTCGCTGCGCCCCCTGCGAGACCACCGCCTTCAGCGCCTGCGTACCGGCGGAGCGGTCGATGGCGATGGGCTTGAGCAGCGCCAGCCCCCAACCGAAGAAGGGAATCCACAACAGCTCCCGCTTCAGGATAGTCGCCTGCGGCGAGACCAGCAGTTGCAGGTAGAAGGTCTCCCAGGGGCTCTGGTGATTCGACATCACCACGACGGCGTGGTCCCTCGGGATGTGCTCACGGCCTTCCACCTCAATGAGCACGCCGTTCAGGTGGCGCAGCAGCCACATAATCACTGCGCTCCAGAGGTTGACCACGCGGTAGCGCTGCTCAAAGCTCAAGAAGGGGGCCGACAGAAAGATGATAGGCGCATGCAGTACGGCGAGCAGCGCCGACAGCACGACGAACAGCAGACTGCGGAGCCGCACGCCCAAGCCAGCGTTCGCGGGCCCGGTGGCCCCGGGTGTCGGATCGGGGCGGCTCCGATCGGTGGATGAGTGCATGGAGCCGGACGCGGCCCTGTCGTTAGGCATAGCAGATGTCCCTAGAATCGAAATCGACGGGCGCTATTGTCCGGCGCCATCGCGATCAGGGGAAGGGGAACGGTCAGGAAAGCCGCGCCTACAGCATGGCTGCATCATGAGCAGGCGGGGCGACGATGCACCCGCCGATCAGCCCATGGCCGTGGTTGTACATGCCTGCCGCCCGGCGTCCGACTCGCAGGGCTCGCATCACCGCGGCGCCGAAACCGACTCCGGCACCCGTAGCGGCCCGAAGCGCTGGTCCAACTGCGCCCAGGATACGGACAGCCAGGCCGTCGGATAGACCTCGGGAAACAGCGCCAGCCAGTCGCAGCTGTTGTTGGGCAGCAGGAGCGAGATGGGCGTCAACTCGCCGCTGTCGGGGTCCCGCAAGCGCGGCCGGAAGATTAGCGCATTCATGGGCGCGTTCCAGTCGTCGATGATCGCCATCCAGGGCCATTGCAGTCCATAGGGTGACTCACGGGTCAAGGACACACAGGGCGACTCGGACTCGGCGACGATGGTCTGTAGGCCGCGGGTGGCAGTCCACCAGGCGACGGACTTCACCATCAGCAACAGGAAGATGCCGAGTAGCGCCACCACCAGCGGCGCGGCCACCGGTCCGAGCCGCCCACTGGCATGTGTCGGCACGGCACGAGCTCGGCGGGGCAATGACTGCACAGGGGCGATCGGGACGCGCGCCAAGGCGGGGCCACGGAGCAGACCGACCAAACCCGCCGCGGCCATGAGCATGAAACCGACCATCACGGTAACAGCGGCCTTCAGCCGCACGCCCTGCCCCCAGAGCATTTCCTGCCCCACGATCGCCACGAGCAGCGGCAGCAGGAGCACCGTCGACCACCACAGCAACGTCATCCCCAACCCACCGCTCAGGCCCCGACCCGTCCGCCCGGCCTGGTTCGACTCCATGATCAGGCAGCGCCCGAACCCCAAGCAGCCGCTCCACAGCAGCCCCAGCAAGGCCACCGCCGCCAGAAGCAGGTGCTGCCCCCAGGTGACCGTGAACACGTAGAAGGCCGCTCCGTCGGGCGTCAGCATGCGCTGTTCGTAGTGCTCGCTCAGACCCACGGTGGACCATGCCAGGCGGAGGGCTCCAAAGGCGGCGAGCCACAGCGCCAGCCGGAGCCAGATCCGCCGCAGGTCCGGACGCGCCCAGGCGAGGATGACCCCGAAGCCAGCCAATCCGAACGCCGCACCGAAGGCCAGCGCGTGCTGGAACAAGAGCACCGGGCCGACCAGCGCAGCGTAGAGCCACACCGCCCGACGCTGCGGATGTAGCGACATGGCCAGCACCAGGGGCCAAACCACATACTGCATTGCGAGCAGCTCCGAAACGCCGGAGAAATTGATCTGATTCAGCAGCAGGGCCAGCCCGGGCAGGATCATCAGCGCGGGCAGGGTGCGACGCAGTAGCAGCCAACAGGCCAACAGGGAGACTGCCGGCAGCAGCACCTGGCTCAGGGCGAAGAGATGCCGTACGGTCAGGGTGCCCGCGCCGAGTTGGGAGGCCAGGTAGGCCGGCAGTTGTTGCGGAACCGCCGAGAGGCGCAGGTCCGGTACATAGGGCACGCCATCCATGCGCAGCCGGAACAGATAGTGGGCGCCATCGGCGAACAGCGGCACACCCACCAGCGCGGCAAGGGCGTAAGCGAGGCAGATCAGCACCACCAACGCGTGGACCACCGCCGGCGCGCTCGACCCGAGCAGGGTATCGGGACCAGCCGCGGCCGGAACGGGGGCCTCGGCATCGACGGACCCGCGTTGCGCCGGGACTGGATCAGGGTGCATCGGGAATCCCCGTTGCGCTCAGAGGGCGTTTACAAGACCCCATCCCCGAGGTTTGTAAACGCCCTCCAGGACGATCGCTTGTCGGAATCCGTCCCGAATCCGCAGGGAACGACCGGACATCGCCCATGGCGATGCCCGGCCGCATCGGTTCAGCGGATGTCTTCCGGCTGATCCTTACGCAGGTAGGCCTCCTCCTCCGGCGTCAGATCGACGTCGTCGAAGCCCGTCACCATCGGCATGACGTGGTCGCGGAAGGAGTGCCCCGTGGTCAGCATGTAGACATGGATGAACACGAAGGTGAGGATGGCGAAGGCGGCTGCGATATGCACGAAGGCCACGCCCTGCAGATACTGCGCCGCATGTGGGATGTCGCGCCAGGCGAAGTAGAACAGATAAACCAGGCCGCTGATCCAGATGGCCGGGAAGAGCACGATCTTGAGCATGGTGTATGCCAGCGCCTGCAACGGGTTGTGCTTGCGCCAGTAGGCCTTGCGGTAGGGGTGTCGCTCGCCGCGGAAGATGCCGAAGCTGTAGTAGCGGAACACGCCCCACATTCCGTGGATGGTCGGGATGAAGTGCCGCCAGCTGCGGGTGGTGAAGAGCCAGAAGGTGCCGAAAGCCCAGAGCACCAGGAGCAGCAGCGCCGCGCCGGTGTGCAGGGTCACCGCATCCTTGAAGGTGAACAGGTCATGGAAGCCGTGTAGGCCGAAACCGGTAATCAGCAGCACGATGATCAGCAGCATCTGGGCCCAGTGCCAGAAGCGCTCGAACTTGGTGAAGATCTTGACGCGGTGCATGGACATTAGTGGTGCTCCCCCTTCGCCTTGGGCGAGAAGAATCGAATCAGGCCGTGGATCAGGATGCCGGCCAGGGTGCCGAACACGATGATGGTCCCGATGGTGTCTAGCCAGGTGTTGTGATCACGGCCGGGCAGATAGATGCCCTCCACCGATGCCAACCGGCTGTTCTTCGGCGCATGGCAGTCGCCGCAGGCGAGCGCTTCCTCCTTGGGCGCCACCATGTGGGTGATAGGCCACCAGGACAGCGTCTCGATGAAGCCATACTCGCCGGAGTAGTCGAGCCCGAAGTCGGCCATGCCCTTCTCGATGGCGGCGGCCATATCGTAGTTGCCCCAGTAGGCAGCGTCGTCCTCGCCCCAGAGATGGGTGTAGACCAGGGTACCGTTGCCCTTGTCATAGGGCTGCCAGGTGTGCATGCGCTTGAAGGGCCAGATGCGGGAGTCGCCGTCCTCGCGATCGCCGGTGAAGCCGTTGATCTCGATGGACTCCGCGTTCGGGTCGAACTGGGTGTCGATGGTGGTGTAGACCATCTGGCCGTCGAACCAGCCGTACTCGGGGACGACGTCCTCCTCGTAGGTGAAGTGACCCTTGATGGACTTGTAGGTGTAGCGGTGCTCGCCGTTGCCCTGGATATAGCCCTCCTCATGGAAGCCCTCGCCGTCGCGGGTCCTGCCGGCGGTGCGCCAGTCCCAATCCACCACGGTGGCCACGCCGCCACGGGCAAACTCGGGGATATGGCAGGTCTGGCAGGCGACGCTCTGCACATGGTCGTTGAGCTTGAACGCGGCGAGCGAGTCGACAGGATGCGGCGCCAGCCCATGGCAGGACTCGCAGGTGGCGACATCGGAGCGCTGTCCCGGCAGCTTGCGGCCAACGTCGTCCTTGGAGACGACCTTGTAGCGGCTGCCGGCCCAAATGTGTTTGTCGGTGACGTGGCAGGCGGTGCAGGCGAAATTGAGCCCGTCCTCGCCCATGTGCACGTCGAGCGTGCGCGGCGGCGCGATCAGCGCGGTCGAGAGGTCACCGTGCTTGACGTTGTCGCCGCCGCCGCCCTTGAAGTGGCAGGCGCCGCAGTTGGCGCGCTGGGGCAGGTCGACGCTCTTCGCGACCGCCACATAGTCGATGGGCGGCTTGCCCTCGAACATCACCGAGCAGGCCGGCGAGCCCGCCGTGTTCGGCGTCTTGTAGTAGGTGCCAGTGGTTTCATGGCAGACCAAGCAGTCGATCTTGGTCTCGTCCGAGAAGTCGAAGTGCTCATCCTTCCACCCGTAGCCCGCATGGCACTGGGCGCACATACCCTCGTTGCCGCGGGAGTTGGTGCAGAAGTTGTTGATCAGGTAGCGCTTACCGAGTTGCTGGCCGGTGTCCGGGTTCTCGTACGACCAGGTCCAGTGCACGTTCTTCATGAAGTGCTTGCCGGTCTCGGTGTGACACTTGAGGCAGGCCACAGTGACCTCGGACCCGTCCAAGAACGGGCCCTCGAGTTCCTCGAACTTGGCATGGTCGGCGGTGCCGCCCTGCAGCGGGCCGGACACCTGCGGCTCCCGCGCCTCGGTGGCCGGCGGCGTCGGCCAGCTGCCCGCACCCGCCCAGACCGCAGCGGGCCAGCACAGGGCCAGCAGCAGCACCGGCAGCAGACCGGCGGATGGGAAGGAACGAGCCAAGCGCGGCGGCCTGTGCTCGCCGGGCGGATCGAGGGTAGGCAAGGTCGACGCACGTGGCAGGCGATGGCGGTTACGCATGCTGGCTTCTCCGGTCGAATCGGGTTGGACCATCAGCGTAGGCCGAACACCGGACATCGGGTTCTGGTGGTCCTAACGCACCAGCATCGGGCAGGAGGACAACCTTTGCTCTGATATCGCGCAAGCAGGCGTCAACGGGGGCAGCAAGCCTTGCGCCCGGTCAACCAACAGCCTGAAATTCCCCTACCGAGAACGGCCACGGGCCGGGCGACCGGTCCGGGCCGAGGAGGTGCCTTGGTGTAGACTGCGCGCCCACGACGCCGGGGTTGGATTGCGAGGCCGGGGCGTCGAACCCAGGTCCAGCCCCAGTCACCCCATCCGGACGCTCGGAACACTTGGCACATCACCATGGCGAATCTCATCGAACTCGACCTCGGCGACGGCCGCACCGTACTCGTGGAGTCAGACGAGGACATCTCGGTGCCGCGCTCCGTGCGCGGTGCCGTCGGCTACCAGAAGGTCGCACCGGACTCCATGCGGCGCACCGAGTTCAGCGGCGTCCAGGACTCGCTGCGCTGCTTCGTCGACGGCGCCGTCTCAGCGCTGCGCGGCGTCGACGCCGACATCGAACGGGTCCAGTTCGACTTCAGCCTCAGCCTCGGCGGCGAGGCGGGCGTGCCGTTCATCACCAAGGGCCAAGGCCAGGGCGCGCTCAACGTCACCGTGCAGTGCAAACTGTCCAAGGACACCAGGCGCCTGTCGTTGGAGCCGAACGATTGACCGCCGCCAGATTCACCACGGTGGACTTGACCGCGACGGGCTCAAACACCAGCGCTGCGGGCGGGCGTCCCGGCGGTTTCCATGCCTGATCACCCGTCCATGGCCGCGGGCGGGGCATCGCACCCCGAGATTGCCCTGCTGCTGACCGAGTTGACGTTAGCACTGCGGGCCGCCGGCCATTGGCAGGGCCATGCGCCATCCGCCTCCGCCCTGTCCAGCCCCCTGCCGTTCTGCTGCGACACCCTAAGGTTCACCGAGTGGCTGCAATGGGTGTTCATTCCCCGCACCCGCGCACTGCTCGACGCGGGCGGGCCACTGCCCGCCGCTAGCGGCATCACACCCATGGCCGAAGAGGCATTGCGCGGCTGCAATTGGGACACGACCCGCATCATCGCGCTGCTGCAGCGCTTCGACCAGCTCATCGCCGCCGCCCGCTGAGATCGGATCGGGTCGACACCGCCGCCAGACACCCGCCGCCCCCGCTCGAGGCCATTGGAAATCGGCGGCCGCCGCCGTCATGGTCACAATCCGCCCATACCGCACGAGCTGACGCCATGTCCGACGCCATGTCCGATCCCAGGGGCCCCTCCCACCGAGCCCCCGACAAGCGCAACCGCCTCGCGCACTCCACCAGCCCTTACCTACTGCAGCACGCCGGCAATCCGGTGGACTGGTGGCCCTGGTGCGAGGAGGCCCTGGCGCTGGCGCAGGAGCAGGACAAGCCCATCCTACTGTCCATTGGCTATTCCGCCTGCCACTGGTGCCACGTGATGGCCCACGAGTCCTTCGAGGACCCGGCCGCCGCGGAGGTGATGAACCGGCTCTTCGTCAATATCAAGGTGGACCGTGAGGAGCGCCCGGACCTGGACAAGATCTACCAGACCGCGCACCAGCTGCTGGCACGGCGCCCGGGCGGCTGGCCACTCACGGTCTTCCTAACACCCGAGGACCAGAGGCCCTTCTTCGCCGGCACCTATTTTCCGCGCGAGCCCCGCCACGGGCTGCCAGCCTTCACCGGGCTGCTGACGAGCATCGAACAGGCCTACCGCGAGCAGGGCGACGAGATCCGCCAACAGAACCACTCCTTGATGCAGGCGCTGGCGTCGCTGGAGCCGAGCGCGGCCGACAGCGTGCCCGACACAGCACCGCTGGAAGGGGCGCGCCGACAGCTCGCCGGGAGCTTCGACGCGGCGCACGGTGGCTTCGGCCAGGCGCCGAAGTTTCCCCACCCCGGCAACCTCGAGCTGCTGCTGCGCCACTGGTCAGCCACGGTCTCCGACGCGGGGGACGACGGCGGCGACTGCGAAGGCGATGCCAAGGCCCTGCACATGGCCCGCTTCACGCTGGAGCGCATGGTCCGCGGCGGCATGAACGACCAGCTCGGCGGCGGCTTCTACCGCTACAGCGTCGACGATCTCTGGATGATTCCGCACTTCGAGAAGATGCTCTACGACAACGGCCCACTGCTGGCGCTCTGCTGCGACGCCTTCAGCGCCACCGGCGAGCCGGTGTTCCGCGACGCGGCCGCGGCCACCGCCGACTGGGCCATACGTGAGATGCAGGGCCCCGAGGGAGGCTTCTACAGTAGCCTGGATGCCGACAGCGAGGGCGAAGAAGGCCGCTTCTATGTCTGGGATAGGGCCGAGGTCGAGGCCATCCTGGAGCCCGCGGAGTGGAACCTGTTCGCGCCGGTCTTCGGCCTGGACCGGCAGCCAAACTTCGAGGGGCACTGGCACCTGCACCAATACCGCACGCCCGAGGCCGTCGCCGCCGATGCCGGCTTGGACCCGAGAGAATCCGGGGAGCTATTGGCTAGCGCGAGGGTCAAGCTGCTCACGGCCCGTGCCCGGCGCGTCCACCCGGACCGCGACGACAAGGTGCTCACCAGCTGGAACGCCCTGATGATCAAGGGCATGGCCCGCGCCGCTCGTACCCTGGAGCGCCCGGATCTTCTGGACTCCGCCGAGCGCGCCCTGGCCTCCATCCACGAACAGCTGTGGCGCGACAGTCGGCTGCTTGCGGCCTACAAGGACGGCCGCGGCCACCTCAACGCCTACCTCGACGACTATGCGCTGCTCCTGGACGCGTTGCTGGAGCTGCTGCAGGTGCGCTGGCGACGCGCGGACCTGGACTGGGCCATGGCCCTGGCGGATGTGCTGCTGGATCGGTTCTTCGACCCGGACCAGGGCGGCTTCCACTTCACCGCCGACGACCACGAGGCGCTGATCAGCCGGCCGAAGCCCCTCGGCGACGAGTCCATGCCTTCCGGCAACGGCGTCGCCGCCCACGCACTGCAACGACTCGGTCACCTGCTGGGCAACCACCGGTACCTGGACGCGGCGGCCGCGACCCTGCGCTTCGCCGCCGAGCCCCTGCGGAGAGTGCCCTATGCCCACGCCACCCTGCTCATGGCCCTGGACGAGCATCACCAGCCGACCGAGCTCATGATCATCCGCGCCGCAGAGCCGGAGCTTGCAGACTGGCGCGCGGTGGCGCAGCAGGGCTATCGCCCGCGACGGCTGGTGTTCGCGATACCGGCGAACGAACTCGAACTCCCCGGCGCACTGGCTGGCATGGCCGGCGATGGCCCGCGGGCCTATCGCTGCCGCGGCACCCACTGCGACAGCCCCATCCGCGACCTCGACGCCTTGCGGGCCGCCTGCGCCTGAACACCCCACCGGCCTCCCGAGGCCAGCCGAGCAAAGGGACGGTTTGGCTCCGTCAGGGCGGGAGGGTGGGACAAAGGGACGCCGATTGAGGCATGCTAAGCTGCACGCGGTCCACCCGGGCCGCGATATTCGTCTCGCCGGAGCCGCGGCCCCTCCTGCCACCCGTGCCAAGGGCCACTCGGCATCGGCGCCGGCTGATCGCCGGTCACCCCATCGGACACAGCCATGCGCTTTGCACTCTTCATCGGCATCCTCCTGGTCGCGGCGATTCTCATCCGCTCCTTCGCCACCGACGACGACGGCAAGCTCTTGGAGCGGATCGATGCCCTAGAGGCGGAAACCGCGAGATTGGCATCGGACATCGCCCGGCTGCAGCGCCCCGAACCGCCACCCGCTGCCGAGGCAGACTCGTCTTCGGGCACAGAGCACCAGAACTCCGCGCCCAACTGGCGCCTGGGCGCGGGGCTGGACGGCAAGCCCATCAGCATCGTGGAGAAGACCTTCGACAAGGCCAGCGCCCGCGTCGAGGCATTGGTGAGGATCGAGGCCCCGTTGGCGGACCTCGCCGCCTGGCCCAGCCAGCCGGGGCAACCCCTGCCCATCCTTCTGGAGGCCAGGGACATCGGCGGCGGCATCGCTCTTCAGCAACCCATGACGTTGCTGCGCGGGACCCGGCTGGAACCCGGCGCCTATCTGCATATCGGCGCCGATCTGCCACCGGAGGTCGCGAGTCGATTGGGCCTCCTTCAACTCCGGCTGGAGCCTCCCCAGGGGACGGTGTCCACCACGCCACCGTAGCGAGCAACGCCCCGCTCCGACATCGGAGGGCGCCGCCCGAATAGCAGCTCGGCCGGCAGGATCGCCCTGGCCCTGCGCGCGTCGACGGGCTGCGGCCCACCCAGGTCGGCGGGGCAGGCGCCCTCACCTCGTGAGAGAATCGGCCGCGGCCACGTCAGCGCCTCCCGCCGAGATCAGTCTCCCGCCGTGAACCCCCTCAAACGCCTCGCCTCCCAAACCGCTGTCTACGGTCTCAGCAGCATCCTCGGCAGGTTCCTCAACTACCTGCTGGTGCCGCTGTACACCTACACCTTCGTGCCGGCGGACTATGGCGTCGTCGCGGAGTTCTATGCGTACATGGGCTTCCTGGCGGTGCTCATGACCTTCGGCATGGAAACGGGCTACTTCCGTTTCCGCTCCAAGGGGGACGACGACCCGAACACCGTGCTGGCGACGGTGCTGCGGTTCCTGATCCTCGTCAACGGGATGTTCCTGGCGCTCGCGGTTGCCTTCCAGCAACCCGTCGCGGACCTGCTGCGCCATGCCGCCCACCCGGAGTACATCTGGTGGGTGGCGGCGATCCTCGCCATGGACTCGGTGGGCAACGCGGCCTTTGCACGGCTGCGGGCAGAGAACAACGCGCTACGCTTCGCCGGGATCAAGCTGGTGGAGATCGGCGCCAATATCGGCCTCAATGTCTTCTTCATCGTCCTCTGCCGGCAGGCCTTCGAGGCGGACCCGGAGTCTGTCCTCGGCCGTCTCTGGGACCCCGACATCGGCGTCGGCTATGTGTTCCTGTCCAACCTGGCGGCCAGCGGCCTCAAGCTCGTGCTGCTCACGCCGCAGTTCCGCGGCGCGCTGACGGGTTTCGACGGCGAGTTGTTCCGGCGCATGCTGCGCTACTCCCTGCCGATGGTGGTCATCGGCATGGCCGGCATCGTCAACGAGATGCTGGACCGCGCCGCGCTCAAGTACCTACTGCCCTACGATGACGCAACCAACATGGCGCAGCTTGGCATCTACAGTGCCTGTTACAAGCTGTCGATCCTGATGACGCTGTTCATCCAGGCGTTCCGCTACGCCGGCGAGCCCTTCTTCTTCAGCTACGCAAAGCAGCGTGACGCCAAGCAAGTCTACGCGCTGGTGCTGAACTGGTTCGTGATCTTCTGCGTGTTCATCTTTCTGATGGTCACGCTCTATCTGGACCTCTTCCAATACTTCGTCGGCAGCGACTACCGTGAGGGTCTGCGGGTGGTGCCGGTGTTGCTGCTGGCGAACCTGCTGCTCGGCGTCTATGTGAACCTGTCCATCTGGTACAAGCTCACGGACCGCACCCTACTGGGCGCCTGGGTCGCGCTGGCGGGGGCCGGCATCACCGTGCTGTCGCTCTGGCTGCTGGTGCCGACGTTCGGCTACGAGGGCGCCGCCTGGGCGCACCTGATCTGCTACGGCGCCATGGTGGTGCTGTCCTACGCCCTGGGCCGGCGTTACTACCCGGTCCCCTACGATCTACTGCGGGTGTTCGGCTACATCGGCCTGGGCCTGGCGCTCTACGCCGCCGGCCGCTGGTTGACGGACCAGGCCGGCTGGAATCCCTTCGTTGCTGGAAGCCTGCTGCTGGCGGCCTACCTGGCCGTGGTCGCGCTGCTGGATGGACGCACGCTGCTGAACGCCCGCTCCGGGAGCGCACAGGGTGCCGAAGACGAGGTCGCGAGCAGCGATGTCGCGGAGGCAACCGCCACGGCGCCCGATGGCGCTCATCGGACCGAGCAGCACCCGCGCGCGCCCAGACAGGCCTCCGCTCGTCAGACCCTCAGTCGAAAGACCACTTTCGAGCGACGCCACGGTCGCGCCGGACGCCCCCAAGCGACCATGCGCCCCGCCGCGACGGAGCCCGCACAGCGCCGCATCCGGCGGCCCAACCTGAGCCACCTCGACCTCGGTCTGGCTGTCGCTGCGGCGCTGCTGGCCGGTTTGAGTCTCGCCTTCAACGAAGCGGACAAGGCGCCGCTCTATCTGCTGCTGGCCTACCTCTTGTGGCGTTTGAGCAGGCGGCGCTGAGGCCGGAATACCCTTTCCCGCCAAGGGCTGCTTCGCCCCTCAGTCAGCCGCGACCAGCGCCCGCTGCAATGCCGACTCCATAGCCGGCTCCGTCACCGGCAACGGCAAGGCGGCGAAGACCGGGAAGCGCCCGCGCAGCATATCGAGCTTCGTCCGGTGCTCCGGCTGGTGGATGCAGATCACCCGGATTCCCGGGTGCTTTTGCAGCCGCGCCATCAGGGTTTCGAGGTTGCTGGTTCGGTCGCGGAAGTCGGACTGGAAGTTGTACTCCGCGATGATGACGTCCGGCAGGCGCTTCTTCAGCGCCGCCTGTGCCTTGCGCTGGGAGCTGACCAACTCGACGTCGAAGCCGAGCCGTTTATAGAGCGGCGCGAAGTTCGGGTAACCGCCGAGCTCGATGATGCCGAGGAGGCGTGGGGCCTTATCGCTCATGGCGCCGATGCCCGCCCTCAGGCGAACACCACCCAGGTGGTGGCGATGTACTTGACGCCGCGCCGCAGCACGTTGGCGCGGTGTTCGTGCGTCCAGAAGGGCGGAAAGACCACCAGCTTGCCCTGCTCCGGCGTCACGCTGATGTCCTGATACAGGAATTGGGTCTCGCCGCCGGGGCCGGGCACATCGTTGAGGTACCACAGCGCCACCAGCTGGCGCTGGCTCAGCTCGTGGCTGCCGCCGTCGACATGCCAGTGGTAGAACTGCCCTGGCAGATAGCGCTGCACCTGGTAGCCCAGGTCCTTGAACGGGCCCTTGAAGTAGGGGTAGGTCTCTCGGAACTCGCGCATGGCGGCGGCGAGGGAGCGAAAGAACAGCTGGTCCGCGTCCTTCCAGTTGTCCTTGTTGCTGACCACCAGGTCGGTGGTCTGCTTGATGCTGCTCATCTCCTCGCGCAGCTGACCGACCCGGCCGGCGTACTGCTGCTCCGGGTTGGCCTCGAAACGCTGGATCACCTCGTCGCAGAAGCTCGGCGGCAGCGCACCCGGGCGCTCGAAGACGAAGCTGCCGGGTTTGACCTCGCGGAGCGTCGGCAGGGGTGGGACGGGGCGATGAAGGTCGAACTGGCTCATGCTCACGCGGGCGTTGGTATCGAGGCTCTGTCGCGATGTGGCTCATTTTGCCATGGTCCGCGCGGCGGACCCCAAGGCGCTGCATTCGTCGTCGTTGTCCTAGATGCCCGCCTCCGGGACCATGGCGACCCGGGTGTAGTCGACCAGGTCCGGTGGGCCGTCGGCGTGCAGGAAGACGGGCAGCGCATCGCAGCCGGGGTAAGTCGGCAGGGCGATGAGGCTGCTGGAGACGGTGCCGAAATCGCCGGACTCCAGCGCGATGCCATCGAGGTTCATGGCGTCGGCGGCGGACTCGGACTCGGGGTGGGACAAGGTTCCAGACGAAGACGAGGCAATACCCGCGGCACGGGTGGCGAGCAACGGCGCCCATCCTGTCCAATCTCCACCATCTTCCGCCGGCATCGGCTCGGGCGCGGCGCGAAACAGCGGCAGGAAACGCGCAATGCGCGGTTGTGCCTGGTCGTCCAGCTCGCGGGAGGCGAGCATGTGGAGGCCGTCCGGGACCTTGTGGACGCGGATGCCACCGTCCCCACCGTGACGCAGCCAGTAGCAGTCCTTCGGATCGGCGATGAGCAGATTGAAGGGTCGATAGGCATCGGGATGCAGGTCCGACAGCGCCCCGGCGGCCTCTTTGGCCTCGGCGTGATCCAACGCCTCGAGTACCAGCTCGCCGCGGGAGCGACGCCCCGCCGCCGGCCCCAGTGTGCCCTCTCGATTCAGCACGGCGGCGACCATGCCGTGGTCATTGAGCCCGAGCCAGCTGCCCTCGCCGAGCTCATCGAGCCCGGCGACGACCTCCGGGCGGTCCGACCAATGGCGCCCTGGCGGTTGCGACGGCCGCAGGCGCAGTTCGTCGCGGTTGGCCGCCAGCAGCAGCGGCCAAGCGTGGCCCGGGCGACGCAGGACGACGACGGTGCACATGGGAGACAGGCGGTATAGAGAGAGGGGACAGGGCGTGGCGCCGGGAACCGCGGTGACGCGGCCCCGACCCCGTTACCGGCCTAGGGCCGGTCGTCCAACACCTCGCCCTCCTTCACCGGCGGAGGCGCCAACAGGTCCTGACGGCTCACGCCGAGCCAGACGGCCATGGCGGTGGCGATGTAGATGGTCGAATAGGTACCGACCACGACGCCGATGATCAGCGCCAGCGAGAAGCCGGCGATGGCCTCACCGCCGAGGAAGTACAGCGCGAGCAAGACCAGCAGCGTGGTGCCGGAGGTGATGATGGTGCGCGACAGGGTCTGATTGATGGAGCGGTTGCAAACCTCGATGACATCGCCCTTGCGCATCTTGCGGAAGTTCTCGCGGATGCGATCGAAGACGACGATGGTGTCGTTCAGCGAGTAACCGATGACCGCGAGCACGGCGGCGAGCACGGTCAGGTCGAACTCGATCTGGAAGATGGAGAAGATGCCGATGGTGAAGATCACGTCGTGCACCAGCGCCGCAACGGCGCCGAGCGCGAAGCGCCACTCGAAGCGCACGGCGACGTAGATCAGGATGCCGATGAGGGCGAATAGCACCGCCAGTCCGCCCTGCTCGCGCAGTTCCTCGCCCACCTGCGGGCCGACGAACTCGACGCGGCGGAGTTCAATCTCCCCGACGGCGTCCTGGCGTAGCACCCGCACCACCTCATCGCTGCGCTGCGCGCTCTGCGCCTCGCCCTCCTCAACCGGCGGCAGGCGAATCAGGATATCGGTGCGCGAGCCGAAGTGCTGCACCACGGCCTCCGGGAAGCCGCCGTCGCTCAAGGTGGCGCTAACGTCGACCACCTCCACCGGCTCCGAGTAGCCGAGCTCGATGACCGTACCGCCGGTGAAGTCGAGCCCGAAGTCGAAGCCGCGAAACAGCATCGACAGCAGAAAGAGCAGCAACAAGCCGCCGGACGCGGCAGCGGCGACATACCGCTTGCCCATGAAGTCGATATCGAGATCTTTCAGGATCTGTAAGTGGGACATGGTTGCGGGTCCGTCAGGTGGCCGGTTTCAGATGGCGAGCTTCTTCACGCGGCGACCGCCGTAGATCAGGTTGATCAGTGCGCGGGAGCCTAGGATGGCCGTGAACATCGACGTCAGGATGCCGATGAACAGCGTCACGGCGAAGCCTTTGATGGGACCGGTGCCGAAGCTGAACAGCACCACGGCGGCGATGAGCGTCGTGATGTTGGCGTCGACGATGGTCGACAGGGCCTTGTCGTAACCGGCGTGGATACTCGCCTGCGGGCTGGAGCCGTTGCGAATCTCCTCGCGGATACGCTCGAAGATCAGCACATTGGCGTCCACGGCCATACCGACCGTGAGCACGATGCCGGCGATGCCGGGCATGGTCAGGGTCGCCTGCAGGGCCGACAGGACGGAGACGATCATCACCAGGTTGACCACCAGCACCAAGTCCGCCACCAGGCCGAAGACCTTGTAGTACAGCGCCATGAAGATGACGACCAGCAGCAGGCCGATCATCACCGAGCGGAAACCCTGATCGATGTTGTCCTGGCCAAGGCTCGGGCCGATGGTGCGTTCCTCGACGATTTCGATGGGTGCCGCCAGGGCGCCGGCGCGCAGCAGCAGGGCCAGGTTATGGGCCTCGTCCGAGCTGTCCAGGCCGGTGGTCTGGAAGCGGCGGCCGAAGGGCTCCAGGATGTTTGCAACGCTAATGACCTCCTCGGTGCGCTGGCGCTCCTTCACCGGCTCGCCGTCGACCATGCGGGTGATGGTGCGGCTCTCGATGAAGACCACGGCCATCGGCTTGCCGACGTTCTCGGTGGTCACGTTGCGCATGCGCCGGGCGCCCTGCCCGTCGAGGTTGACAAACACCGCGGGCGAACCGGACTGCTGGTCGAAGCCCGCGGAGGCGTCGGTGATCTGATCACCCGTGACGATGACCCGACGTTTGAGCAGGATGGGCTGACCATCGCGCTCCCTGTAGAGCGCGGCGCCGACCGGCACACGGCCGTCGAGGGCATCGCGCACGTCGTGTTCGGTGTCCACCAGCCGGTACTCCAGCGTCGCCGTGGCGCCGAGCAGTTCCTTCAACCGCGCCGGGTCCTGGGCGCCCGGCAGCTGCACGATGATGCGCCGCTCACCCTGGCGCTGGATGATGGGCTCCGCAACGCCCAGGGCGTTGACGCGGTTGCGTAGCGTGGTGATGTTCTGCTCCAGCGCGAAGTCCTTGACCTCCTCCTGGAGCTGCGGCGGCAGCCCACCGTAGACGAACCAGTCGCCGCCGTCGCGCCCGGTCTCCACGGTCAGGTCGCGGAACTCCCTGCGGATCAGCTTCTCGGCCTCATCACGCGTCTCCTCCGCCTTGAAGCGCACCGCAACACGCCCGTCGTCACGGGTGATGGTGAGGTAGCGGATCTTCTGCTTGCGCAGTTCGGTGCGGATGTCGCCGGCGTAGCGCTCCAGCGCCTGGTCCACGGCGGCGTCCATGTCCACGTCGATGAGCACGTGGATACCGCCGCGCAGGTCCAGACCCAGGAACATCGGCTGCGCGCCCAGGGCCTCCAGCCAGCCGGGCAGGTCCGGGGCCGTGGCCAGCGCACTATTGTAGCGATCTGCCAGGGTGCGCGCCATGACTTCGCCGCCGCGCAGCTGCTCGCTAGGCGTCTTGAAGCGGACCAGGAGTTTGTCATCCGGCAGCGTCTCGATGCCCTTCACCGGCACGCCGGCGTTTTCCATGGAGGCGGCGATCTCGGCGGCGCTGGCGTCGTTGACCGGGTTGTTCCGGGTCCCCGTGACGAGGACGGAGGGATCCTGCGGGAACAGGTTCGGCAACGCGAACAGCAGCCCGACCAGGACCACGGAGAGGATCAGCAGGTTTTTCCAGAGTGGATAGTGATTCATGATCGGGCTTCCCAGCATCTGCGCCGGAGGCATGTTCAGTGGCGGCCCTCAGCCGGTTCGGAGCTCCGGGTTCCGGGAGGTGGGGCCGGGTGCCGTGCGCCAATGGGCACACGGATGTCTTGCAATCGGGAACCGGGTGTGACCAATACCCAGCCGCCCCAATCGACGGACGATGATCGGCGGGTGGGCGGCAAGCGAGGATGACGCTACGAATCCAAGTCGGTCCGGTTCGGATTGCCGGTCGAACGAGATATCGAATCGAGCCGCATACCGCAGTCGGCGACCCAATGTCTGAGTCTTAGGTGCCACCCATCCAGCAGCGGGCCAGGTACAGGAGGCCAGGCACAGGAGACATGCCGAGCGACCCAACTCGGGCGCGGGCGCCCGTGCTCGGGAACCGCGCCCCGAGCCCCGGATCTGTCGCGCTCAGAGCTCCTTCAGCTGACCCTTCGGCAGCAGGACCTCGACCGCGGAGCGACGAATCTTGATGCGCACGTTGTCGGCGACCTCCAGCTGCGCGAAGTTCTCGCCCAGGTCGACGATGCGCCCGGCGACGCCGCCCATGGTGACCACCTCGTCACCCTTCGATAGCCCCTCGACCAGCTTCTGATGCGCCTTCTGGCGCTTCATCTGCGGGCGGATCATCAGGAAGTAGAGGATGACGATCAGGCCGATGGGGAAGAGCAGGCCCAGCAGCGGGTCGCCGGCGGGGGCGCCCCCGGACTGGGCCATGGCGTCGGAAATGAAGAAGCTCATGATGGTTCCTCGGCTGCCGCGCACCGTGCGCGGCTCAGTGACAAATTCAGCCCGGCATTATGACATACCTTGTGGACTCGCCGACGCAACCCGCTTCTCCAAAGTCTCGGGGACGCACATCCTACGCACACGCGTGCGCACGCCTCTGCTACATCCAACCGACCTACGCCAGAGTCCGACCAAACTGGCGCTCACCCAGCGCCACCGCCTACGACAGCAGACTCAGCTGCTCGTTCGGTGCCGTAATGACGGGCAAGATCCTGCTCGCCGTCAGCCATGCGATGCCGAACGCGACCAGCGCCGTCGTTTCCGCCCAGACGGTGAAGGTCGAGAAGCTCCCACTCAGCGCCCCCGTCAACGCATCGATTCCGATTGCCACGATGGCCACGACCATCGCGAGTCCGCACAGGGCATAAACGACCGCCCTCACCCGCGCCTGTACGGTCGGTTTGGGCCAGGCGCGCCTCAGAAACACAGAGCAGAAGAACGCGAGCACCCCGAACATGATCGCGGCAGACACGTAGTGCACCCCCGGGATGATCTCCGGGTGGCCGCCGCAGCTACAGGGAAACATCGCAATACCGACAGCGGCGACACCGGCAAGCTTGCTCAGGCGCATGGGAAAAAGCGGCGTTGATCATGTCTCCTCCAGATCGTGTCGTTCGATCTTCTTCGGTCTGCCTCGGCTGTTATCGCCGACCCTGACTGCGAGCGCTTGCTCGATCTGAGGGCGAAATAGGTCGCTGCCGGAGGATGCGCCGGCCCCAATGCTGTCGACTTGGCGACAAACTACTGAAATAGATAGGATATCGGATCAGAATCGAACCGAAGACTCAGAGATGAAGGGGCATGCAGTGACAGAACTCCAGGCCGTATAGGCGGAGAAGCGCAAGGGCTTCTTCGCGACCCTGCTCGGTGTCGTCGTCACGCTCGCCGTGCCGACGTTGGCGCGCGCCTCAATGCTCTACGACATTGGCCATGGCCTGGGAGTCGACGCGCGCATGGCGACGATGGTTGTCGGCGAGCGAACTGCGCTACCAGGTCGGCGCCTACAGCGCGCGCTCGCCGATTAAGGGCACCTCGAAATATTCGAGGTGCCCGTGCGGGGCAGGATGCCCCGCCATTTTCTGAGCGCCCAAGCGCTTGAAATCAGATCGCGCGCCCGGCCTTGCCCGAGGCCTCAGACGGCACCCCAGGCCTCGCGCTTGACGCCGGTCTTGGAGGCGAGCACCTCATCGAGGTCCTTGCGCGGGTAGTTCGGCTTGAAGTCCTTGCCGGCGTCATGGAGCACCTTGACCTTGTCCTCGGCGTTCATGCCCTTGAGGTCCGATTTCTCGACGTAGAAAAGCTCCATGAGTTCGTTCCAGGCCATGCCCTCGCGGAAATGGATCAGGGCATAGTCGTGCCCGTTGACCTCCACGACGGAATGGTCCGGGATGTCGTCGACGAAGAAGACGGGCTTGCAGCCATCCGCCAGGCTCGCGTCGAAGCGCTCGATGAACTCCGGCAACGCGTCGATGCTAGGGAAGTTGCCGGCGATCATCAGGATCTTGTCTGCATCGGCCAGAATCGCGGCCTGCTTGAGCAGGGCGATAGGCGGGTTGCGCTTGCCGGCGGCCTCCTTGAGTTCGCCCTCCTTGACGACGAAATCGCCGCGAAAGGCTTGCAGGTCACCGTCGCTGGTGGAGCCGAAGATGGTCGTGAGCCAGAAACGCTGTTCGGATTGGTAGGTATCGAGGAGCATGAGCTCGGCCTCAGGGTCAGGTACAGGAAAGGGTCGGCGCGAGAGCGCCCCACGCGCCAGGCGGTAAAGCAATACCCATGCCACCAGTAGAGGAATCGACCCAAGCGGGCGAGTACCAACGGAGACCGCATCGAACCCCAAGGCCATCGGAGTCCCAAGGCGCGCTTGAGCATGCGCACTGAATTGGCTTTTATTTCAATCTCTTGTACCGATCTCGAACAGCGAGATTGCCCGAATTGCCACCCTGGGGCCCACGTCCCGCATGGCAGCCCCGGCCTACCCGCTCGGACAGATGCCCCGACAACACGCGGGCTGATGGTGGCGGATGGAAGGCTGCCACCGGGCATTGCCGACAAGGATTTGTGCCACATACGACAGGCGGATCGGGTTCGACGGGGAGAGCGATCATGCGGCTCACCCCAGTGTGCCGGCGGGCGGTCAGGTATCCGCCTCGCGCATTTCCGCCGCGCGCACACAGCCCAGCACCTCGTAGGAGTAGCGCCCGTCCAGGGCCTCGAAGGCGGGCTTCAGCGGCATACTGGGCCCGTCCGCGAACTGCTGCAGGGCGTTGCGGATGCGCTTGAGGTCGCGGTCGGGCAGATCGACGACCTCCGACACATCGGCGGCGCCGGCCTCGATGCACTGGGTCAGGTGGCCCCAGATGGTCCTCGGCGACATGCCACGCCGTTCGGCAACCTGCTCCGGCACGATTCCTTCTCGCAGCAGCACCAGTGAGGCCATGGCCGTGTCCCCCAATCGACCCCCAGGCCCGCCGTCGTGCGCGACCCTGCGCACGGGCAGGTCCTTGGCCCGACGCTCGCTCAGCGGCGGCAGCTTCGGCAGGTCGGCGGGCCGGCCGTGCTCGGCCTCGTGCGCGGCGAGCACGGCCAGGAAGTCCTCGGCGTAGCGCTCCAGCTTGACGGCGCCGACACCGCTGATGCGGCCGAACTCATCCTGGTCGCGCGGCCGGTAGGTCAGCATCTCGCGCAGGGCCGCGTCGCCGAAGATCATGTACGGCGCCAGCCTCTGCTCCACGGCGAGTTCGCGCCGACGCCCGCGCAGGCGCTCCCACAGGGCCTGGGCCTCGGGGCTGGCGCGGGCGATGTCGGGGATGGACTGGCGCTGGCCGCGGTCCGATTTGGCGCGCGAGCGCGCCGGGTCTCGCCGCAGCCGCAGGGGCTGCTCGCCGCGCAGCACCGGACGCGCCGCCTCGGTGAGCCGCAGGCCGCCGAAGCCCTCGACGTCCACGGCAACGAGACCGGCGGCCACCAGTTGCCGATAGACGGACTTCCACTGATCGGCCTTGAGCTCCTTGCCAATGCCGAAGGTCGTGACTCGCTCGTGGCCGAACTTGCGGATGCGCACCGTGTCCTTACCCAGCAGCACGTCGGTGAGGTGCGCGGCGCCGAACCTCTGCCCGGTCCGATAGATGCAGGACAGGGCCTTCTGCGCAGCCTCGGTGCCGTCCCAGGTCTCGACCGGGGTCAGGCAGGTGTCGCAGTTACCACAGGGTTCGGGCAGCCGCTCGCCGAAATAGTGGAGCAGGGTCTGGCGGCGGCATTCGATGCTCTCGCAGAGACCGATCAGGGCATCGAGCTTGTGGTGCTCGACGCGCTTGAAGCGTTCTTCGCCCTCACCCTGGTCGATGAACTGCCGCAGCATGACGACATCGGCGAGCCCATAGCAGAGCCAGGCGTCCGCCGGCAGCCCGTCGCGGCCGGCGCGGCCCGTCTCCTGGTAGTAGGCCTCGACGCTCTTCGGCAGATCCATGTGGGCCACGAAGCGGACATCGGGCTTGTCGATGCCCATGCCGAAGGCGATGGTGGCGACGACGATGACGCCCTCGCCCTGAATGAACCGCGCCTGCCGGGCACGGCGCTCCTCGGCGGAGTGTCCGGCGTGGTAGGCGATGGCATCGAAGCCCTGGGCGCGCAGGAACTCCGCCGTGTCGTCCACCTTGCGCCGCGACAGGCAATAGACGATGCCGGCGTCGTCGGGGTGCTCGTCGCGCAGGAATTCGAGCAGCTGCCGGCGCGGCTGGGTCTTCTCGACGATGCGGTAGCGGATGTTCGGCCGATCGAAGCTGGAGACGAACTGCTCGGCAGCGCCGAGGTCGAGCCGAGTGACGATCTCGTTACGGGTGGGTGCATCTGCCGTCGCCGTGAGCGCGACGCGCGGGATGGCGGGCCAGCGCTGGTGCAGGCGTTCGAGTTGGATGTACTCGGGGCGGAAGTCGTGCCCCCATTGGGACACACAGTGCGCCTCGTCGATGGCGAACAGCGCCGGCTCGACGCGCTCCAGCAGGCCCAGGAAACGCTCCGTGAGCAGCCGCTCCGGGGCGACGTAGAGCAGGTCCAGGGTGCCGTCGAGGAGTTGCTGTTCCACACGCTGCTGCTCGTCCGGCATCAGCGAGGAATTGAGAAAGGCCGCGCGGACGCCGAGCTGGCGCAGGGCGTCCACCTGATCTTGCATCAACGCAATCAGCGGCGAGACGACGATACCCGTTCCGGGCCGCAGCAGGGCCGGAATCTGGTAGCAGAGCGACTTGCCCCCGCCGGTGGGCATGAGCACCAGCGCATCGCCACCGCCGACGACGTGTTCGATGATGCGCTGCTGGGCACCACGAAAGCTCGGGTAGCCGAAGACACGGTTGAGGACGTCCAGCGCGGTGTCGGAGGGGCTGGCGGGATGTGTTGCGCAGAGGCGGCGAGTTGGGCTGGCGGGCATATCCGGTTGCCTGGGTCGGGTCACACCCCGACAGGATTCCACGCCCGCGCCCGACGGGCAATGGCCGGATGGCCCGGGGAATTAGTGCAGCGGCGCCGAATTCCGACGAACATGCTCGACTCGTTGTCGTTTGCGAAACTCGGGCGCGCCAGACCGAGCGGGGGACTGGGGGAAAGCCGGCCCGGGCGCGATCAGCTCAGCCCATCAATGAACTCCAGCGCCAGGTCCGCCGCCTCGTCCATATTGCCGGACCAGCTCCGCCCGGAGGACTTGCGCGGCTTGAAGCTGTGCTCTCCGGCCGCGACCCAGCCGATGCGCACCGCCGGGCTTAGGGCGTAGGCGTCGACCTCGGCGCGGTTGCCGAAAGGGTCACGCTCCCCTTGACAGATCAGCGTCGGCGTCTCGATGGCCTCCAGGGCCGCCAACCGGGTCTGTGTCGGCCGGCCAGTGGGATGGAAGGGGTAACCGAAGCAGAGCAGTCCGGCGACATCGAGTTCATCGGCCAGCATCGCGGCGATGCGCCCGCCCATGGACTTGCCGCCGCAGAACACCGTCCGCGTCCTCCCATGCTCCCGGACGATGACCTCGCGCAGCGTCCCCAAGAGCCTGGGCTCGCGATCGGGCGGGCGCCTGCGGCCATCCAGCGCCGTCTTCTCCATGTATGGAAACCAGGGCCGCAGGACACGCACGCCACCCCCGGCAAGGCGCAACGCCAGGTGCTCCATGAACTCGGAGGTCGGCCCCTGCCCTGCCCCATGCGCCAGGATCAGCGACCGCTCTGCATTGCTCGGCCCGTTCTCCAGCGGCACCCTGCCCGCTACTGCTGTGTCTGTCATGTCTTGGCCTCCAGGAATGCCCATCATTGCGGCGGGCTCGCCGATGTCGTAAGGCGCCAACTCGGCGTAGGCCCAACGAGCGGCAGTCATCGCACGGCGAACGGCCGGCTTGAGCCAGCCCCCGCGCGGGCGCATCATCTCGCCGCTGAGATCCGCGATCAGGAGGCGAGACCATGCGTGCCATACAGATGCGTCAACCGGGCGGCCCAGAGGTGCTTACGGAGGTCGACCTGCCGGTGCCCGAGCTGCAGGAACCGACCCAGGTGCTGGTTCGGTTGCATGCGGCTGGGGTCAATCCCGTGGACACCAAGGTCCGCGCCAAGGGGCCGATGCTACCGGACACCCTGACCGCCGTGCTCGGCTGTGACGGCGCCGGCGTCGTCGAGGCCGTGGACGAGGCGGTCACCCACGTCCGACCCGGCGACGCGGTCTGGTTCTGTTACGGCGGCCTCGGGGGTTCAACCGGCACCTATGCCGAATTCGCCGTCGCCCATGCGGCCGCGGTCAGGCCGAAACCGACATCGCTCGGCTTCGTCGAGGCCGCCGCCGCGCCCCTGGTGCTGATCACGGCCTGGGAGGCGCTACACGACCGCGCCCGCATCCAGCCCGGTCAGCAGGTGCTGATCCACGCCGGCGGCGGCGGCGTGGGGCATGTGGCCATCCAGCTCGCCAAGCTGGCCGGCGCGCGCGTGGCGACCACCGTGAGCGGTGACGACAAGGCGGACTTCGTGCACGCCCTGGGCGCCGAGTTCGTGGTCGACTATCGACGAGAGGATCTGACCGGCGCCATGGCCGACTGGACCGAGGGCCGCGGCGTCGATGTCTGCTTCGACACCGTGGGGCCCGAGGTGTTCGAGCTCAGCATCCCGGTGATGGCGCCCTACGGCGACCTCGTCACCATCCTCGACCCCGGACCGGTCGCCCTGAAGGAGGCGCGGATACGCAACTTGCGCATCAGTCTGGAGCTGATGCTCACGCCTCAGCTGCGCAACCTGCCCGAGGCCCTGGCCCACCAGGGCGAGATCCTCGACCGCTGCGGCGCCCTGATCGACGCGGGCGACTTGCGCATCGAGGTGGCGGACACCTTCCCGCTGGCGCAAGCCGCCGACGCACATCGCCGGATCGAGGCCGGTGGCATGCGCGGCAAGCTGGTGCTGACCATCCCTGAGGTCGAACCCTGAGCCGCAGCCCGTCTTGCGCACCGGCAGACGAAGTCGATCGGGCCCCAGGAACGCCGTCCATGCTCCGGGTCGCCATCCTGTCCGACACGCATGGCGTGCTGGATCCGAGAATTGCCGATATCGTCTCCGACTGCGACCTCGCCGTGCACGGCGGCGATATCGGCAACGCGGGCGTGCTCGCCGGGCTTAAGCCACGATCCGGACGGGTGATCGCCGTGCTCGGCAACAACGACTCCCCCGCGAAGTGGCCCGAGCGAGAGACGTGGCTGCTCGGCCAGCTGCCGGCGCAGGTGGCCGAGGAGCTGCCGGGTGGTCAGTTGGTGGTGGTGCATGGCCACCGAACCCCGGCAAAGGGCCGCCATGAACGTCTGCGCCGTCGCTTCCCCGAGGCCAGAGCGGTCGTCTACGGGCACAGCCACCGGCTGGCGACCGATTGTGACGCGCTTCCCTGGTTGCTGAACCCGGGCGCCGCCGGCCGGAGCCGGACCTTCGGCGGACCGTCCTGCATCGTGCTGGAGGCCACAACGGGGTCGTGGTCGCTGCAGGTGCATCGCTTCGCAGAACCCCGCGGCCACGGGCGGCCGTCGCGCCGACGTGGGTGAGCGCAGGACGTTGCACCGAATCCGAGGCGGCCCGCAAGCGGAGTTTCGCCCACGTCACTACCGTTCGTCGGAAAACACCGCAGACACGGATCAGAGACTGGCAATTGCCCGATTATCGTCTACGCTCAGAGGCAACTGAAGAACCTCACCCACGGTGAGATCCACCCGCCCCCATCCGGGGCGCGCGTCGCCCGGGCGCATTCCCGGGTGCAAAGGCCGGCAACCTGCCGGCCTTTTTATTTGCCTGCCCCTGTTCGCCCGCTCCCTCCCGAATGGTCGCTCAGCGCCGACCGGGGCTCCCCGGCGCCTGCGCCGCCGTCCGGTGCCGCGAGAGTGGCAAACCCGACGGGGCGGCCACTACACTCCCGCGCATGCAAAGCTCGTCACCAACTCCAACCGCGACCGGGCAGCCGCATCAGAAGCCGCCCAAGTCCCTGCTGCGAGCCGTCGGACGCGCCATCGCCGACCACGATATGATCCGGGACGGGGACCGCATCCTCCTCGGTGTCTCCGGTGGCAAGGATTCGCTCTCGCTGCTCCGCATCCTGAAGCACCTGCAGACCTATGCGCCGGTGCGCTTCGAGCTCGCGGCGGCAACCGTCGACCCGGAGGTGCCCGGTTTCGAGCCGAAGCGGCTCGCGAGCCACATGGGCGAACTCGGCGTGCCCTGGTTCTACGAGCCGCAGCCCATCATGGAGGAGGCCAAGGAGCGTATGGACGGCGACTCCTTCTGTGCCTACTGCGCGCGCATGAAGCGCGGCATCCTCTACCGGCTGTGCCGCGAGCACGGCTTCGGCGTGCTCGCACTGGCGCAACACCTGGACGACCTCGCCGAAAGCCTGCTGATGTCGCTCTTCCGCGGCGGCCAGCTGCGCACCATGAAGGCACACTACCGCAACGACGCCGGCGACCTGCGCATCATCCGGCCCCTGGTCTATGCGCGCGAGCGCCAGACCGCCGCCTTCGCGCAGGCGGACGGGCTGCCCGTGGTGCCGGACAGTTGTCCCGCCTGCTTCGACATGCCCACGGAGCGCGAGCGCATCAAGCGCCTCCTGGCCGGCGAGGAGGCGGACAATCCCGGCGTATTCCCCAGCATGCTCCGCGCCATGCGTCCACTGTTGCGCGAGGGCGTCGATCCCTGAGTCCGATTCCGATCCCGTGCCCACATCCGGCGCGCAACAAGACCTGCCGTGGGTACCGCGTGCGACCGCCGGCCTTCACAACGCGAACGCCGTGATGCGCTCGCCGAACGACCCGCGCGCCTTGGGCTAGGCTTGTTCCAACGCTTACCGAGAGGGGCGTCCAACTCTGGCGCATCGTGCAGGGCCATATCGGTCCGTGGAGCGAGCGAATGGGCGGGCAGCGAATCGATTGCGTTTGGGTGCGCACCGACAGCGGTCGGCGGGCGGTGCAACTGGATCGCGTGGAGTCCTGTGTCGCACTGCCGCGCCTGACGCCCCTGGACCAGACCGCGCCATGGGTGTTGGGTGCCTTCGATCTACACGGGCAGCTGGTGCCGGTGATCAGCCTCGATCTGCTGCTCGGGTTACGGGCACCGGCGGCCTCCGCCACGGACCTCGTGCTGGTGGGCCGCGCGCGGGGGTTTCCGATGGGAATACGCTGTGTCCGCCCACCGCACATCGAGCGCCAGCATCAGGCCCGACTGGCACGCGACATCGTCGACCTGCGCCAGATCCGCATGACGGATCCGCTCGGCGGCGACGCGGAAATGCGGCTCGCGGAGTTCGAGCGCCAGCTCAACGCACCGTCCCTACGCCAATTGGACCGGCGCGCGGCCTGCTACGGCGAGTTCACCGCACCCGCCGAGCGCGTCCGGTTCAGCGCCGTGCCGAGACCTAGTTGACCGCGGGCCCCACTGTCAGGAGAGCTGTCGCCTCGGGTTGACAGCAACGCCAGGGCCCCGCGTTCTTGTTCGCCCATAGGATTCAACCTAGATGGAGCAGTTGACCGCTTAGTGCCATCCGCAAATGCTCTTGCCGCCTGGAACTCAGACGTCCTTAGCGAGTCACCCGCCAGGTGAAAGCCGCTACGGCCGCCAGGGCACGCCCCGCGTGCCGCTGAGCTGCGTTACAACTCGTTGGAATAGAAT